>OY760938.1:2395000-2421374 GCA_963664255.1 Intestinibacillus sp. | reverse complement strand
TGGACATGTAAAACTTCCTCCTGGTCTGACCATCCATCAGTCATACGACTTCACTGTTTTTCAGTATATCATATTCATTCATAAAATTACAGCTATTTTCTTTAGATATTTTCCAACGTTTTCTGCGAGATATGGAAAATGAATCCTGCTCATGAGAAATGTAAAGTGCGGTTTACAGGGATACCGCTTGATTTTTCTAAAATTTAGGGGTACTATAAAGTAGTATTTCAAATTATACGGGAGGTATCCGATGACTGAATTTTTAGAAATCTCGCCTGCCGAGGACTTATCGGCACTTGCTGCCTTGGCAAAAGAGATTTGGACAGAATACTACACGCCCCTGCTTGGTGCTGCGCAAGTCGACTATATGCTGACAAACATTCAAAGCGAAGCACCCATGCGCCGCCAAATGGAACAAGCATCCTATCGTTATTTCTTTCTGCGGCATGGCACGAAAACCGTTGGGTATCTCGGTGTGCAAACGCAGGACAACGCACTGTTTCTCAGCAAACTTTATGTGAAAAAATCGGCACGCGGCAAAGGAACTGCCAGAGATGTCATGGCGTTTTTAGAGGGTTGGGCACGTGGTGCACGTCTGCAAAAAATCAAGCTCACGGTCAATCGTGGCAACACCGAATCCATTAAAACCTATGAGCGCTTGCATTTTTCCAATGTTGGTATCGTAGATAGTCCGATTGGGGAAGGCTATGTCATGGAAGATTACGTTTTTGAAAAGCTCTTCTCTCATGCTTAACAAACGCTGAAAATTTCAAAACCGCTGCTGATTTCAACATCCAACCATCATCAGGAGGTATCAGAAATGAAAGACCAGTTGCTCAACCGCATCTCTGCGTGCTATGGAAAATCCATTGAAAACTGCTCTGCTTCGGAAATTTACGAAGTGCTGCTGCAGCTGACCGCCGAACATCTGCAAAACCTGCCGCCCAATATAGGCAAAAAACAGCTTTACTACATCTCTGCAGAATTTCTCATCGGCAAACTATTGTCTAATAATCTGATTGCACTGGGCGAATATGATGCGATTGACACGCTGCTGCGTGCACATGGCACCTCTTTGGCGCAGATTGAAGAAGCAGAGCCAGAACCCTCGCTTGGCAACGGCGGCTTGGGTCGACTGGCAGCATGCTTTTTGGACTCTATTGCAACCTTGGGTCTGCCGGGTGCCGGCATCGGGCTGAATTATCATTTGGGACTATTCCGCCAAACCTTTGCCCAGCGGCAGCAATGCGCCGTTCCAGATGCTTGGATTGCGCCTCAAAGCTGGCTGCATCGCCAACCCACGAGCTATGAAGTGCCGTTTGGAAGCTGCACCGTCCGTTCGACGCTGTATGATATTGACGTTGCCGGATATGGCGGCGGACTTTGCAAACTGCATTTGTTCGATTTGGATACTGTAGATGAAAGCATTGTGCATGACGGGATTTTGTTTGACAAACAGGATATTGCACGGAATCTCACGCTGTTTCTCTATCCGGATGACAGCGACCAAGATGGTCAGCTGCTGCGCATTTATCAGCAATATTTCATGGTGTCCAATGCCGCACAGCTGATTCTGGACGAAGCGGTTTCCAAGGGCTGTACGCTGCACGACCTTGCAGACTATGTGGTCATCCAAATCAATGATACGCACCCCAGCATGATTATCCCCGAGCTGATTCGATTGCTACAGCTGCGCAGCATTGCATTGGACGAAGCCATTGATATTGTTTCTTCCGTCTGTGCCTATACCAACCACACCATCTTAGCCGAGGCATTGGAAACCTGGCCGCTCGCCTATCTGGAGCAGGTCGTACCGCACCTTATCCCCATTATTCAGGAGCTGCACGCCCGCATTTCTGAAAAATATGCTGACCCTGCGGTGGACATTATTGATGAGGACGAGCGGGTGCACATGGCGCACATGGACATCCATTATGGTTTCAGTGTCAACGGCGTTGCCGCGCTGCATACCGAAATTTTAAAAAACAGCGAACTGCATCCCTTTCATGTGTTGTATCCCAACAAGTTCAATAACAAAACCAATGGCATCACCTTTCGTCGTTGGCTGCTGCACTGCAACCACCCGCTCGCAAACCTTTTGACGGAGCTTATCGGTGACGGCTACAAGAAGGACGCACAAGAGCTGCAAAAATTGTTGGCATATCAAGATGACCCAACTGTTCTGCAGCGGCTATTGCAGGTGAAAAGCGATGCCAAGCACCGTGCTGTATCGTTTTTAAAAGAAAACACTGGTCGATTTGTGCCAGAGAACTCTATTTTTGATATTCAAATCAAACGTTTGCATGAATATAAGCGTCAACAGATGAACGCCCTGTATATCATCGATAAATATCTGGAAATCAAATCCGGCAAACTGCCGCCTGTGCCGATTACCTGTATTTTTGGTGCAAAAGCCGCCCCTGCTTATCGTATCGCACAGGACATCATCCATCTGCTGCTGTGTTTGCAGGATTTGACCGCCAACGACGAGCAAGTCAGCCCGTGGCTGCGTGTTGTGATGGTCGAAAACTATAATGTCACCGCAGCAGAAAAGTTGATTCCTGCCTGCGACCTTTCCGAGCAAATTTCGCTCGCCTCCAAAGAAGCCAGCGGCACAGGCAACATGAAATTCATGCTGAACGGTGCCGTCACGCTGGGTACAATGGATGGTGCAAATGTGGAAATTGCTGACCTTGCAGGCGAAGAAAACATTTATCCGTTTGGTGCATCTTCACAAGAGGTCATACAGCATTATGAAAAGAAGGACTATAGCGCCTTTGATTTCTATGCCCAACAAGACCGCATTGGTCGTCTGGTCGATTTTTTGATGAGCCGAGAATTGATTGCCCTTGGCAATCGTCCGTGTCTGGCACGCCTGCATAAGGAACTGATTGTGAAGGATTGGTTCATGACGCTGCTGGACTTGGAAGCCTATATTGCCCAAAAGGATTGTGCCATTGCAGCGTATACAGACCGTACTGCATGGGCAAAGAAAATGCTGATTAACATCGCAAATGCGGGCTTCTTCTCTTCTGACCGCACGATTACACAATACAACGATGACATTTGGCACTTAACTTGATTGCAGCTGCACATTTTCAATATCGTTCTCCGCCGGGCATTGCAAACGACCCGTTTTTTTGATAACCTTTGCAGAAAGCAGCGCCTGTCTTGGGTCTGCTTTCTGCTTTTCTCTGTGAATTTGAAGGAGTATTTATGAATCCCTGCAAAAATCTTTTTTTTACATTTATGAAAATCGGCTTATGCACCTTCGGTGGCGGCTATGCAATTTTACCGGTTTTGACCCGTGAAATTGTTGACAAACGCGGCTGGGCAACCGAAGCGGAAATCATAGATTACTATGCCATTGGACAATGCACGCCCGGCATCATCGCCGTCAACAGTGCCACCTTTATCGGCTACAAACAGCATGGCGTGCGTGGTGCGATGGCAGCAACCGCGGGACTGGTGTTTCCAAGCTTGGTGGTTATCATTGTCGTTGCATCCTGCATTCAGCAATTTTCGGATTATCCCGTGGTGCAGCATGCCTTTTCTGGCATTCGGATTGCCGTCTGCGCTTTGGTGCTGTATGCGGTATATACCATGAGCCGAAATGGTGTGGTGGACTGGCTCACAGCGCTTCTGCTCCTTGGTACATTCCTTGCAGTAACGGTCGGCAACCTTTCTCCTGTGCTTGCGATTTTGGTCGCAGGTGGCATTGGGATACTGTCAGGACTGCGGCGGAGGTCGTCTAAATGATTTATGCACAGCTGTTTTGGGAATTTTTAAAAACCGGATTATTCTCCATCGGCGGCGGTTTGGCAACCCTGCCCTTTCTAAAATCTATGGCAGAACGCTATCCTTGGTTTTCTCAGGCGGACTTGCTGAATATGGTGGCGGTGTCGGAATCCACTCCTGGTTCTATCGGTGTCAATATGTCCACCTATACAGGTTTTCACGCCGCAGGTCTGCTCGGGGCAGTGCTTGCCACCACCGCATTGATTCTCCCCTCATTTTTTATCATCATCATGATTTCTAAAATGCTCCAGCGTTTTCGGGATTCCCATTTGGTGGAGTCGATTTTTTATGGACTGCGCCCAGCGTCTGCCGGATTGATTTTAGGTGCTATCAGTGAGGTCATGCTAATGACACTGCTGCACATTGACCTTTGGCATGGATTTTCCAGCTTTTCGCAGGTTTTAAATTTCCCCGCATTGCTGCTCTTTGCGGTTTTTGTGGTCTTGATTGCACGATTTCCTAAGGTGCATCCAATTATGTTCATTGCCATCGGTGCGGTCTGCGGCATTTTTATTCGCTTTTGATACACCAATTTTAGGGTTGTTTGTATCGAAAAATAATTTTTGTAAAAACTAAGCTTGCATATTTGACAAACCGATAGAAATGTGCTATGCTCATACCAAAATCGCAATCGGCAATGATGGAAACCAAATTTTCGAACCAACATATCCTACAGAGAGTGTCGTCTTGGCTGCGAACGCACACAGATATGCAGAAAATTTGACCGATTCCGGAGCTTTGCAGGGAAAGCCGTTTTACGGACGAACCTGCAGCGTCTCGTCCTCGTTACGGACTCCGAGCGGCAGCTTTCGCTTTCAAAGGAAGGTCTGCAAGCAGGGTGGAACCGTGGGAATTGTTTGTTCTCACCCCTGATATTCATTATTTCAGGGGTGAGAACTTTTTTCTTGCCCCAATACACAGGAGGAAAATATCATGGCTGAAGAAAACTTGTACACGTTTGAAAATCCGGAATACCGCAATACCTATCGGCATACGGTATCCCATATCCTCGCACAGGCGGTGAAACGCTTGCACCCCGAGGTAAAGCTCGCAATCGGCCCTGCCATTGCCACCGGATTTTATTATGACTTTGATACACCAACCCCTTTTACCCCCGAGGATTTGGTCGCTATCGAAGCCGAAATGCGCAAAATTTGCAAGGAAAAGCTTGCTCTGGAACGCTTTGAACTGCCCCGTGCCGAAGCACGCCGCCTAATGGAGGAAAGAGAAGAACCTTACAAGGTGGAGTTAATCGACGACCTTCCCGAAGATGCCGTCATTTCCTTTTACAAACAGGGGGACTTTGTTGACCTGTGTGCAGGTCCGCATTTGGACAGCACTGGTCGTGTCAAGGGCAACGGCATCAAGCTGACCAGTGCGACAGGTGCATATTGGCGCGGGGATTCCAACCGCAAAATGCTGCAGCGCATTTATGGCACAGCCTTCCCCAAGAAGGATGAACTGGATGCGTATCTGGCGGCAGTGGAAGATGCAAAAAAGCGTGACCACAATAAGCTCGGGCGTGAATTGGAGTATTTCACAACGGTTGACCTCATTGGGCAAGGGCTTCCGATTCTTCTGCCAAAGGGCGCACGCACCATTCAGCTACTGCAGCGGTTTGTTGAGGATGAGGAACAGCGCCGCGGTTATCTCTTGACCAAAACACCCTTGATGGCAAAGCGTGATTTGTATAAAATCTCTGGTCACTGGGACCATTATCGTGACGGTATGTTCATCATGGGTGACCCCGATGATGAAACCAAGGAATGCTTTGCACTGCGTCCCATGACTTGTCCGTTTCAGTATCAGGTCTTTTTGAATCGCCAACGCTCCTATCGTGATTTGCCGATGCGCCTTGGCGAAACCTCCACCCTATTCCGCAACGAAGAATCCGGCGAAATGCATGGCTTGATTCGTGTACGCCAGTTCACTATTTCGGAAGGGCATTTGATTCTGCGTCCCGACCAGTTGGAGGACGAATTCCGCGGCTGTTTGGAACTGGCACAATATATGATGGAAACCCTTGGTTTGGCGGAGGACTGCTCTTATCGCTTCTCGCAGTGGGATCCGAACAACACCGAAAAGTACGAAGGCACTGCCGAGCAATGGAACGAAGCACAATCCCTCATGGGCAAGATTTTGGACCATCTCGATGTGCCATATGAAATCGGCATTGACGAGGCCGCTTTCTATGGTCCCAAGCTGGACATTCAGTGCAAAAATGTATTCGGCAAGGAAGATACCCTCATCACCATTCAAATTGATATGCTGCTTGCGAAAAAGTTCGGCATGGAATATATCGGACAGGACGGCGAGCGCAAAACACCGTATATCATCCACCGCACCTCCCTTGGCTGCTATGAACGCACGCTTGCTTTGCTTCTGGAAAAATATGCAGGTGCACTGCCCACTTGGATGGCACCCGAGCAGGTGCGCATGATGCCCATGACCGACCGCAACGCAGATTATGCGTATGACATCAAAGCCACCTTGGAACAGCGTGGCTTCCGCGTGGAAATGGACGCACGCAGTGAGAAAATCGGCTATAAAATCCGTGAAGCGCAGCTTGAAAAGGTGCCCTATATGCTGGTGGTCGGCGATAAGGAGCAGGAAGCGGGACAGGTGGCTGTCCGTGACCGCCGTGATGGCAAAACCACCGTCATGCCTTTGAATGATTTCATCGAAAAGCTATCTGCCGAAGTGGACCAACGCACCCACAACTAACGCAACATTGCTGCCTGCATCCGCCGCCGAAGACGGATGCAGGCGCATATAACGACTCGTTTCAATCGGGTTGCTCCAGTGTGCGTATCTGCCCGTCATTTTGATAGACACGCACCAAATACAGCTTTCCCGAATCGAGCGGGCCAAACGCAAATTGTCCAAATTCATCTGTATACAATGAGCCAACGGGCACATCGGGCGCACCGCCCCCACCAGACCGATACACCGCAACCAACGCCCCCGCAACCGGCTTGCCCGCCTCATTCAGCACACTGCCGAGCAGGGCGGGTCGTGGGTCTGGCTTGATATGTATCACGGTTTCAATCAGCTCATTTTCCGATGGCTTCACATAGAATGTTTCAAATGCATTCATCTATCACACAACCCCTTTGGAACTATAAACCCTTCATTTAGTATTAGCGTATGACTCCGCATCAGCGGAAGTGAAAGGAACTACAAACTTATGGCAGAGAAAAAAAAGCTTGTCAGCGAAATTACATCTATGGATGTCGATTTTGCGCAATGGTATACAGATATTGTAAAAAAAGCCGAAATGATTGATTATTCCTCGGTCAAGGGCTGTGTAATCATGCGCCCCTATGCGCAAGCTCTTTGGGAAAATATCCAAAAAACCTTGGATGGTATGTTCAAAGAAACAGGACATGAAAATGTTGCCATGCCGATTTTCATTCCTGAAAGTCTGCTGCAGCGGGAAAAGGACCACGTGGAAGGCTTTGCGCCGGAAGTTGCATGGGTCACCCATGGCGGTTCTGAAAAGCTGGAGGAGCGTTTGTGTGTCCGTCCGACTTCGGAGACTCTCTTTTGCGAGCACTATGCAAAGATTGTCCGCTCCTGGCGTGATTTGCCGAAGCTCTATAACCAGTGGTGTTCCGTTGTTCGTTGGGAAAAGACCACACGCCCGTTCCTGCGCTCGCGCGAATTCTGGTGGCAGGAAGGTCACACGGTTCATGCAACAGCGCAAGAAGCACAGGAAGAAACCATGCGTATGTTGAACGTATATGCGGAATTCTGTGAAAAATATCTGGCAATCCCAGTCCTCAAGGGCAAGAAAACCGACAAGGAACGCTTTGCAGGTGCAGTTGACACCTACACCATTGAGGCAATGATGCACGACGGCAAGGCACTGCAATCCGGTACATCCCATTATTTCGGCGATGGCTTTGCGCGTGCATTTGATATGCAATTCACCGACAACACCAACACCCTGCAATATATGCACCAAACCTCTTGGGGCGTTTCCACGCGTTTGATTGGTGCCATTATCATGACGCACGGTGACAATGAAGGTCTGGTGCTGCCGCCGAAAATCGCACCCACCCAACTGGTGGTTATCCCGATTGCTTCCCACAAGCCCGGTGTCACCGAAAAGGCACAGGAATTGTTCGAGCAAATCAAAGCATCCGGCGTACGCAGCAAAATTGACTTGTCTGACAATTCTCCTGGATGGAAATTTGCCGAATATGAAATGAAGGGTGTGCCGCTCCGTCTGGAAGTCGGTCCGCGTGACATTGAGCAGGGTCAGTGCGTCTTGGTGCGCCGAGATACCCGTGAAAAGACCGTTGTCAAGTTTGAAGACCTGCACACCGTGATTCCTGCGCTTTTGGAATCCCTGCAGCAGGCACTGTTTGACAAGGCACTGCAAAACCGTCAAGAACATACCTACACTGCAAAATCTTTACAAGACATGAAAGACATTCTGTCCGAACATACCGGCTTTGTTAAATCCATGTGGTGCGGCGATTTGGCTTGTGAAGAAAAGGTCAAGGAAGAAACCGGTATGCCTTCCCGCTGTATGCCGCTGGAGCAGGAGCATATTGCAGATGTTTGTCCGATTTGCGGAAAACCCGCTGATAAAATGATTGTTTGGGGTATTTCATACTAAGGAGGCGTGACATATGGGAGATGATGCGATTTTAGCGGCAACCGAAGCCGTCAAGGATAGCTCAACCGGATATTTAGCGACCTTTTTTTCCTCTGCCTTCGGGCATGGTGTACTGACAGCACTGATGATTTGTGTCATTCTACTGATTACACTTTTCCTAAAACGGTTTGCTGTTTTTTGTCTGCGACGCATCGAACAGCGCTTGCGTGATACTGGAAATGCTTCCGGTGCGGCAGTCATTGGGTTTACGGTGCACCTCTCTGCGGCTTTGATTTATCTGGCAGGCGGTATTGTCGCCATCAGCTGTATTCCCGCATTGGAAAGTGCACTCAATCGCCTGCTTGCCGCTGGGGGCATCCTCGCTGTTGTGGTCGGCTTGGCGGCGCAGGAAGCACTGGGCAGTATGGTCAGCGGCTTGATGCTGCTGGCATTTAAGCCGTTCAATCTTGGCGATGTTGTTCGGTATGTGGACAATGACATTTCCGGTGTCATTGACGAAATTACCGTTCATCACACCACCATCCGCACGTGGGAAAATAAGCGTGTCATTATTCCAAACAGCAAGATGAACAGCACCATCATTGAAAATGCAGATTATGCCGACAGCAAGATTTGTGTGTTCTTTGAAGTTGGCGTCACCTATGAATCCGATTTGGAGCTTGCGAAAACCCTGCTTGCCAAAGAGATTCAATCTCATCCGGATTTCTTCGATTATCGTACGGACGCCGAAAAAGATGCCTGCGCGGATGCCGTTGTTGTGCGCGTTGCCGCGCTTGCAGATTCTAGCGTTGTGCTGCGTGCGTTCCTTTGGGCAAAGGATTCTGGGACGGCTGCACGGATGAAGAGTGATTTGTTCCAGTCTATCAAAGCCACATATGACGCTTCGGGCGTGGATATTGCCTATCCACACCTTGTTGTGGTCAACAAATAATAACTTCGCGATTCTATACAAAAACACGCAAGCATTTTGCTTGCGTGTTTTTGTATAGAAAATCTTTCTCATATAGATTACTGTATATTGTTCTGCTCCAAAAAAATGCGAATGCGCGCAATGGCTTCCCGCAGATGGTTCATAGAATATGAATACGAAATGCGCACGTGCCCTTCCCCACAAGCGCCGAACGCGTGCCCAGGTACAACGGCTACCTTTTGTTCGAGTAATAGCCGTTCGCAAAACTCTTCTGAGGACAACCCGCTCGCCTGAATAGATGGAAACACATAGAATGCGCCTTTTGGCTCAAAGCAGGATAACCCCATGTTGCGTAATTCAGACACCAAAAATCGTCTGCGCAAATCATACTGTGTTTTCATATGCAGCACATCATCGTCCCCTGTGCGCAGGGCCTCAATGCCTGCAAATTGCGCCGTTGTCGGTGCCGACATGATACCAAACTGATGAATTTTGCAGATATGCTGCATGAGCTCTTTAGGTCCCAATGCCCACCCTAAGCGCCAGCCTGTCATGGCATAGGATTTTGAAAAACCGCCGACCACAATGGTGCGCTCCTGCATCCCTGGCAAGGAGGCAAAGCATACATGCTCCCCTTCATAAGTCAAATCGCAATAAATCTCATCTGAAATGACCAAAATATTCGTATCACGCAGCACTTCTGCAATCGTTTCCAGCTCTTCGCGGTTCATAATCGCACCGGTCGGATTGTTGGGAAACGGCAGCACCAGCACCTTTGTTTTCGGCGTGATTGCAGCGCGCAAGGTTTCTGCCCGCAGCTTAAATCCGTCTTCCTCATAGGTTTTCAGCGGTATCGGCGTGCCGCCTGCCATGATCGTCAATGGCGTATAGCACACAAAGGACGGCTCGACAATCAGCACTTCATCCCCGCTGGACAGCACCGCACGCAAGGTATTGTCAATGGCTTCACTGCCGCCAACGGTTACCAAAATCTCAGATGCCGCATCATAAGTGACATGATACTTGCGTGTGTAAAGCTCTGCAATTTCATGGCGTAGCTCTGCAAGACCCCAGTTAGAGGTGTAGAACGTGCGTCCCTTTTCCAAAGAAATGATGCCTGCGCGGCGAATCTGCCACGGTGTTTCAAAATCCGGCTCGCCAACGCCCAAAGAAATGGCATCGCCCATTGTGGACACGATGTCAAAAAATTTTCGGATGCCCGATGGCTTGACGATTTTCACACGGTCAGAAATCAGTTGGTCGTAGTCTACCATGCTTGTAGAACCTCTCTTTCATCGCGTGCAGACGGTTCAAATTCTACACCCTGTTCTTTGTATTTTTTCAAAATAAAGTGCGTGCCGGTTGAAAGCACATTTTCCATGGGCGCCAGCTGTTCCGAGACAAATCGCGCGACATCCTTTAAGGATTTCCCCGAGATAATCACGGTCAAATCAAAGCTGCCCGACATCAAATAGACGCTCTCCACTTGATGATGCGAATAAATCTGTCGTGCGATTTCATCAAAGCCCATGCCCTTTTGCGGGGTGGTTTTGACCTCAATCAGTGCGGTAACGAACTCTTTGTCTGTCTTTTCCCAATCAATCAAGGTCTTATATCCAATAATTGTGTTATCTTTTTCCAAATCCCGAATGCGCTGAGCCACCTCATCCGCCGACATATCCACCATATCTGCGATTTGTGCCGCCGTCAATCGTGCATCTTGGTCTAGCAGTGCCAAAATCTTATCATCATTTTTCATCATACATACCTCCACCATGCGGAAATCTTGAGTTAAAGCTATTATACACCAAAATACGGCAAATGCAAACGCAAAATTGCAAATTCTGTTGCATGATACGCAAAAAAGCGATAAAATAGAAGTAGTAAAGAAATGAGGGTATCGGACATGGATTTTACAGGTTTTTCTCCAGAAGGACTGGATCTCTTAATTGAAAACCGTATGCAAAACAGCAAGGCGTTTTATGAAGAAAGCAAGCCAAAAATCAAACATTTGGTGCAGGAACCTTTTTATGCTTTGATTGCTGAAATGGCCCCCACGATGTTGGAAATTGATTCTTCTTTTGTGATACAACCGCATCGTATGCTGTCACGTGTACGACGTGACACACGCTATACCAAGGATAAAAGCTTATATCGTGACCATATGTGGATTACCTTTGGGCGCATGAAGGGTGCTTTTGCAGCACGACCATGCTACTATTTTGAAATTGCACCCACCTATTGGGCGTATGGCTGTGGCTATTATCAGGCACCCCCGCAGGAAATGCAGTACGCCCGTGAACTGATGTTGGCAGAAGACAAGCGTTTTCTGGAAGCATTTCACTGTGTGCAGCCTCCATTTTCCTTATACGGTGACTCTTATAAGCGTCCTCGCTTCCCTGATGCCCCTGCCATTTATCAGCCATGGCTCAACCGAAAAAATTTGGGGGTTATGGCAGAGTTCACCGACCATTCCTCTGTTTTAGATGGTACGTTTGTTAAAAAAATGCTTTCTGACATGAAACAAATCGCCCCATTGTACCATTTCCTATGTACCATCAAAGAAAACACCACTGCGCAAGAAAGGGGGTAGGTAGGTATGCGATATATTGCACTGGACTTTGAAACCGCAAATTCCTCGCCCTGCAGTGCCTGCTCGGTTGGCATTTCTGTTTTTGAAGATCAGCAGCTCATTGATTCCAATGCCTATTTACTCAAGCCGCCTGCCGAATTCGGCGCATTCCATTGGTATAACACACGTGTGCATGGCATCAAGCGCAGTATGGTGGCGGACGCTCCCAGCTTCGCCATAGTATGGGCACAAATCAAGCATTTATTTGAAGACAGCATCTTGGTCTGTCATAACGCAACCTTTGACACCTCGGTGCTTTGCAAAACCTTGAACCATTATCAGCTGCCCCTGCCCCATTGCAAGTACATCTGTACGGTAAAAATTGCACAAAAAGTTTGGCCTGATTTGGACAACCACAAGCTGGACACCGTTTCTGCCGCACTCCAAATTCCGCTCAATCATCACGAGGCTTGTTCCGATGCGCTTGCCAGCGGACGCATTTTACAAGCCGCAATGTCACAGCTGCAGTGCAAAAATGCCGCAGAACTGGCAGATCAGCTGCAAATGCGGCTGGGTGTCATTTCCCCTGAACAGTGCCTTTCCTGCAGTACGGCAAAAAAGTTTTCGCAAAATCGCTGCTGACCGTATGCGCTGCGCGTCACTGCACGGTTGCATATGAGCAGTATATCTGGAGAAAATAGTTACATAAACGAATGGTTTTGAGTAAAGGAGTGATTTTTATGCGGTTCTCATGTAACAAAATGCCGTGTGCCTTGCAGCACCTCCACGAAAAGTGTGCCAAACGAACGGCACAGGCAAAGCGCGCATCGGATTCTTTTGTACAGTTTTCCATGCAGCAAGTTCGCACATTTGGTATTTTTGATTTTTCCATGTTTAAAACAGCCCTGTTTAGTCTTGGGCTCTTGATTGGAGCGCATTTCTCCCATGTGATTCGCAAATTTCGACCCTTGGTTTGGGCGGGCTTTTTATTCTCCTATGGCTATTTGATTTGGCGTGTTTTCTTTTCTGAAAAGGACTGATGCTTTACCCCCTACTTTTGGTTAGATGTTCCCCTCATTTTGACTGCGCATAAACCGCTTTTTAACGAGCAACCGTTCTTTAAAAGCGGTTTTATTTTGCGGACATCTCCTCCCACGATATTCCTTTCGAATTTTGTTGAATACTTGCAGGTATTTCTATATAATGATACTGGAATCTAAAATCATACGAAAATAATAAGAGGGCATTGCATACATTCCGCTCTGCTTTTCCAAGGAGTTTTTCATGAAAAACGAAGCCAATAAAAAATATGTGTACACCGGTCTAACGGTGCTTTCCGTTGTCATTATCAGCATCACCTTTTTCTTTATTTTATTCAAATTCAAATCAGTTCTTTCCATCTTTTCCATCATAGCTTCTGCATTTCAGCCATTTGCCTACGGTTTGATTTTTGCCTATTTGCTCACGCCAATCTTCAATTTCTTCTATCGAAGCACCCTCCCCTTTTTTCAAAAACACACCCGGCATCCCAAAAAGAACAGCAAACTCTACAGCACACTGCTGACAATGTTCATTGCTTTCTTTATCATTGCCGGTTTGTTGTATCTGGTTTTGCCACAAATCGTCACCACCATTGCCGGCTTAATCGAAAACAACACCCTGCAAGACAGCTTAGACCACCTCTTGATATGGCTGCAGCAAACTCTCGCAACACATCCCGAGCTTGAAGTTTCTGCAACGGACTTATATCGTCAAATCGTTGACACGGCCACCGTTTGGATGAAGAACGATATGCTACCACAACTGAATTCTGTCATGGTTGGCGTAATGGGCACTTTGACCTTGGCAAAAAATCTCATTATCAGCATTTTCATCACCATTTATGTATTAAACAGCAAGGAAACCTTTGCTGCACAAATCAAAAAACTGATTTACAGCATTTTTTCTGTGCCACACGCAAATCTCATTGTCAATAATACACGTTTTGTACACCGTACCTTTGGCGGCTTCATCAACGGAAAGCTCATTGATTCCCTTATCATTGGCGTCATCGCTTTCATTTGTATGCAGCTTTTGAGCCTTCCCTATGCTATGCTGATTAGTGTAATCATCGGCGTTACCAACATCATTCCCTTTTTCGGGCCATTCATCGGTGCAATTCCCTCAGCACTATTGATTTTTATGGTCAACCCTATCCAGGTTGTGTATTTCCTCATTTTTATTTTTATTTTGCAGCAATTTGATGGAAATATCTTGGGTCCAAAAATTCTTGGGGATTCCACCGGGTTAAGCAGCTTTTGGGTGCTATTCGCCATTTTGATTTTTGGCGGTATTTTTGGCTTTGCAGGTATGCTATTCGGTGTGCCCCTGTTCGCCGTATTGTATAGCGCAATAAAAGGCTTTGTCAATTATTCTTTGCAATGCAAGCATCTAAGCCACGACACTTCCGTTTATCAAGACTTAAACCACATCAATCCCGAAGACCTTTCCATGTGCTATGGGCGTATGAATCCTACCGAAATTCAGACAAAATCCAAATCCAAAAATGCAGACCATGCACAAAAGGACTGTCAAAAAAACAAACCGCAGTAGGTTTCTTTCTAAATGCAAACAGAAAACCGTGTCGAGGAGGGGCTCGACACGGTTTTCTTATGAGAGATTATATTAGAGGGAATTGATATGGACAAATTAAGAACAAAAAATATCCCACTCATGCACATTGCCTGAATGGGATATGAAATCAACATACCAATCTTTTCCCACTGGCAACCTGGCAATCATTGTTAAAGATATTTAACATTAGACCCATGGCTTTGCGTCCTTACCTTTCAGTAAGTTTGCCTTTTTCAACTAAGTTAAGTTGGAGAAATCTTTTCGATTTCCTCTTTTATTATTAAACCACATTTTTTGTCATATTGCAAGAGAAATTTTTATTTTTTTATTTTGCATTTCTCGTTTATGCAGAGTAGGTTTTTAATATTTCCCCGATTCTTCTTCTGCATACGTTGCAAATGCCTCTGCATCTTCTGTTTCGGAAAGGCTGTCCCTTGGCTTCTCTGTTTGCAGATTCTCATCAGATATATCGTGCTGATACAGTGCAAATTGTCCAATTTCTTTTTTGAGCATCTGCGCTTGTCCGCTCAATTCTGCGCTTGCCGCTGCACTTTCTTCGGCCGTAGCGGAGTTCATTTGCACCACATCAGAAATCTGCTGAATGCCCTGTGTCACCTGTTGGATGGCATTGGCTTGCTGTTCGGATGCTTCTGCGATTTTAGCGACGCTGTTTGCCACTTTTTCAGAAATTGTAATGCTGCTATTGAGTGATTTCGCTGTATTCTGCGCAAGTTGATTTCCCTTAGAAACGGCATGAATAGCAGCCTCAATCAGTGTGGTCGTATTTTTTGCAGCTTCTGCACTCTTTTGCGCTAAATTTCGTACTTCGTCCGCAACTACTGCAAACCCCTTGCCTGCGACCCCTGCACGCGCCGCCTCCACTGCCGCATTTAATGCCAAAATATTGGTTTGAAAGGCGATGTCATCAATAGTCTTGATAATTCTTCCAATTTCATGAGAAGAATCTGAAATATCCTGCATGGCAGCCACTAACTGACCCATGCTTTCATCACAATGGCGCAGCTCCCCTGCCGATTGTTGATTGTCGTTGTCTGCCAGCTTTGAACCATCGGCAGTTTCCTGAATCTGTAAGGAAATGTCCTGAATGGTAGCCGAAAGCTCTTCCACTGCGGCGGCTTGTTCGGTTGCACCCTGCGAAAGTGCCTGCGCCCCAAAGGACATCTGTTCTGCACCAACCGCGACCTTATCCGAGGTCAGATTGATGTCCAGAAGGGTTTGATTGAGGCGTTGGTTAATTTCTTTCATGGACAACATCAAGTTTTGATAGGTGCCCACATAAATCTGCTCATTGGCAATATCGATGCAAAAATTCCGATGTGCAAGTGCATCCAGATAATTGCAGGTGTCTTGGATGATATTTCGCAGCGCATGTGCCATGTGGGTGAAGCTCTTGGAAAGTGCGCCTATTTCATCCTTGGAATCTATATGCAGCTGTACCTCCAAATCCCCTTGCACAATCTGCTCCGCTGCCTGCATCACCTCTTTCATGGGCTTCACAATGGACTGTGCAACGCTATATGCCAGAAAGACAGCAAAGGCAATGCTGGCAACAAAAATCAAGCACATCATCAAAACCGCGGTTGTCTGCAAGCGAACAGACGATTGATAAGCTTCCAATGCCTGATTTTCTGCCGCTTCACTGATGTGCTCCAATGTGCTCTGTAGATTTTCTGAAAGCGCATTATACGTTTCATTATAGTATTTCAGCGCAGAATTTCTTTGATTGGTCGATGCAAAGCGTACCAATTCCTGCAATGCATCAGAAAGCTGCGCATACTGACCATTCATTTGTTCCAACAATGCTTGGTCGCTAAACTGCTGATTCAGCTTGTCAATGCTGGTTTGCATCTCTTCTTCCGTGCGTTGCACCTGTTCGATGCAGGCATCAATCACTGTAAAATCACTGGTTGCAACTGCCCATAGCGAAAATTTTCCGACCTTCTGCAAATCCCTTCGGATTTCAAGCTGGGTTTGCACAACTTCATGCGGTGTGTGATAAAAAAACGACATTTCGTTGCCCATTGCAGACATACAAGCAATCGCGCTTCCAATGGCAATCAAAAAAATGACAATGATAATGCTCAGGATAAGTCCCAGTTTTTGAACAATTTTCAGGTTCCGCAATCGTTTTTTCATATACGTTCTCCTCATTCTACACACATCGAATGCAAGCACTGTGCTGATGCAACTGCAACGCTTTTCTGTCTGCCCCCTCTGCTTTCTGTTCCCATGAAAAACAGGGTCTCCTGCCGCACATATAGCCATGCGGCAAAAGACCCTGCTCAGTCAATATGAATCGGGGAAGATATGACATATTGATGACAAATATAGGAACATAAATGGATATGTCGCGTACAGAAACGTGCCTTTGCGACAATCCGATGCGTGTTAAACACAAGCTGTTTACAGTCCAAATTCCAAAATCTTAAAGCACATATTGTATGGCGTAATGGCCGCTGGTCTGCAAAACGCACACAGATTCGGCTATTGCAAAACCATTGCATATCTTGCATATTCACAATTTTTCTAACTCTTCAGTATCATTATAGCACTGCGTTCACGAGAACGCAACCAGTATTTTTGAAATTTGAAATACTATATACTTATACAAAAAAAGTCTTCGTGTTTTGTTGATTTGAAACACAGCTGTCGCTGTGTCTTATGCTGCAATCCCCAATGGAGAAAATACGATGTAGATTGCAATGGCAAACAAAATGCCAACGATAGAAACCACATGACGATACTTCCAAGGTGTCAAGTCAACTGCACCGCTGTCCTTGACGAGATAGGTTTCGCCCGGATGATATTTGTTCAAATACCACATAATCAGAAGCTCCAACGGGAACAAAACTGCCATCGCATATAGATAGTGGATGGGGTTTTCTGAACCCGGATAGCACGGTGCTGCAACTAAGAACAGTGCATATGCCGCGACATGGAAAATGGTGATAACCTTCGGCGCATATTTCGGCATCTTATGGAACAGGAACACGCCCAATACTGTGCACAATACCGGCAAGGAAACAAATTGGCTCATGGAGTTCAAGAATGTGGTAATTCCGTTTGCATACATTACAAACGGTGCCACTGCAATGGCAATACAGCCTGCAATCGTTCCGTAAATCTTACCCACTTTTACGCACTTTGCATCAGATGCCTGCGGATTGATGGAACTGCGATACAAATCCAAAGTAAACATCGTCGACGCAGAATTGAGCACCGAGTTAAAGGAGGATAAAATTGCACCAAACATGACTGCCGCGAAGAATCCCATAATCGGCTTTGGTACAATGGCGGAAATCAGCGCCGGATATGCAAAATCGATTGCGGAATCGCCTGCTGCTGCAAGCTTATCCTGAATAGACGGCAAATAAAACGCGATGATACCCGGTACCACCAAGTACAGCGGCCCTAAACACTTCAAAAATCCGCAGAAAATGGCGCCCTTCTGCCCTTCTTTCAGGCTCTTCGCTGCCAAAGAACGCTGCACAAAGGACTGGTTTGTGCACCACCAATATAGGTTGCTAAAGAACATACCAGTAATGAGCAGCGGCCACGGAACTTCCGGCTGCGCTGCATCCCATGCGTTGACAGCATTCATTTTCGCAGGGTCTGCTTCAATGACATAGCGAATGCCATCCATAACACCATGTCCACCGGTGGCTGCTGCCAAGGTATAGAACCCTAAGAACGGAATCATCAAACCGCCGATGATAAGACCAACACCGTTGATGGTATCGGACACAGCAACCGCTTTTAAACCACCGAAGATTGCATAACAACCACCAACAATACCGACAAATACGCACAAAATCGCAACTGCTTGGAATTTGGAAAGTCCCAAAATTCCCGAAATATCGAAAATCTGTTCAAAAACAACCGCACCTGAGTATAGGATAACAGGCAGGTTTAAAACAGAATACATGATGACGATGACAAGAGAAAACATCGTTTTGGTGCCTTTGCCATAGCGTTCTTCCATGAGGGAAGGAATGGTCATAACACCCATCTTTAAAAACTTTGGCAAAAAATAATACGCCAGTGCCAACAACGTAAACATAGAGCCGACTTCCCATGCAATCGGTCCCATATTGGTCTTCCAGCTTTGACCGTTTAAGCCTACCAGCTGTTCTGCGGAAAGGTTCGTCAGCAGCAATGAGCCTGCGATAACCACACCTGGCAATCCGCGACCCGCAAGAAAGTAGCCTTCTGCCGATTGCAAATCGTCCCCGCGTGTTTTCCAGCTAGAAATCGCTGCCACCAATATTGTGAACAAGAGAAAGGAAACCCCTGTCCATGCGAATGAATTAAAAAACGTCAATTTGTTTACCCCCAAAAAATAGTCCAACCACGAGTATCTTGCACGTTGCGTTCACGTGCACGCAACGTAAATAAAGATACCATAGATTATAGTAATATTACAATATGCACATTTGCACAATTTTCATATGTGAAAACTATGTAAAAAATAGATTTCTAAATTTTTTGTACCATATATTCTTATTGATTTTTGTCTAAATTGTACATTCCTTCATTTTTTTCCTCTATATCTGATAAAAATGCAATGCTTTTTTGTGACTTGTATATAATGACAGAATCTCCTTGTGTGCTGACAAAATCCCATGAAATGGATTCTTCCTTTCGATACTACACTTACTTTTGACATACATTTTTTCTATCAGCATAGAAAAAAGAGGCGTTTCATCCACCTCTTTTTTGAGTTTGCTGCGCAACACTTCTGATGGTATTTAACTATCGCACGAACTTGTACTGTTCGCGTGTGTTTTCCACACAGCTTTTACTGCAATCACCAATAATAGCATCATGACTGACACCAATGCCGTAAATCCTCCAGGAGCTACATTTAAATAGTATGACAAGATAAGCCCCAGCATAATATCGACCACACTAAACAGAATAGAGCTTACCACCGTGATGCGAAACCCTTTTTCCAGTTGTAATGCCGTTGCTACTGGAATGGCAATCATAGAACTGAGCACCAAAACACCAACCACACGAATCGAAACAGAAATCGCCGAAGCCACCAAAATCGAAAATACATAATTGATGCGCTTCACCGGTACGCCTGTCAAAATCGCGGTTTCTTCATCAAAAGCGATATACAGCATCTGATGATACAGCACGCGCAACGCCAAGACTGAAAGCAAGGTCAGGCTTAACACAACGACAATATCCAGTTGGGTTACCGTCAAAATGCTGCCAAATAAAAAGCTCTCGGCATTGGCGTGTAATTTTCCGGAGCTCATAATGGTAATCGCAATTCCAACACTGAGCGCCAGAACAATCGACAAAATCAAATCTGTATGCTTTTTAAAGAAGCCCCGCAGAAATTCAATCAAAACGCCACAGAGCGATGTAAATAAAAACGCGCACAGCACCGGATTTTGCCCCATCAGCAGCCCCGCAGAAACGCCCGCTAACGAGGCATGGGATAATGTATCCCCTATCATAGAATAACGTCGCAGCACTAAAAAAATGCCTATACAAGGGCACAATACCGAAATGCAAAGCGAAATTAAAATTGCGTTTTGCATGAACCCATATGCTAACATACTATTTCCCTCCCTGATTCATCTTTAAATATTCTTCTGCATATCGCTGCACCGAGCAGATATGCCCCCTGCCCTCTTTTAAATGATAAATCCGTGTGGAATTGGAAATAGCTGCATCTAAGTTGTGTTCCACCGAAATGACCGTCATTCCCTTCTCCTGATTCATACTTTTCAAAAATGCATAAATCTCGTGCTGGCTTTTTTGGTCAATTCCGGTCGAAGGTTCATCCAAAACAAGCAATTCCGGATTGCCAATCAAAGCTCGTGCAATTAAAATCTTTTGTGTCTGTCCTCCGGATAGATTGCCCATGAGTGTGCCTGCAAACGCTGCCATTCCCACCTGCTTTAAGCTTTGTAAAATCAAATCCTTGTTTTTCAACTGCAATAACCGCTGATAGGATTCCAATGCTTCATAAACTGTAATCGGAAAATTCGTATTTGTAAAATCCTTTTTTTGCGGCACATATCCAATTCGTTGAAATCCATTTTCAATTTTCCCCTTTGTCGGCTTCAACAGTCGTAACATTAACCGCATTAATGTACTCTTTCCACTTCCGTTTTCTCCAACCACCGACACATATTCACCCTGATTGATTTCCAAATCAATTTCTTGCAGCACATAGGTGTCCGAATCGGTATAGGAAAAATACATCTTTTCAGATTGTATCATTGTATATATCCCTTCTATCTGAAACAAAAATGCTTCTCATTTTAAAAATTATTACTCACAAACATTATTATAGTAAGAAAAGCGATTGTTTTCAAGCTAAATTTCCCTTTTGCGCTTGCACTGCACTGAATTTTTGGTTTTATAGGAAAATCTGCGAACATCTATTGACACAATGCAACTTTCAGTATATGATATTAATAGTTTTGTTTTTAGCAAACTGCTTTCTAGATACCATATTTTATTAGATGTTTCTTCTTTGGCATATGCAGTAAATGCATGGATTAGGTGCTTTTTTGATGCAAAACGCCGAAGGGCTTAGGTATTTTATCATTCCTAAGTCCTTCTTCCTTTATTTATCTGCTCGTTTTACTCGCAGCTATGACGTGCTTCACCCTCCTTAAGCAGGCGGCGTTCGTCTCCTACATAGGGCTGCATTGCAATAATTTCAGATTTGTCTCCGTAGCTCAGCTGGATAGAGCATCCGCCTCCTAAGCGGAAGGCCGCGCGTTCAAATCGCGCCGGGGACGCCAGTAAACAACGCTGCAAGCCTTTATTTATAGGGGTTTGCAGCGTTGTTGTTTTTCGCTGCAACTGGCATATTGGGTTTTGCTGTTTTCTCATCAGTGAAAAGTCGGTCACACATTTTTGCTAATTTGGACTCGAACTATTTTCACTGCTTTTTCTAAGAAAACTGCACATTTGCTAATTGGAGCATTAGCAAGCTATTTTGCCGCACTTTGAGCTGCAACAAGCTGTGATAACACTGCAAGCAACTCGGGAGAGTTTGTGAGCGTAGCCACCAAAGTATCAACATCTAAAACGGGGGTAGCCGTAGGCTGTTCCTGTGGCGGTTTAACATTTCTAAGGTCGGGATTGCTGTAAAATGCACTCTCAAACTTCTGAGCGCTAATTTTTCTGTCCTCGTCCAAGATATGAGCATAAACCTTTGTAATCATATCTAGCTCAGCGTGTCCTATATCGCCCTGTGTGGCTTTCAGATCACCATAGACATATACAGCTTTGAGTCTCTACCGGTATCTAAAGCTTTACGGATCATGTCAGAATCCCAGATATCACGGCGCTTGTATTCTACCTTAGGGCAAATGGCAGTATCAAAAGGGTTCTTTCCAATCATTTCCCAGCGAACAGATTGCTTGAACGTACAGCGCAGCAGCTTGATGCTTTTTTCGATATTGGACGGGGTCAGATATTTGGTATGGGGCTTGCGAGTCCGCGTTTTAACTGACGGGGTCTTTTGCCACGTTTGGATGTATTTATCGGCCACTCTGGGGGTGATAGACTGAACCTCAGCGGCTGAATGCTCTTGGAATTCCAGACGTTGTGGTTCGCGTAGCGCCTACGACCAAGTGCGGTATTGTTGGCACCCATGTGTTGGTGACCGTGCATGGAGCGGAAGAGGAAAGCCATGATGTGGACACGCACATACATGAGCACAACCATCATGGTGAAGGGCATCACCACGAAGCACACCCCCACCATCCCTATCACCATACTGGTATGCAAGAGATTGTGCACCTCATTCATCACCTTGACCTGTCCGATAAGATACGGGCGGATGTACGCGCGGTCTATGGCTTGATTGCTGCAGCAGAGAGCCACGCACACGGCAAACCTGTGGAGCAAATCCACTTCCACGGGGTCGGCAATCTGGATGCTGTCGCGGATATTGTCGGCGTGTGTATGCTGATGGAAGAACTCTCACCAGAAAAAGTCCTCACATCACCCGTACATATCGGCAGCGGTCATGTGCGCTGCGCGCACGGCATTCTACCCGTTCCGACGCCCGCAACGGCGCATATCCTGCGTGGCGTGCCAACCTATGCCAGCAATATCCGCGGAGAACTATGCACCCCGACAGGTGCGGCACTGCTAAAGCACTTTTCCACAGATTTTGGTGCAATGCCTGTGATAAAAATAGCACATATCGGCTATGGAATGGGTAAAAAAGACTTTGAGCAGGCAAATTGTATACGCGCCATGCTGGGAGAAACGGATGAAGTGCGCGAGTCGATTGCGAAGCTGAACTGTAATCTGGACGATATGACACCCGAAGCGATAGGCTTTGCGACCGAACTCTTGCTGGAACGTGGCGCGCTGGATATGTTCACAACTGCGGCACAGATGAAAAAAAGCCGCCCTGGTGTACTGCTGACCTGTCTGTGCAGAGAAGGGCAACGGGAGGAGTGTTGCAGCTGATTTTTAAACACACCTCGACACTTGGTGTACGAGAACATCTCTGTGGACGCTACACCGCACTGAATATACTATACGGACAGAATATGGAGTGGTACGCGTCAAGCAGTCTAGTGGCTGGGGCGTGTGCCGCGAAAAGCCGGAATATGAAGATTTAAAACAAATCGCGCAGAAATATGAAATTTCCATGTCCCAGCAAATGGATAATGTCGTTCAGAAATTAAAATAAACTGACATGATAAGTTATTGATAGATAACCCTCTCGTTGCAATTACCTTAACGACATAACGCATATAGTAATCCACTCGGTGTCCTGTACGTTTTCGGACCCAAGTGGATCATTTACAGAACAAAACGTTCCACTACGTGCTATGTAGTGGAACGTTTTGTTTGGCTCCTCAAGTTGGACTCGAACCAACGACCCTGCGGTTAACAGCCGCATGCTCTACCAACTGAGCTATTGAGGAATATTTAGTGTTTCTTCATTTACGAAACATGTGCTCTGCACATGGCATGCTCATCTCCGGTCTAAGTGCCGCCTACGGCGGTTGACCTCCGAAACACCACTCTGCGAAGTGGCGTACCAACTGAGCTATTGAGGAATATTTAGTGTTTGTTTATCCTAGAATATTTATCACCTAGAAATGTTAAAGAAAAAAGAGACCGCGTATTATGCGATCTCTTTCGTGTGCGCATCGTGTTATTTTCCCGGGCCGTTGCCAGCCAAGTATTTTCACCGTAAACGAGCTTAACTACTGTGTTCGGAATGGGAACAGGTGTACCCTCGTCACCAAAAACACGCACTTTCTCTTCAATATCTCGCAAACTGCTTTGCTATGATACCATATATACAAGCACTTTGTCAAGTGTTTGTTTCTTTTTTATTGCTGGTGACCCGTAGGAGAATCGAACTCCTGTTTGCGGCGTGAGAGGCCGCCGTCTTAACCGCTTGACCAACGGGCCGTTCCTTCGCTGCTCTTTCCTCTTTTCAAAGGAAGTGGTGCACCATCGGGGACTCGAACCCAGGACCCACTGATTAAGAGTCAGTTGCTCTACCATCTGAGCTAATGGTGCACATACTTTTCTTTTCACGAAAAAAGAAAAGTATGCAAAAGAAAACCGAACCATTCTGCTTCTTTTGTGCTTTCTCTTTCGCTCAAGAAACCTGCTCTTGTGAAGATGCCTTCTCTTGTTCTATGCTTCGTATAAAACATTCTATTACACCCTCAAAACTGAACAATACTTACTCGCAAAGCTTATTTTCGAGATTCAACCCAATATAATTAGGTCAAGCCCTCGTCCGATTAGTATCAGTCCGCTACATGTGTTACCACACTTCCACTCCTGACCTATCAACCTCGTAGTCTACAAGGGGACTTACTCCCGAAGGATGGGAATACTTATCTCAAGGAGAGTTTCACGCTTAGATGCCTTCAGCGTTTATCTCGTCCGTACTTAGCTACCCGGCTATGCTCCTGGCGGAACAACCGGTGCACCAGCGGTACGTCCATCCCGGTCCTCTCGTACTAAGGACAGCTCCTCTCAATATTCCTACGCCCGCAACAGATAGGGACCGAACTGTCTCACGACGTTCTGAACCCAGCTCGCGTACCGCTTTAATTGGCGAACAGCCAAACCCTTGGGACCGAATTCAGCCCCAGGATGCGATGAGCCGACATCGAGGTGCCAAACCTCCCCGTCGATGTGGACTCTTGGGGGAGATCAGCCTGTTATCCCCAGGGTAGCTTTTATCCGTTGAGCGACGGCATTTCCATTCACATACCGCCGGATCACTAACTCCAACTTTCGTTACTGCTCGAACCGTCATTCTCGCAGTTAGGCTCGCTTATGCGTTTACACTCACCGCACGATTTCCAGCCGTGCTGAGCGAACCTTTGAGCGCCTCCGTTACTCTTTAGGAGGCGACCGCCCCAGTCAAACTGCCCACCTGACAGTGTCCCCCGACCCGATTCAGGGCCGCAGGTTAGAATTCCAATACTCCAAGGGTGGTATCCCAAGGTTGCCTCCAGTAAAGCTTGCGCTCTACCTTCCTAGGCTCCCACCTATCCTGTACATGAAGTACCGAAATCCAATATCAAGCTACAGTGAAGCTCCATGGGGTCTTTCCGTCTAGTTGCGGGAAACCGGCATCTTCACCGGTACTACAATTTCGCCGGGCGGGCTGTTGAGACAGTGCCCAAATCGTTACGCCATTCGTGCGGGTCAGAACTTACCTGACAAGGAATTTCGCTACCTTAGGACCGTTATAGTTACGGCCGCCGTTTACTGGGGCTTAAGTTCGTACCTTCGCTTGCGCTAAGCACTCCCCTTAACCTTCCAGCACCGGGCAGGCGTCACCCCCTATACGTCATCTTTCGATTTAGCAGAGAGCTGTGTTTTTGCTAAACAGTCGCTTGGGCCTTTTCACTGCGGCCTGCATTGCTGCAGGCACCCCTTCTCCCGAAGTTACGGGGTTAATTTGCCGAGTTCCTTAACAACCCTTCTCCCGTTGGCCTTAGAATTCTCATCCCATCTACCTGTGTCGGTTTGCGGTACGGGCACCTGAGCAATTCGCCAGACTTTTCTCGTCTCTCACGCCATCGACTTCCCTACTAAAATTTCGGTCCCTTACGCCCGGGGCAACCATCGCCCGGGTTCGACTTAATGAAAGCGTCCTCTGGTTTAACACTTTTGGTGGTTACGGAATTTCAACCGTATGTGCATCGACTACGCCGTTAGGCCTCGCCTTAGCTCCCGACTAACCTTGGGCGGACGAACCTTCCCCAAGAAACCTTAGATTTTCGGCCATTATGATTCTCACATAATTCTCGCTACTTATTCCGGCATTCTCACTTGTATGCAGTCCACCAGTCCTTACGATCTGACTTCACCCCGCATACAACGCTCCCCTACCCAATGTCCTTACGGACAATGCCTAAGCTTCGGTTAGATACTTAGCCCCGTTACATTTTCTGCGCAAAACCACTCGACCAGTGAGCTATTACGCACTCTTTGAATGAGTGGCTGCTTCTAAGCCAACATCCTGGTTGTTTTCGCAGTTTCACATCATTTTCCACTTAGTATCTATTTGGGACCTTAGCTGTAGATCTGGGCTGTTTCCCTTTTGACCATGAGACTTATCTCACACAGTCTGACTGCTAACCATCAATTCTCCGGCATTCTTAGTTTGATAGAGTTCAGTAACCTTATCGGCCCCTAGCTCATTCAGTGCTTTACCTCCGGGAATCTAAGTTAACGCTAGCCCTAAAGCTATTTCGGGGAGAACCAGCTATCTCCGAGTTCGATTGGAATTTCTCCGCTATCCACAAGTCATCCCCGGCTTTTTCAACAGACGTGGGTTCGGCCCTCCATTGCG
>OY760938.1:2057500-2392500 GCA_963664255.1 Intestinibacillus sp. | reverse complement strand
CGTCAGTTAATGTCCAGCAGGCCGCCTTCGCCACTGGTGTTCCTCCCAATATCTACGCATTTCACCGCTACACTGGGAATTCCGCCTGCCTCTCCATCACTCAAGACCAGCAGTTTCAAAAGCAGTTTGAGGGTTGAGCCCTCAGATTTCACTTCTGACTTGCCAGTCCGCCTACGCGCCCTTTACACCCAGTAAATCCGGATAACGCTTGCTCCCTACGTATTACCGCGGCTGCTGGCACGTAGTTAGCCGGAGCTTATTCTTTGGGTACCGTCAAAATTCGTCCCCAATTAAAGATCTTTACAACCCGAAGGCCTTCTTCAATCACGCGGCGTTGCTGCGTCAGGGTTTCCCCCATTGCGCAATATTCCCCACTGCTGCCTCCCGTAGGAGTCTGGGCCGTGTCTCAGTCCCAATGTGGCCGTTCAACCTCTCAGTCCGGCTACCCATCGTCGCCTTGGTGGGCCGTTACCTCACCAACTAGCTAATGGGACGCGAGCTCATCTAAAGGCGGATTGCTCCTTTGGCACAAGAACGATGCCATTCCTGTGCATTATGCGGTATTAGCAGTCGTTTCCAACTGTTGTCCCCCACCTAAAGGCAGATTGCTCACGCGTTACTCACCCGTCCGCCACTAAGTTACAGATTCCACCCCCGAAGGGATTTCCAATATAACTCCGTTCGACTTGCATGTGTTAGGCACGCCGCCAGCGTTCATCCTGAGCCAGGATCAAACTCTCTAAAAATTGTATTAAATCAGCGTGACCGCTGCTTCAATCGACTTTTAAAGTCTGACGTGTTGACGATTTGTTTTTAGCGGATTTTCGTCTTCCGCTTTGAATCTTTGAGTAAACTCAAAGAATTTCAGGGTTCATAAATGGTATGCTTTAAGCTTTACATTGTTCAATTTACAAGGTGCAAAATTTCTTTGCTTTCAGCGAAATTTTGCACCGCGTGTCGATTTTCTTTCCGAAAACCAACCAAAGTGCTTTCCTCTGAAAGCTTTTCGCAGCATCCAGTGAATTTCACCAAACACCACTTGCCACAACCCGATTTGCTTTTACGTTTTTCGCAATCGCATCGGAGTAGCTTAATTACTATATCATGCAAACCCACATTTGTCAACAACTTTTTTCAGTTTTTTGAAAATCTTTATTTGCATGGTGCCAATCCCTTTCGGAAGCAGCTCAATTAGAATACTACACTCCGCGCCTTTTGTCAACACCTTTTTTGATTTTTTTCGACACTGAAAAGCAAGGGCGCGCAAAGCAGGTTGAGCAATATAAAAGCTATCTTCTGTCAGCTGTGTAAAATCTATCGACAGACTCGCTCATATATCACATAATAAGAAACATCATTTTCAATCGTACGACTCACCATCATGCTGGGCACTCCGCAGCCAGAAGCAGAGAAATTTTTCGCCTCTCTTGCATCACACAGAAGAGGGCGTATGCATTCCTACGCCCTCACAACCACTTTCTATCCTATTATTTGCAGTGCTTGCTCCAAATCTGCAATAATATCCTCTACATTTTCTAAACCGACTGAAAAACGAATGAGATCCGATGCAATCCCCGCCTCTTTCAGTTGCTGTTCTGAAAGCTGACGATGCGTGTGGCTCGCAGGATGTAGCAAACATGTTTTGGCATCTGCCACGTGTGTTGCAATGGACGCCAACTGCAGCTGATCCATAAATTTTATGGCTGCATCCCTTTTACCTTTGATTCCAAACGCTACTACACCGCAAGAGCCCTTCGGCAAATACTTTTTCGCCAAATCATGATACCGATTGCTTTCTAAGTCTGGATACTGCACCCACGCAACCTTTTCTTGCTTTTCCAAAAACTGAGCCACTGCCAATGCGTTTTTACAATGCTGCTGCATCCGCAGGTGCAGTGTTTCCAACCCTAACTGAATGTAGAATGCATTCTGCGGAGATTGAATCGAACCAAAATCACGCATCAACTGCGCGGTTGCTTTTGTGATATAGGCACCTTTCCCAAATTTCTCGACATAGGTAATCCCATGATAAGATGCATCGGGTGTCGTGAGTCCCGGAAACTTCTCTGCATATTGCTTCCAGTCAAAATTTCCACTGTCTACGATGCAGCCGCCCACACTTACCGCATGTCCATCCATATATTTGGTCGTTGAATGGGTCACAATATCTGCTCCCCATTCAAATGGTCTGCAATTCACCGGCGTTGCAAACGTATTGTCTACAATCAACGGCACACCATGTGTATGCGCCACCCTTGCAAATTTTTCAAAATCAAACACAGATACTGTTGGGTTGGTAATGGTTTCTCCAAAAACCGCTTTTGTATTGGGTTGAAAATACTTTTCCAATTCTTCTTCTGGCAAATCTTGATGCACAAAGGTACACGCAATTCCCATCTTTTTCATCGTTACAGCGAATAAATTATACGTTCCGCCATAAATTTCGGAGGAAGCAATAAAATGATCACCTGCCTGACAAATATTAAAAATCGCATAAAAGTTTGCAGCCTGTCCGGATGCTGTCAGCATCGCTGCTACACCGCCTTCCAGTGCACATATTTTTGCAGCAACGGCATCATTCGTCGGATTTTGCAGCCTGGTATAAAAATAACCCTCGGCTTCTAAATCAAACAGCTTGCCCATCTCATCGCTGCTATTATATTTGAAGGTCGTGCTTTGCACAATCGGCAGTTGTCTGGACTCCCCATTTTTTGCATTCCACCCTGCATGAAGGCATTTGGTTTCTATGTTTTGCATCGTGATTCTCCTATTCCTATTTCATTTACAGTATATATGATACAGGAAAAGCTGCACGATATGTTAATACATGATTTCTATTCGCTGTGATAACTATAATCTATCGCAGATGCCGCAATATATTCTCTAAGCAAGGTAATATATCGTTCTCCCATTGCACTCAGCGGTGTACTTTCTGCACAAACATACCCAATCTGCATGGTTTCTGTGCTTTCCAGCGGAATTGATACAATTTCATTTCCATTTAAATCTCTGCTCAAAATTCCCGAGGAAATGGTATAGCCATCCAATCCAATCAGCAGATTGAACAGCGTCGCCCGGTCTGACACGACGATGCTTTTGGGACGATATGCCACGCTATGCAGCTCTTCAGCAAAATAAAACGAATTGTGCAGCCCCTGTTCATAGGTCAGACAAGGATAGGGTTCTAAATCTTGCAGTGTCACCTTGTTTTTTCCTACCAAGGGATTGTTTTTGCTGACAAAAATGTGTGGCATTGCTGTAAATAGTGGTTCAAAGCGCAATGCATTCTCTTTCAGAATATGTGAAAGAACCTGCTGATTGAATTGACTTAAGTACAAAATACCCATCTCACTTCTGCGCAGGCGTATATCCTCTATGATGTCATGGGTGCGTGATTCGCGCAGAGAAAACTCATATTGTGCCTGTCCAAATTCACGAACCAGTCTAACAAATGCATTGACAACAAACGCATAATGCTGTGCTGAAATCGCAAATACCCTCCGAATTGGCGTGCACTGCTTGTATTTTTGCTCTAGCAACTCTGCCTGTTCCACCACCTGCCGTGCGTACGATAAAAATTTCAATCCATCTTCTGTCAATGTTACACCGCGATTGTTACGGAGAAATATCAAAATCCCCATTTCTTTTTCCAAATCAGCCACCGTTTTGGAAATGCTTGGCTGTGTGATAAAGAGTGCTTGGGCTGCCATATGAAACGACCCCGTCTGTGCAATGCATATGATATATCGCAACTGCTGCAATGTCATTTCTTGTCACCTCTCATTCCGCGAATTGCTCTGCTGCAATCGCATTTTAGCGAAAAACAAAGGGTCTGTCAAGCGTAAAACCTGTATTCCTTGCGCAATTTGCGTAAAAAAGCGAGAGAAATCACTCCCTCGCTTTTTTATTTGAATACCCAACCGAAGCCGCATTTGTGAAGATACTAGCCGATAAGGCTTTGATAAATTTTTTCGAGATTGCTGGTCATTCGTTCGAGATAGCTCTTGTTGTCCTCACGGCTTTCCATCGTATAAATGGTTTCCACTTTTGCGCCAACTTCTTTTGCCAGTGTTTCAGAAACGGCAGGGCTTGCCAATTCTTCTGCGAAAATTGTAGAAACTTGCTGCTGCTGACAATATGAAACAAGCTCTGTCATCTGTTTCGCGGTCGGCTCTCCTTCTGCAAAAACATCTTCCACACTGTTTTGAAAAAGCCCAAAGTCACGGCACAGATAAGCAAACGCCGCGTGCCCCGTGACAAAGTTTTTTTGTGAAAGGGACTGAAATTTGCTGGTATATGTGCTATATAATTCTTCCAGCTGTTGCAGATAGACGGTGCAGTTTTGCGCATAATACGCCTGATTTGCAGGGTCTGCTTTGATTAGACCATTTGCAATGTTCTGCACTTCCAGTTTTGCGCCTGTGAGACTCAGCCACAGATGCGGGTCATATTGCCCATGCTCCTGCAGTTCTTCTCCATCTGTATTGGTGATAGCCTCCGCACCCTCTGAGGCATTTATGGCAATCAACTGTGCATTTTCGGCTGCCTGCATGGCTTTTTCTGCCCAGCTTTCCATGCCGAGTCCATTATACACAAAGACGTTCGCGTCACCCAGTGCAATCAAATCTTGTGCCTTAGGTTCAAAATCATGCGGTTCGATACCATCTGGAACCATCGTTGTTACAGTGACCTTCTCTTTCCCCACGGCGGTTACAAACTCTTGCATCGCATTGAATGATACCAATACATTGATTTTATCGCTCTCAACAGCTGGAGCATTTCTGCATCCGGAAAGACTCCAGACCGTGATGATGCAGCACAAAATCGCAGTCACTCTTTTTCGCATTTTCTCAAACCTCCTACGTTCACCTAAAAATGATTCTCATTCTCACTTATAATATTCTATAAATCCAATTCTGTCAATCCTATGAGACCGATTTTCAAGAGAGGCGGCGCGAGGAATTGAAACATTTTCCACTATATTTTTTCGTTGACATCCAGTAGAAAGTCACGGTATACTGATAAAGTATGTAATAAGATTGTAAAACTTTCTTCTGTATTGGTTTAAAATATTACACATTCTTTACGCACAGGCTTTTTTTGCGGAGATACTCCTCATAATAAAGCATCTTGATGCAAGAAAATACATTATTTTATCATCATTGCAGCAGAAACAAGGGAGGATTCCAATGGATTTTGATTTCATGTCAATCGTAAAGCTGTTTGGTGGACTTGCACTATTTTTATACGGCATGAACACAATGGGCAGTGGCTTAGAGCGTGCGGCTGGTCCAAAACTAGAAAAAACGCTTGAAAAAATGACAGGCAGTCTGTTGCGTGCTGTATTGATAGGTATGGCAGTCACCGCTGTCATCCAGTCATCGTCTGCAACCACGGTTATGGTCGTTGGTTTTGTCAATGCTGGCATTATGACGCTCAAGCAAAGTGTCGGCGTGATTCTTGGTGCAAACATCGGCACAACCGTCACTGCGCAGATTTTGCGCTTGGATTCAGATGGCGCGCTGAGCAGTAGCATTTTTATGCAGCTCATCAAGCCCAAAAATTTGGCATATGTTGCCGTTATCATCGGTATTGTCATCCTAATGCTTGCACACAAGAAGCGCACCAAGGATAAAGCTGAAATCCTGGTTGGATTTGGTATTTTGTTCATTGGTATGGCAACCATGGAATCCGCCGTAGAGCCCCTGCGCGATTTGCCGCAGTTTTCTGAAATGTTTGCCACCATTTCCAATCCCATTCTCGGTGTCATTGTCGGTGCCACCGTGACTGCAATCATCCAATCCTCCTCCGCCTCTGTTGGCATTCTACAGGCACTTTCCACGACAGGCTCTGTTACATATGCCGCAGCAATTCCTATCATTCTTGGACAAAACATCGGCACCTGCATCACTGCATTTCTTTCCTCCATTGGCGCAAGCAAAAATGCACGCCGTGCCGCAATGATTCATTTTTACTTCAATTTATTCGGTTCTCTCATCTTTTTGGTTGGTATTTATGGGTTTAATGCCATACTGCATTTTTCATTCTGGGATGTTGCCATTAATAAGGGCGGCATTGCAAATTTCCATACCATTTTCAACATCGTGAATACCTTGCTTTTCTTGCCCTTCACCGGTTTACTGGTCAAGCTTGCAGAACGCACCATTTCTGCCGATGCAGACAAAAACGACCCGCTTGCCAAGTTAGAGCCACGTTTCATCGCAACCCCATCCATCGCATTTGAACAATGTCACAAATGCATCTGTGAAATGGGCACGACCGCCAAAGAAAACTTTAGTCTGTCTATTCTGCCGCTTTTAGAGAATGTACCGCTCCAAACCACAAAATTTTCGGATAATGAGTCATTTTTGGACCGCGCAGAAGTAGAAATTGGGAAATATCTATTGTCTTTGCAGAGCAACCTTCCGGCTGGCGGACGCCAAATGCACGCAGAAATGATGCATTCGCTCAGTGATTTTGAAAAAATTGGCGACTATGCGCAAAACATTTTTGACAACGTAACCACTTTTTTAGAAACCGATGGCAAGTTTTCAGAGTCTGCTACCGAAGAATTGCGTATTATGGCGCAAGCCGTATCGGAACTGCTCGATTTGACCAACGAAGCCTACAAATCCCGTGTTGTAGCCTCCGCACGCAGTATCGAGCCTGTCGAAGAAATCGTGGACATCCTAAAAGGACAGCTAAAAAATCGCCACATTGAACGCCTCAGCCAAGGCACGTGCACGGTAGCCAATGGCATCATCTATCTGGACATCATCCATGATTTGGAAAAGATTGGTGACCACTGTTCTAACATCGCCATCTATGTCATTCAGCTGTGCGAAGGTGCAAGCCAATTCGACACCCACAGCTATGCAAAAAGCGGGCTGAAAAACACCCCACTTTTTCAAGAGCAAATGCATTTTTACGAAAAAAAATATTTAGACAAATTGGGAATTTTAGTTCCCTAAACACCATCAGCAAAGTCGCTTTTGCCAAAACGAAAGCGATTTTGCTGATTTTTTTACGCCGATTTATGATTTTTAAAGGATACCACGCATTCTATCCGAAAAATAGTGTTTTCTGTCGAACAGCAAAAAAATTTCACATCTGAAAAACTGTATATTTGTTTCTTTCTGCGGGGAAAATCCACTTACATGGCACAGGTTGTAGCGGAAAGGGGATTTATAGATGCAGATGAAAGTAGAAATTTGCGGTGTCAATACGTCGAAGCTAACTGTATTGCCAAACGACGAAATGAATGCACTTCTGCGCCGCGTAAAACAAGGAGATAAAGCCGCGCGTGAAACATTAATCAACGGCAACCTACGGTTGGTTCTCAGCGTCATCCAGCGATTTGGCGGACGCGGTGAATCTGTGGATGATTTATTTCAAGTGGGCTGTATTGGCCTGATGAAAGCCATAGACAACTTCAATGTGGAACTCGGTGTACGCTTTTCCACATATGCTGTACCCATGATTATTGGAGAGATTCGCAGGTATCTTAGGGATAACAGTGCCATTCGTGTGTCTCGTGCCATGCGCGACACCGCCTATCATGCACTGCAAGCCAAGGAAGCCTTTATCCGTGACCATCAAAGAGAGCCAACCGTTACCGAGCTTGCCAAAATACTGCATCTGAAAAAAGAGGACATTGTCTTTGCATTGGATGCGATTGCAGACCCTATTTCGCTGTTTGAACCGGTCTGGGGCGAAGAGGGCGACACCATTTGTGTCATGGACCAAGTTGGCGATACCAAAAACACCGACGAACATTGGCTCAACCGCATTGCCTTAAAAGAAGCCATCAATGGTCTGAGTAATCGTGAGAAGCGCATTGTACAAATGCGGTTTTTTGAAGGTCGCACCCAAATGGAGGTAGCGGAAGAAATTAACATTTCACAAGCGCAAGTATCCCGTCTTGAAAAAGGTGCCATTGCGCATATGCGCAATCAAGTATATTGAGGAAAAATTTGTCTGCTTCTTGACAGAAAAACAGGGCTGCGATACAATAAAATGCAGAAAAGTATCTCTCAAGAAAGTAGGCGCTCCATGGAAAAATTTTTATTGGCAGTCATCCAATTAGATACCCAAGACGAGGTATCCTCTAATTTACAGCAAGCCTCCCACTGGATTGCCGAAGCGGCAAAAAACGGCGCGAAAATGGTTGTGTTTCCAGAAACCATGGACTATATCGGCGCCCATCTCGCGGCACAGGCGAAAGAACGTACGGACATGGTCGCGCAAACCTTGCAGCAGCTTGCGGCAAAGCATCAGGTTTACCTCAGTGGTGGCAGCATCACAGAATACAATCCCGCAGGCAAGCCTTATAACACCACCTTCGTATTTTCGCCTAGCGGAACGCTCCTTTGCAAATATCGCAAGCTGCATATGTTCGACATTCAGCTACGCGCTGGCACATCCTATTGTGAATCTGCGCAAATACATGCCGGCAGCGAAATAGTACTTGCCAGAACACCTCTTGTTACCGCAGGCTTTGCAATTTGCTATGACATCCGTTTTCCAGAGCTGTTTCGGCTCATGGCGCTGCATGGCGCACAGCTGTTTTGTGTGTCTGCCAATTTCACCCTGCAAACCGGCAAAGACCATTGGGAAACCCTATTGCGTGCGCGCGCCATTGAAAACACGTGTTATATCGCCGCTGCCGGACAAACGGGCACGAAGCCAAGCTTTCCAGCGTATGGACATTCCATGATTATCGACCCATGGGGAAACATCCTTGCGCAGGCTGGAGATGCTCCTGGATATTGCATGGCAGAAATTGACCTTGCCTACACCCAGCAGGTGCGAGAACAGCTGCCCTCTCTGCAAAATATTCGCAAGGATGTGTATCAGCTAAACACATCACATCTGCGCTGCTATACAGAACCATAATCGATTGCTGTCTATAAAACACCCAACCGCCCATCTCTGCAGAATTGCAAAGTGAGCGGTTGGGTTTTATTCGTTGCCATCGCAAAGCATCAAATTTATGCCTGCAATGCTGCCTTCAATGCATCGACACGATCTGTCTTCTCCCATGCCACATCCAAATCTTCGCGTCCCATATGACCGTAAGCGGCAAGCTGACGATAAATCGGGCGGCGCAGCTCCAAATCCTGAATGATGGCAGCTGGGCGCAAGTCAAACACCCGTCCGATTGCCTGCACCAACGCCTCGTCTGACACCGTGCCTGTGCCGAAAGTTTCCACAAAAATAGAAACCGGTTCTGCCACACCGATTGCATACGCAAGCTGCACTTCACAACGCTTTGCAAAGCCTGCTGCAACCACATTTTTTGCCACATATCGTGCTGCATAGGCTGCCGAACGGTCCACCTTAGTGGGGTCCTTGCCAGAAAATGCGCCGCCGCCATGGCGTGCCATGCCGCCATACGTATCTACAATGATTTTACGTCCGGTCAAGCCAGAGTCCCCCTGCGGTCCGCCAATGACAAAGCGACCTGTCGGATTGACGAAAAAGCGTGTCTTTTCATCCAGCAAATATGCAGGAATGGTCTCCTCAATAACATGCGCAATGATGTCGCGGCGAATTTGTGCCAAAGATACCTCGGCGCTATGCTGTGATGAAATTACAACCGTATCAATATGTGTCGGCTGATGATTTTCATCATACGAAACCGTGACTTGGGTCTTGCCGTCCGGTCTTAAATAGGGCAAAATGCCTTCCTTGCGCACTGCTGTCAACCGCTTTGCCAGCTTATGTGCCAACGCAATCGGCAGCGGCATACGCTCTGGCGTTTCATCGCAGGCATAGCCAAACATCATACCCTGGTCGCCCGCACCGATTGCGAGATCCGCTGCAGAATCGCCGCTCTTACGCTCCAGCGAATTGTCCACACCCAGCGCAATATCTGCCGACTGTTCGTCAATGCTGGTAACCACTGCACAGGTATCGCAGTCAAAACCGTATTTCGCACGGTCATAGCCGATTTCTCGAATGACATCGCGCACAATGTGCGGAATATCCACATAGCAAGAGGTGGATATTTCGCCCATAACAGACACCATGCCAGTTGTGATAGTGGTTTCGCACGCAACGCGTGCCATGGGGTCGTTTTCATAAATTGCGTCTAACACAGCATCGGAAATCTGGTCACAGATTTTATCCGGATGTCCTTCTGTCACAGATTCAGAAGTAAAAAGATAATTCGCCATTTTTTCTAGTCCTTTCTCATGTCCCAAGAATTAAAAAAAACACTCCCCCAGCGGAGAGTGCAAGCTACACTGCCTCATCTTTCGATTCGCGACACAACGGTCGGAATAGAAAACCGCCGGATTTGGCACCTTACAGCAAAAAAACTGCAGGTTGCTGGGCTTCATAGGGCCGTTCCCTCCACCACTCTTGATAAGGTTATATAATTATGTGTCCATTATACGTCCCTGCACCGATAATGTCAAGAAAAAAAGAAATGTGTCATTGCAAAGCTTCGCAGAAAAGCATATAATTGGGTTTACATTCTTTTTTGACAAGGAGCGACTTGCAATGCAGTCTACTGGTTTCCCTCTTTTGAAACGTGCATTTTCTGTCACCATTCCGGTGATGCTTGGGTATCTCTTTATGGGCATGGCATTCGGCATCCTGCTGCAAAATGCAGGCTACACTGCCCGCTGGGCATTCTTGATGCCGCTTGTCATTTATGGCGGCACCATGCAATATATGGCGATTCCCTTCCTCACAGAGCAGGCAGGACTTTTGACCGTTGCCATCACCACGCTGTTGGTGCATTTTCGTCATTTTGTATATGGATTGTCCTTTATCCAACGCTTCAAGCCCTTTGGTTTGCGTAAATATTACATGATATTTGCTATGACCGATGAAACCTATGCCCTAATGTGTTCCGTGCAAGGTGCCGATACGAAAGAGGACGAGCATTTTCTATTTTACATTGCGCTATTAAACCATATGTATTGGATTGTGGGATGTGTGTCCGGTGCGATTGTCGGCGCATTCTTGCAGTTTGACACCACAGGCATTGATTTTGCCATGACAGCGCTGTTTATCGTCATCGCTGTCGAGCAATGGCGCAGTGCCAAATCCAAATATCCCGCACTGCTTGGTGCAGGTGCAGCACTGCTTTCCCTGCTTCTGTTTGGCGCAGACCGCATGATTATTCCGGCGATTATGGGCATCATGCTGTGTCTGCTTGTCATGCGCAAGCCCCTAGAACCACTCGTCATGTCACAGGAGGAGTCCACCCCATGAGTTTATCCGTCACCCTGCATTCTCTGGCGATTATCGCAGTGATTGCTCTCGTCACCATTTTCACGCGCTTTTTTCCATTTTTGATTTTTGGTCAAAGCACACACGTCCCACGCATCATCACCTATCTGGGTGCCGCCATGCCTGCCGCCGTGATTCTAATGCTCATTGTCTATTGCCTGCGACAGACCTCTTGGACATCGTTTCCATTTGGCTTGCCGGAGGGCATCGCCTGCCTCACAACGGCCTTGCTGCACTGGTTTGGCAGAAATACCTTGCTGAGCATCGCAGGCGGCACTGTCCTATATATGGTCTTAGTGCAAATTGTATTTGCATAGTCTGCTATATATTCTCCTATTTTGTGCACAGTTTCTACTGTCTCCAGAAAAACTTTGATTATCAAAATATTAGCATTGACAATATAAAATACAAACTGTATCATGGAGAATAGAGAATCATTATCATAAAATTTTCTAAAATTCAGTAACAGATGGTGTATGTAAGATGAGTAGTATGACTATAAATTTAGGAATCGATATTGGGTCTACCACGGTAAAGCTTGTCGCTGTACAAAATCATGCGATTATTTATCAGCGTTATGAACGCCATTTTTCCAAAGTCCGTGAAAAAGCGTGTGAGATGCTGCGCGATGCCAAAGAGCATATCGGTGCAGGACAGCTGCGGGTTGCCATCACCGGCTCCGCAGGTTTAGGTGTCGCCAAAGCGAGTGGCGTTGATTTTGTGCAAGAGGTCTTTGCGACACGCAAGGCAGTCGGTACCTTGTTGCCCGCGGCAGATGTTGTCATTGAACTGGGCGGCGAAGATGCAAAAATCATTTTTCTAAGTGGCTTATTGGAAGAGCGTATGAATGGCTCTTGCGCTGGCGGCACAGGTGCGTTTATCGACCAAATGGCGGTGCTTTTGGATGTTACTCCCACCGAATTAGATGCACTTAGCCTGAAATCCGAGCGTATCTATACCATTGCCTCTCGCTGTGGTGTATTTGCCAAATCCGACATTCAGCCGCTGTTAAATGAGGGTGCACGGCGTGAAGATGTTGCCGCCTCCATTTTCCAAGCCGTTGTCAACCAAACCTTAACTGGTCTGGCGCAAGGCAGAGAAATCACAGGCAATATTTTATTTTTGGGCGGACCGTTATTTTTCTTCAAGGGATTGCAGCAGCGTTTCCAAAAGACCCTGCATTTGGATGAAGACCACGCCCATTTTCCAGAGCTTGCCCCTTATGCCATTGCGGCAGGTGCGGCGCTGTATGCCGAAGCGAACACCACGCAGCAATATACCTTTGACGAACTGCAAACCCTGTTAGAGCAAACCACAGGGGCTGCGGTTGCCACACAGCATCTCAAGCCGCTGTTTCGCTCGCAGGAAGACTACGCTGCATTCCGCACACGGCATGGCAAGCACGATGTGCTCACAGAAAACGTCACCGTATACCATGGCAACGCCTATCTCGGCATTGACTGCGGCTCTACCACCACCAAAATGGTCTTGATTGGTGAGGGTAATCAAATCCTGTTCCACCACTATGCCCCCAACAAAGGCAATCCTATAGAAGTCATTCGTGAACAGCTTTTGCAGCTACATAAGCTTTGTGCAGACCGTGTGCACATCGTGTCTTCCGCTGTCACAGGATATGGCGAAGCGTTGATTCAGAATGCCTTTGGGGTGGACTATGGCTTGGTAGAAACCGTTGCGCATTTCAAGGCCGCACGGCATTTCTGCCCCAACGTGGATTTCATTATTGACATTGGCGGACAGGACATCAAGTGCTTTAAAATCCGCAATGGATGCATTGATAACATCTCGCTGAACGAAGCCTGCTCGTCTGGCTGCGGCTCTTTTATTGAAACCTTTGCCCGTTCCATGGGTTATTCGATTGAAGAATTCTGCAAATTGGGGCTGTTTTCTGCAGGACCCATTGACCTCGGTTCTCGTTGTACAGTCTTTATGAATTCCTCTGTCAAGCAGGCGCAAAAAGACGGTGCTGATATTCAGGAAATCTCCTCTGGATTGTCGGTATCTGTCGTTAAAAATGCACTATACAAGGTCATTCGTGCCCATTCTCCCGATGATTTGGGGGAAAACATTGTGGTACAAGGCGGTACATTCCTAAACGATGCCATCCTGCGCTCTTTCGAGCAGGAAATCGGTCGTGAAGTCATTCGCCCCGCCATTTCCGGCTTAATGGGTGCCTATGGTGCCGCGCTGCACGGCAAAAGCAATGTGCCTGCACAAACATCCCTGTGCAGTGCCACTGATTTGGAGCAGTTTTCTCACACGGTCAGCTCTGTCCGTTGTGGTCTATGCTCCAACCATTGCAGTCTAACCATCAATCACTTTGGCGGCGAACACCGCTTTATCTCAGGCAATCGCTGCGAACGTCCCTTGGGCAAAGGCACAAGCGAGGAAGTTCCTGACCTTTATCGCTGGAAGCTGGAAAAGCTGCGCAGCTATCAAAGCACCACAAACGGGCCTACCGTTGGCATTCCGTTTGGGCTGAGCTTTTTGGAGCTTATTCCGTTTTGGCACACCTTTTTGACAAAATTAGGCTTTCAGGTGATTTATTCTGATGTTTCCACCCGTGAACTCTATCAAAAAGGGCAGCATTCCATCCCCTCTGACACCGTATGCTATCCAGCAAAGCTCATACATGGGCATATCGAAAACCTCATCGAAAAAGGTGTATCCTCCATTTTTTACCCTTGCATGACCTATAATCTGGATGAGCATCGCGCCTCCAACTGCTACAACTGTCCCGTTGTTGCCTATTATCCAGAGCTTTTGCAAGCCAACATTTCTTCGCTGCAGAAGGTGGATTTCATGATGCCGTATTTTGAACTCAATCAGCATAAGGAATTTTATCGGCAGGCATATCAGTATTTCCATCAAAAATATCCAAATATCCGCAAAAAAGAAATCGCCCATGCCGCAGAAGCTGCCTATTTGGCGCAAGAGGAATATTACACCTCTGTGCGCGAGGCTGGCAAGCAAGCCATGCAGTATGCCGATACCCATGGGCTGCAAATTGCGGTTTTAGCGGGTCGCCCCTATCATATTGACCCAGAAATTAACCATGGCATCAACCAAATGATTGCTTCCTATGGCATGGTTATCGTTTCTGAGGATGCTGTCTGTGATTTAACAGATGTGCCAGATGTGCAGGTGCTCAACCAGTGGACGTACCATTCCCGTATGTACAGTGCCGCTAAATTTGTCACCCAAAAGGAAAATGCACAGCTGATTCAGTTGGTTTCCTTCGGTTGCGGCATTGATGCCATCACGACAGATGAAATTCGCGCCATTATCGAAAGCGGCGGCAAGATTTATACACAGCTAAAAATCGACGAAATTAACAATCTCGGTGCGGCAAAAATTCGCATCCGCAGTATGCTGGCAGCCGTTGAGGAGGGAAAAATCCTTGCAAAGCAAAACTGAAAGAGCCGTTTTTACGGCAGAAATGAAAAAAGATTACACCATTCTTGTGCCCAACATGCTGCCTGTACAGCTCGGCTTGATTTGTAAAATCATGAGCAATTATGGCTTTCATATGGAGCTTTTGCACACAGAAGGCCCCAACATTGCCGAACTCGGTCTGCGCAATGTGCATAATGACACCTGCTATCCCGCATTGCTGGTCATTGGTCAATTATTAGACGCCATCGAAAGCGGTGCCTACGATACCCATAAAATTGCGCTGATTATGCCGCAGACTGGCGGCGGATGCCGTGCCTCCAATTACATTCATTTGCTACGAAAAGCGTTGGAACGAAACGGATATGGCTACATTCCTGTGATTTCGCTCAACTTCAGCGGACTGGAAGACAACCCTGGCTTTCAGCTGTCCCGCAAGATGATGATACAGCTTGCCTATGGTCTTTTGATTGGCGACCTCATCATGATGCTTGCCAACCAGTGCCGCCCCTATGAGCTCATTCCCGGTGCTACAGACGAGGTCATTCGTGTCTGTGAGGAAGCGGTTGCCAATCGCTTCACTGGCAATCGCCTGATTCATTATCGCGAAGTGCGGCAGCTCTACCAATTCATTCTCACCGCCTTTTCCAAGGTACAGCTGCATACGGGGATGAAAAAGAAGCGCGTTGGCATTGTCGGCGAAATCTATGTCAAATTTTCTCCGCTTGGCAACAATAATCTGGAGCAGTTCCTGCTTTCCGAGGGTGCAGAGGCGGTTCTGCCGGGGCTGATGGATTTTTGCCTGTATTGTATTTATAACAGTGTCATTGATGCTAAATTATACGGCAGAAATCGAAAAACCGCCTTTTTATATCAATTTGCATATCATTTTGTATTGCGCAAACAAGCCGACTTGATTCGTCTGATGGAAGCGCACGGAAAATTCCGCCCTCCGGTTGCCTTTGAGCACGTGCGCAAGATGTCGCAGGACATCATCGGACAAGGGGTAAAAATGGGCGAAGGCTGGCTATTACCCGCCGAAATGATTGAACTTATCACAGAAGGTGTGCAGAATATCGTCTGCACACAGCCCTTTGGTTGTCTGCCAAATCATATCGCCGGCAAGGGCATGATGCGTAAAATCCGCGAAAAATATCCGCAAGCCAACATTGTTGCGGTGGACTACGACCCAGGTGCCTCCAAAATCAATCAGGAAAACCGCATCAAGCTGATGCTGTCCTCTGCGGAATAAAAGCTTTGCCGCCTATCTTTTGCAAATCCGTTCCTACCGACAAAAAAAGACGTCAACCAATGGTTGACGTCTCAGCCTGTAGACAAAAGGGTCGAAGCACCTCTGGAATTATGGTATAATTAAACCATAAGGACAGGGGTGTTTTTGATGTATATAAAAAAGGACAGAGGACAGCAAAAACAAATAAAATTTGTAAGCATAGAAGATTTGGTACCGAAAGACCACATTTTAAGGGACATCGACAGAGCGATTGATTTTAATTTCATATATGACGAAGTAAAAGGACTGTATTCCGAAATAGAATGGGGCAAACCGGGAATCGACCCGGTAGCACTGTTTAAAATAGTGTTCATACAATACTTATTCGGAATCCGCAGTATGCGGCAGACCATTAAAGAGATAGAAGTAAATATGGCATACCGCTGGTTCATCGGGTATGATATCGGAGAGAAAATCCCCCACTTTTCTACGTTCGGAAAGAACTACACACGCCGATTTGAAGGAACAGATGTGTTTGAACGAATATTCACACATATTTTGAATGAAGCGGTGGATTGCGGATTTGTGGATGCAAGCGCGATATTCATAGACGGTACGCACATAAAGGCAAGTGCAAACAAGAAAAAGAGCCAGCCTGCGGAAATTGAAATTCAGGCAAGAAGCTACCAAAAGCAGTTAGATGAGGAAATCGCAAAAGACCGGGGACTGCACGGAAAAAAGCCGCTGAAAAAGGATGACGGCAATGACGATGACCAACCGCCCACACCTCCGGCAACAAAAACAATCGCGCAAAGCAAAACAGATCCAGAGTGCGGAATGTTCCACAAGGGAGAACATGAAAAGCAGTTTGCCTATGTAGCGAATACCGCATGTGACAAACACAATTTTATACTGGACTTTGTACTGGGTGCAGGAAATATTCATGACAGCATGATGTTCAGCAGTGTATATGAAAAGGTTTTAAAAAAGTTTCCGGAAATACAGGCTGTTGCGGTAGATGCAGGATACAAAACTCCGGCAATTATGAAAGAAATCATTGACAGTGAAAAAATTCCTTGTGTGCCATACAAACGTCCAATGACGAAAAAAGGATTCTTTAAAAAGTATGACTTTGTGTATGATGAATATTTTGACTGTGTGTTGTGCCCAAACAAGCAGGCCCTAACATATTCTACAACCAATCGGGAAGGATACCGTGAATACAAAAGCAACACTGAAATTTGCAAAAATTGTCCTATGCGTTCCCAGTGTACAGAAAGCAAAGCCTGTCAAAAGGTTGTAACCCGGCATATTTGGGAGCCATACATGGAACTTGCTGAGGATTACCGGCATACTCCCGAGTATCGGGACATTTACAAGTTAAGAAGCGAAACCATTGAGCGTGTTTTTGCCGATGCAAAAGAGAAACATGCCATGCGTTATACTCAGCTACGTGGACTGCAAAAGGTGAAAATGCAGGTCACGCTTACTTTCGCGTGCATGAATTTAAAAAAGCTGGCGACATGGAAGCGAAGAACGGGCATGCTGCCGCCACCTTTACAACACTTTATCAATCAATTGGCCTATTTCTATTGCTTGTTTCTAAATACAAATCAAAAAGGTACTCTACGCGTTGCGTAAAGTACCTTTTTGTCGACGGTCTGAGACGTCAACCAATGGTTGACGTCTTTTTTGTCTGATGTAAGAAAAGCAGTATCCATTGATTTTAAGAAATCACCTTGCATACACTTCCCACAATATCCGCACAAGCGGCTTTCATATATTCCGGAAACTTTTCTGAATATTCGAGCGTTGCTTCCCATTCGCCCAGTTCATTTTGCACAGGGGTTGCAGAAACGACAGCCGTTCTTGCTGCCACACGTTCCTGCACATAGGTGCAGTCAATCCCAGGGCTCATCGCCAAAATAATTTTCCCGCGTGTCATGGTGTAAATAAACGCAAGCTCTGTGGCAAACTCTCTTTTTGGCTGCACAATCACGGCAATTTCGGTTTCAATCAACGCATCCGCATCTTGTGGGTACCAATTAAAAGAATGCTCTTTACATAAATCAACATAGGATTTATGCGGGTCTGATACATGAATATTTTTCGCCGTTACAATCTTTTTTTCTGCAACAGCAAGCGCCATTTGAATAGAAAACTCGTTTGGGTTTAAGAAACCTACATGAATACTATGTGACATTTGTTACGCCTCCTTATACATGGCATCCGCATTTCATAATTCTAGTATATAGTAATTGTCCGAATAAATGCAATACCCTTTCAAATCAATCCTGTGAAAGTTTTTCCATTGCCTTTAAATAGATGGCGCATTCCAAGCGCTTTTTCTCCAGCTCGCAGCCCAATTCATACGGTTCTAACAGGTCGTGATTCATATTATCATTGGCGGCACTGCATCCACCGGAGCAATAGAATTTTGCCCAGCACTGTTTGCATTTTTCACGAGAATAGATATTCAACTGCGCAAACTTCTGCGCAATCTGCATATCAAACGCCTTATCCATCACATTTCCCTGGTAATATTCCTCTCTGCCTACAAACTGATGGCAGGGATAAATATCGCCTTCCGGTGTCACTGCAATATATTCATAACCAGCACCGCAGCCGCGCAGCCGCTTAATGACGCATGGGCCCTGTTCCAAATCCACCATAAAATGAAAGAATGAAAACGGCTTTCCTGTACGGCGGCGCTCCACCATAATATCGCAAAGACGGTCATATTCTGCAAAAATTTTCGGCAAATCCGCTTCTGTCAAATCATAACCGCTGTTTGGTTCACTGGTCACAGGTTCTACCGAAAGGCTGCTGAAGCCTGCCTCTGCGATATGCAGCACATCTTCTGCAAAATCCAAATTCTTTGCCGTAAACGTGCCCCGTGCATAATAATCCTTTTCCGCCGCACGTTCCTGCACCAGCTTCTGATATTTCGGCACAATCATATCATAGCTGCCGCCCCCGCTCACGGTTTTGCGCATCTCGTCATTTACAGACGGACGTCCATCCAGCGAAAGCACCACATTATCCATGTTTTCATTGATATATTGTGTGATTTCATCATTCAGCAGCACGCCATTGGTCGTAATCGTAAATCGGAACTGCTTGTCATGCTGTTTTTCAATGCTGCGCGCATATTCCACGGTTTTTTTCACGGTATCAAATGCCATGAGCGGCTCGCCGCCAAAAAAATCAACCTCAATGTTGCGGCGATTTTTGGAGCGCGCAATCACAAAATCAATCGCATTTTTTGCAACCTCAAACGGCATAATCTTGCGGCCGGTTCCAAAGTCCCCTGTTGCTGCAAAGCAGTATTGGCATCGGAGGTTGCAGTCGTGCGCAACGTGCAGGCAAAGCGCTTTAATCGGCGCATCTGTCGGAATATATTTGCTGACATCAATATAATCATCTGTTGCAAACAGCTGTCCGTTCTGTTTCAAGTCATACAGCTCTGCATACGCAGCTTCCACCTGTGCAGGTGCGTATTGCGATAATTCCTGCAGCAAGCTCTGCGGCATCTCTGCCGTCATCTCCGGCTGTATCGATTCCGAAACGGCATATGCAACATCATCCAGCACGTGTACGGCTCCGCTGTTGACATCCAGTAAAAAGTTGATTCCATTCTTTGCATATCTATGTATCATCATGCTACTTCCCCTATTGAAATGAAATAGGGCGCGCCGAACCCTCAGCACGCCCTTATGATTTTCAGGCAATGTTCATTTATTTGCTATGCTGTTCACACTTCTGGTTTGCAACGGTGCAAGAGGTCTTGCAGGCAGACTGGCAAGATGTCTGGCATTCGCCACAGCCACCCTTAGCCGCAGTTGTCTTCAATGTAGCAGAAGTCAAAGTAACGATATGTTTCATAGTGAAATCCTCCTAAAAATGCATTTGTTATTTTTTTCTTTTTCGTTTCAAACGACTGGCTCCCAGCAAACTTCCCATCAGCGCAGATACCAAGGTGACACCGCTGACAGTCAATACCCGAGAAATATCGATTGGCTGACCGAACCAAAGCACGCTTAGCACAACCAACCCGCATAAAAAAACGGAACTTGCCAATATACCCCAAAGAAATTTACTGCGCACGGCACGACAGGCTGCCAGAAAGGCTTCGAAAAAGCCGCAAATAGCAAGGGTTGCCAACATCCACATAGGAATGTGGACAACCGCCAACTTTTCCGCTTGCACCAGCAAAGTGCCCATCAACAGCAACAGCAGCAGCAACGCACAGCCCATAAAAATCGGTACACCGATGATATAGCCACCCGACACCGTGTTCTCATTTTTTTTCATAACTCTCCCTCCAGACCGAACCGACCTCTCGTAAAAGTCTATTCAGCTGCAGAAAAATTTATGCCGATGGGTCATTCTTGGTGTCCGGCGCGGTTGTTTCATGATTTGCGGTTTCCTTTGCGCGAATCGCCCAACGGTAAATCTTCAGCTTGGTGCGATTGCTGGTGCTTTCAATCGTAATCATTTCGTCGTGGATGCCCACAACCTTCCCAACGATACCGCCGATTGTGGAAATTTCATCTCCAATTTCAATCGAGTTGCGCATATCTTTTTCCGCTTTATCTCGCTTTTTCTGCGGACGAATGAGCAGAAAATAGAAAATAAAGACCAGCAAAACAATCGGCAAAAAGTTCACAATAATTGCCTGATATTCGTCTGCACTCGGCATGCTTGTTAACGCTGCAATACTCATGATATACCTCCCGTATTTTATATTGCTTTATAATTATAAACAACTGCACCGCTAATTACAAGTGTTTTTACAAATTTTCTGTCTGCCTGTATGTTTGAACCACGCAACAAGCGGATGCCACACCAGAAATGCACTTGTGAAAAATCACAAAATATAGTACACTATATGTAAGAAATCTTTTGTCAAAAAAACTGAAAAAAGGCAGTGCCTGCCCCCTCTTGATTCTATGCAGTGACACGACATTCCCCCGCCGCACCCAATGCAGTAAGCCTCTTCATCCGCCTTGCATATCAACACTTATGAGCCATGAGGTGTATCCATGTTACAATCCACAATTTTGCCTATCACGTTGCTAAAAATACTCATTGTCGATGATAATGCTGCAAATGTAATGATTTTAGAAAAAATGCTGCGCATTCATGGCTATCAATCCATCGCTTCTCTGACCGACCCGCGTCTGGTGCAAGATACCATGCGTGCAGATATGCCGGATTTGCTTCTTCTGGATTTAAAAATGCCCTATCTGGATGGATTCGCCATTTTAGACTGGATTCGCAACACGCTGGGAAACACAACCCTTCCCATCATCATCATCACGGCACAAAGCGATTCTGAAAACAAGATAAAGGCGCTGCGCCTTGGGGCACAAGATTTTGTCGGCAAACCCTTCGACCATACCGAAGTTTTGACTCGTATTCACAATTTGCTGCATCTCAAATTGCTGCACAACCAGCTGCAGGAAAACAATCTGCTGCTGGAGCAAAAGGTACAAAAGCGTACGGAGGACATCAAAAATCTGCAAATCGAATTGGTCGAACGTTTAACGCGTGCCGCTGAATTCCGCGATGTTGACACAGGCAACCACATTGCCCGCATCGGCGAATATACATATCTGTTGTCCAAAAAGCTTGGATTTTCCGAAGAGGATGCTACCATGATTTGCAATGCCAGTAAAATGCATGACATTGGCAAGGTTGCCATTCCAGACCATATCCTACTCAAGCCCGCCAAGCTATCGCCTGACGAAATGGCAATCATGAAGACGCACGCACAAAAAGGTGCTCAAATCCTTGCAGGCAGCCAATACCAGCTGATTCAAATCGCGGAGCAAATCGCGTATACCCATCATGAAAAATGGGATGGCAGCGGCTACCCCAGAGGGTTAACGCACGATGAAATCCCCTTGGTGGGTCGCATGACGGCACTTGTGGATGTCTTTGATGCCCTGATTAGCGAACGCCCCTATAAACAGGCGTGGCCTCTCGAGCAGGTTCTTGCCTATATCAAGCTGCATCGTGGTACACATTTTGACCCGCAGCTTGTCGATATTTTACTGGATTCTATCCAATCCTTTGTATTCATTTACCAAAAATACACCGAGGTGAAGTGTGATGAAAAACCGTGAAACCTCCGTTTCCCTGCTCAAGTGGATTCGGCACAGCTATCTCAAGACAGCACTTGTGCCCTTGGTTTTGGTGGAGCTTGTTTTTATTGGCATCTATTTTGTCACCAGTAATTGGTCACAATATGAAATGACGCATTTGCTAAAAAGCGAAGTCAATGAAGAGCTCTCCCAAATTGTGGAATTAGAGGTGTCTTCCATTCAGCAGCAATTATCCGGCATCACCTATACCACGCAGATGTACGCCAACCAAACGGCAGATGCGCTTCAAACGCCGCAAACGCTGCTTCCGGAGGATGCTGCGCGCTTATCGTATTCTGAGGATGGCGTATATCACACCATCGCAGATAATCCCCACGGGGGTGCTGCCATTTTCTACAGCGGCATTGTGCCCATCGCCAGCGCAGAACGAGAGAAGGCTGCACGTGCCCTGCAAACGCAGGGCTTGATGAAATCCATCCAACAATCCAATCCACTGATAGCTTCCATTTATTTAAATACCTATGATTCTTTAAACATTATCTATCCCTATTTTGATGTTATTTCGCAATATGCTGCGCATATGGACATCCCTTCCTACAATTTTTATTATGAAGCAGATGCCGCACACAACCCAACGCGTTCTGTGCAATGGACAGATGTCTACCTCGACCCTGCAGGGCATGGCTGGATGGCATCCTGCATTGCACCTGTCTATACAGATGATTTTCTGGAAGGCGTGGTGGGCATTGACATTACTGTTAGCACCATCACGGAACAGGTGCTGAATCTGGACATCCCGTGGGATGGCTACGGCATTCTGGTGGGGCAGGATGGCACCATTCTTGCGCTGCCGCGCAAGGGTGAAGCGGATTGGGGGCTGACAGAACTCACCAATCACAGCTATAACGAGGCCATCTTAGAGGACACTTTCAAGCCCGAGCAGTTTAATCTATTTCACTCCACAGAGCTTTCGGCATTTTCTGAAAATCTATCAGAGCACGCCAGCGGCTTCTCTACACTGATGCTCAAAAATTCGGCAAAAGTGGTGTCCTGGAGTACCATTTCCGAAACAGGCTGGAAGTTGATTCTCATTGCCCCAGAGAACAATATTTACGCAAAAGTGAATCAAATGAAGCATCATCTGCTGCTGATTGGCAGTTTGATGATTGCCGGACTGATTTTATTTTATTCTGTTTTCTTCCTGTTTTTATATCGCCGCTCCCGTAAAATGAGCTTGGACATTTCCCAGCCCCTCCTTACCATCAACGAGATGGTGCGCAGCATCGGTAATGGAAATTATTATCAAATATCTCCCCCCTTCACGGTGCAGGAGCTGGATGAAACCACTCATCATTTGGTTGAAATGGGAAGACAGCTAGGCGATGCAAACCAACTGCTACTGAATACACAAATGGCCTTGCAAGAAAACGAAGCCTACCAACAGGTGCTCATTCGTTCTTTGGACGATGTGATTTTCGAGGTAGACGAAAACGGCGTCTTTTCCAACATCCGCACCAGTGATGCAGGCAACCTTTCGGTGCATTATCTGTCAGACGGACCCAACTCCATTGATACGGTATTCCAAAAAACCACGGCAGACCACTATCTCGCGACCATTCAAACCGTGCTGGAAACAGGTAAAACCGCAATGCTAGAATATCAACTGGACACGCCCAAGGGACTGCAATGGTTTCAAGCCCGAATCTCCTTGATTCAAAACGGTGTCAAAAAAGCCGTGGTTTCTGCCCGCAATATCACCGACCGAAAGCTGATGGAGCAATCCATTTTATCTGCCAAAGAAGAAGCCGAAAAGGCAAGCCATGCAAAATCACAGTTCTTATCGAACATGAGCCACGAATTGCGCACGCCCTTAAACGCCGTTTTGGGATTCGCACAGCTATTGAATATGGATCCTTCCGATCCATTGAGCGAATCACAAGCGCAGTCTGTGAAGGAAATTGAAAAAGCGGGCAAGCATCTATTGGATTTGATAAACGAAGTGCTGGATTTGGAAAAAGTTGAAGCAGGAAAGGCGAGCATTTCCATTGAACCTGTCCGTGTTTGTGATATTATGGAAGAAACGCTTTCTCTGATGAAACCAATCGCCGAGCAGCATTCCATTTCCATCCAGCATCCAACCTGTGAAGACCATGAATTGTTATATATCAAGGCCGATTTCATTCGCATCAAGCAAGTTTTAATCAATCTTTTGAGCAATGCCATCAAATATAACAAACCCAATGGAACCATCCATTTCTTCTTTGAGCAAGTCAACGACCGTCTGCGTTTTCATGTCGTTGATACCGGCATTGGCATTCCTTCCAGCGAACTAGGAAAGATATTTGACCCATTTTATCGGTTTAACGATGCGAAGAACACCATCGAAGGCACTGGTATTGGCCTTGCCACCGTAAAACAGCTGACCGAAATGATGGGCGGCACCGTATTCGTTGAAAGCGAGCTGGATAAGGGCAGTCATTTTTATGTAGACTATCCCCTATCCATCTCTACACAAAATGAAGTGTCGAGCACTATGTTCCACACCACCTCCCACACAGATGCGGCAACCGAAGCCAAAGATTCCTACACCGTGCTGTACGTGGAGGATAATCCAGCAAATCTCACGCTTGTGCAGCAAATCTTCCACGCCTTGCCCTATGTGCAGCTGCTGACCGCAACCACTGCCGAAATGGGTCTGCAGCTTGCAAAAGAGACTTCTCTGGACTTGATTTTGCTAGACATCAATTTACCGCATATGGATGGATATGCACTGGTCACTGCCCTGCGTCAACTGCCCGCTCTATCGAATATCATCATCATTGCCATCAGTGCCAACGCCATGGATGGTGACATTCAGAAAGCACTTTCTCTCGGATTTGACGATTATATTACAAAACCCATCGATATTGCAAACTTTATTAAAAAAATCAAAAAAGCACTGTTGGGAAACATCTAGTGCACACAAAAAGCCACGGAGGACATGTATGATTGACGAAATTTTGGCATATAACCAATCATTTGTAGCCAGCAAAAACTATGAACCCTATATCACAAGTAAATATCCAGATAAAAAAATTGCCATCGTATCCTGTATGGATACCCGACTCACCGAACTTTTACCTGCGGCTCTGGGTCTAAAAAATGGCGATGCAAAGATTATCAAAAATGCCGGCGGCATCATTTCCCATCCATTTGGAAGCGTCATGCGCAGCTTGCTCATTGGCATTTATGAATTAGAGGTCGCCGAGATTTTCGTCATTGGCCACACAGACTGTGGTGCCAGATGTACAGACAGCCACAAAATCATCGACAAAATGAAGGCGCGCCACATCCAACCGAAAGATATTGATTTGCTGAAATATTGCGGTGTCAATTTTGATACTTGGCTGGGTGGCTTCTCCAATTTAGAAGATTCCATTAAAAATTCCGTAGAGCTCATTCAAAAACATCCTTTGGTGCCCGATGATGTGAAAATTTATGGATTGATTATCGACTCGCGGTCAGGTGCACTGACCAAAATTATATAAGCACGCACCATCCATGCATAAGAACCGATATTCCTACCCATGCACGTGACCGCAGGGAAAAGCTTCATTCCCTTGCGCGAAACTTGCTTATGGTGAGGAATATCGGTTCTTTCTTTATTGACAGGCTTGTCTGGTTATTGTCTGCTTATTTCCTCTTCAGCGCCAGCCGATTTGCCTGCATGATATACTTTTGATGGATAATCCGACCCATCCTCAATAATCGGGCGTGCTTTTGCTTTCCCATGCTTCGCATCCCCTTGCAGCAACGGCACAGGTGGCACTGCATTTTTAGACACATGCCCCTTGTGATTGCTTTCCGTTCCATGTGGTTCTTTGGGATTCGGGCGACGCATTCCTGCTTTTGCCATACTCATCACCTTTCATGATTTCCAAAAATGCAAAAGAGCCATTATGTGGCGTGTTTTTCTTCTTCCTTCACAATAGTATCCAATACCGCAATCAAATCTTGCAGATTTTCCAATCGAACATCACGGGATAAGATTGCATCTTGCAGAGCAGTCGACAGCGTTTCAAACTTTGGCCGTAATTTGGGGCTGACATAGGACATTTTATATCACCTCTTTGTGCATAGGGTATGTAGAATGATGCCATTCTATAACCGATACACCCCAAAGCACAAAGTACGTTCATATGAACCTGTATTCCTTTTATTTAGTGAAGCTATGTAGGATTTCACGTGCAAAATCACCCGCAAAATGTAGCACCCACCGAACATAGCGCATAAATTGGTTTTGAGAACAATGATATTCTCAATCAGTGTCAAGGAAAGGATGCATATAGAATGGAACTCAACCCTATCGGCTTGGCACCGACGGACATCATCGGTGCCAGCTGTAATTTACTTCCGCCTTCTATGAATGACAATCATTTGCCTGCAAATTCGATTGACCAAACACTTTTATCGCTTGCTATGGCATTTGTTCCGTATCAAATTTGGGAAAATCCCTATACAACCGATGTTGCACTCCAGCGTGGCACTATTTTCCCATCTCTTGACAAACCATGGATTGGAGAGGAGGCTGTATCCAAATGACTGAACGCCAAAAAATGCTGCAGCAAATATGCGGCTATGATTTTGCGCTGCTGGATACTGCGCTCTATTTAGACAGCCATCCACAGTCCAAAGCTGCCCTAGACTTTTATGCACAAAATCAAGCCTTATTACAAGAATCACAAGCAGCATATGAAGAGGAATTCGGTCCCCTCACCAAATATGGGTATCTGCAAGAGGACAGCTGGTCATGGATTCAAGACCCATGGCCCTGGGAAGGAGATGCAGACTAATGTGGAGCTATGAAAAAAAATTGCAATACCCCGTGAAAATCAAAAACCCAAATCCCGCTGCCGCAAAAATTATTATGACACAGCTTGGCGGACCTGATGGTGAACTCGGCGCATCTATGCGATATTTAAACCAACGATACACCATGCCCTATGCAGAATGTAAAGGAGTTCTTACGGATATTGGAAGCGAAGAGCTCGGGCATGCAGAAATGATTGGTGCTATCGTCTATCAGCTGACGCGCAATCTCACGCCGGAGCAAATCAAAGAAAGCGGATATGATGCCTATTTTGTAGACCACACAACCGGCATTTACCCGCAGTCTGCTGGCGGAATTCCATTTAGTGCCGCAGCGCTCCAGTGCAAAGGGGATGCAATCACCGATTTATTTGAAGATATGGCGGCAGAACAAAAAGCCCGGTCCACATACGATAATATTTTGCGGCTAGTAGATGACCCGGACGTTAGAGATCCCATCAAATTTTTAAGAGAACGTGAAGTTGTGCATTTCCAGCGTTTTGGCGAAGCTCTGCGAACGGTTCAAGAAAATTTAGATTCCAAAAATTACTATGCATATAACCCTGAATTCGATATACGTCCCCCAAAGCATGCGCATTTTGGATATTTCCCCAAAATGGAATGAACGAGATAGCATTTTCCTTGCAAACAAGAGAAATAACGTTATAGATACTGCACTATGCATACCATGCTCGTAGGACGTGGTATGCATAGCTTATACATCAAATCATAAAAGTGCTTTTATCAAATTTATTGCATGAGAAAGCCCAACATCATTTTATCAGTGATGCTGGGCTGATTTTATTTTGTAGAGTAGTTCATGTCAGTATTCATAATATGTTTGAGAAGCCAATCGTTCAAAAACGGCATAATTTTCATCGCCAGAACGATATTTCCGTTCTCCAGATCGGAAGAGAATTCCTCAATCCTTTTTGCGAAGATAGAATGTTGTTGCTTTTGTTCCTCCAAGTCTGGAGAGTTTATCTTCTTTAAATGACTTTCCTCATTATGAAAATGATGAACAGTATATTCTTGCAATTCTTTTATGAGCGGCGCAATTATACTGTGGCTTTTCCCAGCAATCATTGCCTGATGCAATTTGTTAATCATAGAAATTAAAATACGATGGTCATCATCTAACATTTTGATGCCTACACTGTAGGATGCATTCCAAGGCTTCAATTCTGTATTTTGCATAATAAGACTCCTTTCAACACAAGGTGTGTTGGTAAAATTTTTCTACCACATTTTCCTTTATTATATTTTTTTCGACTTCATTTTTCAACAAAAAATTAACCAAAAAATGAAAGATTTGTTGTGACAATCGTACTGCTCTTTTCGCTGCGGTCAGAAATGACTTTAAACAGGAGCTCCGACTGATGACGGTTAAAACTGAGATAACTCAGATCATCTAAGATCAGCAAATCTGCCTTACGCAAAGTTCGTTCCAATTTTCCTAATTGGTAGTGATATTTGGCTTCGCACAGCTCTGTAGACAACGTTGCTGCATTTTTAAAAAGCACATGATATCCTTGGGTACAGGCAGAAAGCCCCAAAGCAATGGCTAAATGCGTCTTTCCTCGTCTGGGATTCCCGATCATAACAACGTTTTGCCGTTCTGCAATGAATTGGCAGGAAGCTAGCTGCGCTAGAAAAACATGAGAAACAGAGCCGTTGAGCTGGCTGCAGTCAAACTCATCGAGCGTTTTTTGATAAGGGAAAGCAGCGGTTTTGAAACGTCGGCGATTTTGATTTTCCTGACGGGAAACACTCTCTGCCTGCATCAGTTCCAACAACAGACTACCAAAATCAGCGGTTGGTTCGGCATATCGTAAAGTTTGAAGATAGTCCTCAAAAGTCGGAATTTTTAATTGTTTTGCGTACAGCCGGATTTATTCTTCGGTCAAATTCATGATGAAACACCTGCCCCTCTGCAGCAAAATGCATCATAAAGTCGCAAATCTACCGTTTCTACCGTCACCGGATCGGTAGGGATGGCATCTTTCGGTGCGCTGCCGATGCCGTTCATAACAGCATCACAACCTTCTTCCAGACAGCGGTACATCAGCTGCACAAGCTGTTTTGGCGTCAACTCCTGTCGAGACAACCAACCGAGAAAATGCGCCGGCAAATTATCCTGTACAGACTTTGCATAAAAAATGACGCGCCCTTTTTTCTCCAGCAACGGCAAATAATGCTCCAATGAATAGATATTCTGCTTATGCGCAAAGCAACGTTCATGCACAGCAATGACAGCACCGTCATTGAGAATTTGAGTGGTTTCTGGAAATGCTTTAACGGTCACTTGCTTGCCGCAAAAGCAAATCAAGCTTTATACGCCGAACAGGAGCGGTCGTACCAGAATCGTGTTGCTGCGCTGAAAGCCGCTTACGATGAAAAAATGCGCCTTTTGATGGCGGCGGCTGACAGGGTTGGGTTGCTTCAAGCTTTTTCCGCAGAGATGCAGCAAATCGAGCCCGCAGATTATGTGCAGAATTGTTTCTGCAAGCAGCGAAAATGGTGATTGATATGAGTGCACGCAGCATCCGTGAAAAGCAGAGAGAACACACGGCTTTCTGACTACTCCAATGAGGAGGTTACGCAATGACTATTGAAAATACTCTCCCGTTGAATGAACTAAACCGTCACCAAGTTGATGACCGCACCATCCAAAGCGTGTATCATACCGGTCGCAGTGTCATCACGGTAACCAGCATTTTCGGCGCAGATGAGACCTATTCTGATCTGCTGTGCCGAATCATTCAGAGAAAACTCAACTTGATTTAATATGAATCCGACAGCCTGATTTTTTGCAGAATACCTGTTCCTCTGTTATAATACAGATGGAACAATTTTATCCGCAATCATGCTGTTTTGCGATTTTAGGAGGAAGCTTATGAAATTACAGAACACCTATGATGTGGGCATTTATTGCCGCCTCTCCCGCGACGACAACAATGGAAATCTGGAGAGTATGAGCATCGCAAACCAGCGGCAAATGCTCACAGATTACGTCAAAGAGAAGGGGTGGTGTCTGTGCGAAATCTATCTCGACGACGGATACTCCGGTACGAACTTTGATCGCCCCGACTTTAAGCGCATGCTCCGAGACATCGAAAATGGCAAAATCGATTGTGTCATCACCAAAGACTTGTCACGTCTCGGCAGAAACTACTCGAAGGTCGGATACTACACCGAAGAATACTTCGTGGATCATGATATTCGCTACATCGCTGTGAATGACGGCTTCGACTCCCTCCGCGAGGAAGAAAACGAAATCGCCCCGTTCAAAAATGTGCTGAACGAATGGTATCCACGAGACATGCTGTCCATCACAAGCGCAACGACAACGCCAAGCAATTCGTCCGATTCCGTGCCTGTGATACCTAGCAGCAGCTTTGCTTTACTTAGCATCTCCGTTTCCATTGCCATCCTCCTGCATTGCCGTCAGCAAAAGTGCTGCACGTTCTGCATTGTTTTTGCACCCAGACAAATCAACACCAAATTCCTGCGCTTTCTGCTCCAGCTCCGCCTTTTTTATTGCAAGAAATGGATTTTCCTGCACTTCCTGCGCGGTTGGAATTTCTCCATCAAACTGAAAGCCAAAGCCTGTAAGGCCCTCCAACTTTCGCAGAATCGCCACATCCTCTACCTCGGCCGCGCCCTTCTGGAATCGCACGCCAAGGTCATGAATAAACAGCTCTGGATGTTTTTCGCACGTTACTTTCATTTCTCGTCACTCCTTAAGAAGCCGTTACGTTGGTAATCTTGCCATGTGCAATCTGATTGCCGTATTCCAGACCGATTTCTCCGCAAATCTGGTACTTGGTGTTCGCGCCTGTCTTTGCCAGCTCTTCCACAAAGAAATGACCCTTGCCGGGAATTTCAAGGAATACCGGCGCGCACTGCTCCATACTGATAACCGCAAGCTGGTCTACCGGCATATTACGATTGAGCATGATGTTTACCTTGCCGAAGTCGGTTTCAATCGTCATAAGGTTTACGCCTCCGACATTGCGGGTCTGCTCCTGATAATTTTTATCTGTTACAAAGATTTCAGACAAACGACGCTTGAGCGTGCTGTTGACCATCACGGTTGCTGTTTCGCTTTCCTTGATGCCGCCGTTATCCCATACCATCTGCATGAGGTCCAGCACCATGGTTTCCGTCAGTTGCGTAGCCTCTGCATTGGTAATAACATTGGTCGCAATCGCTTCCAAAATGCCATGCGTCTGGCGTGCTGTAGTGTTGTCTGCCGGCTTTACGTAGCCGCCACGAATAAAGCTGTATTCCACATCCTGTGCGACTTGCTTAAGCATGACATTCGTCTGCCAAGACAGTTCATCTTGCACAGGATTCGTGCCGCTCCCAAGATTGAGGCCGCTCAGATTGCCGATTGCTGCCTGCTTGGTATAAGAAACATCAATCGCCTCTTGGTGAATTTGCAGAATATTAGAAGCATTGGTGCGCACGCGAGATTCCGCCGCAGGTGCCGCGTCACCCTCTAACTTGGTATTCTGTGCTGCATCGCGCAAGTCATATGTCTGCCACTGAAATTCTGTTGCATTGGTCGATTTACCGCCCGTCAGTCCGCCGATTGCAGACAAAAACGGTGTATCGCTTGGTGTTGTTTCGAACAGCTCCCCTACAAAATTGGGGAGGTTATACGTGGTACCCATTCCGGTAATTCCAGCCATAAATTATCATCCTTCCATTATTCTGTGCCTTTGAAAAGCGCAGCCATTTTATTGTTTACTTTCTCCGCAACGGTTTTGCCTTCAGTGCCCGTCGCAGGCGGATTGCCGCCTGTCGGATTGTGCGGTGGCTTTGCCGGGGCGCCGTCATCGAACATATAGCCATTTTCTTTCTGCACTGCTTCCAAAGCTGTTTTTATGTCATCAGACCGGTTCTTGCTTGACAGATGCGCTATGCCGAAGTATTCTTTAGTCGAGAACCTTGCACGTGCTTATTCTTAAAAGACGCATGATACAGTATGCTGCGGCATAAAATTGCATCAAGGAGCATTCCTGTAAGGGGTAAAAACGGGAATTGCAAAAAAGACAACCTCCGGTTAGGATAGAGAGGATGAAATCTGGCCAGATGAAATCCCAACTCAAAAACAACGGAGGTCGTCAAAATGAATTTTACCCAAAATGAGAAGTTAAGTCAAGTTACAGCAGAGACAATGGTCATCGGAGTGGACATCGGCAGCGAAACGCATTATGCCAGGGCATTTAACTGGCGAGGCGTGGAACTGGGTCGTGTGTTTCGCTTCGCAAACAATGGAGAAGGGTTCGGACAGTTTCAGGCATGGATGAAAAGCTTGTCTGGAGAGACCACACAGAGCAACATTATGGTAGGCGCAGAGCCTACAGGGCATTACTGGTTTAGCCTGGCGTCATATCTGAAGAATCAAGACATCCGGCTCGTACTGGTCAATCCATATCACGTCAAGCAATGCAAGGAGCTGGATGATAATCATCCGAGCAAGACAGACAGCAAAGACCCCAAAACCATCGCCAAGTTGGTCATCGATGGAAGATATAACGTTCCATATATTCCGGAAGGGGTGTATGCGGAGCTGCGTATCGCTATGAACTGCCGTGAGCGGATCGTGCGGGAACTGGTGTCAATCCAGAACCGAATTCTGCGATGGCTCAAGATTTACTTTCCTGAATATCACGAGGTGTTTGGGGATTTCAAAGCACAGAGTAGCCTATTGGTGCTAGGCAATATGCCATTGCCAGCAGATGTCGTCAAGACAGGAGCAGAAGGAATCAACCAGATATGGCGCAAAAACAAGCTGCGGGCCGTTGGAATGAAAAGAGCGCAGACTCTGTACGAAGCGGCAAAACACAGCATGGGCTGCACCGAGGGTAGCAATGCCGCCCGCATGGAAATTCGGTTGCTTCTGGAGGACTATCATGCCAAGCATACGCAATATGACAGCGTTATGGCGCTTGTAGAAGAGCTATGCGTGCAAATTCCGTCGGTACTGAAACTGCTCGCAATTAAGGGCGTGGGACTACTCACCATCGCTGGTTTCTTTGCCGAGGTTGGAGATTTGGGACGTTTCCAGTCTCCAAAACAGATTCAGAAACTGGCCGGACTCGCGATTCGTGAAAACAGTTCCGGTAAACACCGGGGGCAAAGCGGGATCAGCAAACGTGGCAGGCATCGCCTGCGGGCACTACTATTCCGCGCCATTCTGCCGCTGGTAGCAACAAATCAAGAATTTAGGGAAATCCACGGATACTACACGAGCCGCAAAGACAATCCACTGAAGAAAAAGCAATCGCTCATTGCGCTATGCTGCAAGCTGATTCGGGTGTTTTTCGCCCTTGTGACCAAAGATGAGGACTATGATCCAGTACGGTTGCTTGGGGACATTCGCCGTCCGGCAGCAATGGCAGCTTAAGGGCAATACCGCACAATGACCTCGCCGGAAGCGTCACAGCCAGGTCATGTAGCAAAGCAATTCAAAGACAAAAGAGCAGGTAGTCAGTCATCATTACACCATTAGAGCAAGGACTCGGCAAAGGAGCATCGCTGACACCCATCTGCGGGCAGGCAGGACGAAGGAATTTAGGGCAATGACCCTGTTAGACATGGGAGGTTTGCTGCCGCAGGAAAAGTGGGTTACCATCGCCAAAATATCGCAAAACAAGCGACGCTTTGGTTGTCATGCCCATTTTCCCTGATTTGGTGCACTGGATGCAGTGCTGCTTCGCAATCGCTCTTTTGAATTTGGCGTAATTTTAAGAAAACGCGAGATTTTCAGAGAAAAACGTTAGTTATTATAGGGAGGTGTAATGTAGCACTATGAAATTATTTTTAAGCATTTTGCTGCCATTAGCTGTTGGAGGGATGGCAGGTGCCCTGACCAGCAACAGCGTGGGTGTGTATGAAAACCTTGTATTGCCTAGTGCTTCACCCCCGGCAAGCGTATTTCCAGTAGTCTGGTCTGTACTGTACATTTTAATGGGTATTGCGTCATACTTGGTGTGGAAGTCTAGCGCGGATCAGACGGACAAAAAGCGTGCACTTGTACTGTATTTGGTGCAGCTTGCTTTCAATTTTATATGGCCGCTTTTGTTTTTCAACTTGGAAAACTATCTGTTGGCATTCATTTGGTTGGTGGCAATGCTGATTTTGATTGTTTTAACCACAAAGGTTTTTTCAAAGATTAGCAAGCTGGGCGCACGGCTCATGATCCCATACTTGTTATGGGTAGTATTTGCGGGGTATTTAAATCTTTCGATTTATGTGCTGAATAGATAACATCTAGAAGCATCTGCGGTGACGTAGGTGCTTTTTCATTTACTCATAAAAAACTGTCGCTCCGAACCCCACTAGTAGACCATGCAAGTTTTGTTCTTGCAGTCTTCAACAGTGAGCCGAAGGGTGGCACTGCATATACCGTCAACTATGCATATCAAGAGAAACGAGCAGTGATTTTAATTCACTCGGACACTGGCAAGATCATCCCATATACAGTTACCTTATCCGGTGAGACAGTTCAGCGCGAAGGGAATTCTTAAAGCAAAAATTCAAACTGGAGGACGGAACAGAGGCAGGAGCTACTAGCTCCTGCCTCTGTTCTTACGACGTTCCTTTATACCTTAAGCCTGCATTCTCAAAATCCGTTTCTGGGGCGGATAAGGTAAATATTCGCATTTCCCTTTGTTGTTTCCGGGCACTGTCAGGTCTGGTTTCTTTTCATGGCGGCTTGCATCATCCTGGCATGCCCTTTTTCAATCTGCTCCTTGCCGATCCCCAGCTTGAGCATCGGTTTTACAAAGAACGGTAGTCTTACAATAGGCTGGTTAGCTTGTTTCTCAGTGGACTTACAGATCTTTTTCTGGGTGGCCAGCTCTCTTCCCGCCTGGATGTACGCCTGCAAGATGCTATCTGCGATGGCACTTTTGTTTTTCGAAGACGCGGAAACGCCCAACATGCCGGCAGATTTTCGAATCAGCGTGCCGACCATTTCAGCATCTGAAAATTTGGAATATGTTTTAAAGTAGGAAATGATGTTCTTTGGCATTTCTGTTTCGAGATTGTCGTAAACAACTAGCGGTACAAAAGGCTTTTGCGCCAGCAATTCATCGCCATGGTGAAAAAACATTCCGCTTTTGGTGAAATGAAATTCCCCTACTTTAGCAGTACTATAAAACCGCTCAAAAAGCGTTTTCAATAAACTGGACATCCCAAGTACGTAAACAGGTGTTGCAAAAATAATCAAATCAGCTTCCCGCATTTTGCGAAAGACAAAACTTGCATCATCCTTTTCGTCAAATGTGCATTTCAGCAGGTGCTCCGGCGTTTGGCACAACTGACAATCAATGCAGTGATTAATTTGGAGTTCTGCAAGATGTATCGCTTCGCACTCAGCCCCATTTTCCGTTGCGCCTTCGAATAATTTGTCAATTAGCAATGCAGACATCCCTTTTGGACCTCTAAAGCTAGAATTGATTGCTAAGATTTTCATTCTATTGTGCCTCCTCCATGCATCATCAATGGCAAAATTATTAGTACATTCGTCCTAATTCAATTTTAGCACACTTGTACTAGAATGTCAAATATGGTATGATAAAGTTAACACAGGTGGGAGGTGCAGAATGACTGCGAAGGATGAGATTTTAAGAAAAGCGATTGAACTGTTTAATCAGTTCGGCTACGCATCAATAACCATGCGCGATATTGCAAATGCGATGCATAAAAGCGTCGGCAATATCACCTACCATTTCCCCAAGAAAGCTGATCTGATGAGTGCTGTGGGGGATTTGATTTATCAGGACTTTCGTTCTGTGCAAATGCAGCCCAAACTCAGCATTCATGGCTTGCATGAGCAATTGACTGAAATGATAGGGTTTCAAAAGCAATATGCTTTCTATTTTTCTAATATGGTCGAATTGCGGAAATATCAACCCGATACAGCGGACACTGCAGACCGCCAATTTTCAGTTCGTGAAAAACTGATTTCATTCTATAGTGCTGTAATTCGAAACTTTGAAACAGAAGAAATCTTCAAAGCTTTGCCCGGAAAAGAATCTAGCCGGTATTTGGCAGAAGGCATTGTACTGATTATCCTGTCATGGAGACATTCAGGTATGCCGAATCATGATTCCCAATATGACGAGCTTTTAAAGATCATTTGGAACGTGATATACCCAAATTTAACGCCAAAGGGAATGGAGCAATTCCACCAAGAAGCAATTTTGCTATCCTAAGAAAGCGGGTTGCCTGCAGGTGATCCACAGACTAAAACTATAGTGAGTGAACTGAAAAAGGCGCAGGAGTTATGATACTCCTGCGCTTTTTCTTGTTCAAGAAGGGAGACAATATTATGGCAACCACACGCTTAATGCCCTTACACATCGGCAAGGGGCGGAATGTCAGCACAGCTATCAGCGACATTCTCGACTATGTAAAAAACCCAGAGAAAACGGATCGTGGCAGACTCATCACTGGTTACGAATGCGATAGCCGAACAGCTGATTCGAGACTGTCCTGAATTTTGTGTTTCTGCTCCGAGTGGCAAGAAATAAAACGAGGGTTTAGCTGGCAAGTTGTTCCGCGAACAGCAGCTGCAGCTGTGCCAGCACCAAATCCCAGCTGCGCTGACGTTGTGTCCATTTTTTCTGGATTTTGTCCTGTGCGAGCCACAACATTTTCAGCAAACTTTGGTCGTTGGGAAATACTGCTTTTGTCTTGGTAACCTTGCAAAATTGGCGGTGCAGTCCTTCGATGCAGTTGGTGGTATAGATAATTTTTCGCACCTCTGGAGGGTAGTCGAAGAAAGTACTTAGACAGTCCCAATTATTTTCCCAACTACGAATCGAGCTTGGGTATTTAGCACCCCATTTGTCTTTCATCGTCATTAGGTTATCCAGCGCAAGCTCTTCTGATACAGCACCATAAACGGTTTTCAGGTCTTGTACGAATTCTTTGATGTCTTTATAGCTGACATATCGTGTGGAAGAACGAATTTGATGCACAATACAACGCTGAATCTGTGCCTTTGGGAATGCCGCACCAATCGCTTCTTTGAATCCAGTTAGTCCGTCTACACAGAACATACAAACCGTTTTCACACCACGGTTTTTCAGTTCATTCAGAACTGACAGCCAGAACTTGCTGGATTCATTTGCGCCGACATAAATGCCCAAAATCTCTTTGTATCCGTCTAAATTCATGCCTAAAACCACGTAAGCTGCCTTACTGACAACTGTTTTGTCTTCACGCACCTTGTAGTGAATCGCATCCATAAAAACAAACGGATATACCTCATCCAACGGTCTGGACTGCCACTCTGTCACGAGTGGCAGCACTTTGTCCGTAATACGGCTGACAAGCTCTGCGGACACCTCCACGCCGTACAACTCCTGAATCTGATCATGAATATCACGAGTAGACATCCCAGCAGCATATAGCCCCAAAACTTTTTCTTCTAAACCTGTGATATTTCGTTCGTGCTTTGTAATGATTTTCGGCTCATATTCACCGTTTCGATCCCGAGGGATCGAAAGCTCTACGGGACCTAGTTGGGACTTCACCGTCTTCTTGGAATAGCCGTTGCGGTGGTTCTCTGTCTGCTTGGCAGACACATCGCTTTTGGCATAGCCGAGTTGTTCTTCCAGTTCTGCTTCCATCGCACCCTGCAGCACTTCCTTAAACATTTCCCGTAACAAATCCAGCACTTCGGTGGTACTGTTAGGGTTAGCTTCTCGAATGAGTTGTTTGACCACTTCTTTTGGTATCATAGACATATAAAATGCTCCTTTGCAGTAAGTTTTAGATCTATTTCTATCCTTACCGCTTACGAGCATCTTTAAAACCAGAAACACAAAATTATTTATAGTCTCGCGTTTCTCCTGTAACAAAGAATATTTCAACAAATCAGCGTCCCCTGCCTTCCGCATTATCTATTTACGCTTCTCGCCACGTTCTTTTTGCCTCTAAGGTTATCGCATCGTCCATTGCCCCTAAATCATCGTCACTTATTACAATGCATGTTCCAGCAATACCTCCCTATAATAACTAATGTTTTTCTCTGAAAATCTCGCGTTTTCTTAAAATTACGCCAAATTCAAAAGAGCGATTGCGAAGCAGCACTGCATCCAGTGCACCAAATCAGGGAAAATGGGCATGACAACCAAAGCGTCGCTTGTTTTGCGATATTTTGGCGATGGTAACCCACTTTTCCTGCGGCAGCAAACCTCCCATGTCTAACAGGGTCATTGCCCTAAATTCCTTCGTCCTGCCTGCCCGCAGATGGGTGTCAGCGATGCTCCTTTGCCGAGTCCTTGCTCTAATGGTGTAATGATGACTGACTACCTGCTCTTTTGTCTTTGAATTGCTTTGCTACATGACCTGGCTGTGACGCTTCCGGCGAGGTCATTGTGCGGTATTGCCCTTAAGCTGCCATTGCTGCCGGACGGCGAATGTCCCCAAGCAACCGTACTGGATCATAGTCCTCATCTTTGGTCACAAGGGCGAAAAACACCCGAATCAGCTTGCAGCATAGCGCAATGAGCGATTGCTTTTTCTTCAGTGGATTGTCTTTGCGGCTCGTGTAGTATCCGTGGATTTCCCTAAATTCTTGATTTGTTGCTACCAGCGGCAGAATGGCGCGGAATAGTAGTGCCCGCAGGCGATGCCTGCCACGTTTGCTGATCCCGCTTTGCCCCCGGTGTTTACCGGAACTGTTTTCACGAATCGCGAGTCCGGCCAGTTTCTGAATCTGTTTTGGAGACTGGAAACGTCCCAAATCTCCAACCTCGGCAAAGAAACCAGCGATGGTGAGTAGTCCCACGCCCTTAATTGCGAGCAGTTTCAGTACCGACGGAATTTGCACGCATAGCTCTTCTACAAGCGCCATAACGCTGTCATATTGCGTATGCTTGGCATGATAGTCCTCCAGAAGCAACCGAATTTCCATGCGGGCGGCATTGCTACCCTCGGTGCAGCCCATGCTGTGTTTTGCCGCTTCGTACAGAGTCTGCGCTCTTTTCATTCCAACGGCCCGCAGCTTGTTTTTGCGCCATATCTGGTTGATTCCTTCTGCTCCTGTCTTGACGACATCTGCTGGCAATGGCATATTGCCTAGCACCAATAGGCTACTCTGTGCTTTGAAATCCCCAAACACCTCGTGATATTCAGGAAAGTAAATCTTGAGCCATCGCAGAATTCGGTTCTGGATTGACACCAGTTCCCGCACGATCCGCTCACGGCAGTTCATAGCGATACGCAGCTCCGCATACACCCCTTCCGGAATATATGGAACGTTATATCTTCCATCGATGACCAACTTGGCGATGCTTTTGGGGTCTTTGCTGTCTGTCTTGCTCGGATGATTATCATCCAGCTCCTTGCATTGCTTGACGTGATATGGATTGACCAGTACGAGCCGGATGTCTTGATTCTTCAGATATGACGCCAGGCTAAACCAGTAATGCCCTGTAGGCTCTGCGCCTACCATAATGTTGCTCTGTGTGGTCTCTCCAGACAAGCTTTTCATCCATGCCTGAAACTGTCCGAACCCTTCTCCATTGTTTGCGAAGCGAAACACACGACCCAGTTCCACGCCTCGCCAGTTAAATGCCCTGGCATAATGCGTTTCGCTGCCGATGTCCACTCCGATGACCATTGTCTCTGCTGTAACTTGACTTAACTTCTCATTTTGGGTAAAATTCATTTTGACGACCTCCGTTGTTTTTGAGTTGGGATTTCATCTGGCCAGATTTCATCCTCTCTATCCTAACCGGAGGTTGTCTTTTTTGCAATTCCCGTTTTTACCCCTTACAGGAATGCTCCTTAATATATAGTAAAAAGACTGAGAATTCGGCTCTGCCTGTAGTTATGTCATAAACATAACACGCAGTTCAAGGCAAAAAAGACTATGCTTATACGCAGCCTAAAAAATCGAGTTTGGTAAGTTGCATCATCATAAAAGTTTATATGTAATATGAATGCGCTCATAAGGCTATTTCACGATTTTCAGATTATCAAAAGCATCCAAGCTGTTTGCAAACACGCATCTAACAATTTTGCAGCTCTCTATATCGGGACAGTTACCGCAGGTACTAAAACCTTTTTTCATCACGCACTTTCGAATCTCACACACGTTTCCACAATATGGATTTTTCACGCCAGCAGTACGGCAACCCATGCAGTTGATCATTTCTGCGGTAATCTGCACATGGTTCATTTCACTCCAAAGACTCGCTGTCTTTTTTCGCAAGGCATTGTCATTATTGACAGTAGCAATGCGCGCATCGCATTTTTCGCAGTCTAGCCCACAGCAGGCAATCAGTTCCTTCATATCTTCTTCCCTTCATTTTTCCCTTTACGCGCAGTAAAACGAATTTGTCGAGCAGTTTTCTGATCAATCCGTCTTAATTTCCTGCTTTTCTATCAATTTAACATATTGGATAATTGAAATCGACCGCTCAGATAAATTGATTAGCAATGCAAGACATTCTTTTCGCACATTCATCGTCTATTCATAATGAGTTCCTTAATATGATCAGGAAGATGTATCATCAAACTAAACATTAATGGAACGGCTAACTTATAGCGTGATTTTAGTTTTTTTCCGAAGCAAATTTTCACGATTTCTGCTGCTGCTTTATCTACAGATGTTCGTTTCTGTATCTTTCGAAAGCGGATATCCTCTTTATAAAGACGAGAATAACATGAATTGGGATTTGAAAGTAGTTCGCCTGAAGTAAGATTGAGCGTTTCGAAAAAATTGGTCTCGATGGGGCCAGGCTCGATTACAGTGCTTTCTATACCAAATACATGCAGTTCCAAACGCAACGCATTAGTTAACGCTTCAACAGCATACTTGGATGCGCAATAGACTCCGTTAATCGGTTGTGTAAATTTCCCTGAAATAGAACCTATATTGACAATTCTGCCGTGCTTGTTCCTACGCATTTCTGGAACAACGGCCTGAATTAGGTTTAAAATTCCAAACACATTGACGTCAAAAACTCGTTTTGATTTTTCAATATCAATATCTTCTAATGCGCCTCGTAATGAATACCCGCATTGTTAATGAGAAGATCGATTTTTCCAAACCGCGTGATCACCTCACTTACCGCAAGATTAACCGACTTCCTGTCAGTGACATCTAACGGTAGCATCAGCGCGGCATGTAAATTTTTTACCGAATTTACATGCCGCGCTGTAGCGATGACTTTACAACCTTTTTGTGTTAAAGTTTGGCAGAGCGCCCGTCCAATTCCTGTCGAACATCCGGTAATAAGTACAACCATTTCTTGATTCATAATCATATCCTCCACTGCAATTATTGATCTTTGTTCATCATAATCCACATGGAAGGCAACTGCATTATCATTTGATAATATTTAGTTTTTTTCGTATCCTACTTAGCGTTACCGGAGTCATACCCAGATAGGAAGCGAGTTGATACTGCATAATGCGTTGTTCAAGACCTGGATAATCGATGAGAAACTGCTGATAGCGCTGCATATTGTTCAGAAATGTAAAACTGCTTGCATATGCTTCTTTTTTGATAAGCATGTTATCTATGACCTTCTTGTAAAATAGCAGGAGTTGGTAATTTCCTTCCACTGCCTTTTCAAATTCAGAAAGCTTTGCAACTAGGATTTCACTATCTTCTAGCGCTTGGATGGAATACTTCGATTCTATCCTGCTAAGGTAAGCGTAATATGAAAGTAGCATCTCTCCCTGTGAGTAAAAATACTTTGTAATATCATTCCCTTCTTGATCAACAGTAAAAGAGCGAAAAACACCTTTGATAATCAGCGCAACTTCTTTTGATGGCTCACCAGCATTTAAGAAAAAGCCATTTTTCTTGACCAATTTGGTACTAAAAATCTCGCGCAGCAAAGCTGTGTTCTTTTCATCCAACGAAAGCACCGGAAATTTCAAAAGATTTATCGTAAACTCATGGTGTACAAATTCATTCATATTGTGCCTTTCTCGCAGGGTCATAATCCTCTGAAATTAATTAAGATAAGCAGGCTTTGTCATTTGAAAGAATAATAGAACTCTTTCAGTTCTATCTTAATTGCTGCTGAAAGCTGATTTTTTCGAACGCCTTGTATTGCCCCTTCTAATGCATATAACCGATGAATGCATACAGACGGATCCATCATTTTGATTTTTAACCACGCTTGTTTGCTTCCGATTTGCGTTAGTTGTTCATAGGTTTTGATGCCCACTTGATTCAACTGCTGCTCAACCATCTGACCGATATTAGACAGTTTTGATAATTCTCCCATGATAATCACCTCGCAACACGATTTGCTACAATTCATACCTTAAAATAATGAGCAATTCATATGACCTCAATAAGCCATTTCTCATTCAAGGCCAGAGATGCTATTATGTCAATGGATATGTCGATGGATCTCATTTCGTGATTTTTACTGTTCTATATAGTCTAATTTAAATAATTTCCTGTACTCTACCCACTTGTCCATCATTTACATGACTTTAATGCCATGAGGGTGAAAGCTACTTTATGTATACTATGAAAAATTAGATCACAATTTATATTTATGGCCTGATAATCATCGTCAACTATTTCTTTCATTAACTGCGTATGTCGATATCACTTTATTCATACTACTTCATTCTGCTCTTGATCAAATATGCAATTATCCACCCTACTGTCCCTATAGTTAGTGATACAATAATCTGCAACTTAACAATAAGCAAGGTTTCGCTATCTGGAGAAAACAAAAGCCCCGTTGAAATCCGCCAATTAAAATATCCGATGAGAATTCCTGCTACAGTTATTACAATTATTAGTAATAATCGCAATATAAATCCTCTCATATGAATCTTGCTGTATAAACGCGCGCTCAACGTTGCCCATATCAAAGATGTGAAGCTTCTTTCCAAAAGAGAACATCTCACCCTCTACATAATATTTATCCTGCCCGTTTTCATCTTTAATTGTGAAACGATCGACCCAAGAAAAGTTTTTTTGCTTTATATATAACTTCATTTCTAGTCACATCCTTTGGTATATTTAACGATGATGAACATGTATCTTCCTTTCCAGAGTGTAAACATTTGGCGCAGTTCAGACACACAGATGCTCCACTTGCATGCCACACTGAGCAGCTCATATTTCCGCAGAGAAATTTCAATCAATTTCTCCCCAATCTGTATCATCTTTGATACGGCTTCTAGGATATATAATGCACACATTATATACACTGCACAGAAATTTTGAAAATCGTAATATTAGAGAACTTAACAATGTTGTCAGCAAAACAGTAAATACTAGGATAGGGTTTAAAAATGCTAGAGATGAACCCGCCATTTTGGAAATCACTAGAGAAAATTCACCTCGTGGAATGGTGATGAATCCAATGAACATAGACATATGCGATTCACATCTTTGTGTTTTGGTAATAAGCCAGCTAGATAACAACTTTCCAAAAACGGCAACAACTGAACATAAAACTATAATCTTCCAACTCTCTGCAATGTCTCCCAATTTCATCACCATACCAAAAGAGAAAAAAAACACACTTCCAAATAGGTCTCGGAATATAACCGTAGTTTTCTCTATCCTTTTCACATTTTCTGCATTTGAAAATGCCATGCCCAAGAAAAAAGCAGATAACGCCGGAGATACTCCAAACAGCTCTCCCAGCGATGTGATAAGCAGCGTAACACCAAAAAAGACCAACAATAAAAGTTCTGATTTTTGAATGTTTAAGATGCGATTTAATATCTTCTTTCCGTAAATAGAGAAAACAACAATCCCTACACAAAATAAAATGGACTTTCCTAGTTGTGTCAGCATATACCCAACATCAAATGAACCGCTAGAGGAAAAGCCTGCCGAAATGAACGCCAGGAAAAAAATCATGACAAGGTCTTCTATCACCATGATTCCCATGATTAACTGTCCTTCAGGTTTTTTGCTGACCTGCAGTTCTAGAATACTTTTTGTGATAATTCCAGAGCTGCTCATATATAGGGCTCCTGCAACCACTAGGCTATTTAAACTATTGAGTCCAAGAAGCAAACCAAATCCAAACCCTAGCCCGAAATTAATTGTAAAGTCAATGATTCCAGCTAAAAGCATTGCTTTTTTGTTCTCCAGCAACGCATTCATAGAAAATTCTAGACCTAAAAAAAACAAAAGAAATACTACACCGATTTCGCCCATCAGAGAAATAACTTCGGTTTCTTGCACAAGATTGAGCATCCCTGGGCCTAGAAGCAATCCTGCGATAATATAAAACGGCGCAAAAAACAATCTTGTTTTTTCTGCAAATAGCGCCGATGCACCAATCGCAGCGAAACAAAATGCCACTTGCATATATACACTCATATCTTTCTCCATTCTAACTCGTTTAAATTTAAATTAGTTTACCCGACTGGCAGGGCTTGTCCGTGCTATTTAAACTGCGAAGATTGTTTATACAAAAGATTATAATTTAGCGTTTAAAATACCAACATACCATTATCATCGAATTTAAAATCCAGACCCCAAATGACTTCCCAATAATAGCCGTCCAAGTCGACAAAATACGCATGATATCCACCCCAGAAAACATCCTGCGGCTCTTTCACGATTTTTGCTCCGGCGCTTCGAACCAGTTCAATTATTTTTCCACATCTTCCTTGCGCTCGACGTTATATGCCAGAGTAAACCCGCCAAAACCACTTACGATCTTCGGCGGATTCTCTTTGCTAATATCTTCTGCCAGTAAACCCAAGGGGAACAACTCAAACTTTGTTCCGGGCGTATTGAAGAATATCACCGGAGGATTGTCGCCCTTTTCTTCCGTCTGAAAGCCTAATTTATCTCGGTAAAACTTAATGGATTTTTCCATGCTCCTTACGCCTAAACATATACAAGTAATCTTATTCATAGTAATACCTCTTACAAATCCTATTTATCGGTTTCTCACATGCTAAACATTTTGCGAAGCTCAGTCATAACCGGCTATATGCTCGAATATTACCTGATTCTTCCTGAAAGAATAGCCTGGGCTGTTTCGAAATCATCTTTATGTACATAAAATTTGTATTCATAGGCGGTATCCATATTTATTCCAAAGGAACCCGTATGGCATCTTGAAGAACCGCGGGTAAACATATTAAAAACCTTAATGTAATACCCAATATTGTGCGCATCCAAAAGACCACGTATTTTAACCTGTTGTTCCATGGAAATTGCAATAGTCAGTTCTTTTCGATTAAAAATTGTGATCACAGCTGATTTGCTCCTTTTTAATCCTTTATAAGGCATCCAAATTCGACTCATGATGATCTCTTAATTGTGCATGAAACATACAAACATAATGCACAATTCTGATTTTTTATCAACAGCTAATTAATCTCGTCAAGCAAGAATATATCATATGCTTCTCTTGCAATTATTTTTGTCCCCGCAAAGTCCATAGTAGCTCCAAAAGCTGCTCCCACCACTGGTACCACTTTAACTAAATTCACCACACCCTTTTCCCCGAATTTAGTAAACAATCGAAAGCCTACTTTCTGGTTGATTTTTGTGAGCACCTTGCCTGGTAGCTTTTTGAGCATGCTGATCGTTAGCTTGTTTGCAAATTGGACACCAGCAGATTTACATATATCAGTAATAGATGAACCAACAAGGCACAAATAGACAAGAGTCTGCACCTGATCGTCGCGCACATCATAGCCCCCCATATAAGCAACAGTTACAATCATTCTCATTTGGACATACAAGACACTAGCAACATTGGCAGGAATAGTAACAGGCATCGTGATAAAGCCACCGAAACCAGTTACAAAACCAGATGCGGAACACTTTGCAACCTGATAAGATATGAACTTCTTTGCTGCCACTTGAGGGTTATCATATTTTCTTAAGTAGTCGGTAGCTAATTCCTCGCAACTTTTACTTCCCGGAATTCCATCTACGGCTCCACTATAGCATTTCTCTAATAGGTTCATGATTTGTTCTTGTGTAATAAGTTCCATGCAGTATTTCCCCATATCATTGCAGATAATCCTAATTTGAGCTTAGATATTTCGCGCAGCTCGCAAAATTGTTGCTCCTTAGAAGTTTTTATAACGTCTATCCACTTCATATGGATAACTTTAATTTCCAATTTCTTTCGCGCAATAAGAATCATAGTATCCGAAAGAATGGATATAATAGTACCGGGTTACTAATGTGCCCAGCAAGAATTTAGTTTGAAGCAGGAGATGATTGAATTGAATCGATCTATCTTTGATCCTATTATGATTCGAGCTGTTTGGTTAGAAAATTGATGGGAGATGGTTAAGTTGGTCTATTTCATTTCTTACAGAAAAATTAAATACTAGCTCACGAGGCAGGAATTCTTTATAGAGTTCCTGCCTTTTTAGTTTTCGATAATTATTAGAATGCTGACGGTCAATGCTTGTCCTGTATGATAACTACGCCAGTTTAAGATTTCAAATAATGTCATAAACATAATGGGAAACTATCGTCACACTCAATTTTCATAAATCATTTATGGATGAACCAACTCGGCAAGAAGGTATTTCACCCATATAAGTCTCTAATGCCCATGGAATTAACTAAAATGATATTTCATGTTTTAGGGAGTTCTTTAAATTTTGGTAAGATATCTAAGTCATTATCCCAACTTGCTTTATTTGCGCAGAAAATGTGTCCTTGTGGTTTCATGTGTATGTCATTATCAATACATCCAGCGGGAACAACCAACAACTTTCCATCAAACTGAATATTTGGTAGAGCCGATCCGCAATTGGAGCAAAAGCTTTTTATGTGACCTTCTGAATGGTAATTAAAAATTTTAACTTTATCTTCACCAGACAACCATCTTAACTTGGCTGTAGAAGAAAATAGATTGGCCGCATGGGCTGAACCTGTATCCTTACGACAACGCTCACAATGACATAGAAAAAAATTGTCAAATTCTCCTTCAATCTCAAAAGTGACTTCACCACAAAGACATGATCCTTTATATTTCATAATCAAATCTCCTTTCTCAACAAATTCCTATTTATCTATGATGTCACGTGCTAAACATTATGTGAAGTTCATATGAGTGCCATAACGAAAAATTCATGGGGATTTTTATGTGCATTTTTAAATAAAAGATTCTATTTTTTTAATTTTATCAAGCTTTTCCTCAAGTGAAGCAATAACTTCTTGAATGATTGATTCAACTTTCTCGTTAAAATCGTCTAATATTAGTGTGATATCTCCTTCTGTTGGATTTTCCGCCTGATTGTCCAAATAATCGTAGCTGTCAAAGCCTCCATAATTGATAGTTATATAGCCTTTTTTGAGTACGTCATTATTTTTCGTGAAGCAAATTTCAACATCTTCTTCATAGTTATGTTTGGGGGTTATTGTCCCACAAATATAAACGCTATAGCAGTTTCCATTCAAATCCTTAAAATCAGCAAGGGTCTCATCCATCGTGAAATAATCCAAGTACTTACTATTATCGATATTGCTATACACATTTTCATTATCAAGTATATAGTTCTTTAAAGCACCCATTATAGAAGCTTTGGTATCCTGCAATACATCTTCTTTATCTGGATAGTTTTCACATTCGATTTCCACAACAAATTCTTCCTCAACCTTCCTTTTTAAATCATTGGCTGAATCAATATTCAGTTTAGCAACTTTTTCATCCAACCTGTAGTAAATCTCGTCATAATCTTCTATAAGCCTTTTGACCGTACCATACTTATCAAGGATAAACATAAGTTCTTGAATTTTCTTGGTCTCACCCAGCTTTTCAACAACCATTTCTTCATTCCAAACAGGGTCTATTCCTGACATTTCCCTTTGGTATTCAATTTCATCAGCCTCGGCCTCAAGTTCTGCCATCTGTTCTTCATATAAAGCATCTACCATTAAAACTTCTTCGGGAATAAAGTTGTCCATATCTTCCTTGGCATTCTTTATTCTCACTGTCAATTTTTCGCAAGCATTAAGTATATCATCATATAGTTCTTTACATATAGGTTTGTTATGAGCAACCATATTCCGCATGAAAGAAAATTCTTTCCAGTTAGTCTGGAAATCTTCTTTAAGTGTCTCTTTAAAAAATAAATTAAATATAGTTTTACTCTTATACTTTTCAAATTCATTTTCAAATTTCTTCTTAAAATCATTTAATTTCATAGTATTAATTGTAAACTCAGTAGCCCAATTTAAGTCTTCAAGTAATTCCTTCAGCATGTCTATAGATTCAGATAATCTCAGCTTTTCAGCAGTATCCAACTCAAATAATTTTCGATTCAAAACTTCAAATAATGTTTCAGTTGTTAGATTAAATAAAGGACTTTCGATTTTACTGAACGGAGAAGTCTTATATTTTGAATTATACCAAGAGGAATAATTCTTCGCCTTTTCTTTTAAATCTTTAGGCAATTCATATTGCCCAATTTTCCGTATATAGAATAAGGTAATAAGTTGCCTAAAATCATTCTCTACATCATGAATTCTCTTATACAGGTCAGTACATATCTTTTGGTTACTGGTATCTTGGAGATAATATACGTCTCCAAGATAATTCTTTAAAAACATAACAACTGCAACTTTTAAATCATATAGATTGGAAAAAAGCTCCTTCTCTTTGTCTACATTAATAGTTATATTAAGCAGAAAAGTATTTTCATATGTGGTTCGTTCAATGGAAATTGAAAATTCTTTTTCTTTATACTCAACAAGGGCTTTAATTGCTAATAAAGGTTCTAAATTAAATGTTTTCTCAGATTTTGCGACTGCTCGGATCGAAAATCCTATTATTTCTTTCATTTCGAGTAATATCTTTTCAATGAAATCAGGGTCAATAGTATTAATATCTTCAATTTTTTTAAACTTTTTATATCTTGTTGATAGTTTTACCGCTTCCATCGTATTCACCCCAATTAATAATGTCGCTGATTACTGATTAGAATTGCGTCAACTGCGCATTTTTGCTAAACCATGTTGCTGACCAAACTAACTGGTATCTACTATCTTAAAGATATGTGCTTCAATTCTTTATAATTTAGAATATTACATTAGGCGAAATATGTCAACAAAAAACAGTAACCCCCGGCTAAGCCGGGGGTTCCAGCCTGTAGACAAAAGGGTCGAAGCACCTCTGGAATTATGGTATAATTAAACCATAAGGACAGGGGTGTTTTTGATGTATATAAAAAAGGACAGAGGACAGCAAAAACAAATAAAATTTGTAAGCATAGAAGATTTGGTACCGAAAGACCACATTTTAAGGGACATCGACAGAGCGATTGATTTTAATTTCATATATGACGAAGTAAAAGGACTGTATTCCGAAATAGAATGGGGCAAACCGGGAATCGACCCGGTAGCACTGTTTAAAATAGTGTTCATACAATACTTATTCGGAATCCGCAGTATGCGGCAGACCATTAAAGAGATAGAAGTAAATATGGCATACCGCTGGTTCATCGGGTATGATATCGGAGAGAAAATCCCCCACTTTTCTACGTTCGGAAAGAACTACACACGCCGATTTGAAGGAACAGATGTGTTTGAACGAATATTCACACATATTTTGAATGAAGCGGTGGATTGCGGATTTGTGGATGCAAGCGCGATATTCATAGACGGTACGCACATAAAGGCAAGTGCAAACAAGAAAAAGAGCCAGCCTGCGGAAATTGAAATTCAGGCAAGAAGCTACCAAAAGCAGTTAGATGAGGAAATCGCAAAAGACCGGGGACTGCACGGAAAAAAGCCGCTGAAAAAGGATGACGGCAATGACGATGACCAACCGCCCACACCTCCGGCAACAAAAACAATCGCGCAAAGCAAAACAGATCCAGAGTGCGGAATGTTCCACAAGGGAGAACATGAAAAGCAGTTTGCCTATGTAGCGAATACCGCATGTGACAAACACAATTTTATACTGGACTTTGTACTGGGTGCAGGAAATATTCATGACAGCATGATGTTCAGCAGTGTATATGAAAAGGTTTTAAAAAAGTTTCCGGAAATACAGGCTGTTGCGGTAGATGCAGGATACAAAACTCCGGCAATTATGAAAGAAATCATTGACAGTGAAAAAATTCCTTGTGTGCCATACAAACGTCCAATGACGAAAAAAGGATTCTTTAAAAAGTATGACTTTGTGTATGATGAATATTTTGACTGTGTGTTGTGCCCAAACAAGCAGGCCCTAACATATTCTACAACCAATCGGGAAGGATACCGTGAATACAAAAGCAACACTGAAATTTGCAAAAATTGTCCTATGCGTTCCCAGTGTACAGAAAGCAAAGCCTGTCAAAAGGTTGTAACCCGGCATATTTGGGAGCCATACATGGAACTTGCTGAGGATTACCGGCATACTCCCGAGTATCGGGACATTTACAAGTTAAGAAGCGAAACCATTGAGCGTGTTTTTGCCGATGCAAAAGAGAAACATGCCATGCGTTATACTCAGCTACGTGGACTGCAAAAGGTGAAAATGCAGGTCACGCTTACTTTCGCGTGCATGAATTTAAAAAAGCTGGCGACATGGAAGCGAAGAACGGGCATGCTGCCGCCACCTTTACAACACTTTATCAATCAATTGGCCTATTTCTATTGCTTGTTTCTAAATACAAATCAAAAAGGTACTCTACGCGTTGCGTAAAGTACCTTTTTGTCGACGGTCTGTAACCCCCGGCTAAGCCGGGGGTTCTTCATATGCGGGCATAGCCCTATGGTACTAGCAGCACCTCAAGGTGCATAGACGGTCTGCCGCCTGCGAAAGCTGTTACTGGCTACCCATTGAATGGGTCACGATACTCTTTGTCGTCCAGCTCTTTGCATTGCTTGACGTGGTATGAATTGACCAGTACGAGCCGGATACCTTGATCCCTGAGATATGACGCCAGGCTGAACCAGTAATGCCCTGTGGGTTCTGCGCCTACCATAATGTTGCTCTGTGCGGTCTCTCCTGACATGCTTTTGATCCATGCCTGAAACTGTCCGAATCCTTCTCCGTTGTTTGTAAAGCGAAACACTCGACCGAGCTCCACGCCTCGCCAGTTAAATGCCCTGGCATAATGCGTTTCGCTGCCGATGTCCACCCCGATGACGATTGTCTCTGCTGTAACTTGACTTAACTTCTCATTCTGGGTAAAATTCATTTTGACGACCTCCGTTGTTTTTGAGTTTGGATTTCATCTGGCCAGATTTCATCCTTTCAATCCTAACCGGAGGTTGTCTTTTTTACAATTCCCATTTTTACCCCTTACAGGAATGCTCCTTTAAAAATAGAAAAAGCCGAGGTCTTATTTCTAAAACCTCGGCACAAAAGTGGACGATATATTTATATGAATATGCGATGTGCATGGCGTCTTCAGACGAGATAGCTGGTTTTCATCCGTGTATTATCTGCTGAATAGGGAGTTGTGTGAGTTCGAATACACAGACGGGTCTAAAACACCGAAAGACATCTCCAAAAACGAAATAATTTTTGACGGGCAAAATCGGGCAAAAAAAGTCCACAAAAGCTTGATGTCCTGCGGTTTTATCCGCAGGACATCTTTTTGGGAATAAATTATGGTCGAGGTGACACGACTCGAATTTGCTTTTTTCCATTCTACTGCATTTTATTGCGTTTTAAACTGTGTTAAAGTTGAAATTTTTTATTTGCTGCCATACCGCCCTGTGTTAGGGTTTCCCCATGCTTTCCAACGTGTAAATGGTAAAATAAATGGTATAGAAAACGAGCGGGAGCAACTCCAATGTGGGGCTGTTCCCGCTTTGCTATGCCGTGTAGTTTATGGGGTCAAGCGCTTTCCGCACCTACCGCTACGCCATCCCTGTAAAGCGCTTCTGGTGCTATGTCAATGTCTCCGTCATTCCAAACCGTAACGCCATAGTCGATATACACGCCTGCGAATACTACTGGGTCTGCCAGCGGTGCAAATGCGGGTGTGCTCAGAAGAGGCTTGAAGTCGAATATTTTTGCTTCACCTGTATTGAACCGTACCCACAGCCGGGAATCGTCGAGCGGGCGCACGCCGCTGACCTTGATGACTGGGGACGGGTCCCCAGTGTAAGCAATGCCATCAATGATATACATACTGCCAACCTCCCTTATCTTAGCGGCTCGATTTTGCCGAACGGTGTATTCTGTACCGCCTTATTCCAAGCCGCATATAGTTCTTCTTCATGAATCGCTGCCCATGCCTGCACAAGTTTCATCTGCTTTACCGGAAGGCTGCCCGCCAATAACTCACCGTCCACACCCACGGATGCCTCATATTCTGCATAGTATGCGTGAAAGCGGGTCTTGTTATGCTGTTCATTGTCGGAATACAGCATTTTGATAACGATGTTATCACGGGAGCGGTTTTTGTCTCGTCTATGGGTGGGTGTTTCGCCCTGTCATGCACTTCGCCCATAGATGCCCTGTGCTGCACTCTGCACTTTCAGAGTGAATTTCGCAACCCGAGCCGCGAGGGCACAGCCTACGCCATCACAGCAAGCGTGTGACCATATTTCTGGGCATCTCTCCCGCGCGGAAATACGTCCACACGGCTCTGTGTTAAGGTAGCTATTATTTCAAATTTCTATAAAGTTCATCTGCATACGCCCAATTTACCACATGGAACCAGTCATCGATATAGTCGGCACGCTTGTTGTAATGTTTTAAATAATATGCATGTTCCCAAACATCTATTGTTAAGAGTGGATATAACCTATTGACTATCGGTGTATCTTGGTTAGCCGATGTAACAATCCTCAACTTCTTGTTTTGATCTACAACCAGCCATGCATATCCAGAACCGAAAACAGCCAAAGCCTGGAGTTTAAACTCGCTATTGAACTTTTCATAAGACCCAAAATCCGTTACTAATGCGTTGGATAATGATGCTGCATTCGATCGGTTCTCGGAATTCGATATGCCATTAAAATAAAATGTATGATTATAAACTCCACCTCCATTGTTTCGTATGGATCTTTGAAGCATTATCGGCAATTTACTTGCATTATAAATTAATTGCTCCAAAGACCAGCTTTGTAATGTTGGATAGTTTTTAAGCGTGTTGTTTAGATTATCAACGTATGTCTGCAAATGTTTGTCGTGATGCAGCTCCATGGTCTTTGTATCCAAAAACGGTTCAAGTGCATCATAAGCGTACGGCAAGGGCGGATTTACAAATGGATAGTGCTCATTCATAGCCGTTCCTCCTAATCTTTATAACCACAATATATTCCTCACTCCCCCCCAAAAGTGTGGAATATATGCTCTATAGGCTGATAGAACGCGTACTCTTCGCCTTCAATATGATTGCCGCCAGTGAGCGGGTTATAGGGACGCTTTGCTTTATGTACCACAAACTGTGGAAGTGCTCTGCAGTATTCCGGGAAGTTATTTTGCATATAGGCACCGCCTTACACTCTTGCTTGCTCGTTGAGCCAGCGATTGAGAGCTTCAACAGGAACGATGTCCGTGCTCTGACGAATACGCAGACGGTGTTCATCGGCAAGAAACCGGACAATGGCGGGAAAAGCGTGGCGATTGATACGCTGAAACCGTATAGTGACAGTGGGTTCTATACCGCAAAAGATGCGCAATTTAATGTTCTGGACAAGACCATTACACCGTTTAACAGCATTAAGGGTAATTATGGTACACAAGCGAGTGGATATATATGGAATTTGAACTTCGCAAAATATTTAGAAAGACAAGCCATGGTGTTCAGCTGAACATCACGGCTAGTTCAACAGTGTTTTATTTGTAGTTGCCTATCGCGCCAAAATTGTAAGTCTTGTCATATGCAGGATTGCTGGAAATAAAGTGAATAAGTACAGGGACACTGTCAAAACTCGGGTTGTTGTCAAACAAAAATCGGTCAGCATGGCGTAAGGCTTGCAAAGCAGTAGGCATTTCATTGTAGAAAATCCTGCTTCTAATATTAGGATTCCCCAGCACACCCTTACCATCCACAACCACCGAGCCTATTAAAGCAAGACGGCTTTCATTTTGTTCCCAACCAATTTTGACATCATCATGCATTCTGGTAACTTGATCTTCGGCATAATTTTCAGCCATAAACACAAAAAGTTCGGCTGTTGTATCCGAATGGGTAATAGTATATTTTCGCCCTACAACCGGTTCATAAGGTTTGATGATATCACGATATTGTGCAAATACTTTTTGTGGATTGAGCTGTCGCATATGATCACCCTTTAAATTTGAGTTTTCAATATTATATTCGGCGTTTAACAATAATGTTCTTGCAGTGAGGAGTTGAAAAAATGTAAAGAATACGTGGAAGCTTGAACTTTAAGCGTTGCTCGTTATGTTTAGCATGTGATATATTAATAAACAGGTATTTAGCGAGGTGCTTTAAATTAAGAACTTGGCAAACATGATAACGGTCACTCGTCTCATATGTGCAGTGCTTCTTCCATTTACGGATCCCTTTTCTGTGCTTTTCTAGATATTATGCGTATACTGCGGCGCAAGTGATCTTGCAGATGGACTGGTTGCCAGAGCCATAAAACAACAAAGCGATACGGGGGCAAAACTCGATAGCACTGCAGATACCGCGTTTTTCTTTGCTATTGTGATTGCAGTAGTTCCGGTCATCGTCATTTCGTTATGGATCTGGAACTGTACGATTGTAATCGTGCTTATTCGTGTGACAACTTATTGGATTGGCTATAAAAAGCACCGCGCGTTCTCTGCTTTACATACCTATGCCAATAAGCCACAGGTGGTATCAACATTAGATGACATCACAGTTTCTCTTGGAAATTATCTTTGGAGGCGTGTTAAAATGCACGAAATACTTTCACAAGATAAAACACTGTTTACGGAAAGCGTAAAAAACTATCAAAAATTAGTGGACATTTTGATTGAATCAAAAAACGAAGATGAAATTTCGGCAATATCCTATTCTGATATTGCCGAAATTATGGGATACTCGCAGACATGGGTGAGAAAAGCAATGAAACGGCTCAACACAGAAGATGCTTGTATTAAAATGATTGCAACAGCAAAATATGTTGTAAATTATACAAACATATTGTTGAAAGGTGTATTTTTCGAAATCTCTAAGCTAATAATCGAGTTTTGTATGGTGCCAGAGTTGATTTTGAAAAAAGAAGCTGAGATTGCAGCGGAACAGGGGATATCCCTTAAAACGATACAAATGTTGAAATCCTATCATCTTTGGAAGCACGTTTCACATACACCACACCAGCTTCCGTATTCATCCAAAAAGCGCGCAAAAGTTTCTTAAACTTCTCAAAAACGAAGAAATGAACAAGCAAAAAACTTAGGAAAGCAATTGGAGAACAGTTGCAATTTATTCAAAAGGCACGGGCACAGCTGCAAAAATTGATTCTGAAGATACCTGCTGGACTGGTGGGGTTCCCTGCGTGGCTGTGGAACCGCTTGCAGGTCATTCCACTTGTTTATGCGCAGCAAGAATCCATGTATGCGGCAAAACCCATGTATGCAAAGCACGGATCGTGAGCTTGCAGCAGCCACATACTCGTCCTATTAACCGCAGAAAACGACCAAATCCTACAGAATCCGGTAAAAAACTGCATTTATCTGCTGTTAACGGATACACGTATCTAGAGCAAACCTGTTGGGATAATTTTAATGAAGAACTCGATTTACAAAAGACTGCTGAGGATTATTTCCGAAAGTTCGGATGCTATCCAACCGCAATACTGGCGGATAAGATCTATCAGAATAGAAGTAATCGTGCATTCCGCAAGAAACATGGCATTCGGCTCAGCGGTCCTGGCTTGGGTCGACGCAAAGAAGGCATCACGGATGCAAAAATACAAAATCAAATTGAAAAGCGCAGCTGTCTGTCACCAAAAATATGCGGAGATTTCCACCTATGGCATCGTGCAGTTGCCCGTTCCATTCTGCTCTACTTCTGTGCGCAGAGCGGCTGCCTCTTGTAAAATCTCTTCCTTTTCCAAGGCGGCAATTTGCGTGCCGTAATGGCGCATCCCATCCGTTTTTCGCTTGGTGTATATCCAAGCAGGTATCTCTTTCCCATCCATCGCTACACAGTGCACCCGCTCTCTTTGATAGAGGGGCACTTGCTCCCAAAGGTCGGTGATGGACAGCTGTTTTTCATTCAATTGCAGCAGCATTCCCTCAATTTTGGCGTTCTGCAGCGGTTTTGCGAACAAATATCCATTCTGTCCCACAAAAGCCGCCCAATGCGACAAACTTGCCACCTGCATCGGCAGATACTCTCCATACAACTCCATTTGTATATCAACATCCATCAGCGTTCCATAAGAAAACAACCATTCCTTTTCCTGCATATGTACACTCCTTTCGCCGTTTTATTATAAGTATAACAGCAAAAGAACAGACAACGCAACGTTTGTCTGCTCTTTTATCATTTTTTGAAACTATTTCCTGCTTTATACGCCCATAATGGCTTCCAATTCGATTTCGACCAGTTGGGTCGGGCGATTCAAGGCCGTTGTACCCACCACGGTGCAAAGCGGTTTAATTTCTTTGAAAAATTCAGAATACGCACGGCAAACTTCACTGCCCTTGCTCATATCCACCAAGTATACCTTGACCGAAATCACATCCTTGGCAGTCGCTCCTGCTTCTGCCAGCAGGCGGAGAAATTTCTCCAAAACATATTTGGTCTGCTCATAAGCATCCCCTTCGCCATACACCGTGCCGTCCGGCTGCACCGAAGTTGTCCCCCCGATGCGCACGAACGGACCGACCTTCACCATGCGACTGTAGCCTACTTTTTCTTCCAACGGTGCACCGGATGAATAATTTGTACGTGTTAATTCCATTTTTTCCACCTCATATCAAAGATTATATGCTTTAAATCGGTCATACCGAAAAGCATCCAGCGACAGCGTTTTTGCCGCACCGTCTGCAATCAATTCCGACAACAGCAACCCTACAATTGGCGCAATGCCAAAGCCATGCCCTGTAAATCCACATGCCAGCACCATGCCGTCCGCTTCTTCCACACGGCTGATAATCGGCACTTTATCCACACTCATATCCAAAACACCTGCCCAAGTGCGCACAATTTTGGCGTCCTGCAGTTTCGGAAAATAGCCTAAAATTGCCCGTGCGGCGCAGGGCGCCGTGATCGCCAGCGTCTTGATGTCCATTCCCTCGGTCAGAAAATCCTCCAAGCCGGTATGTCCGCCAAACACAAAGGAGCCATGCGTGGTCTGGTGTCCATAAAAGTCCGCCTCTGCCGTGCCGAGCATCTGCTCAAACATAAACGGCTCTGCCTCTGTGATGAGTGCTTCCTCTCGCAGGGGATTTATGGGCACGTCAATGCCTACCGTCTGTGCCAGCTTGCGTGACTCGTATCCTGCCGCCACCACAATGGTATTTGCCTCAAATATATCCCCTGCTTCGGTCAGCACCTGCCGCAGCTTGCCGCACACTTTGCGCAGCTCTGCCGCTTTCTGCTGTGTATAAAAGCGTGCGCCGTTCTTGCGTGCCGCCTTGTAAAATGCCAAGGTGGTCAGCATGGGGTTAGCGTGTCCGTCCGTTGGACACCAGGATGCGCCGATGACTTCTTCGGAAAGGTACGGATTGATTTTGCGCACTTCCTCGCCGTTCAGCATGTTCACTTCCAACCCAACTGCGGCGCAGTTATCCCGCAATTTCTGCAAAATCTCCAAATGTTTTTGGGTTTTCGCAAGCCGCAGATTGCCTTTTTTATAATATTCGACCTCTGTGCCCAGCTCTTCTGACAAAGTGGGCCACATATGCTCCACTGCATACATTGCAAGCGGCACTTCTCGTGGGTCACGGGCAGACTGGCGCACACCGCCGCCATTGCGGGAAGAACCCCCGTTTCCAACCACTTCGGATGCTTCCAAAACCGCCACATCCACGCCCCGACGGCTGAGATAATAAGCCGCCGCATTCCCAATGACACCACTGCCGATGATTAAAACATCCGATTGATACGTTGCCATGCGCTACACCCCCTTTTCATTTGCATATACGTGCATTTCAATCGGTCTTGCAGGGTCACGTGCGGTGCTCATCGGCAAATCTGAAGGCTTAACGCCCAATTCTTTTGCAACAATATTGCGCACCAGACGGGAACAGGTTTGCCCTTGGCACAAGCCCATGCCATTGCGCAAATACCGCTTAATTTCGGTCAGCGAGCGAAATCCTTCGTGCACCGCACGGCGAATCTCGCCTTTTGTGATTTCTTCGCAGCGGCAAACAATCAAATCATCATCCGCCTGCGGCTGAAATTCTCCCAGTTCCATGGAACGGTTTGTCAGTACATTCATAGCCATCCTCCCCTCCATCACAGCCGAAATGCACGTGCCTGCATGGCATTCGCTTTGGGTACGGCAATCGTCAGCAGTGCTGTGCCGTCGGTTGCCGGTGCACTGCGCAGAGAAATGACCTCTGCCGCACACACTTCCTGCCCGCTGCGGTCCAGTGCCATGCCCTGTGTGCCGACCTCTGGATATGGCAAAAACTCATACGCCATCGTGATGCTGGCACGCTGTTCGTCAAACTCGTCATTCACCAGAAAAATTGCCTGTCCGGAACAGCTTGCCACACACATGCCGCAGCCGGAGCAGGGATGCGCTTCATCAATCACAGGCAGCTTCGTAATCTTATCCCCCACCTGAATACACCCAAACTTGCACGCATCCTGACACGGATTGCACGGAATATTTTGCGTGCATTCAATCACAGGGTGCACGCCTTTTGCAGTGCATTGGAAGGATGGGAACGCCGCAAGCTCCTCCTGCGTCATATATCCATTTTTCAGAAGCGATTGCGAAATCGGATAGCCTTCGTCTGTGGCAGTCAAGTCGGTTCTGCCCCGATTTTCCTTGGCAAACATACCTTCCCGCAGCTGTAAAAGGGAACTGCGGCACGCTTCCACCGCCTGTGTAAAGGCATCTTCCGACAAATATCCCGCTTTATGTGCCGCCGCAATGCCTGCAATGCGTCCGCCAATCATTGCCGAGGAGGCTTCCTCAATGCCGGCAACATCGCCTGCCGCAAAAATACCGGGCAGCGTGGTTTCGCCATAGGCATTGGTCTTTGGCACCAAGCCGCCTGGAGTGTCCAAAATTTCACACCCCGTCATGCGCAATACCTGACTCATCGGCGAAAGTCCCACTGCAAGGCAGATGGTATCAATGTCAAAATGCTTTTCCGTTCCCGCAATCGGCTGAAAAACAGCATCGACCTGCGCAATCGTTGCCCCAGTGACACAATCGCCGCCCTCTGCCTGCACAATGGTGTGTGACAGATAAAACGGAACGCCCTGCCGTGCAACCTTTGCCGCATGGACACCATAGCCGCCGACACGAGGTACTGCATCCAAAATGCCGACCACCTCACAGCCTGCCTGCAGCAGCTGATAGCTGACCACCAGCCCCACATTACCGGAACCCACCATCAACACACGATTACCAGGGCGCAAGCCGTGCAAATTCATCATGGTTTGTGCCGCACCTGCGCCGATGACACCGGGCTTTGTCCAGCCATCAAACAGCACCATATTTTCAGAAGCACCTGTCGCCACCACAATGGCGTCACCCTTATAATGCTGTACCGCATCTCCAATGCGCACTGTGATTTCCTTTTGCGGAAAAACGCCCAAAACGGTGGCGTTCAGGGTCACCTTCACCCCCGCCTTTTCCGCTTCCTGCAATAATTCCTCTCCAATGCGAAATCCACGAATCTTGGCTTTGTGCTCTTTCGAGCCAAAAAACTTATGGATTTGCTTGAACAGCTGTCCTCCCGGACGTGCATTTTCATCAAATACCGCCACACGCATGCCGCATTTCGCCGCTTCAATCGCCGCCGAAAGTCCGGCAGGTCCTGCCCCAATGACAATCAGTTCATACCGTTCCATCTGCGTCTGCCCCCTTTGCCTCTACGCCGTATTGCGTCTGCACCTGCATACCTGCCACCAACGGCGTGATACAGGTGCGCACATTGGGTTTGCCGTCCACAATCATCACGCAGTCGGTACAGCGACCGATGGCGCAAAACATACCACGTGCTTCTCCGGTTTTGCGGGTGTGGCGATGCACCATCACCCCTGCGGCACGCAGTGCCACTGCAATCGGTTCGCCCTCATATCCCTGCATGGGCTTTCCATCCAATAAAAATTCGACCAGCGCTCCCTTTTCATAGGTGTCCATGATAGGATGTTTTTCAATTCGCATCTTTCTTCACTCCTCTATCTTCGCCCATCCGCAGGGTTTCACTTCAGCACATGTCCATAGGCAAAGCCAAAAGGTTCTCCAATCACCAAATCACTGCCCACCAGCGGAATACCAGTCATTGCAGCGGTGTTGATGTCCAATGCACGCAAATCTTCCCGCTCGAGATTGTGCAGAGAGGATTTTCCTGCGGCTTTGGCAAGCAGTACAGCTTCTGCCGTCATACCCTTGATATAATTGGCGACTTTTTCCGCCGCTTCTTCCACATTTAAGTTGGCGCACTGCTCGGCATCCTGTGTGCCGATGCCAAACGCACATTTACCAGTGTGACAGCGCATGCAAACACGGCAGCCCATTGCCACCATCGCACCCGTGCCAATCGCCACAGCGTCTGCACCAATCGCCAGTGCCTTCGCCACATCTGCACCGTTGGTGATGCCGCCGGAAGCAATCAGCGACACCTCATCTTTCATGTGCATTTCTTCCAGCGCACGCACCGCCTGCACCAATGCCGGCATCAGCGGAATGCCCAAATGGTCGGTTGCCATCACGGGTGCCGCACCGGTGCCTGCCTGACAGCCATCCAGAATGATGCCGTCAAAGCCGCTCTTCACCGCAATTTTAATATCTTCCCGCACACGTGCCGCCGCAATCTTTGCAAAAATCGGCACTTCACCGTTGGTCAATTCCCGCAGCTGCTCCATCTTAATAACCAAATCGTCTGCACCAAAGGCATCACCCATGCGAGCATGGGAATGCAAATCAATGCCTTCCGGCAGCTGACGAATCTTTGCCACATCGCCCTTGATTTTTGTGCCCATCAAATGGCCGGAAAGACCGGGTTTTGCACCGATTCCCACCACAATCTCCAGCATATCGGCATATTCCAGACTTTCTGCGGTGTATCCCATGCGGGATGCCAGCACCTGCACAGACTGGCGATAGGAGTTGTCACGCTCCTCCGGCAAAATACCGCCTTCGCCGTTTGAAATGACCGTGCCGACCTTTTGCGTTGCACGTGCCATTGCTTCCTTTGCCTGTCGGCTGAGTGCGCCAAAGGACATACCTGCAATCATAATCGGGGTTTCAATGACCAACGGCTTTTTGGCAAACCGCTTGCCCAGCACCGTGCGTGTTTCGCAGCTGTCACGATAGGTATCGAGCGGCATGCGGGTCATCTGTCCCGGCAAAATCATCAAATCATCAAAGTTGGGCATCACACGAGGTGTCGCACAGCCACGAATCCGATGTGTTCCGGTCGAAGCTTTATAATCAATCTCTGCAAGTGTTTCCTTGCTCCAAGTGGAACGTGCGGAGTCAACGGGTTCTTTCATCTTCAGTTCGCTCATGTTGCATCCCCTCCATGATAATTTTTGTCCGCCATATCCAGCTGTAGCTGATACAGCGTATAGTGATGCCGTCCGTCTGTCATGGGGCGCACCACATGAAATGCCGCTATGTCTGCCTGCATCTGATAGGTTTCCAGCAGCTGTGTCAGCCATGCGGTTTCGTCTTCTGTGAGGCTATCCACAAACACATTGCCGCCAATCTTCTGCTCCAACGCAGGGTCACAGGAATAAATTGCGCCATTGTACATGGATTCGCCTGCAAACTCACCGACACTGCCCAGCACAACCAATTTACCGCCTGTGGACATGATAGACGCCCATCTGCCGCAGTTACCCTGCACCAAAATCGTGCCACCCTTCATGCCGTAGCCACAGCGTGAACCTGTTGAACCATACACGGCAATCGTACCGCCGCAAATGTAAGCGCCAATGTTGCAGCCTGTGTTCTTCTGCACAATCAATTCGCCGCCGCTCATGTCATCGCCGGCATACCAGCCAACCGAATGCTCCACTACGATTTTGCCGCGCTTCATATAGCTGCCGGTGTACATCCCAGTATTGTCCCGAATCACGATTTCGCAATCGGCATCCAGACCAATGCAGATATTGTGCATCGCATGTGCATGGTCAATCGTCAGTTCTGTCTCTCCTGCCGCAAGCTTCTGCTGTATTGCTTGATTCAGCGCATTTGCCTGCAGGGACTTTGCTTCTATATATTCCATACACGTACCTCCCCCGGTGCCATTTCTTCGGCAAACGCATCTTCCACAATCGCTGTAAATTCAATCTGTTCCGAGCCGAGCAAAACCAAATCCTCGGTTTCCAGCAGCAGCAGCGGCTTAATGCCCATTTTGTCCTTGCAAAATCCCATTTGCGTTGGGGTCGCAGCGATGATGCAAAAGATGCCGTCCATTTTGGACTGTGCAAATTCCAATGCCGCCTGCAAATCTCCGCCGTTTTCCCGCATGGCATAGGCAATCAAATGTGCCGCCGCTTCGGAATCATTCATCGTTTGAAAGCAGACGCCCTTGTCCTCTAAAAAACGACGCATATTGAAATAATTCGTGAACTGTCCATTGTGCACAATGGCAAGCTCGGGATAAAACGGCGATACAAACGGATGCGCCGCATTGATGTCCTCAACTGATTCGGTTGCCATGCGCACATGTCCAATGCCATGCGTGGCTGTTGGACGCTCAATGGTTTGCTGTGCGGTCAAATCGGTCAGCAAACCGCCATCTTTATACACACGAAAGCCTTCACCCAACGAATGCACTGCGACTCCATCAATGGCATTGACTGCGGCATGCAGTGCCGGCATATCTTCTGCCTTCATTTGCAGCTGTAGTTCCAAAAAGCGAACGAGCGGACGCTCTCCCGTTAATTTTTCATCCAAAATTGTTGCGAACCGTTCCACGGTTTCACGAAACAAACTGTGCTGTTCTTTCCGATAGCTGGATACCCGCAGCAGGACTTTCGTATCTTCGCTGAATACGGCAATGCCTGCCGCATCGGGTCCTCGGTGCTGAATGTTTTCCATCATGGCGAACAGCTGACTGGTAATGTCTGTCCCCTTTTTATCAATAAGCCCTGCGACTCCACACATACACGTTTCCCCCCCTTATACGTGATAGGAATAGGTTTCCCATTCCCAATCGGTTACATATTTGCAGAATGCGTCAATTTCCAGTTCTTTTAGGATGCTGAACGCATGAATCATTTCCTTGCCGGCACAGTCCTGCAGCCAAGTGTCCTCCTTGAGGGTTTCCACCGCACGGAACAGGCTGCGCGGCACCATTTCCTTCTCGCAATCCTTGGCATGATACAGGTCGCCCATAAACGGCTCTTCCGGCAGCAGTTTGTTCTTGATGCCATCCAGACCTGCGGCAAGCATGATGCCCAACGCCAGATAGGGATTGGTTGCCGCAGATGCCGCACGGATTTCCACCCGTGTGCCACCTTTTCGTTCATCCGGCACACGCAGGAAGGTGGTGCGGTTGTCAAAGCCCCAGCCAATGTAAATCGGTGCAAAGGAATCCGGCTGATAGCGCTTGTAGCAGTTGACGGTCGGGGACAAAAAGGCAGTCATTGCCTTTGCGTGCTTGGTGATGCCGGCAATGAAGTGCAACATTAAATCGCTGATGCCATCTTTGGCATTTGCGTCATAAAACACATTTTCGCCCTGCAAATCCTCCAGTGAAATATGGAAGTGGCATCCCGAGCCGCCGTCTGCCATCTTCGGCTTTGCCATAAAAGTGACCATCATGTCCTCATCATCGGCAATATCCTTGGCATAGGTTTTAAATCGGCAGGTTTCATCCGCACATTTGACCGCCTTTGCATGCGACCAGTTGTATTCAAACTGTCCCGGATAGTATTCATGGTTCATATACAGGACATTAAACTGCATTTCCTTGAAGGTATCGGTCAGCTTGCGCAAAAATCCGGTGGGGTCAGAGCGTCGGCTGGCGGCATAGCAGTTGGAATTCTTCGTGGTATAGGGAGCAAATGTGCCATCCGCCTGCTTGTTATACACAAAAAATTCAACTTCGCTGGCGCAGATGGGGTCAAATCCCAATGCACGGTATTCTTCCACCATCTTCTTCAAAAAAGCACGGGGAGATTGCACCATCGGCTTATCATGATAATACATATCGCCCAAAATCACCGCTGTATGGGGTTCATGCGGCAAAAGGCTGAAGGTAGACGCATCCGGAAAAACCTTCATATCATCATAATTTTCCGAAAAATCCTCCGGAATGGCAATGCTGTTATCAAATCCAAGGCTCATAGAAACCGCTGCAAACGCAATGCCGCTTTTAAACAAGGTTTCAATCATTTCTGCGGGCATCAGCTTGCCGCGCAAAATTCCCTGCAAATCACACCATTCCAAGCGCACCATTTTGATTTCATGTTCTGCGATGAGCTTTTTAATTTCTTCCAAACTCATTGCCATATCTCCTGTCAACACATCAAATGCCATGTTTGTTCACTCCTTTTCTGTAAAACAAAAAGCCCAACACCATTGGCAGAGCCAAGGATGCGGACCTCTTTGTCGCATTGTTCTTTTGATGGAGTTAGTGTACCATTTCGGCAATAATTCGTCAATGTCGTTTTTGCTCAAATAATTTTGTCAATTTGTGTTCAATCATCAGAACCTATCCAATGCCGAAACTGCTTGCGTGTCCAAGCTTCATTTTTACAAATGGGTGGTATACGGTTCCAAAGATTTTCGATATATCGAAAAAATCCGCCCACAGCCGTTAGTTCTGTGCAAAAAATGCGGCGTGTGAATCGCTGCGGGTCCCATGCGACTGCCAGACTGTCATCCTGCACAATCAGACTAATTGTCTGCTGCTGAATGTCCAGCGCAGAAAAAGAGGCAAGCGTAATGGAATAGTGCATTTCATTGCAATGTTTCTGCAAACACTGTAGCTGTTCCACAAAAAATTCACGGCGCACATGAATCGTTTTGCCCACAATGGCAGTCAATTCATAGGAAACGTGCGATTCCTGCTGCAACGCCCATTCGATGTGGTCTAAATTATAAATCTGGCGGCACTCGCACCGTTTTCTGGTGGAAAAGCTTTTTTCATTGACGGCAATGCAGCGTAAAATCACGTCTTCCGGCACATCATTGTCCTCCAAAATGGCACGCACCAATGCAATCGGCATGTTGCGAAAGGTTGGCATGGCATTCATCATATAGGTCAGCTGTCCGCTTTTCAATCTCTCGTCAATCCGCTGCAAAATAAAGGCGGCATCGCTGGCGTCCACGGTTTCAAACAGCCGTCTGCTGTTCTGCCGTGCCGTTTGCACCACCGCATCATAAAAATGCACGGTCGATGCCTCTCGGCTCAGCACGCAATGGTTGATCTGCTTTTGGTTTTCCAATGCCGTACACAGCAGTGCACTGCGATTTGGTGCATAAAATAAATTTTGATGCATGAAGCCGCTGTCCAGCTTTTGGCAATACCGCACCTCTACATTTTTGGACAAATACACAGGAAGCCACCGTGCAATGACCTCCCACGAGCGGTAATCCTGCGTGATTTTATCGATGATGCAGACATGGTATCCGCTTTGCAGCATTGCCTGCATATAAGACACCATGGCGCTGACGCTCACTTCATTGTCACTGCTCCAATCCACTTGCCCAAAATCCAAAATGGTGATGGTTTTTCCCGTCGGTACTTGCAGCACCTCTTGAAAAAAGACCGTTGCTGCAGTCCGCCAACTATTTTCACCGTTATAGACCTCCGTTAAGCTCTGCATGGGTGTATTGGGTGCTTTTTTCTCCTCTTCTGCTGACAGATGCGGCAGTTCACTCAGCCAAAGGCTCAGCGCATGAATCGCCGACTCCTGCTCCCCCACCTGCAGGCAATCCGCTTGCTCCGGCAATATTTGCGACAGCACTTCTCGCCGCTGTTCCAGCGCATGCTGCAGCAGATAGGATGCCACCGGACGCATGTACTTGGATTTATATGCCAATTTCCGATGCCCTTTTCGCCATTTGCTGACAATCGTTTTATCGATTTGCAGCGTTTCCGCCATCTCTTTTCCCGAAATCTCCAGTGCATCCATCAGATAGGTCAATCGCTTCCCTGTTTCCATAAAACTCCCTCCCGTTCTCTCATTTTCCAATGCTTCGATTATAGTGCTTTCGCTTAAAATTGTCAACTTTCTGACAACAATTAACTTCAAAAGAAAGCATTGTAGCAAAAACACCATCAGTTGACGATATATTGTCATTTTCTTTGCGCTATTTATGACATTGACAATTCATCATTTCATAGCATATAATCGTTTCAACAACACAAATATGCAGCGTAACAACGGCGTTATTGCGAGATTTTCTCACAATAACGCCGTTTCGTTTGCGCATGAAGGAGGAGTACAAATGGAAACAAAAAAATTAGGTTTGGGCAGTGCGGTTGCCACGTGCGTTGGTTTGATTGTCGCCACTAGCTGCTTGTTGTCCTTGGGGCAGGGCATTGGTCTGGCAGGACCTGCTTTCATCATTCCACTGTTCATTGTCATGATTCTAAATGCATTTCTGGCAATGTCCATGTCGGAACTACACACCTTGATGCCAAAAGTAGAGGGGGGCATTGGGCAATATACCCTTGCAGGGCTGGGTCCTGTCGCTTCGATTATCTCAAACACCTCCGCTTATGTCATCTGTATGGTGCTTGCCGTTGCCGTTGAAGTCACCATGTGTGGCACAGTATTGAGCCAAACCCTGCTGCCCGCTGTGCCGGCACCTGTGCTGAGCATCGCCGTTCTTGGAATTCTCTTTTTGCTGAATTTCCGCGGCATTGATATGTTTTCACGGGTACAAAATCTTGTGGTAACGCTTTTAATCGGCTCGATTGCCGTGTTGGGTGTCATCAGCTTCTTTAAGCTCGTACCTGACCATGTCATCGCTGCCTCTGCACAAACAGCACCCAGTGTGGTAGGGTTTGGCGGCTTGATGGGACTCTCCGCCATGGCTTTTTGGCTGTTTATCGGGGTAGAATTTGTAATTCCGCTGGCAAATGATTTGAAAAACCCCAAGCGGGATGTGCTATTGTCGATGATTTTGGGACTCGTGATGTTATTTGTTGTACAGGCACTGATGGGTGCCGGCATGGCGAACTATGTTACACTGGATGAACTGGCATCTGCGGATATGCCGCATATCGTCTTTGCAGAGCATCTGCTTGGCAAGGTCGGTGTCTATTGGATGTCCATCGTGACACTTCTAGCAGGTATTTCCACCACCAATACAGTTCTTGCAAGCGTTTCCCGTATTCTCAGCGGCATGGCAGAATCGGAAATGATGCCTAAGATTTTCATGAAAAAAAGCAAATATGGTACAGCGCCCGCAGGCATGCTGTTGGTAGCGATTGCAATCATTGTACTCATCGTCACCGGCTACACCAATTCCAGCGGCTTGGTCAATATCATTCTGGCGGCATCGTGCTTCTGGTTGGTGTCTTACATCATCGTACACACCAATGTGTTGGTACTGCGCCGTAAATATCCAAATGCACCACGTGTTAAATGGCTGATGTGGGGCGGGATTCCGCAAATCATCGGCATCCTCGGAAACATTTATATGATTTGGAATATTTCATCGGATATGCAGAGCCGTATGCAAATCTACTCGGTCTTTGGCGTTCTGTTCGTCATCCTCACAGCATACGCATTCTTCTGGGTCAAGGTCGTCAAACGTGCACCTGCTTTCACGCCGGTATCCATTGAAAACATTAACAATTTTACCATGGAAACCAATGCATCTGCATCACTGTCTGCTGAAACGTAATCTACAGCATCTCCACAATACCATTCCATTGTACAAGGACGGAGGCCAAAAGGTCTCCGTCCTTGTTTGCATCGCTCTATCTGGTATCCTTATCAATATTGCTCCTTTATGTAAAAAGGGGATATATGGTAGCTGAAACCTAAACATCGGATACCATATACCCCTTAAAAAAATGTGGCTTTGCAACAAACTGAATACTTGTACTGAGTATATTAGGTATAGAAGTATTTACTGTTAGAATAATTGTAACGACTTCAAAAATACGGAAACGACGTAAAACTAAAACATTAGCAAATATAGAGCCAGAAAGTTGAAGACGCATTTTCTGGGATTATTAGAAAATTGGAGACTACAAAGAGATTTTAGGCATTTATGTCGGCGAAAATGAATCCAGCAAGTTCTGTCTGTCGGTTCTGAATGAGCTGAAAAACCGTGGTGTGAAAACGGTTTGTATGTTCTGTGTAGACGGACTAACTGGATTCAAAGAAGCAATTGGTGCGGCATTCCCAAGGGCACAGATTCAGTGTTGTATTGTGCATCAAATCCGTTCTTCCACACGATATGTCAGCTATAAAGACATCAAAGAATTCGTGCAAGACCTGAAAACCGTTTATGGTGCTGTATCAGAAGAGCTTGCGCTGGATAACCTAATGACAATGAAAGACAAATGGGGTGCTAAATACCCAAGCGCGATTCGTAGTTGGTAAAATAATTGGGACTGTTTGCGTACGTTCTTTAACTAATGTCTTCGATGCGTGCAACAGGTGTGGTATCCCATCCATTTGCAAAATCGTGCAGCATTACACCCGCTTTTGCGCAGATAGATTCCAAATAGACGGCTTTGGTCTGCGCCAAATCGCCAATCGTATAAATGCCGCATCCATTCAGACGAAACAGTGCGTGCGTAGGAATATACGCACGCACTGTTTCGTAATTCACTTATGAGAGCGACGCCAAATGCCCATTTTTTCGGCATCCGCAATCAGTTGTTCGCGAAAATTCGGATGTGCAATGGAAATAATCGCCTCTGCACGCTGCCATGTAGACAGACCCTTTAGGTTGATTTTACCGTATTCGGTGACAAGATACTCTGCACAGGTACGGGGGTCCGTTGCAATCGACCCATTGGTTAAGGTCGGCATGATGCGAGATTGCAACTGCCCATTTTTATCGGTGTAAGCGGAGGATAGGCAAATGAAGCTTTTTCCACCATTTGAAAGGTAAGCGCCCAGCACAAAATCAAGCTGTCCGCCTGTACCGCTGATTTGCTTGATTCCCGCAGATTCTGCATTTACCTGACCGAACAAATCCAAATTAACCGCGTTATTGATGGAAATAAAGTTATCCAAACCAGCAATCACAGATACCGCATTGGTATAGTTGGAAGGTGCCGCCATAACCGAAGGATTATTATTTACATAATCATAGAGCTTTTGCGTACCCGCACCAAAGGTAAATGCTTGGCGACCACGGTCAAAATTTTTCTTGCTGCCCGTGAGCTTTCCTGCCATTGCAATATCGACAAATGCGTCGACATACATTTCAGAATGCACACCCAAATCGCGCAAATCCGAATTTGCAATCATAGAACCAACGGCATTCGGCATATTGCCAATCCCAAGCTGCAGACAAGCACCATTCGGAATTTCTTCCACAATCAATTTCGCAACGGCCTCATCCACAGGGGAAATCGTGCCATCCCCACCGCCGAGTTGTGCGAGAGGTGGGTTGTTGCCCTCTACAATGGCAGCCACCTGCGAAATGTGTACACCCTCTTCAAAGCCACCCAAGCACCGTGGCACATTGGTATTCACTTCCACAATAATATGCTTAGACGTTTCGCAAACCGCTGCCATATGTGTGGCAGACACACCAAAATTGAAAAATCCATGTTCATCCATAGGTGCCACCTGAAACATCGCAACATCGTTTGGAATGATATGGTCGCGATAAAAGCGCGGCAATTCCGAGTAACGCATCGGACTATAATATGCCATGCCCTGCGCTATCATTTTACGCTCGATGCCAGACATATGCCAAGAGTTCCAAGTGAAATGCTCTGCCGCATTGGGTACTTTGGCAATCTCCGGCATCCACATCAAAACGCCACCACGCAGCTTCACATCGGTCAATTCTGCCGCGCGTGCAGCAAGTGCATGGTCTAATGCATTTGCTGTGCAAACACACCAGCCATAATCGACCCAATCCCCCGATTTTACAACCTTCACCGCTTCTTCAGCCGTGGTAAGTTTTTTTCTATATTCTTCCTGTATATGCATCGTTTTAACCCTCCTATAATAAAGCTGTCGCGCTGCGCGATGAGAAAAGAAAATAAATCTAGCGATATAACCAAATACTCACACATTCTACACTATTATACTTCCATTTTCAGAAAAAGGTCAAGCTTTTTTTCAACTAAAACAAAATGATGGTATTTTTCTTTATAAAACAAAGATTTATCCCCTCATAAATGAATATATCAAATATCCATTTACGAGGGGATAACATATTGCTGTCTACTTATGCTTCCGGGTCATTCGGTGACGTTGTCGTGGTCGGTGTAGAAGGCTCCGTCACTGGCGCGGAAGGCTCTGTGGTAGGTGTAGTATTGTTTGTGGGGGGATTGGTCGCAGGCGTCGTATTACCTGTGGAATTGTTTGCTGGTGTTGTGCCCGTGGAAGGAGATGTGCTGTCGGCATTGCCGCTGTCCGGAGCTGTCGTACCGTTGTTGTCCGAAGGGGTAGTGGTACCGCTGCCTTGTGTGCCGTCCGGAAGTGTACCCGTGGCATCCGGCGTGGTTGCCGTGGCGTCATCTGTTGGCACTTCCGGTGTCACCTCTTCTGTGGCATGACCAGGGCATGTTTCCGTGGGCAAGTCACCTTCATAGAAATAGCCAACGGCAGTGGGACAGCTTGCCCCGGGCAACAGTCCGGTTTCTGTGCAATAGCTGTGCTTGGTAAAGCCTTCTCCTGGGCTTGGGAAGCTTGCATTCGGCAAATCCTCATGAATGCGGCTCATCACTGCCTTCCAAAGCGTAACCGATGGATTCACATAGCCTAGACCGGTCAATTTGTAGTTTTCATCATAGCCAAACCAAGTGGCACCGACATAATACGGTGTATAGCCACAAAACCATCGGTCACGGTTGGATGTGGTTGTACCGGTTTTGCCGGCGGTGTCCATGCCAGAAATTTTAGCCGAGCGCGCCGTACCGGAGGATACGACCTCCTGTAACGTTTCATTCATATAATAGGCGGTTTTTTCATTTTCAAATGCCACAACAGGCTCTAAATCTTCATAAGAAAGAATGGTAGCACCCGAAGAATCCAGCACCTTGGTATAGGAATGCGGGGTGTAATAGTTCCCTTGGTTCAGGAAAATGGTGTATGCGCCTGCCATTTCACGAACGGTCACACCGTCTGTCAAACCACCCAAAGCGAGCGGTGCCAGTGCAATGTCAGACAGCACACTGCCAGAGGACGTGGTACGAGAGCCAACCAAATGGGTGAAGCCAAGCTTCTGTGTGAGGAATTGATAGGATTTTTCCGGCGTCAACTCACCCAAAGTCTTCACTGCGATGGTATTGATGGACTTTGCAACCGCAGTTTTGAGTAAAACCGAACCAGAATACACACCATTGTCATTTTTAGGCCAAGGAGAACCGTTGATGTCCATATACGGACCATCCTCCATGACGGTGTATGGGGTGATAATGCCCGCGTCCATAGCAGGACCATAGACCGCAACTGGTTTGATGGACGAACCTGGCTGACGCGTGGTCAATGTAGCACGGTTTTGCACCAAGCTTGCGGTTTTTTCACCACGCCCGCCAACAATGCCCGCAATTTCGCCATTTGGCTTGAGCACAACCATGGCACTTTGCGGCAGAATGCCGTTTTTGCTGGTGTCAGGGAAATTACTCTCATCGGTGTAAACATCGTCCATAATGGCTTGGACATTGGGGTCCATGGTTGCATAAATTTTCAGTCCACCAGAGGTGACGGCATCCACAGCGCGAATGTAAGAATAGCCCAGCTGCTCCTGCAGGTCATTTACCACATCGTTATAAACAGTGTCTGTAAAGTAAGAATAAGGCTCCGTCGTGCCGGTTTCATCCGCAGGACGCTGATACACCAGCTCCTCTGCCAACGCCGCGTCCCGCTCCTGCTCGGTGATAAAGCCCTGTTCACACATGGCGTTTAGAATTAAGGTTTGGCGTGCTTTGGTGTTGTCCGGATGATTGAATGGATTGTAGCGGGTTGGCGCATTGGTAATGCCGGCAATCACGGCACATTCTGCAAGCGAAAGATTGGACACATCTTTGTTAAAATAGGTTTTTGCAGCTGCTTTGACACCATATGCGTGCTGTCCAAAGGGAATGGTATTCATGTACATTTCCAGAATACGGTCTTTGTCATTGATTTGCTCTTCCAACGCACGTGCGCGGAAAATCTCGTTGATTTTGCGTTTGACAGAATATTCGTTGTCCTCTGTCAAGTTTTTAATGAGCTGCTGGGTAATGGTGGAACCGCCATAGCTGCCGTTTCCGGTCAAATAATTCATGACTGCACCGGCAGTGCGCTTCCAGTCAACCCCTTGGTGCGTGTAGAAACGTTGGTCTTCAATGGCGATGAAGGCCTGTCCCAGCTGCTCTGGGATGTCTTCCATATCCACCCACACACGGTTTTCTTGTCCATGCAATTTCTGATATTCATAATATTCGCCGGTGTCCGGATTTTTCACATAGATAAAGCTTGTGAAGTTCATACCAAGCTCATCGATGTTGAGATCTGCATTCGGTTTGATATACGCATGGATATACCAAGCGAATGCAACGCCGCAGATGGCTGCGGTTAAAATGCAGATGAGCAAAAGAGAAACCATGCTGGTGAAGATGCTTCTCAAAACCCCTCTTTTTTGCTTAGCCAAATTGTATGCCTCCTTTTCCGCCGCTGATTGATTGCTGTCGGCGGCTGCCACGTTCTCACATAGCAATGCAGCACCCAAGCCCCTTGGATGCTATTTTCATATTATATCAATTTCTAAAGCAGAAATCTACAAAAATACAGAAATACCCGAAATAAAAAAACAAATGGTTTAAATCCACAAAAAATAGGGCAATCTATGCATAACAAAACGGATTTCGAGGTGAAAATATGCAAAAACAAGGTCAAATTCAAAGCACATACGGCGAAATTTTGCGCAGGTATTTTATCATCGCTCTAACCATTTGCATTGTTGCAGGCATGGTAATGATGCATACCTTCCGCAAAACGACAGCCCTTCCATCGGTGGCATATACGGCAGAAGCACCCTATTCCGCCGGCATTCAGGATGGTCGCGTTGCGATTTTTATCAAAGGGCAAGAGATTCCGGCTCTGATAACCGATATTTGGGTGGACACACTGCCAGCAGCGGACCAAAAAGCCTTGCAGGCGCGCATGGGCATCTCCTCCGAAGAAGATTTGGCAAGATTCTTAGAGGATTATGGAAGCTAACACGTGTTTTGCGCTTATTTTTCAAGTCATGAAACGTTCTCTTCTGCATATACTGCCATAAGAACCTGTATTCATAACAGCAAATAGGCGAAATAGGCATATTTTTTCCGCTATGCTGCGTTAACACTCCTTGGAATACACCAAGCCCCAGGGGACTTTCTTTCACTGACGTGCGCAACTTGTATTCCTGTGTCATTTTGACGTACCTAGTAAAAAACCTATACCTATTTCTCTCATTCTCGTTTATGAATACAGCTTCTAACAATCAGAAGAGGAGCGAGATGGTGAATGAAGCTTGGATGCAAAAAATATCTCTGCATATTGGCAGCTGCGCTGCTCTGCTGCGCCAGTGGCATACTATACGGTGCAAACCCATGGCAAACAGCAGACGCCGCAAACACGACACCTGCTATGGCAGATAATTGGGGATTGTCTTTTCAGACAGAAGGCGTACCGCCGATTGGAAATGCAACCCAAGAGGAGCTGCAACAGTACAATGCATTTTACATGGGGGATACAAAGCAGAAGGTGTTGTATCTTACCTTTGATGCAGGCTATGAAAACGGCTATACCGACATGATTTTGAATGCCTTGCAAAAACACCATGCACCTGCCACATTTTTTGTGGTTGGGAACTACATAGAAACCGCACCGGATTTGATTCGGCGAATGCTTGCAGAAGGGCATATCGTTGCAAATCACACGTTTCATCATCCGGATATGTCCCAAATTGCGCAGCAAGCAACGTTTCAAGCGGAATTAGAGGAACTGTCTGCCCTATATCAAGAGGTGACCGGACAAGAAATGCCAAAAATCTATCGCCCGCCGCAGGGAAAGTTCAGTCTGGAAAACCTCAAGCAAGCACAGGCGATGGGCTATTTTACGGTATTTTGGAGTCTTGCCTATGTAGATTGGTACACAGACAATCAGCCGACCGCCCAAGAAGCCTATAGCAAGCTGCTGCCGCGGGTGCACAATGGCGCGATTATATTGCTGCATTCCACCTCCAAAACCAATGCCGAAATTTTGGATGCCTTGCTGGGAAAATGGGAGGACATGGGCTATACCTTTGCACCGCTCAGCGATTTGTGCACATAAAAAAATGAACCATGCAAAACACTGTATGCAGCGTTTCAAAAAACTGCATACAGTGTTTTTTGCGGATAGACTGCGCATGACAGGTGCATTTTCCGCATAGGTTAGAGTAGCGGACAAGGAGGCTTACATGAAACAGCGCATACAGTTTTATTCCATAGAATCCATTTGGCACATGCCGCTGCTGCTCTTTTTGATGGTCATTTATCTGGGCGGAACAGTTGTTGGCGCATTTGCAGGTATTTTACGAGAAGATTCGCAAGAGGTGCAGCAAATTGTGCTGCATATGCTGCAAACAGGCACCCAAACCGCACCTGTTCTGCAACGTCTGGCCGCGGTCTTGTGCTCCACCATGGCATGGTTTTTGCTGTGCATTTTATCTGGTCTGTGTGTACCCGCGATTTTGTTCTGCAGCGTCATTATTGCCTTGCGTGGCTTCTTCTTGTCCTTCGCTGTCGCAGTTTTGATGGTTGCAATGGGTGCGAAAGGCATCGTACTGGCGATGATTACCCTAGGGGTTGGTGCAGTGGTGAGTGTGCCCTGTCTGCTGCTGACAGGGGCAGCGGTGTTGGATACCGCCGCAGAATTGCAGCGCGGACAGCGACGGCGGTATTTTTATACACTGCGCAGACATCGCAATGCAATTACGATTTGTGCCGTGCTGAGCATACTGTTTGCCGCATTGCGTGTTCCGCTGGAGAATGTGCTGCTGCAGTGGTTTGCTTTGTAATTGCAAGTGGCTTCAAAACAATCGCTTCCAAAAGAGCCACAGCTCTGTCAGCATCAGCAATGCTAACAAAAGCGCAAGAAACTGCTCTAAAACACCGCCAGAGCGGATATTTGCAAGGCGAAAATGCTTTCGATAGGGATAAAACAGTGGAATTCCCTTTTTGTTCAAAGCGTCCAACACCAGATGGGAACAAACACCCAGTGTAAACCATGGAACATACGGCTGCAAAGCAGCAGGAAAAAATAAAACGGCAAGACAATGCAAAATAAGGTATAAAATAGGACTGTGAAACAGGGTGCGATGTCCAAATGTGGATTGAATCACGCGAGATGTGATTTTGACGCGTGCACCCATCTTACTGCGATGGTTATCAATGTCTGGAAACAGCGCACCGACCGAAGTGATGGAAACCGCTGCTGCAATGGATAAAATCTGGGTATCGTGGCGGAAGAGCGCAAACGCCAAACCGCTCACAGCCCCACCCAAGATATGCGTTCGCGCAGTCATACTAAAAAAGCTCCTTTATGTAGGGTTCACGACGATAGGTTCATAAAAAAAATATGGGCACTTCTATAATTTCAGTACCCATACGCGTCGAATTATATAAATGTGGTGTTATAATGCAAAATTTTCCTGGCGTTGCTCATTAAAACATATGGTCTGCCGCTTGCACTGCCTCTTGATACGCCTTGATAATGGCATCATCAGAAAGCGCATATTGGTCAATCAACACATGCGCAGAATCCCAATCACCGCTTTCATAGGCGCGGACAAATTCCAGGATTTCTGAAAGCTTGTTTTCGTTATGTAAAAGAGCATCGATTACAACCGGTGCAATCGAAATATCACGCAAAAATTCAGCATAATCTTGGCTTACCATGGTATCAATCACGGAAAACATCCCCGCAATATATGCTTCATCCTGTTGGTACGGCAATTTTGCCAGCTTGCAAATTTGCTCGCAGAACAATGCGCGCACCAAGGCAAGTTTTGAAAACTCATTGTTGCTCAGTTGTGTCATGTCCCGCATGAGCACCAGCATCAGCCAACGATAGGTCGCGCGTTCCCCCATTTGCAAAATGGCAGGCTTCACGCTGGTAATCGGGTTAGAGTGGCAGAATTGCAGCGTGTTGACGTGTCGTAGCAAGCGGTATGTCAAGGTGACATCCGAACGAATAATGGCAGAAATTTTCGTAAAATCCGCATCATGGTGCAGAATTTCATCAATAGCGCGAATATAGGTTGTGGAAGAGGTGGACAACACTGTTTTGGAAAATACGATGGGTTTTGCAAAAAAATAGCCCTGAAAAAGTGTATATCCCATCTTTTTAGCCGTGACAAAATCGTTCTGGGTTTCCACTTTTTCTGCCAAAACCTGCAGTTTTTTCTTCAGTAGCTTCTGCACCAATTTCTCACGTGACGTTGCAGAAATGCCCTTGAAGTCTACTTTTACAATATCGACAAGCGGCAACAGCGCTTCGCTTTCCGGTGCACCAATATAGTCATCCAACGCTAAGGTAAAGCCACGTACACGCAACGCAATCAAGCGATCCATTACCTGCGCATCCGCAGGAACATTCTCTAAAATTTCAATGACAAAATCCGAAGGATTCATCAAATCCGGCAGCTCTGACAACAGCAACGAACGTGTAAAATTAATGAAAGCACGTTTCCCATTTAAGATATTTTCAGTGCCAAAGGTCGTGAGCGTATCGGAAAGTACTTGACGTGTCGCATAATCGCCATCAATGGATTCATCAAATGCGTTTTGTGTACTGCTGCGATATAACAATTCATATCCAAACACATTCATCGAGGCATCGAAAATCGGTTGGCGCGCCATATATGTTTTCATCATATTGAAGTATCACCATTTCTCAAGGATATTTGCTGCAAAATCAAAATTTTTGAGCAAAGCTAATAAAAAAAGGGATGTTAGCGTTTTCTATGTGAAATCGCTTTTGGAGAGGATATGGATGCTGTAAACTAGCAGAGTGCACATAAAAAAGCCCAGCCGCATCTTTTCTTTATAAAAAGTATAGCATAGCAAAAAAAGAATCACAACAGATATTTTGGAGTTACTGAAAATATCTAGGAAGTTTCGCCTTGCAACAGCACAAGCATACCGCGAAAATCACCCAACCAATCTGTTTGCTTTTCGCCTTTTGTAAAAATGTTTCTTGAACTTTATTGACTTTACGGTCTATAAAGCATATAATTAATATACACCGAGAATTGGTGAACACATTTTAAAGAGGTATTTCATGTACAACGACAAAACAATTGTATGCAAGGACTGTGGAGCAGAGTTTGTTTTCTCTGCGAGCGAGCAAGAATTTTTTGCGGAAAAGGGCTTTACAAATGAACCTCAGCGTTGCAAGAGTTGTCGCGCTGCGAAAAAAGGACTTTCACGCAACAATTCTGCCGAAAGAAAAATGTTTGATGCTGTATGTTCTGAGTGCGGTAAGCCTTGCAAAGTTCCATTTGAACCTCGCAATGGTCGTCCGGTTTATTGCAGCGACTGTTTTAGAAGATAATTCGCCGATTATTAGATGCAAGGCACATCCCAAACAGGGGATGTGCCTTGCATCATTTTAGGGATACAGCCATATTTTCTCCAAAAAACCAGACTTGTTTGTTTTTATCCTCTTATGTCATACTGCAATTTCAACTGTCATCCGTTTATAAAAAACAGTGGTATCTGCTTTGCCATGAACCAAATACGTGGGAGCGATCGATTGTGTGACCGACAAAAAAATAGGAAGCATGGCTGTTGTAAATCATACCCATGCTTCCTATTATGTATTCTATTTTTATGTTTTTGGAAATTCTTCTTCGTCTGCAATGGTAATGTTGCCTGGAAAAACACGCTCGACATCTTCTGTCATGAATGTAGTATTCACAAAGCCTTTGATATTCGCGCCATCTACCACTGTCAGCGTGGAGGTTCGCACATCCCCTAAAATAACAGCATTGGAATCTACTTCTACTTTTCCGGAAACATCCAGATTGCCTTTCACTTTTCCGTCTACATTTGCATATTGTGCATTCAAATTGCCCAGCAGCACAGAGTTGTTATCCAACTGCACATTGCCCTTTGCAAGCGTATCACCCTGCAAAGAGGAACCACGCATCGCTGCATTATTACACTTCAAACTGCCCAATACCTTGCCGCTAATATAGGCATCCTTAACCACTTCTACCTGCCCCTTGACGCTTCCTTCAATCGAAATGCCTGCAAATGAGCGAATATCACCCAACACCAATGTATTTCTAGAAATAACTGTCATTTCCGAAGCAGCTACCGAATATGCCAACGGCTCGGATACATCCTCCGGTGTGTAGTCTGTTCTCGGTTTGGAAGGTGGTGTATATTCTGTTTCGGACGCCGCCAAAGGCGACTGCGCACCGCTTGTCTTGGCTGATAAATCTGGTGGCATTGCAAAATCAGGCTCAGGCTCAGGCACGCGAAATGTTGGTGCCAGGGGTGGAGCGTCAGCAAAATTTTCCTTTGGCGCAGGAGTTTCCAGATAAGCATCAAGCTCCGATGATTTTTTCGATTTTTCCGTTAAATCATCCCCCACTAGACCGCTATGGTCAAGCAGTTCTCTGATTGCTTGATAAAAGTTGTCCTTTAAACTCATGTGGTTTCTCCTGTTCTCAAGATTATTGCAAAGAACCAACAAATACTATGACGCCTTGTTCACATCCGACTGCTCTTGGAAAACCACTGGCTTAATGGCATTTGTCAAGCGGTCAAACGCATATCCCTGCTTTGTTAAAACCTGAATTGTGTTTGCCAGTGCATCCACTGTTGCCTCGCAATTCCAGTCATCATAGAGCAATACAACTGTACTGTTGTTATTTTTTGCAGCTTGTATCATTTTGTTTGAAATAATACCCGCTGTTGTATTGACGGTATCTGTTTGTCCGCAATCGACATTCCAATCAAAATAAACATATCCGCGCCGATGCATTTCAGAAATTAAATCCATGCTGATTGACCGATTGTAGTCATTGATACTACCGCCTGGAAAGCGAAAAATGTTCGCCTGCACGCCTGTTGCATGATATAGCAGTTCTGACGCCGCTGCAAATGCATCCAAAAATCCCTGCACATCGTCATATACAATTTTCCCGTTCTGGGTAGGGCGCAATGCCAATGTATGCCCTGCGTCGCGAATGCGGCACAACCGTTCTGCATCGCTGCCATCTTCCGCAGGGGTCACAAAAAAAGTGGCTTTCACCTGATATTGTTCTAAAATATCTAAAATCCGGTCAGTTGTGGGGGTTGGACCGTTGTCAAACGTCAAATAGATGGTCAGTTCTTTTGGTGACGCCACTTTGACTGGTGTCGCTACATAAAGATTGGGATAAGATGTAACATAGGATGGCAGCGCGGTGGTATCGCTGCCATCCGTGAAGGACTGCTCTGCAAACGCAGTGGTGCTGTCTTGCGCATTGATTGCCTCTTGTAAAGCACGCAACGCATCATCTGCCGAAATTCCGTTTTCTTCGCAAATCGCTAAGAATTTTTCGGGAGAACCATTTTTCAGGCTTTCCAGTGCACTCATAAAGTCGCTGTTTTCCAGCTGTAAAATCTCCATTTGCTGCTGCAGTTCTTGCTGTGCCCTATCAATATGATGATATTTTACACTCCAGAAAATTGCGAATATGATGGAAATTGCAAAAGAACCGAAAAAAATCAGCAGAATCAGGTGTTTAAAAAATTTCACACTGCCCCAGTACATATGTCACCCCGATAACTCCATTTTTTCGGCATACGCCATTCAAATCTGCTGTACTATTATATAATGTGACGAAGAAAAAGTCAACCATATTGCAACTGCAAACGCCAAAGTCACACCCTGCTTGCTTTTGCGCTGTATCGTGTCAGCATTGCTTGCAGTTCTTCCTCCAGACGCATATAATACATCATAAATAAAATGTCGACTGTGCCAAACAAAAACACGTTGCGATTATTGATTTCTGCCAATGACGGAACATACGTATACAGAAAGGCTTTGTACCAGTCGGCATTATACGGCACCACCTGCTGCTTTTTGCGGATGCGCACCTTCATGTCCGCAAAGCTTTCTGCCACCAGCTCCCCATGATTTGCAATGCCCTTTTGCATGATATAATCATAAATGGCCTGAATCTGTGCATCGCTCAAACGCTCTCCCTGAATCTGTACCCGCTGCAAGGTGGGAAGCCGCACTGCAAAGCTATAGACCAACAAGGAAAAAACCTTTTCATATTCCGCTGTTGCCATCTCCGGACAGCTTTCTGCGTCAATATGTAGTCCCAACGCCTGCAAAGTGTCTACCTGCCGCAGATTATTCAGTATCACTTTGAACACATCTTTGACCGAGCAGCTATAAAAATCGGCTCGACTAAGCGCATAAATATACTTTGTGCTTTTATAAAGATTTGCAGCCGCATCTAAAATGAGAGCGGCAACCTCTTCGATTGCGGTTCGTTCAGAAAGGAACTGCACGAACACCCCTCCCCTTTTTTTGTTTGATTTGAAATTTTCCCTGCTTCAAACAAATATTGAAAACAGATTGTTACTCTCATTATAGTGCATTTCTGCTGTAAATACAACTTAATTTTTTGTATTGTTGAAAAATGCCATCATATGTGGTATGATGAATATATATGATATTTGGTGTAATATAAACACCTATGGGGGATAGTATGAACCATATTGTTGCCTTTACGGTATCTCAGAAAAGCAAAAATATATATCAGCTTCCAATCGCAAGCACGATGCTGCATTTTGCCGCATACGATTTCGCATATTTTGTACAGCAATGTACGGAATTGACCTCTGATTGCCTTGCAACTGGCACCGTTGACGCGGTTTCTTTGTCTGCGCCAAAAGAATATATTCGCAAATGCCATCCATATTTTCAAATTCTGGTTCATGAAGATTTTGAACAAATCACATTGGATTTTGCAATCGATTATATTTGTCGCACACAAGGCATTGGACTGGAGGAATTGTGGGCAACACATATTTCGGCGCAGCAGCCTTTTTGGAAGGCTGTATTTCATCGTATCTCGGCGTATAAATCCGGCAGTGCCATCAACCAATGGGATAATTTGCTACGTATGCAGCAATATGCCATTTCCAAGCTTGCCTTTATCTTTGACGGAACACCCGTTACCTCGGTGGAATATCGCACGCGCAAAGAATATTATGATTTGGCATTTTCCATTTTGTCCGAAAAGCTGGGGTATGCAGACACTGACCTGCCCCACATCAAGTACTACACGCCTGCACTATTTCCAGGCGCATCCACAGTGCTTGGTCGTCTTTCCACCGAATTGGAAGCCATTGTGTTGCCCATGGCAACCCCTCCTCGCAGCAAACGCTTTGCCAAGCAAAATATCACCGCCTTGCAGGACCAGTCTGCCGGTCTGGTTCTAAACCACCTGCAGCAGTTGTCGCGTCCGGGACCTATGGAGGCACGCACCGCTATAGAAGCTTGTGAATCCATGCCGGATCGTATCTATATTCCAACCAGCTTCAAAGCCATTTTGGATTTAGAATTTAACGAAATCATTGAAAACGCCATTCGCATTGTGCGCTCTCCGGAAACAAATTTATTTGTGCTTGCGTCTACCGAGCAGCTGGAATCCGTCTTTGAAGAGGCGCCTATTTTCCCTTCGGCTTCAGCGTCTGCACCTGCTGTTTTGGAGCATCCGGAAGACGTCCCAGCAGAGCCGCCCGCCCCTGAAATATTGGAGGAGGAAGAACTTCCCCCCGCTCTTCCTGACATCGTAGAAGAAGCCCCTCCCTCTTTGATACCTGACACACTGGTCGAACAGCCTCCGGCACCTCTCCCAGAGATGCCCGCTCCATTTCAAAACGATATGATGATGCCTGCTGCACCTGTCGAACCGATGTTTCTTGAATCCGCGTTTGAAGACCCGGCGGATGATTCCTCTGCCAGCGAATCGGACAACGCACCGACCAAGGATGCACCTGTTGCGGTGCAAAATCTGTTCTCCTCCTCCTTTGACAGACTGCGTCAAATTGCAGAACTCACCAATGATATGTCCTTCCCGCCCTCCCCCAATCACATTGGCGAGGATTTGAATGTGCGGTGTCAGCTGATACAAACCGCCTTGCGCAGTAATATTGGCAGACAGGAAAATGCCAAAGAATTTGATGAGTGGTCTCGCAGCTTAATGAAACTGCGCATTAACGTTGTACGAAAGCAATGCTCCATCGATTATCTGGAGCGTTTTCTGGATTCTACCGAACAGACTTATCGCCTTACATCGGCATAAACATAAATCCAAAGCAGCAAAAGAGCACCAAAGGCTTATCCTTTGGTGCTCTTTTTAATGTCGCTACAGGTTCTTATCTACTTTGTGGTATCTCTGCCGATTCTCAAGGGTCTTCGATTGCCCTGCGCTGCCTTTTGAAATATCCCAGATACAAGACCCCTGCGGTCAATGCCCAAAAATATGCCACCATATACTGCACTTCAAAAATATTTTCGAAATAGCAATGGAACAGCACCCCGCACATTCCCGCAAACATTCCCACTGCCAGCGGGTGAATGCTCCTGTTTCGTGTGCGTCCCACGCCACGCAAACACCAGATGACTGCCCCGAGCAGCAAAACGATAAAGAAGAACAGCCCGACATAGCCCATCTCCACCAGCGTCTTTAAGTAATAATTGTCCATATAAAAATATTGGAAGTTATCCGTTTCTTCCATGATGCGGTTTTGCATTGCCACTGCACCGCCAAATCGACCCAAGCCAATGCCCATGAAAGGATTATATTCGTGCAGGGTCTGTAGTCCAATTTCCCATCGCACAGAACGCCCTGCTCTGGCGCTCGCCTCGGCATAATCGGACGTAAACAGATAGGTGATGCGATTGGATACCGATGGGATGAACAGCAGTGCACCCGCACCAGCGGCTGCCATCAACGCCAGCAAGCGTCTATCCAAAAACAGGGCAAACACAACAATGGCAATCACCAATCCGCCCCACGCTCCCTTGGAGAAGGTGAACAGAATGGACAGACAGAACACGCCTGTTGCGCAAACGGCAGAAACCTTCACCCATGTCTTTTTGGACCAATACGCCAATGCCGTTGCCATAGGCGCAAACAGCACCAAAAGCGACCCCATGATATTCGGACTGCCCGTCAGGGAATAGACACGCGTGCGCACGCCCTCCTCGGTTTGTGTCATCCATGATGCAGGAATGGGTGCGGCGATAATGTATTGATACACGCCGTGCAATGCCATGCCAAACGCCATGAGCAGCAGTGTGCCATAAAAAATGCCAAAATCACGGTCATCCTCCAGCAAGCGAATGATGACAAAAAACCACAGCAAATACTGCACAACCACACGCAATCCATCCATCGCAATCGACAGATACGGTGAATTGAGGCACATCAGCAGCACACTCACTGCAATAAACAGCAGCAAAAAACCATCCAGAGAGGTCGCACGTGTGCCAAGCGGCGCACGCTCCATGGCTCTGCGATACAGCAGATAGAGGATGCACACACACATCATTCCCTCATCCCAAAGGGATGACACCACCCCAATGTTCACAATATTGCGCAGGAAATAATCCAGCGGCAGATACATGGCAAATGCCGCCAGCAAAAAGCCGCGCACACCCATAAAGCGGCAAAACCGCCCGATGTATCCGCTCCCTGCAAACGCAGTGATGCGTCTGCCAAGCTGCAAGCCAATGCGATACAACAAACTTTCCTGTAGCCACTGACCAAACTGCTGCAATCGCAGGCGGCTTTGTTCAAGTAGCTGTGCATATACAGACGTCTTTTCCGTAATCATCGGCTGCCAGATGAACTTCTCCCATATTTTTTTCGTATGTGACTGCGGATAGCTTTCTGCCAGCGTGCGCAAAAACGTGGCAATGGCGCCCAATCTATACCAGTCCCGCAGCTGACAAAGCACGCGCCAAAACAGGCTTTGTATGATTATCTGCTTCATGCCGCAAAATCCACGGACTCAATAATGGCAATGGTTTCAATGTCATTGGTTTTCAGCGTAAACGTGCGTCCGGCACGCACCTCTTGTGTGCCGATTTTCGGGGTTGGGGTATCCTTCGTCACCTTGGATGTCACCACCACCATAATATCTTTCTTAGAGGGGTCGAGTGCGTCCACAATGCGACCATCCGCAGTGGTCACCTGCTGTACATAGTCTTCAATCGAAACCCCGGCGATTTCTGCTTCTACATATGTATTGCCATTGACCAGCTGCTTGCCCTTTTGGTCATTTTCTTCAAATTCGCTCACCAAAAACGGTGTTGCGCCCCGCACACGCATCGTGGTGGTCATGGTTACCTCTGGATTGACGGCAGCCTCCACCTTGGGCGCAAAAATCTTCCAGCCAACGCCCACTACCACAGCGATAACCGCCAACAGCACCAACAAATCAACAATATTTATCAGCCCAAACAATTTTCCTTTTTCATTTATGATTTTCAATGTAAAACCCCTCCGTTGTTCGGTTGCGCTAAAGAAACAACCTAATATAATTTTTATCATATCATAAACGATACCGTATCTCAAGTGATTTTTCCAGTTTTCACGCAGGAGAAAAGCGTTCCCGCAGGGTGTCGAGCACTTCTGCCGCTTTGAACCGCACAACATATTTGGTGCCATCCTGCTGCACAAACGCCCGTTCTTGTGTGGTTAACGTTTCCGCTGCCGCGGCAGAAGCACCCTTGCACAGCGGCGGAAAAATTACACACCACCAGTTGTGCCCGCTCGCACTGCCAATGCAGATACGCAGCCCCATATATCGCCCTGCCGGCAATGCAAAATCCGTATATTCCCGCGTGGGATAATATTCTTCCTGCATTTGTGCGGTCACCGTGTCCAAAGAGCCTTGTCTGCGCAATTCTGCTTGTGCCAAATCCACAATTTCCTGCAAATGTGCATTCAAAACCGTTCGCACCTGTGCTTGTGTCTGCACCTGCGCCAGCAAGGGATTGCAGTATGCCAGCACCGCATCCCGCACACACAGCTTGACACGCTGGTCCTCTGTGCTGTCGGAATTGGCAAGCACATGCAGCCGCAGCACCTTGTCTGCAATCTCCTGCTGCTGTGCACCCGCCGCGCTTGCATATGTAAAAAGGAGTAAAATCACCAATGCCACGCACAGCTCTGCACGTTTCCAAAAAAATCGTTTCATCAAAAAAACCTCCGTCTATTTGTCCAATCATTTACGGAAAGTATAGACAGAGGGTTTCTGATTTAACCCAAAATTTCTGCAAAATGTGTGTCAGGATGGCCTTTTTGCAGCAGTTCTGCCACATCTCTTGCGGTCTGCTCGTGTGCAAACAACCCAAACACGGTCGGCCCGCTGCCACTCATAATCGCGCCCTCTGCCCCCTGCTCCAGCAGCATGGTACGAATCTGTGCAATTTCGGGATGGTCTTTTCCCGTCACAGGCTCCATGACATTGTATAACCGCTCACAAATCCCGACAAAATCCTGCTGCTCCAGTGCCTGCATCATACCTGCTGTATCAGGGCGTGGCGACACATCACCGCCATTCATTTGCCGATAAATATCCGCCGTGGATATGGCAAACGGCGGCTTGACCAACACCACATAGCAATGCTGCATGGGCGGCAATGCCGTCAGTTCCTCCCCAATGCCCTGCGCCAGCATTGTGCCGCCACGGATGCAATAGGGCACATCTGCGCCAAGCTTCAGACCCATTTCGCACAGCCGTTCCGTGCCCAATGCCGTATGATGCAGGGCATCCAACGCCTGCAAAACCGCCGCTGCATCGGTCGAACCGCCTGCCAATCCTGCCGCAATCGGAATCTGTTTGACGATAGAAATTGCAGTGCCTGCATTTGTGATGCCCGTGTGTTCATAAAAAAGCTCCGCTGCACGCACCGCCAAATTGGTGCCATCGGTCGGCAAGGACGCCACACTGCATTGCATGGAAATGGTTTTGGAATCATTGAGCGATACGGTCACCTCATCGTGCAGGCTCACGGTCTGCATGACCATTTCAACTGTGTGGTATCCATCCGGTCGCTTTCCTGTCACATCTAATGTCAAATTGATTTTTGCATACGCCTTACGTGTAATGCTTTGCATAGTTCCTCCTATTTAAATTGAAATGGTTTCCGCACAACGTTTCCGAAACACCGTGAGCTGTGTAAATCCTGCCCCTTTTGCAGCATCGATGCAAGCCTGCAAACCACGTCCAACATCCGGTGCACAATGGCTGTCCGAGCCAATGGTAATCATCCGCCCGCCAAGCTGATAGTACATCTCCAGTACAAATGGCTCGGGTCCCGCCTGCTTGCGCCAGCTGAACAAGCTTGCCGCATTGATTTCTAAAGCGATTTCACGCACGATAATTTCCCGCAAAATCGGCTCGATATACGCTTCCAACCCAACATAAGTTGGCGTATATTCTGGCAGCTTCATCACACGCATGGGATAATCAATGTGTGCCAAAATGTCAAACCCGCCGTGGCGCACCATGTCCAGCATATCCGTAAAATATGCCCGCAGCACTGCGTCCAAATCCATCTGCGCAAACGGCAAGAAATAAAAATCGGTGTCTGTTGGGCGATACACATGCAGTGAACCAATGACCTCATCAAAATCATATGCCTGCACAAACTCCATCGCTTGCGCACTGGCATGGATTTCGCCCAATTCGATGCCACGCAGCAGGTGCAGCTGTCCTGCATATTTCTGCTGACACATCGCAATATCGCGCGAAAGTGCCTGTATGTCCAGTGCCATCGGCGATTTGGTAAAGAAAAAATCCTTATGGTCCGTCAACGCAATGGTATCCAATCCTTTGTCGATGGCTGCACGACAAATTGCGTCGACCGACGCATTTGGCTTGGCATCTTCCGAATATTCCGAGTGCATATGCAAATCTACCATCATGTGCACGATTCCTTTCATCGCATTGTATTTTTTCCTATCGCATTGTATTTTTTCCTATTATATCATAGCGACAAGCTGAAAACGAAGTCAGACTGCCGCATTTCGTGTCGTAATGATATAATCTTGCAATAAGATGTATAATGTTTGCCTGCAAACATTATACCACAGCGGCGAGCGGAAGTTGAAGACCCGAATCTGCTTTTGATGCCGCTCGTGGTATAATGTTAAAATAGCTGTATATTAGCCGTTTGCGGCTATTATACCACAGCGGCGAGCGGAAATTGAGGACCCAATGCTGCTTTTGATGCCGCTCGTGGTATAATTTTAAAATAGCTGTATAATAGCCGTTTGCGGCTATTATACCACATTGCAGACGCATTGACAAAACAGAATCCCCCACCGCAAAACACAGGGCGAACCACTCAACCAAGCGGTTCGCCCTGCTGTATATCCTATGAAAAATGCTTGAACGATGCCGAAGGGCTTCTTAGTACATACCGCCCATGTCCGGTCCCATCGGTGCTGCCGCTGCCGCCGGTTCCTTGATGTCTGCCACCAAGGACTCGGTGGTCAGCACCATGGAAGCCACAGATGCTGCATTCTGCAATGCGCTACGGTTTACCTTGGTCGGGTCTACGATACCAGCGGCAACCATATCACCATAGGTTTCGGTGTATGCATCAAAGCCAAAGCCAACCTGCTCGTTGTTCTTCACCTTATCCAGCACAACCGCACCATCAATGCCTGCATTTGCTGCGATTTGCTTCATCGGCTCTTCCAGACCACGTGCAACAAGCATCATGCCGGTCTTTTCATCGCCTGTGCTGTTTGCAGCCAAAGCTTCAACCGCCTTAATTGCGTTGACATAAGCCACGCCGCCGCCTGCAACGATGCCTTCTTCCACTGCGGCACGGGTTGCATTCAATGCGTCTTCAATGCGCAGCTTCATTTCCTTCATTTCGGTTTCCGTTGCTGCACCAACCTTGATGACTGCAACGCCGCCTGCCAGCTTTGCAACGCGCTCCTGCAGCTTTTCACGGTCGAAATCAGAGGTTGTGCGCTCGATAGCACCGCGAATTTCGCCAACGCGTGCATGAATCGCTTCCTTATCGCCAGCGCCGTCTACGATGGTGGTGGTTTCCTTGTTCACCTTAATCTGACGTGCACTACCCAGCATATCCATGGTAGCATCCTTGAGTTCAATGCCGATTTCCTCAGAAATGACAGTACCACCGGTCAAAATCGCAATGTCCTTCAGCATATCCTTGCGGCGGTCGCCGAAGCCAGGTGCCTTAACAGCCACACAGATGAAAGTGCCGCGCAGACGGTTTACAATCAAGGTAGACAGTGCTTCGCCCTCAATGTCTTCTGCGATAATCAGCAGCTTGCGGCCAGATTTTACGATTTGCTCGAGCAGCGGCAGAATGTCCTGCACCACGGAAATCTTCTTGTCGGTAATCAGCACCAGTGCGTCATCCAGAACCGCTTCCATCTTCTCGGTATCGGTTACCATGTAAGGGGTGACATAGCCACGCTCAAACTGCATACCCTCTACCACTTCAGAGTAGGTTTCTGCGGTCTTGGATTCTTCCACAGTGATAACGCCATCGGTGGAAACCTTATCCATTGCTTCTGCAATCAGCTTGCCGATTTCTTCGCTGCCGGAAGAAACCGCGCCAACACGTGCAATGTCTTCTGTGCCGTTGACCTTGTGGGAGTTCTGTGCAATCGCATCCGCCGCCGCTTCCACTGCCTTGTGGATACCCTTACGCATGACCATCGGGTTTGCACCTGCTGCAACGTTCTTGAGGCCTTCACGAACGAATGCCTGTGCCAGAACGGTTGCTGTAGTCGTGCCATCGCCTGCAACGTCGTTGGTCTTGGTTGCAACTTCCTTCACCAGCTGTGCGCCCATGTTCTCAAACGCATCTTCCAGCTCGATTTCCTTTGCAATGGTCACGCCGTCATTGGTGATGAGCGGAGAGCCGAACTTCTTATCCAAAACCACATTGCGGCCCTTCGGACCGATGGTGACCTTTACGGTGTCTGCCAGCTGATTGATGCCGCGCTCCAGTGCCTTGCGTGCATCCTCACCATAGATGATTTGCTTTGCCATGATTTGATTACCTCCAAATTCGTATCATCAATTCTGCTATCTTGAAATAATTATTCAGCGATTGCCAGAATATCGCCCTGCTTGACGATAATATATTCTTCGCCGTCCACCTTGACTTCGGTGCCGGAATACTTGCTGGTGATGACCTTATCACCAATCTTCACCTGCATCACGACTTCCTTGCCGTCCACCATGCCTCCGGGACCGACTGCAACAACCTCCGCAACCTGCGGCTTTTCCTTTGCAGTACCTGCCAAAATAATGCCGCTGGCAGTGGTTTCTTCCGCCTCCAGCATCTTGATGACAACACGATCAGAAAGTGGCTTGAGTGTCATAATTCTATTCCTCCTAAATTTAAAATATCTCAATTCAATGCATTAGCACTCGTTTCATCTGAGTGCTAATACGCCTATTATGATACATCAAACCACCCAATAGTGCAAGGGATTTTTTCGCGTTTTTCCAGAATTTTTTTTTAAGAAATTTTAAACAAATTATGAACACAGCGGCAGTAAGCCAACTGAAAAGCAAATCCCCCCGCTCCTATTTTTCGGATGCGAGGGGATTTTTTCTCTACATTTTGATAGAAACCGAGCACTAAAACACTTAGAACCGAAAATCTCGCTCGCCATTTTCGATTTTCTGCAGCATTTGTCGCACGATTTCACGTGCTTTTTCATTTGGAATATTGGAAAGCTCCTGCAAAATGATTTGATTTCCCAGTTCTACAGTTGCAGGCGATGCGTAGTCCTGCAAATATTCCTTCAGCGTCATCAGCGCATTCGGATGACAGCAGTTTTGAATTTGTCCGCTCTTGCACAGGCTCATAAAGCGGTCACCCGTGCGCCCTTCCCGATAGCATGCCGTGCAAAAGCTCGGAATATAGCCAAAATCCATCAGCCATTTTACGATTTCATCCAACGTCCGCTTGTCGCTGACATCAAACTGTTCGGACTTTTCATCCTCTGGCTCCGGTGTATCGTATCCGCCGACACTGGTGCGCGAACCACCGCTGAGCTGTGACACGCCTAGGCGAATCACCTTCTCCCGTACTTCCTTGCTTTCTCTGGTTGACACAATCATGCCCGTGTATGGCACAGAAAGCCGAATACAGGCGCAGATTTTCCCAAAAACATCGTCGCTGATGCCATTTTCAAAAACATCTGGGTCAATATCATCCGCGTGCTTGATGCGCGGTACGCTGATGGTGTGCGGACCCACCCCATACACCGCTTCCAAATGCTCCGCGTGCATCAACAGCGCCGCAAACTCATAGCGATACAGCTGCAAGCCAAACAGCACGCCCAGACCCACGTCATCAATGCCGCCTTGCATCGCTCTGTCCATCGCCTCGGTGTGATAGGCATAGTCATGCTTCGGTCCTGTCGGATGCAGCTGCTCATAGCTGTCTTTGTGATAGGTTTCCTGAAACAGAATATATGTGCCAATGCCTGCGTCATGCAGTTTGCGATAATTTTCCACGGTTGTTGCCGCAATATTTACATTGACACGCCGAATTTCACCATTTTGGTGCTTGATGCTGTAAATAGTATCGATACATTCCAAAATATATTCGATAGGATTCATCTTCGGGTCTTCACCCGCTTCAATCGCCAGACGCTTGTGCCCCATATCCTGCAGCGCAACCACCTCGCGGCGCACTTCCTCCTGCGTCAGCTTTTTGCGTGCAATGTGCTTGTTTTTGGCATGATAGGGGCAATAGGTGCATCCATTGATGCAGTAATTTGACAAATACAGCGGCGCAAACATCACGATGCGATTGCCATAAAAATCTTTTTTGATTTGCTCTGCCAGTGCATACATCTTCTCAATTTTTTCTGGATTTTCACACGCCAGCAGCACAGAAGCCTCTCGATGGGTCAGACCCTTGCGCTGTTCTGCTTTTTCGAGAATTGCATCAATCAGTGCCATATTTTCTTTATTTTCGTCTGCATATTGCAGGGTTTCCAGCACTTCTTTGTCGCTGATGAATTCCTCTGCTTTTTTAGATTTTGGATTGTACATAACGCTATTCCTTTCTTTGAGTCAGAAACTCTTTCTCTTCAGAGATGTTATTTTAAATCTTTGTATCGCCTCGGTCAACCACAATTTCATAGCCAATGCTTCGCATTTTTTGCCCAAGCTGCGCAAAACCCTCCGCCGATTCCTCGTTGGTGCACAATTTGTTGTCATACAGCAAATATTTTTTCCGCTCGCTTTGTGGGGACAGGTTCGGCATCACGACATTGGCACCCGCCAAAATGCCTTTCTCCCGACCGCCTTCGCACAACGTACCCAGTGCAGTTGTTGCGGGCAGCAGAATATGTGGCAGCATCAGGCGCACGATGCCGAGCAGAAACAGGGTCATTTCCAAGCTGCCACCCTGTTCGTTCGCAAATGGTGTGTCTTTGTGCGGCAAAAACGGACCAATGCCCACCATATGCGGTCGAAAGTCCTGCATAAAGAGCAAATCCTCTGCAATCGTTTCCAAGGTTTGTCCCGGCGAGCCCACCATTAAACCACAGCCGACCTGATAGCCGATTTCCTTCAAATCATACAAGCATTGCTTGCGATGTGCAAGGGACATTGCCTCTGGATGCAGCTTCCGATAATGCGCGGCATTTGCGGTTTCATGCCGCAGCAAATAGCGGTCTGCTCCTGCATCAAAATACATCTGGTAGCTTTCGCGCGTCTTTTCTCCGATGGAAAGCGTCACCGCACAATCTGGATACTGCATTTTGATGGCAGATATGATGTCGCAAATCACAGCATCGGTGAAATAGGCGTCCTCCCCGCCCTGCAGCACAAAGGTGCGAAATCCCAGCGCATAGCCGTTTGCACAGCACCCTAAAATCTGCGTCTTATCCAGTCGATACCGCTGCGCTAAACGATTGCTTTTCCGAATCCCGCAATAATAGCAGTCATTCTTGCAAAAATTGCTGATTTCAATCAACCCACGCACATAAACCGCATTGCCATATATGTTTTTACGGATTTCCACCGCCTTTTCAAACACATAAGCGGATACCTCGGGTGTGTTTGCCGCCAGCAACTCTTGCAATTCCTGCTTGGAACATGGCTTTTGCGCCGCCAACTGGTCAATGAGCGCTTTGATATTATGCTTCATCTGCCGTAATCACACCAGAATATGCGGTTTTGACGCTCACGCCCGCAATTTTCCCAATTTTTCCGCTGATGGCACTGGTGACATCCTGCGGCGCATCCACCACAATGCTGATGACGTGAATATTTTTTTGCCGATAAGGCAAGCCCATTCTACCAATGATATATTCCCCATATTCATGCAGAATTGTGTTTAATTTTTCAACGGAATCCATAGCCTCTACAATAATTCCCATGACTGCAACTCTTGTTTCCATATACAACGTCCTTTCATAAATGGTCGTTTTTTGTCACTTACACAGCACCTATCGTTTCCTAGCAAAGTTCTTGGTGATTCTTTGCATTCATTGTACCACACGTACGAATTCCCTGTCAAAACGCGAATAGATTTTCAGTAAAATGCACAATTTTCTGCGTTTCAAATAGAGCGGTTTTCTATCGCCAGACACCTCAACCAAACAAAATGCCCTCCCACCATCTGCAGGAGGACATTGCATTCAATCCTTTGCATAATCATTGATTTTCCCAAGAATGCCTTGCTCAGTGTCATCTATGTACGTATACTGGTCAGGCACTGTGCCGACAATAATCGTATCAGTTACATAAAAATCGCTGTCCACATTGACACGCCGACTGCCTAAAATCGTCAAAATATCCACTTCTGTATGTACTTCCAGAATAATATGATGGCGGGTTTGATTGATGCCCGCCTGCTGAAACGCACTGGCAAACTCTGCTGTAATCGTACCCAATGCCACAATGCCAACCTGCAGCTTGGGGCCCATGCCACCCTTCCACGTTGGCGAAAGCACACTGCCCAACGGAATTTCCAGCTGACTTTCCTCAAGCTCGCTCATTTCTGCGGTCATTTGCTGTATCAGTGCAGTTTTCAACTGGTTCATCGTCACAATATCGGTACGCAGTGCTGTGACATGGCTCTCTGCATCATGCTCCAGCTGCACCAAGTTCTGATATGCCTCTCGATTGTCATACAGCTGCTGCTCCACAATGCGGCTAACCCATTCTGCCATGCAGTCCTGTGCCTCATTTTCTGCATATGTCATAATCATCGGCTCTAAGCGTATCAAAAAGCCGCCGCCAAGCCCCAAAATCAACAACACAAACAGCAGCAGCTTTTTCCGCCACCCCAGTGGTTTCCAAATATGTGGTGGTCGGTGTCTTCGTTTTCTTCGCATCTCCTTCACCGCCGTTCTTGCTCCATTACAGTCTATGCAGTACATCCGCAAATATCCAAACAAATCCATCTACAGCGGTCAGTGCGCTTTCAGTAGAGCAGTTTTTTCAATAATGCTTCGCAGCCTTCTCGAATATCAGCATAGGTTTCATCAAAATTTCCCGTGTACCATGGGTCTGCAATGTCACGCGGCTGTGCTGTGCCGTCCAACAATCGGCTAATTTTCTGCTGTGTGTCTGCTCCAACGATACGCAGCATATTGCGCACATTGCGGCTGTCCATCGCAATTAAATAATCATAGTCCGCATAATCACGCTTTTGCAGCTGTACAGCCCGCCGTTCTGTCATTGGAATGCCCATCTCCTGCAGTTTCTGTTTTGTACCCCGATGCACAGGGTTACCAATTTCCTCGGTGCTGGTGGCAGACGAAGCCACCGAAATGCGGTCTGCCAAGCCTTGTTTTTGCACCATGTCACGCAGCACAAACTCTGCCATCGGACTGCGGCAAATGTTCCCATGGCATACAAACATAATTCGAATCATTTCATACCTCATCCCATGAAAAAAGGATGCCGCTCTTACAAGTGACATCCTTTTTGGTTTCTCTTTATTGATTTCCCATCAAAGTGACCATAACCGCCTTTTGTGCGTGCAAACGGTTTTCTGCTTCTTCAAAAATTTCGTCTGCGTGCGCTTCAAAAACCTTAGTGGTAATCTCCTGCTCGCGATACGCTGGCAGGCAGTGCTGTACCATTGCGCCCGGCTTTGCCGCCGCCAACAGTTCATCATTAACCTGATAGCCTGCAAATGCCCGCAAACGCTGTTCTTTTTCTTCTTCCATGCCCATAGATGCCCATGTGTCCGTAATAATGACATCTGCATTTTCTGCCGCATGGAAAATGTCATCCGACAAATCGAACAGCGCACCTGCCTTCTTTTCTTCCTCTGCAAAGGTGAGCACCTCCGCCGCAGGGCGATATCCCTCTGGGCATGCCACAGAAACGTGCATTCCTGTCTTCAGTCCGCCTACAATCAGAGAGTTTGCCATGTTGTTTCCATCGCCGATATAGCACATTTTCAACCCTTCCAGAGAAGCGAACTTCTCACGAATGGTCATCAAATCCGCCAGCACTTGGCATGGATGGCTGAAATCGGTCAAGCCATTGATAATCGGAATCGTACCAAATCCCGCCAAATCTTCGACTTCCTTTTGTTCAAAGGTACGAATCATGATGCCATCCAAATAGCGGGAAAGCACACGAGCGGTGTCCTGTACCGGCTCGCCTCTGCCAATCTGCAAATCTCGGTTGGACAAAAACAGCGCCTGCCCACCCAACTGGTACATCCCTGTTTCAAAGGATACACGGGTGCGGGTTGAGGATTTTTGGAAAATCATGCCCAGGCTTTTGCCTTCCAAGTGGCGGTGTGTGATGTTATGCTTTTTTTCATATTTTAGCTGGTCGGCAAGGTCCAAAATCGAAATAATCTCTTCCTTACTGCAATCGAGTAGCTTCAGCAAATGCTTCACTAAAAAACCTCCTTCATCACGGCTATCGCCTCGTCCATTTCTGCATAGGTAATGGTCAGCGGTGGCAACAAACGCACGGCATCCTTGCCCGCTGTAATCACCATCACGCCACGTGCAATCAGCTCCTTGGCAAATGCGCTATGTTTGCCTTCTTCCACAATGATGCCAAGCATCAGACCCATGCCACGCACGCCCAAAATCTGCTTAGAGCCCAATTCTAAGATTTTTTGCTTGAGATATGCGCCCTTTTCCTGCACTTCTTTCAGGAAATCTGCATCTGTAATCGTATCCAGCACCACATTTGCCGCCGCACATACCATTGGTGTGCCGCCGAAGGTGGTTGCGTGCGTGCCGGGTGTCAGCACATCACAGCAGCTTTTCGCCGCCAGCACTGCACCAATCGGCACACCACCGCCCAAGCCCTTCGCCATCGTGACTACATCCGGAGAAATTCCATAATTCTGAAATGCAAACAGTGCACCTGTCCGCCCGATACCGGTCTGCACTTCATCAATGATGAGCAGCAAATCCTTTTCGCGGCACAATGCTTCCACCGCTTTGACAAACGCCTCGTCGAGTGGCAACACACCGCCTTCGCCCTGAATCAGCTCCATCATAATGGCACACGTGTTGTCATCGACTTTACTTTTGACATCGTCCAAATCATTTGCGGCGGCATACGAAAAGCCTTCGGTGAACGGGAAGAAATAATCGTGAAATTTATCCTGTCCCGTAGCGTTTAAGGTGGTAATGGTACGTCCGTGGAACGAATTCACAAGCGTTACAATGTTGTGACGACCTGCACCATATTTGTCAAAGGAATACTTTCTCGCCAGCTTAATGGCGCCTTCATTGGCTTCTGCGCCTGAATTTGCAAAAAACACCTTGCCCATATCTGTTTTGGTTGCCAATGTTTTCGCCGTTTGCACCATCGGTGCTGTGGTGAACAGATTGGAAACGTGCATCAGCTTTTGTGCCTGCTGTGCCATTGCGGCATTGATTGCGGGGTTGTTATATCCCAACGAACACACGCCGATGCCACTTGTCAAATCCACATAGCGTTTTCCCTCGACATCCCACAGCACAGAGCCTTCGCCATGGTCCAGTGCAATCGGAAATCTGCCATATGTGTTCATTACATATGCGGTTTCCTCTGCTTTTAATGCTTCATATGTCATGTTTTATCATCCCTTTTTACTCAAACATCGTGCCCACACCAACCGTAGACAGCAGTTCAATCAAAATCGAATGCTTCACGCGTCCATCTTGAATATTGGCGGCGTCCACACCCTTGCGCACCGCTTCCACGCAGCAATCTACCTTTGGAATCATACCACCTTTGATGATGCCATCTTTGATAAGTCGGGGCACTTGTGATACTTTCAGGTGTGGAATCAAGGTACTTTCGTCCTTGGGGTCGCGCAGCAAACCGCGCACATCTGTCAGCAAAATCAACTTTTTAGCACGCAGTGCAGTCGCAAGCTTTGCCGCCGCCAAATCCGCATTGATGTTGTAATTGGTGTCGTCGTCAATGCCCTGCGCAACGGTGGAAACCACAGGAATATAGCCATTTGCCAGCACATCCATAACCGGTGCAGGATTGACATCCGTAATTTCGCCCACATACCCATAGTCGGTATTTTGGCTGTCGGTCATGCGCTTTGCCTGAAACAATCCGCCATCCATACCGCCCAAACCAATTCCATGTCCGCCGGCTTTTTCCAGAAGCGTCACCAAATCCTTGTTGACCTTGCCGCACAGCACCATTTGCACAATGTCCATGGTTTCTCGGTCGGTATAGCGCAAGCCATTGACAAATTTCGATTCTTTGCCGATTTTTTTGAGCATATCATTGATTTCAGGGCCGCCGCCATGCACAACCACCACTTTGATGCCGACCAAATTCAGCAGCACCAAATCACGAATGACGGCATCCTTCAGCTCATCATTTATCATCGCATTGCCGCCATATTTGACCACAACCGTTTGACCATAATATTTTTGTATATAGGGCAGCGCTTCCACCAGCGTGCGTGCCTTGGATTCTGCATCTAGCATCATGTTCTGTAATCTCCATTTATCTTCACATAATCATAGGTCAAATCACAGCCCCATGCAGTCGCTGTGCTGTCCCCATCCTGTACATCAATCACAATGGTGACTTCTTTTTCTGAAAGCACAGTTTTGGCAGTTGCTTCATCAAAATCCACCCCTGCACCATGCTCACAGACCAAAATTTCGCCCGCATCGCTTGCAAAAGATACCTTCACATATTCCGGACGGAACGGTGCTTTGGAATATCCCATTGCGCACAACACACGCCCCCAGTTGGCATCTGCGCCAAACATGGCGGTTTTTACCAAGCTAGACGCACAAACGGCTTTCGCGAGCTGTTCTGCGGTTTCTTCATCTCGTGCACCGGATACTGCGCAGGTGACAAGCTTTGTCGCACCTTCTCCATCTGCCGCAATCATGCGTGCCATTGCAACCGAAATCTCCGTAAGTGCCTGCAAAAAGACCTCATAGTCCTCGTCTTTCCAATCAATGCAGGTGTTTTCTGCCTTTCCGTTGGCAAGCACCGCACACATATCATTGGTCGAGGTATCTCCGTCCACGGAAACACGATTGAAGGACTTTTTCACGCTTTCAGACAGTGCTTCCTGCAACATTTCACTGGTAATCGCGCAATCCGTTGTGATAAAGCAAAGCATTGTGCCCATATTGGGATGAATCATGCCCGAACCCTTGCAGATACCGCCCATACGGCAAGTTTTCCCGTCAATCTCAAACTCGACTGCAACTTCCTTTTTTTGTAAGTCAGTGGTTAAAATCGCCTGTGCCGCCTTTTCTGAACCATCTTCTGCAAGCGTAATCTTTGGCAGATTTTCTTCAATACATTCGATATTAATGCGCTGTCCAATGACCCCCGTGGATGCCACCACGACCGCGGTTTCTGCAATGCCCAGTCGATTTGCTGCCGCCTTTGCCATACGTTTTGCATTTTCCATGCCGTCTGGCGCACAAGCATTTGCATTGCCTGCATTGACAATCACCGCGCGTGCCGTACCCTGCGCCAAATGCTCCTTGGTTACATAAATCGGCGCAGCTTTCACACGATTTAAGGTATATACCGCCGCCGCAGTACACTCGCAGTCGCTGTAAATGATTGCTGTATCATCTGCCGCGCGGCTTTCCTTGATGCCGCAACGAATACTGCCTGCTGTAAAGCCTTGTGCGGCACAAACACCGCCATTTATCATTTTCATCGTCATTTCTCCTCTTAGGACAGGAGATTTACAGGTTCAGCCCTGTGGATTCCTCCAGTCCCAGCATTAGATTCATATTTTGCACCGCCGCACCCGATGCCCCCTTGCCAAGGTTGTCAAAGCGCGCGGTGATAATGGTGCGTTCATCGTTTCCTGAAACCGTCAGCTCCAACCCATTGGTTCCAATCAAGATACCGGAATGCAACCGGCTCACATCGCCGCCAAAGGGTGTCACTGTCACAAAGGTTTCCCCTGCATAATACGATTGCAGTGCCCCATGAATGCTTTCCGCAGTCGTGCCCTGCGCCAATAACGCATTGTGCAGCAGGATGGTGGTTGCCATCCCTGCATAATAATCGTCCAAAATCGGACAGAACACAGGCGCCATCTCTAATTTGGTGTATGCCGTCATTTCTGGCACGTGCTTATGATTGAGATTCAGTCCATATGTGCCAGGAAATGCCAACAGCACATCTCTGTTTTCGCTTTCATATTCCGCAATCAGCTTTTTGCCCCCGCCAGAATAGCCTGTAAGCGAATAACAGGTCAGCGGGTAGTTGCTCGGCAAAATTCCCAAATGGGAGAGCGGCGCGGCAGATGCAAGCAGCCCCGTTGCATGACAACCTGGGTTCGCAACCCTCTTTGCCGCGCGGATGGTATCGCGCTGCTGTGGAAACAGCTCTGGAAAACCATAGGTCCAGCCATCCGCCACACGGTGTGCCGTAGATGCATCGATAACACGTGTAGTGTCGTTTTCAATCATAGCCACCGCTTCTCTCGCAGCATCATCTGGCAGGCACAAAAACACCAAATCTGCTGCGTTTAAGAACTTTTTCCGTTCCTGCACATCCTTGCGCTTGTCTTCCTCAATCAGCAGCAGTTCAATATCATCACGGTTTCCCAAACGCTCATAAATCTGCAATCCCGTTGTGCCTTCTTTGCCGTCTATATAAATCTTCGGCTTCATAGCGTTGTCTCCTGCACAGTCGCTACAAATTTTTCAATCTGTTCAATCTGGCGGGTTACTTCCTGCGGCGCAGGGCCGCCAACCACACGCCGTTCGCCCACGCAGGTGCGCAAATCCAGTGCCTCATAGATGTCTTCGCCAAAGCTGTTGGAGATTGCCGCAAAATCCTTGAGCGTCAGCGTATCGAGCGTTTCCTCGGTTTGGATGCACTGGTTGACCAAACGTCCCACGGTCTTGTACGCATCACGGAACGGCATACCCTTTTTGGTCAAATAATCGGCGCAGTCGGTCGCATTGATGAAGCCACCAGAAGCCGCCTTGCGCATATTGTCCCGCCGCAGAGTCATGGTTGCAAACATCGGGGTGAACACCTCCAAGCACTGCTTGACGGTGTCAATCGCCCCAAATACCGCTTCTTTGTCCTCCTGCATATCTTTATTGTATGCAAGCGGCAAGCCCTTCAGCATGGTCAGCAAGGTGGTCAAGCTGCCATATACGCGACCTGTTTTGCCGCGAATCAGTTCGCAGACATCCGGATTTTTCTTCTGCGGCATGATAGAAGAACCCGTGGAATATGCATCATCCAGTTCGATGAACTTAAATTCCCAAGAACACCAAGAAATAATTTCTTCGGACAAGCGGGAAAGATGCATCATCAAAATCGACAGCGCAGAGCTCAGTTCGATGCAGTAATCACGGTCGGATACGCCATCCAAAGAATTATCTGTCACACGCGCAAACCCCAACTGGTCGCAGACAAACTGGCGGTCAATCGGATAGGTTGTTGCGGCAAGTGCACCAGAGCCGAGCGGCATTTCATCCATACGCTCCAGGCAATCCTGCAAACGGGTCACATCGCGTTTGAGCATATTGGCATATGCCATCATATAGTGTGCAAATGTTGTCGGCTGTGCACGCTGCAAGTGGGTATATCCCGGCATCACCGCATCCAAATTTCCGCGGCTTTTTTTGGTTATTGCAGACAAAAATCCGCAAATTAAATCGATAATCTGCAAAATTTCCTTCTTGCAGTACATACGCATATCAAGAGCCACCTGGTCATTGCGGCTGCGGGAGGTATGCAGACGCTTGCCGGCATCACCGATGCGTTCTGTCAGCAGCTGCTCAATATTCATATGAATATCTTCATATTCCAGCGAAAACTCAATTTTTCCGGCTTCAATATCTTCTAAGATACCCCGCAAGCCTGCTACGATTTTATCCGCCTCGGACTGCTCAATGATGCCCTGCTTACCGAGCATGGTTGCGTGCGCAATCGAGCCGGTAATATCCTCTTTATACAGGCGGCAGTCAAATAAAATCGAGGAATTGAAATCGTTTACCACCAAATCAGTTTCTTTTTGAAACCGTCCTGCCCATAATTTAGCCATAATTTTTATCTCCTACTGAACGAACAGCGGGCGGTCAATGACCGCCCCTGCAGAAATTTCAAAATACGCGTCTTACTCTACGCTTGGGAATCCCGCACCGGTCTTTTCCTTGAGTGCGCCATCTGCCAATGCACGCACCTTCAGCGGCAAACCGAATAGATTGCTAAAGCCTTCCGAATCGCCCTGGTCATATGCGTCATCTTCATTAAAGGTTGCCATATCTTCGGAATACAGTGTGTACGGAGAAGTGACAGAGGCAGGCGTGATGTTGCCCTTATACAGCTTCAGTTTGACTTCACCCGTCACCGTTTCCTGTGTGGAATCAACAAACGCTGACAGTGCCTTGCGCAGTGGGGTATACCACTGACCATTGTATACCATTTCAGCAAATTTCAGTGCCACCTGCTGCTTATAGTGGCTGGTTTCGCGGTCCAGCGTGATTTCTTCCAGCTTTTGATGTGCCGCATAAAGAATGGTGCCGCCCGGTGTTTCATATACACCACGGCTCTTCATGCCAACCAAACGGTTTTCCACGATGTCCAGAATGCCGATGCCATTTTCGCCGCCAACCTTATTCAGCGCTTCCACAATCTGCACAGTATCCATTTTTTCGCCGTTCACAGCCGTTGGAATGCCCTTTTCAAAGCTTAAGGTAACATAAGTTGCCTTGTCCGGTGCATGTTCCGGAGAAACGCCCATTTCCAAGAAGCCCTCGCGGTTCAGCGGTGCTTCGTTCGAGGGCAATTCCAAATCCAGACCCTCGTGAGAAAGATGCCACAGATTCTTATCCTTAGAATAGTTGGTTTCCTTTGTAATTTTCAGCGGAATATTGTGCTTTTCCGCATATTCGATTTCCTTATCACGGGAATTGAGTTCCCAAAAACGCCACGGCGCAATGATTTGCATATGCGGTGCGAATGCCTTGATTGCCAGTTCAAAACGAATCTGGTCATTGCCCTTGCCAGTGCAGCCATGGCAAATTGCATCTGCACCTTCCTGCAATGCAATTTCCACAATGCGCTTTGCAATGATGGGACGCGCAAAGGAAGTGCCTAGCAGATACTGCTCATAGGTTGCGCCCGCCTTCATGGTCGGAATGATGTAATCATCTACAAATTCCTGCGTCAAATCTTCAATATATAGCTTGGAAGCACCTGTTTTGAGTGCTTTTTCTTCCAATCCTTCGAGTTCCGTACCCTGCCCGACATTGCCGGAAACCGCAATGACTTCACAGTTTTCATAATGTTCCTTCAGCCACGGAATCAAAACGGAAGTATCCAGTCCTCCAGAATATGCCAAAACTACTTTTTTAATTTTTTTATTCATGTTTTCTTCCTCCGCGTTTCACTTTTCGCCTCAATGCCTTTATTATAATACTCTATTTTCCTGAATGCAAGATTTATTTTTAAAAAAACAGTATATTGTATATTTATGCAAAGTGTGTATTTTTATTTGACAAAATCGTTTATAAAATAACAATTTATCTTGCCATTTTTCGCAAATAGTACTATCATATTAGAGAATACTAGTTTTGCGTAAATCTTCGCGAAAAATTCCTGCGTGAAAATTCGCAATTCAATGATACATGGGAGCCAACACATGACTGATAAAAATATGACGATGCTGACCGATTTCTATGAGTTTACCATGGCAAACGGTTATTTTGAACACAATATGGCAAATCGACGTGCCTATTTTGATATGTTTTTCCGCCGCGTGCCAGACGATGGCGGCTATGCGATTATGGCAGGTGTGGAGCAGCTTTTGCAGTATTTCAACAACCTGCGTTTTTCTGAGGCAGATATTCAATATTTGCGTGAAAAGCAATGTTTTTCCGAAGATTTTTTGGCATATCTGCGTGATTTTGAGTTCTGCTGCGATGTATGGGCAATTCCGGAGGGCACACCTATTTTTCCAGGCGAACCCATTGTAACCGTTGCAGGCCCGATGATTCAAGCGCAATTCGTAGAAACCATGATTTTGCTGACCATCAATCATCAAACCCTCATCGCCACCAAAGCCTGTCGCATTGCGCGCGCTGCAGAAGGTCGCACGGTGCTGGAGTTCGGTTCTCGCCGCGCACAAGGCTATGACGGCGCGATTTATGGCGCACGCGCTGCCTACATCGGCGGCTGTGATGGCACAGCCTGTGTTATGGCAGACCGCGATTATCACATCCCCGCAGGCGGTACCATGGCGCACAGCTGGGTGCAAATGTTCGACAATGAGTTTGAAGCCTTCAAGGCTTATGCGCAGACTTATCCGGAAAATTGCATCTTCCTCGTTGATACGTACAATGTATTAAAATCCGGTGTACCCAATGCCATTCGTGTGGCAAACGAAGTGCTCGCCCCCATGGGCATCCGTGCGAAGGGCATCCGATTGGACTCTGGTGACATTTCTTATCTCTCCATCAAGGCACGTGAAATGCTGGATGCCGCCGGTTATGCGGACATGACCATTATGGCATCCAATTCTTTGGATGAGCATTTGGTGCGTGACCTTTTGGGGCAAGGTGCTCGCATCGACTCCTTTGGCATTGGCGAACGGCTGATTACCTCCCGCTCCGAGCCTGTGTTCGGCGGTGTTTACAAATTGTCTGCGGTGGAAGACTGTGACGGACAGATTATCCCCAAAATCAAGGTTTCTGAAAATGTGGAAAAAATCACCACACCACATTTTAAAAAGGTCTATCGTTTGTTTGACAATGACACCGGAAAGGCCATCGGGGACGTTTTGTGCATTCATGATGAAGAAATCGACGACAGCCGCCCCTATACGCTGTTCCATCCAATTCACACTTGGAAAAAGAAAATTGTCAACAATTTTACGGCGAAACCGCTTCTGGTGCAGCTGTTTGCAAATGGCAAGCAAGTCTATACCAGTCCAGATATTGAAAGCATTCGCAGCTACTGCCTGCAGCAGATGGACACCCTATGGAAGCAGGTCACTCGCTTTGAGAATCCGCAGACCTTTTATGTGGATTTATCGTCCAAGCTTTGGACGGTGAAAAACGACCTTCTGGAAAATTGCCGCTTTGAATGAAACCAAATGAGGGCACTCACAACGGTGAGTGCCCTTACCATTACAGAACCAACTTGCATTGCATCAAAATGCTCGTATCACACCCAGCAAACCCGACATTGCCAATGTGACAAGGATGCCCGCAATCATGACCCCAAAGGCAATCGACGGTACTGACTTACGCAGCGGCATATGCAAAATCGCTGCAATCGCCGCCCCTGTCCATGCGCCCGTACCTGGCAACGGGATGGACACAAAAAAGCACAATCCCCACCAAGCGTATTTGGTAATTTTTTCGGTTTTGCTCTCCAATTTTGCCCGATAGCGCACCGCCAACTTGGCGAGTGGACGCAGGGTTTCCATCCAATCCAGCAGCCGCTCTTCAAATAAAATAATCAGCGGTATTGGGAGGATGTTCCCCACGCATGCAATAGCAAACGCAGACCACGGCGCCATACCTGCCGCAATCCCCAATGGAATTGCACCACGCAGCTCCACAAATGGAAGCATGGAAATCACCAACACCGCCACTTCACGCCCCGCACCCGTCAGCCAGTCAAACAATTCTTGCATATCTGCACCTCTACATTATATTTCCTATCGTTATCCTACGCCAAACCCATCGTTCAAGTCAAGCATTTCTCCAAACCTTCACCATTTTTTCATAAAACAACCACAAAGGAGGTGCTCTATGAAACCCATTGCAATGGTCGTAACGGACCTTGACGGCACGCTGCTGTACGACCGTGAAAACCTGACGAACCGCGACCGCAGCTGTCTTGCAGCCTTACAGGCGCAGCAGATTCCACTCGTGTTTGCCACTGGGCGCGAACCACGATTGATTGTTCCCGCACTCAATCGTCTGGATTTGTGGAATGCCCCGCAATACATCATCTATTCTGGTGGCTGCGGCATCATCGATGTTGCAACGCGTACAGAACGCCCTATTGCTACCATGTCACCTGAAACCTTGCAGCAGATTTATACACAATATCAAGGCATTTGCGCACTTTCCTTTATGATTTCGCAAGACGATGTCTTATACACAGACCACCTAAGCCCCATTCTGCAAAATGAATCCGCCCTATTGCGCTGTGAGATTGTAGAAGTTTCCGACTTCCGCGCGATTTTAACCAAAGAAAACGGAAAATTGATTTTATGCGGAGAAACCACAGCGATTGAAGCCGCACTCCCACAGCTGACCACCGATACTAACCCGCGCTATCAATTCCACCGCAGTCACGAAAATTACATCGACTGTTATGCGCACGGTGTCAACAAAGGGGCTGCCCTTCGCCGATTGTGCAGCGAATTGGGCGTTTCGACCGCAGATGTGCTGGCAATCGGCGACCATCTCAACGATGTCGAATTGCTGACCACCGCAGGACACTCCGCTTGCCCAGGTGATGCCCATCCTGCAATTCAGAAACTGGTGCACTTCGTTGCCTGTCCTGCGCAGGAAGGTGCAGTGGCAGATGCCTGCGCACACTTTGGCATTGCGCTATAACACAATTTTACCGAAACAATGGCTGCACATAGAACATATGCGCAGCCATTTTCTTTATGGTTGTCCGTTGTATAATTGCGCCGCTGTTGCTGTACCGCTGCGAATGATTTCCGCTGCCGCTTCCATGGCGCGCGCCAACGCCGGCTGAAACTGTTCTTCCTCTGCGTCAGTCATGCGAGAAAGCACCCAATCCGCCAAATCATATTCCGGATGTGGTTTGGCACCCACGCCGATTTTGACACGCGGGAATTTTTCCGAGCCAAGCTGCGCAATGATATTTTTAATACCGTTTTGCCCACCTGCTGAACCCTTTGGTCGCACGCGCAGCCGTCCAACCTCCAGCGAAATGTCATCAAACAGCACCACAATGCGTTCCGCAGGGATTTTATAAAAATCCGCCGCTTCCTTCACCGCTTCACCGGACAGATTCATAAAGGTTTGTGGCTTCATGAACAGCACACGTGCGCCGCCAAAGGTGCCTTCCCCTACCAATGCCTTGAATTTCAAGCGGTCGATTTTTTGTCCGCTCTGCTGACAATGGGCATCCAGCGCACGAAACCCCGCATTATGCCGTGTCTTGATGTACCGCTCTCCGGGATTCCCCAATCCTACAACCAACCATTCCACAGCGGTGCGCTCTGCGGTTTTTTGTTCCGTCCGCTCGCGCTCCAATTTGCTAAATATATCAAAAATGGACATACTACCCCTTCTTTTAAAAAGCCTTCTGACCCAATCTTATGTTGTCTTACTCCACCGAAATAATATAATAATACACAGGTTGACCGCCATAAATCAGCGAAATCTCCAGATTTTTGTTCTCCTTTTGGAACAGTTCCTCCACGTGCCTTGCATCTTCCTCGTTGATGTCCGCACCATAAATAATGGTTGCAAAGGCACTATCCGGCGTTACCATTTCACGCGCAAGCTTTTTTGCAGCATCATGCACTTTTTTACTGTTTGCACACAGCTTTTGTTCACAAAAAGAGATATATTCTCCCTGTTTGATTTTTTTTCCATCAAAGTCGGAATCCCGCGCCGCATAGGTGATGTGTCCGGCACTGACGCCTGCAATCGCTTCCGTCATGGCAGTGGTATTGCTGCCCTCCTCTGCTTCTACGTCAAACATCAGCATAGACGAAATGCCCTGCGGAATATTTTTTGTGGGAATGACCACCACCCGCTTGTCTGACAAAGATGCCGCTTGCTCTGCCGCCATAATGATGTTTTTATTGTTTGGCAGCACAAAAACCACTTCCGCAGGCACCGCATCCACGGCATACAAAATATCATTGGTCGAAGGGTTCATGGTCTGCCCGCCCTGTACAATGACATCCGCGCCCAAGTCCACAAACACATCATGCAGTCCATCTCCGGAAGCCACCACCACAAACCCATACTTCTTTTCCGGCGATGCAATCACGCGTTCTTTGGACGTGTTCAAAGTACCTTCTATCATCTTTTCGGTGTGCTGTTTGCGCATATTTTCAATTTTCACGCTCAAAAGTGCTCCAAATTTCAAGCCCTCTGCCAAAACCTCCTGCGGTTTATCGGTATGCACATGCACCTTAATCAGTTCCTCATCATCAACAACCACTAAGCTATCGCCGATTTCATTTAAAATCGTGCGTAAGCGTGCAATATTCCTCGATTTATCCAGCCGCTCTGCAATAAATTCCGTACAATAGGTGAAGGTGATTTCTTCCTGTGCAATCGCTGCAAAGTCTGCACCCTTTTGCACATCTGCAGAGCGGTTGGCACGTCCTGTTGCGATGCCTAAAAACGCATCGTTCATGCCTTGTAAAATGGCGAGCAGTCCAAAGGCACCTGCGTCCACCACCCCGGCTTTTGCAAGCGTTGGATTTTGCTGCTGTGTTTCTGCCAAGGCAGTCTGTCCATAGGTCAAAATCAACTGCAGCACTTCTTCGACAGATGCCGTCGGATTCTGCGCACAGGCTTCCACCGCGTGCTGCGCAGACACCCTCGAAACGGTCAAAATCGTGCCTTCCACTGGCTTCATTACCGCTTTATAGGCAGTATCCACGCCTTCACGCAGTGCCACCGCAAAGGTCATGCCGTCCGCTTCCTCCAATCCATGCAGCTTTTTTGCAATGCCGCGAAACAGCAGTGACAAAATCACGCCGGAATTTCCGCGCGCACTGCGCAGCAGTGCCGCCGCCGCGGTATCAGCCGCTTTCATTAAACTGGGGGATTCCAGCTTCTGCATTTCATACATCGCCGCTTCCATTGTCATTGCCATATTGGTGCCCGTGTCACCATCCGGCACCGGAAAGACGTTCAGTTCATTGGCACGCTCCCGCTGTTCAGAAATCGCCAATGCGCCTTCTATCACCATGGCGCGAAAAAGCGACCCATCTATTTTTTTCGACATATTAACTCCTTATATTGCGCAATAAAATTCTATAGACTCTGCCTGACAAGCGGCTGTCTGGGCGCGTATCAAATTTCTTCTAATTGCATCTGGTCCACGTATACATCCACATTCTGTACATCAATTCCGGTTAGTCGTTCCACGTGGTAGCGCACCTGTGTCATCACACTGCGGCAAACAGCAGTGATATTGACCCCGTGCTCTACCCGAATATGTACATCGATATTGACGCCGCCCTCGGTGGCTTCTGTGACTTTTACACCAGAGAATCGGCTGGACAGACGCAAGATATGCAGAAATTTCTCCGTTCGCGTGGCTTGTGTCATACCCTTCACGCCAAAGCATCCGGTGGCCGCTGTCCCTGCAATATCCGCAATGACTTGAGATGTAATTTCAATAGCACCCAAATCGGTCTGAATCATCATAGCTGTAACCCTCCTATGCTGTATGCATCCCTCACGTGCTGTGTGGATGCTGCAAAAGCGTATTCGACACCCCATCCCATTTTTTATCTCTTACCGCTTCATTTGAAAGCGGTAAGTGGATGGCATATATGATAAATGTTTATTTATTATAGCACAGGCGGGTAGACTTATGCAATTATACCCTGTGGATATTTTGCTCTCCCGCTCGCTGCATCCCGCATATTTTACGTGTTTTCCGAAACATATGTTTGCAATTCTCATGAAAATGCGATATGCTAGTGAAGTAACATCGTACAATTCCCACGAAATACCGCACCCCACTGGATATGCGGAAATTGTGCGGTATTTCCTGCAAAACACATTCGCTGCACAATACCATTTTTGAAAAGGACTTTGGGTATCTTATGAGAAAACTTACACCAAAACAACAGCAAGTGCTCAGCTATATTCGCCAATTCATTGCCGAACAGGGTTATCCGCCTGCTGTTCGAGATATTTGCCACGGCGTGGGGCTGAAGTCCCCCTCCACGGTGCACGCACACATTGAATCCCTGCGTGATTTGGGATATTTGGAAAAAGAAGACCGTAAAAATCGCGCCATCACACTGCAAGGCATGGGCAGCGTGCAGCAGATTCCGATTTTGGGCGTTGTCACGGCGGGTATCCCAATTCTTGCTGAGGAATCCATCGAGGGCTATATTCCCTGCAATCTTTCCGGCAAATACGGGGAGCATTTCGCGCTTCGCATTCGCGGAGAATCCATGATTGGCGCCGGCATTTTGGACGGGGATTGCATCATTGTCCGTCAGCAGACCAGTGCTGACAACGGCAGCATTGTTGTGGCACTGTTGGACGATGAAGCCACCTGCAAGCGTCTGGAAATCACAAGGGATTCTGTCTGGCTGATGCCTGAGAATCCAGATTTTGAACCCATTGACGGGCGTGAATGCAGCATCATCGGCGTTGTTGTCGGGCTATATCGAGAATATTGAGGCGCATCATGGGCAAACTTTCCGCATCCATCCGCAGTGTGCGCGGCATTGGACCTAAAAAGGCCGCGATTTTGGAACGCCTTGGCATACACACCCTGCAGGATGCATTGCTGTTTTATCCCCGCGAATATGAGGACCGTACGAAAATCATTCCCATTGGACAGTTGTCCCCCACAGATGCCCACGAAAAGTGTTGCATCTGCGCGGTCATTGGCACTGCGCCACAGCACAGCCACATCCGACAGGGCATGGACATCACGAAGCTGCGCGTGTTCGACCCAAGCGGTGTGCTGCAAATCGTCTATTTCAACAACAAATATGCTGCCGCGCAGCTGCGTGCGGGAGAAACCTATCTTTTTTTCGGCGCAGTGCAGAAAAACGGAAAACACCTGCAAATGATTTCTCCCGCCCATGAAAAATGCAGGGATGACGCACCAAACGGCCGCATTTGTCCGGTATATCCCTTGTCTGCCGGCATTACACAGCGTGATATTCGCCAAATCGTCCATACTGCCTTGCAGCACATCGACACTGCAATTCCCGACCCGCTTCCGCAGGATATGCGCGAAAAATATGCGTTCCCTTCCCTTGCGGAAAGCCTGCAAAACATTCACCAGCCGCCGTGCATGGCAGATGCAGAAACGGCACGGCGCAGGTTTATTTATGAAGAGCTGTTTGTGCTTTGCTGCGGGCTTGCCTATTTGAAAACACGTCGGCAAGCAGAGCGTGGCATACAGTTTTTGGATATAAACCTTTCGCCTTTCTGGAAGCAGCTTGGCTTTCCCCCCACTGCGGCACAGCGGCGCGTTGTCGATGACATCCTACAAGATGTGACGGGCGGACACCCCATGAACCGACTGGTGCAGGGGGATGTCGGTTCTGGCAAAACCGCGATTGCTGCCGCACTCTGTGCCCTTGCGATACAAAACGGCTTCCAGGCTGCCGTCATGGCACCGACTGAAATTCTGGCGGCACAGCATTACGAAACCTTCCAACGCATTTTTGCCCCTCTGGGGGTGCAAATCCGTTTGCTGTCCGGTTCTTTGTCCGCAGGGCAGAAGCGCGCCATCAAAGCACAGATTGCAGACGGCAGTGTGCATCTCATCATCGGCACGCACGCATTGATTCAGCAGGATGTCACCTTTCGGCAGCTAGGTGCCGTTGTGGTGGACGAACAGCATCGTTTCGGTGTCCAGCAGCGCGCCCTGCTCTCTGCAAAAGGGCAACTGCCGCACGTGCTCGTCATGTCCGCCACCCCTATTCCGCGCACACTTGCACTGCTTGTCTATGCCGAGCTTGAGGTGTCGGTTTTGGATGAACTGCCGCCGGGACGCGCCCCTGTGGAAACCTATGCCGTGGGAGAACCTATGCGCACACGCATTTATCGCTTCATCGAAAAGCAGTGTCAGGATAGCGGCCAAGTGTATGTGGTGTGTCCGCTTGTGCAAAAGGGTGAACTGGATTTAAAAAACGCGAGCGACCATGCCGCCGATTTGCAGCAGCATTTCCCAAGGCGAAAAATCGGTTTGATGCATGGAAAGATGCGGCAATCGGAAAAGGATGCAGTGATGCAGCAATTCGCCGCCGGTACGATTGATATTTTGGTTTCCACCACGGTTATTGAAGTCGGTGTCAACGTCCCAAACGCAACACTCATGGTGGTGGAGGATGCGCAGCGATTCGGATTGTCACAGCTGCATCAGCTGCGCGGGCGTGTTGGTCGTGGCAAACGGCAATCCTATTGCATTTTCTTTGGCGTGGACCAAGGTGCACAGGCACGCGAACGGTTACAGCTTTTGAGCCAGACATCGGATGGCTTCGCCATTGCAAAGGCCGACCTACAGCAACGCGGTCCCGGTGATTTTTTCGGCAATCGGCAGCATGGTTTGCCGCAGCTGCATATTGCGGATATGCTCAGCGATGTGCAATGGCTGCAAAATGCACAGCAGGATGCCGCACAGCTGCTGCAAAAAACCACGGATTTTTCTGCATTTCCTGTCCTGCGTGAAGCGATTGAACGACTGTTTCGGAAACAGGATGAAACAGGCTTCTTCAACTGAAGCGTGCGGCTGCAAGTATTCCTGTGTGGCGTGATGGCAAAATATTTTCACGCTGCGGTTCTATTGGAATAACTCCCGTCCTGCCTCCATACCATACAGAAAAGGAGGGCGATTGCAATGGAACAAGACAGAAGTTTTAGCTACACCTTAATTTTAGGAACCTGCGTGCTGTTGTGTTTGGTTCTAATCGGGAAAATGATGCTGCAGCATTCACCGTCTGCGTCCACGCCCAATACAGAATCTTCGATTACACAGCAGCTTCCTGCCGATGATACGCAAAAATGGACAGAAGCTGAGCTTGCACAGCTGCTCACTGAAAAGCTCTCTCCCCTTTTCCCCATTCACGAGGTGTCTGTGTCCATCCATGCGGATGGTGGCATTCGTGTCAGTGGCAGTGCCGAAAAGGAAACGCTACAGCAGTATATCCAAAGCAGCAGCATTCGCTCTGCACTCATTTTACTGCCTGCACAAATTCCGCTGCAGCTGGATGCCATCGTGCAGACGCAGACCACACCCCCATCCCTCACTGAGGTATCCCTGCAAATCGGGGATTTGCAGTTGCCCTCCACCGCCCTACCTGAGAACATCACGCAAGGATGCAACCAAGCCTTGGCGCAGCTGCTCACCGAAACAGAACATCCCATTTCTGATATACAATTTGAAGATGGCGCGATTATCCTACGTGCACCATCCTAGAAATTCTTATTTTATTTTTGAAAACACAGGAGGTCGTCATCCATGACAGACAATCAAACACAAACCGTAAAGCATGAGCGTGCAATTCTCGTGGGATTGTCCTGCCACAGCTTTACCCGCGAACAGGATGCGACAGAAGAAACGCTTGACGAATTAGAGGCACTTCTGGAAACCGCAGGCGGCATTTGCGTTGGAAAAGTTCTGCAAAACCGTCCCACTCCGGATGCCCGCACCTTCATCGGTGAAGGCAAAACCGAAGAGGTTCGGCTCTTGGCAGAAGCACAAGACGCAGAGCTGATTATTTTTGACAATGAACTGTCGCCCTCTCAAATGCGCACACTGGAGGAATTGTTCAACCGCGCTGTGCTCGACCGTTCCGGACTGATTTTGGATATTTTTGCACAGCGTGCCCACACAGGCGAGGGCAAGCTGCAGGTGGAGCTTGCGCAATATCAATATATTCTGCCGCGGCTTTCCGGTCTTGGCAAGTCTATGAGCCGTCTTGGCGGCGGCATTGGCACAAGAGGCCCTGGTGAAAGCAAGCTGGAAAGCGACCGCCGTCATATCCGCCGCCGTATTGACAAGCTCAAAGAGGATTTGCAGCAGGTGCGTCAGGTGCGTTCCGTACAGCGCCGACAACGCCAAAAGGCAGAATTGCCGCTCGTTTCCATCGTTGGCTACACCAATGCCGGCAAATCCACCCTGCTCAACACCCTGACAGATGCGGGCATTGCCGCAAACAATCGTCTGTTTGACACCCTTGACCCCACCACACGCAAGCTGCGCATTTCTGACACACAGGAAATTCTACTCTCCGACACGGTTGGATTCATTCGTAAACTGCCTCATCATCTGGTGTCGGCGTTTCGAGCAACGCTGGAAGAACTAAAGTATGCAGATGTCCTGCTGCACGTGGTTGACATCTCGCACCCTGATTGGCAGGAGCAAGGCGCAACCGTGGAGCACGTTATCACCCAACTGGGTGCACAAGACATTCCTCGTATTTTGGTTTGCAACAAAGCCGATTTGTGCGCCCCTGACCTATTGCCCTTCCGCCAAGCCGACCGCGTGATGATTTCCGCCAAGCATGGACGCGGTATTCCCGAACTGCTGTCGGCGATTGAAAAAACCTTGGACAAAGGCAAGCATAAAATGCACCTGCTCATTCCCTATCAAGATGGACAAGCCCTCGATACCCTGCATCGAGAGGCACAGGTGCTTTCTGTCGAATATGCTGCAGAGGGCACGATTGTAGAGGTCATTTGTGATGACAAAACCTTTGGGCGCATGAAATCCTACGAGGTCGAGCCTCATGCATAACCAAAATTATTTCATTCCCTTTTCGTCCTATGCCGAGGACGGCTTTGAAGAAAAACGCTCCAAATTCACCGGACGGCTTTGGCGCGTAGAAAGTGCGGAAGAAGCCGTTGCAAAGGTGAAGGAAATGCGCGAAACCTATTGGGATGCAGCGCATAATTGCTGGGCATATATCATTCGCGAGGGCAACCTAATGCGCTACTCTGACGATGGCGAGCCGCAGGGAACGGCTGGGATGCCCATTTTAGAGGTGCTGCGCCATCGAGATTTGTCCAATGTCTGTTGTGTTGTCACGCGCTATTTCGGCGGCATTTTGCTGGGCACAGGCGGACTTGTGCGCGCCTATACCGAGGGCGCAAAGCTTGCCGTTGCCGCCTCAGGCGTAATGGAAATGAGTATGTTTTCCGTCCTGCTCGTGGCGTGTCCTTATCCGCTGTTTGAAATTGTGCAGCATCTGTTGCGCACGTTTGATTGCACCATTGAAAGCACCGATTATGGCGCAGATGTCACACTGACGCTCCTGCTGCCCACTGGACAGGAAGATGCCTTAAATATGGTGCTTGCAGAAGCCACTGCCGGCACCGTTTATGCACAATACATTGAAAGTAAATTTATGGGACGCAAAAAAGAGCTGTCTTGACACGCATTCCAAAGGAGAACACCATGTTATTTGATACACACGCGCACTATGATGATGCGCGCTTTGACGAGGACCGTGCACCGCTGCTGCATGATATGCCACAGCAAAATGTCGGTTTGATTTTAAACCCCGGATGCGATTTGGAAACCAGCCAAAAGGCGGTTTCTTATGCCGAAAGCTATAATTTCATGTATGCTGCGGTGGGTTATCATCCAGAAAATCTACAAAACGGTGTGGATTTGGAGGGAATTGAGCAGCTTGCCAAAAATCACCCCAAGGTGCGTGCCATCGGCGAAATTGGTCTGGACTATTATTGGGAAAAGGATGCTGCCGCCCGAAAAAAACAGCAGGAAATCTTCCATGCACAGATGCGTATGGCGAAGCGTCTGCAGCTTCCTGTCATTGTGCATGACCGTGAAGCGCATTTGGATTGCCTCACCATTGCCGAACAGCACCCCGATGTGCGCGGCGTCTGCCATTGCTATTCCGGAAGTGCCGAAACCGCCCAGCAATTTTTAAACCTTGGGTATTACCTGTCTTTCACAGGTGTTATCACCTTTAAAAATGCAAAAAAATCGCATGAAGTCATCGAAATGATGCCGCTCGACCGCATCATGATTGAAACCGATGCACCGTATCTGACACCCGACCCATTCCGCGGAAAACGCAATTCCTCTTTATATTTATACCGCATTGCGGAAAAAATTGCAGAAATTCGAAATCTTTCTGTCGAAGAAATCATCCATTGCACCACAGAAAACGGGATGCGCTTTTTTCAAATCGATACAGAATAGGAAATTTTTATTGCACTATTACCTAATATAATTTTTTCGTTTTTGGTCATAACAACAAATTTTACGACAAATTCCGAATGTTTCTCACTTAATATTGCACCATTTATGCAAACGCTTTATAATAATCTCAACACGCAGTGCCCTGCACTGCTGCTTTTCTCAAAAGCACAAACATTGGGATTTTGCATTTTGCACATATGTATGTTTTACGTATAAACTGTGCATTTGGAATGGGACACAAGGTTCTTGGCATATAGTGAACCATTCGCTATGCGTCAGGACGTTGCATTGGGCAGAACTTTTTGCACACCCAATGCTTTTGTGGCTGAGATGTGAGGAGGAGCATTTATGTCGGTAATTGGTTGTAAGCCTTTTGGCGTAACGGAGCAGGGCGAGCCTGTCACCTGTTACACCTTGCGCAGTGAAAGTGGTATGACCGCTGAAATCTTAACCTACGGCGCAACCCTGCGCATGCTTTCTGCGCCCGGGGCGGATGGTTTTGAAGATGTTGTTTTAGGCTTTGACACCCTAGATGGGTATCTGCACAATCAACATTTTTTCGGTGCTGCATTGGGGCGGTGTGCAGGTCGCATCCGCGATTCCAACTTTATGCTGGGCGGCAAAACCTTTCCCCTGCAAAGCAATGACGGCGCACATAGTCTGCATGGTGGTTTTGATGGCTTCAGCACAAAAATCTGGAGTGCTTCCATCGCCCAAGACGCACTGGTGCTCCGCTATCGCTCGCCCAAGGGCGAAGGCGGCTATCCCGGCGCCGTTGATGCGCAAATCATTTATGCGCTAACAGAAAACAAACTCACAATGGATGCCTATGCACACTGCGATGAGGACACCGTCATAAACTTCAGCAATCACCATTATTTCAACTTGGATGGACATGATGCGGGCACGGTTTTAAATCATCATTTGAAAATTTATGCCAATTATTTTCTGCCCACAGATGCCTCCTTGATTCCCACAGGTGAACTGCGTCCAGTCGACCAAACCCCCTTTGACTTTCGGACAATGACACGCATCGGTGACCAAATGGAGCGACCCGATGCACAGCTGACCAATGGACATGGCTATAATCACAATTTCATCATCAAACCCGCCCACAACCCTGCCTTGATGCCAGTCGCCTGCTTGATGTCAGAAGAAAGCGGACGCAAGCTGGACTGTTGGTCCTCGCAACCGGGATTGCAGCTTTACACCGGCAATGATTTGGATGGATTACCGCTCGGAAAAGACGATGCCATGTACACCATGTGCACGGGTATCTGTTTGGACACACAAAACTGGCCCAATGCCATCAATCAGGCAAATTTCCCCTCTCCGGTTGTGCGCGCAGGGCAAGCGTATCACCAAAAAACTGTATATCATTTCAGTGTGTTGGATTGGGTATGACGAATTATCACAAACAAAAACGCATGGATACTGCATTCACAGTGTCCATGCGTTTTCTGCTGCTATTCTTTTGTATAGCGTGCAAAATATTCTTTTGTTTCTGCCACAACCACACCGCTCAATGCGAGCACGGCCACCATATTGGGCAATGCCATCAAGCCATTGAAAATGTCTGCCATGGTCCATACCGCTGAAACGGTCATATAGGGCCCAATAAATACCGCAAAAATATAAAGCCAACGATACACCGTCAAGCTGGTTTTTCTGCCGTTGGAAAAGTACTCCAGGCAGCGTTCTCCGTAATAATCCCAACCCAAAATGGTGGTAAAAGCAAAGAACACCAGACTCAGCAGCAGCAACAAGGAGGACACCCCTTCTGTGAACGGCAAGCCCTTTTGGAACGCATATGTCGTGACCGCCACACCTTCCAAACCAGGTACTTGCCACGCACCGGTCACCACGAGTGCCAGACCTGTCATCGTGCAAATGATAATGGTATCAATAAAGGTACCTGTCATCGAAACCAATCCTTGGCGCACCGGCTCTTTGGTCTTTGCCGCAGCTGCCGCAATCGGCGCAGAGCCCAAACCTGCTTCATTGGAGAAGATGCCGCGCGCAATACCTTTCTGCATTGCAACCACCATACTGCCCATGACGCCGCCCGCTACCGCAGTTGGTGCAAAGGCACTGCGCACGATGGTGACAATCGCACCCGGAATTTCCTGCACGTTATACGCGAGCAGAATCACGCAAAACACCACATATGCAATCGCCATAAACGGCACAACCACCTGCGACACGTGTGAAATACGACGAATACCGCCAATCAATACCAATGCCACGCAGGTTGTCAGAATCAGGCTTGCCAGCACAACGGTCCATGAATATTCGCCGATGAGCGGCAGCTGCACCGTCCATGCGTCTTGCGGGTCAAAGAAATTGTGAACCGCTGATGCGATTCCATTGACTTGCGTAAAGGTGCCAATGCCCAACAGACCGGCACACATCCCAAAAAACGCAAAGGTTTTTGCAAGCCACTTCCATTTGGGTCCCATACCGCGTTCAATATAATAAAATGGTCCGCCCAAGCTATGCCCGTTTTCGTTTACAGTGCGGTATTTAATCGCAAGCAGCCCTTCCGCATACTTCGTCGCCATGCCGAAAAAGGCAGCAACCACCATCCAAAACAGCGCGCCCGGTCCGCCACTGGTCACGGCTGTTGCCACACCCACGATATTGCCGGTGCCAATCGTTGCAGACAGTGCGGTGCACAGCGCGCCAAAGCTTGTCACCTCTCCGGTTCCGCCGTCCTCGTTTTGCACAATAAAGCGCAGTGCTTTGCCCAAATGCTTGATTTGTAATCCTCGCAGCCGGATTGTCAGAAAAATTCCGCCCACAAAAATCAGCACAATCAGCGGTATCCCCCACAGGATATTGTCGATTTTGTTCAGAAGATTATTAACATCTGCAAACATTAAGTATCTGTCCTCCCCTTTCCTTTACCTACCATATAAAATAAAAAAGTCGAACCCGAAAAAGGTTCGACGATTTCACAAAAAACAAGGTGTTCCATCTGTATCGTCTGCTCCTTGAGAAACTGTTTCTCAAGTCCTGTCCCATATCCTAAAAAATACATCCATTCACAAAAAACAAGATGCTATGCGTTCCAAAGCAGCTTAATTTCTTCAAAAAAGGCATTTGCTTGTTCTGCATCGGCACTGACACGTACCATAATATCATCTTTCTGCCGCAAGCTGAAAATGCCCATAAACGACTTTGCATCAATAATATAGTTTTCAGAAAGTATGTCAATGTCAAACGCATACTTTACCGCAGCATCACATAAAAGCTTAATATCCTCCACACCACGCAAATGGATATTTTTTTCCGTCATCCTGTTTCACCTCTTTTGATTGTATCTTTTGATAATATCTATTATAATATACAAATGAGTAGATTACCAGAACAAAAAGGATTTTTTTTATGAAATTTGCATTTTTTACTTTAGGTTGTAAGGTGAATCGTTTTGAATCACAGGCTTTATCCCAGCTTGCAGTTTCTCGCGGTCACCAAATTGTTGCCGCGGATGCCGATGCGGTGATTATCAACACTTGCACGGTTACCTCCGTGAGTGACCACAAAAATATACGCGCCTTCCACAAGCTGCGCCGAGAGCATCCCCGCGCTATCCTCGCCGCCTGCGGCTGCTTTGCACAGACATCGCCCGCGCAAATTCGTGCACTGCCGGAAATCGATTTGGTCTGCGGCACTGCAAACCGTGCCGAGATTCTCTCCTTATGCGAGGCGGCATTCCAAACCGGCAGCCTCCCCACGCCCACTGCACCAACGCCCCCGCCACAGCATTTTGAAGTTTTACCTGCCGGCGTGCCAGAGGGTCGAACCCGTGCCCTGCTCAAAGTACAGGACGGATGTGATAACTATTGCAGCTATTGTATCATCCCCTATGCCCGCGGACATATCCGCTCCATGCCTGTGACAGAAGTGCTGGCACAAGTGCAGCAGCTCTCCGCCCACGGGGTTCGTGAAATCATTTTGACTGGCATCGAAATCGCTTCCTATGGTCGTGACCTCACCCCGCAAGCATCGCTTGTTACCTTGCTGGAGCAGGTTTGCGCAGCCGTGCCGCAGATTCGCATTCGGCTCTCCTCGCTGGAGCCGCGCATCATCACGCAAGACTTTTGCGAGCGTCTTTCGCGCTTTTCAAACCTGATGCGGCACTTTCACCTGTCTTTGCAAAGCGGCTGTGACAGCATCCTCGAGCGTATGAACCGCCGCTATACCACCGCAGAATTTTATCAATGCACCGAGCGCCTGCGCACATATTTTCCAAACTGCGCCATCACCACCGATGTCATTGCAGGCTTTCCGGGAGAAACCGCGCAGGAGCATGCTCAGACCTTGGATTTCATCCAAAAATGTCAATTTGCATCCATGCATATTTTTCCCTATTCGCCCCGCACAGGCACCCCTGCCGCGGAAATGCCCCATCAAATTGCATCGGCAGAGAAGCAGGCACGTGTTGCCGCCCTCAAAGCCGTTGCCGCCCAAATGGAGCACGCCTATCTCGCCTCTTTTCTCGGCACGACACTAGAAATTTTATTAGAAAACCCAAAACAGCACGGGATTTTTTCTGGACACACGCCCTATCATTTCACCGTGCAAATCCAGAGTGACACCGCAAAACCCAATCAACTCATGCAGGCTCACGTGATGCAGCTGGATGAAAACGGGCTGCACGGAAAATATATTGAGAATTGAGCGGTTGGTGTAACACATGATTTCTGTTTTCCATAGGATAGAAGGAAATCACTGATAGGAGGAAATGACTCATGTGTTATCCGTGTAATCAAGGCGAAAATTATTGGTGGATTATCATTATCTTCGCAATCATTTTGATTTGGTGCTGTTCCAGCGGCAACGGTATTCTCGGCGCATCGACTGCCCCCATGGGCTGTGGCTGCGGATGTGATTGTGATTGCAACTGTGGCTGTGGCGGTTGCTGCAGATAACCGCACACGTTCCAGCGTACACATCCACCAAATGGCTTGCCATGCAATCCTGGCAGCCAACTTTGAAAACGGTACGCCATTGTACCAACTGCCGAGGCTGCCCCATCAGGGGCAGCCTATTTTATTGCCCAAAACAGCCATCAAAGCACCTACACTTGCGCAGATGCTTTGATGGGAATATGCTGCCGTATTCACCGCGTGTATTCGCCTTTTTTCACATCTTCAACAACAATATCATCTAACTCTACGCTATAAAAATTATATGGGCCATTGGTCGGCTCACTGCGTATCAGCTGATTGTATCGCATATCGATTTCAATCGGCACCTCCGTATCCATCGAAGAATCTGTAAACAGCCCCATCAGTTTGCCTTTGCGTTTATATATTACATAAGGCTCTGGCGGAACATAGTCTGGCGAAATCGGATAAAAATCCGTGTTGAGTATCAGCAGAGAGGATAGCTTCCCTTTGTAATTCAAAAAATCCAGGATTTCTTTTTCCATTTGCGGCGTCAGCTGAAAGAACGCCTCCCCGATATATTCTCCTGTATCTGCGTTGTAAACGCCCAATCTTGGCTGGCGCATCCTTGTATACATCCACACCAACTCCTTCCCTTCTATCCTATTCTGTACTGTGACAAAACGGCATGAAACATTCCATTTTGTGAAAAATTTCATCCGTTTTGCAAATCCTCCCGCAAGAATTTTGATTGGTGCGCAAAATATGTAGATTTTGTGCATAGAAAAAACATTGGTTCTTTGTTATAATTATGAATACTTATTTTGTATACTTTTTTGATATTTAGGAGGATTTCCAGTGTTCCGAAAATTTCCCAAGGCCAAAACGCTCAGCCAACAGCTGATTCGACTCAATGTATGGACCATTGTGCTTGCCATCGTCATTGTTGCCACCACTGCGATTGCATCATCATCCATTTCCATTAAAAATTTATCCAAGGAAGAGGCAAACGCCACCTTGCAAATTTTGCAGCGCGAACTGCAAAACCGCTCTACCATTTTGGAAACCACTGCACAGGTCGTTTCTACAAACCTGAATGTGATGCAGTCCACGACAGACGGCAACAAATCTGCCCTTTCACAGCATATTAAGGCGCTTTCCGGCATTGTGCACGCGGATGCGATTCTGATTACCAATAAGCAAGGGGTTGTGCTTGCCAGCACGACCGCTGACGTTGCCGCCGGTGCTGACCTTTCCGCGCAGCATCATGTTTCTTCTGCGCTTTCCGGCAAACCTGCATCTGAGATTGCGTCGACGCCCGCTGACCTCTATGCCATCGAGGCAGGTTCGCCCATTTATTCGACAAGTGGCTCTATTGTTGGTGCCGTTTCTGTGCAATATCTTCTCACCGATACCAACTTTTTGGACTCCTTGAAAAACATCACAGGTGCAGAATTCACCATTTTCGCGGGTGATATGCGCATCAACACCACCATTTTGAAGGAAGGGCAACGCGCTGTTGGCACCACGCTGGACCCCAAGGTGGCTGATGTGGTCATCAATCAAAAGCAGCCCTATACCGCAACCATTACGCTGTTCGGCATGAATTATGCAACGATGTACAAGCCGATTTTTGCGGCAGACGGTACAACCGTGACCGGTATTGCCTTCTCAGGCAAAAGCCTCGCGTCTTTTGAGCGAAACGCTCAGTTTCTGATTGGCGCGATTTTGCTCCTGTCCCTGCTGACCATTGCCATCAGCTTACTCATCAATCGCAAATTTTTAAAACGTCATCTCCAGCTTCCTTTGGAGCAAATTGTGCAGGTCGCAAAGGAAATTTCGGTGGGCAAAGTGGACACCCATTTGCCAGATGACAGCGAAGACGAAATCGGCACCTTGTCCCGTGCATTCAACCAAATGACACAGTCCATTCGGGAACAGGTGGTCATTTTGCAGCAACTTGCAGAAGGTAATTTGGCGTTGCAGGTAACTCCTCGCTCCGAAGCCGATTCCATGAGCATTTCTCTGCAAAAAACCATCACACAGCTGGAAACAATTTTGGAGGGCATTACCCTCGCTTCCGAGCAAGTTTCGGTGGGTTCTGACCAAGTTTCCAATGCGGCACAGGATTTGTCCCAGGGTGCAACAGAACAGGCCAGCTCCATCGAAGAGCTTTCGGCAACCATTCAGCATATTAGTACAGATGTGCAGAACAATGCGGAACATATTTCGCAAGCCAAGGATTACACCGCCCAAATGGGCGTTGATGTGCAGAGCAGCAATGCGCAAATGCAGAAAATGCTAAACGCAATGCAAGACATCAATCTGGCATCCAATGAAATTTCAAAAATCATCAAGGTTATTGATGATATTGCGTTTCAAACCAATATTCTGGCACTCAATGCCGCTGTGGAGGCTGCAAGAGCCGGAGAAGCAGGCAAGGGCTTTGCCGTGGTTGCGGATGAAGTGCGTAATCTTGCCTCCAAAAGTGCCAATGCTGCACAGCAGACCACTGCCTTGATTGAAAACTCCATTCATCTGGTGAACCAAGGCTCTGCGATTGCAGAAAACACCGCAAGTGCATTGTCCGATGTTTCTCAAAAAACAGGCTTGGTTTCTGAAATTATGGACCAAATTGATACTGCTTCTCAAGCACAGGCATCTGCCATTACGCAAGTCAATCAAGGCATCGAGCAAATTTCAGCCGTGGTACAGACCAACAGCGCAACCGCAGAAGAAAGTGCAGCCGCAAGCGAAGAGCTTTCCGCTCAAGCAAGCTTGCTCAAGCAGCAAATTTCGGTTTTCCGACTGCAAGACAGCTTTACTGCATCCATGCAGGAAGGTAATGAATACACTCTGTAAAAAATTTACGAATCGCAGAAGAACGAATCTTGCAACCCATAACACCCCCCTCTGGCGCGCCAGAGGGGGGTGTTATCGTGCTAAACCAGCTTTATTTTCCAATGATGACACGTACACGGCCACCCTGCGAGGTATCCGTATCCGCATATATCGTGAAGCTGGTGCAACTGCCCTTTGCTTCGCGCAGAGAAATCATTTTACCATAATCACTGACATACACACCAATATCCTCCGCCAATTCATAATATCCATCGGCTGTATGGATGCCATCTTCCCCATCAAAGTCATTCACCGTCACTTGACCCACAACCGTCAGCTTTTTGACCGGTAATTTTGCCAAGGTGCCGCTGATATTCGCTGCTCCCTTCGGCAATCCAATGACATTGCTGCTTGCATCATAAGAGGAGGCACTGTAATTCATCGTTGTGCCTGCACCATCTGCAAAGGTTTTGAGCGAAACCGCTTTGCGAAGCTCTTCGCCATCATCATCTATTTCCACGGAACTGATGGTTGCAAGACCATATTGCCAGCCATCACCTGTGTAGTCATTGAGAAAAACAGCTGTGACCGTGCCAGAGGAATCCAATACACAAGAGCGAATATCCGAATATGGTACGGTATCGGTGCGAATATCCTGCTTTTCGATTTCAGAAACCGCAGAATCATTTTCCAAGGTTTCAAATATACGAACATTGTCTGCAACTGTCCGCGTGCCGATGGTGCTGCCTGCAATATCCCAAGCACTGGTGCCCCCTGCGCGATAGCTATATCCCGTAAGGCTGAATGTGCCGCTTTGCTGTTCCGACACCTGCACCATGTGCCCAAGGTATAATTGCATATCACTGTCGGTCAGACTGCCCGAAATCCGAATGCCATTGAGCAGGTTGATGCCAGCGGTGCCGTCAGATTCCTGCACATATTGCCCTGTCATGGGCGCGCTAACCCTTGCGGCGGGATATGCAGCACAAACAATGCCGTTTTCATCGAGCAGCAAGGTGATTTTGTCCTGATATTTGAATGCTTTAAAATAGGCAGCCCCTTGCGCCGAAACCGCGAACCTCTTTCCCAGAAGTGTGATTTCACTGGGATTGCTGAAGGTTGGCGATGCCTTACGCAGATACCCTGTGACGCGGTTGTCACAGGCATATGCCCGTTTTGCAGCTGTATCCAGCGTAATCACATCATACTTTGCCAAACGCGTGGCTGAAATCAGCGTATGATTCTTATATACCTGATATTGGGCTGGAATATTGCCCGCCTGCGCAGTGCCATATACAAAGGTGTTGCTGCTTTGTGCTGCTTCACGCACCAAAAGTGCAATCTGACTATCCGTATCATAATACACCCGCACACTGCGGCTGACCAAATCAAAATAGCTTTCCGCATAGGTGGTGACTTCACCATTTAACACGACTGGTGTGTCGTTTGCAACCTTGCGGGTGGTACCATCGGTTGTGACAAACGACTGCACCGATGCAGACGCTACAGAAAGCACCTCGGTAGCATCGGTATCCGGCAGAAATGCACAGACTTTTCCTGTGTTTTCTTTATCAAACAGCACCGTGCCACGCTGCCCGACCAAGCTGCTCGCTGGCAGCTGCAGGGTTCGACGCGTGATAATCGTTCCGCTTTCGTAAAATTGTGCTTGTCCTGCGCTCAAATCTGCATCCGTTTCCGCGGTTGCAAGCAAAATGCTGTCCTCAATTTTGCTTTCGGAAACGCTGTTATACAGCAGTGCGCTGCCCTCTTTTGGGGTTGCCTGCAGCGTGTTGAGCAGCATAATGGCTGCATCGCCGCGCGTGATGGTCTGGCTTGCCGTATAGGTCTTGACATTGTCGCAGATGCCAAGCGATTTTGCCTTGGAAATATAATCATCCGGCCAAAACGCCCCTATATCGGTGACACTGTACCCCAGCATCCGCAGCAGCATGGTGCAGGCTTCGCCATAGGTGATGGTCTGGTTGGGGCGAAAGGTACCATCTGCAAAGCCACGAATGATTTGTTTTGGAGAAAGCTCTGCATCCTTGATGGCAGCATTGACATACCCCGCCGCCCAATGCGAGGTGGGTAAATCCGGAAAAATCGTGAAGCTCTGATATGCCGACACATCCTCTATGCCAAGCGAAGTGACTGCCAGCTTGCAAAATTGGGCGCGCGTCAAGGCTCCATTCGGCTGAAAACGGTCATTTCCAACGCCCTGCATGATGCCGAGTGCATCCAATACACCCGCCGCTTGCTGCACATTGCTGTCTGCAATATCGGTAAAAGCGGCAGCACTGCCCAACAGCATCGTGCACACGAGTATACCGCTAATCATTTGTTTTTTCATATATATCTCCCTATCCAAACATCGCCTTTAATAGGTCTTAGAACCTGTCTTCACAATGACAAACCGTCGCATTAGGGAAATCTTTTCTGCTATGCGGTGTTAAAAATCTTTGGAATACATCCAGTCCACCAGTGGATTTTCTCGCACTGACGTGCTCACCTTATATTCCTGCATCTTTTTGCCTTGCCTAGCAAAAAATCTTTCCCTACTCCACCAGTTCACGTTTGTGAATACAGGTTTTTATTGTGTGCGAAGTGCCTCTACCGGCTGCATTTTAGAAGCTTTATTTGCCGGATACAGCCCAAAAATGACACCAAGCATCGCCGAGAACAAAAATGCACCCAACACCAGCGGCATTGACGGCAGCACTACCATGGATGGTATGTCCGGCATATATGGTGAACTGAGCAAATATCGCACAGCGATGCCGCCCAGCATTGCCGTTCCAAAAACACCAATGGCAATACCAATCAATCCGCCACAGGCAGATACCGCCCCGGCTTCAATCAAAAACTGTCCAATAATATCGCGGCGGCGCGCACCGATTGCCATACGAATGCCGATTTCACGGGTACGCTCAGTGACAGACACCAGCATGATATTCATGATGCCAATGCCACCTACCAGCAAGGAAATCCCTGCCACACTGCCAGCAACCAAGCTCATCATATTATATTGCTGCTGATTCTGCTCCTGATATTGGTCATTGGAATAGGCATAAAAATATTCGTTTGCGCTGTCAGGCGGAATCTTGGTCTGTGCAAAGGCGGTCAACTGTTCAATAAACGCCTTGGTCTGTTCTGTATTTTTGCCGCGCATGACATAATTGCTGGTGTCCTCCATGCCTGTCAGACGCTTCTGCAAGGTGTAAGGCACCAAAATCATTTGGTCCTCTGTATTGAGCTTTCCGCCAAATTTGCCCTTATAGACACCAATGACCTGATAGGATTGCCCGCCTAATTTGATAGATTGCCCCATCGGGCTCATTGCGCCAAAGAAATTTTTCTTCACCGCTTCGCCTATCACACAGACACGCGCACGGTTTTTAATATCAACCAGTGTCAAATCCCGTCCTGCCGCCATGGACTGCGAGGTGCACAAACCATATTGCTCGTTGCTGAAATAAACATTCGTGTTTTGCATGGTTTTGGTGCGGTATTTGACTTCCATTTGGTTTTGTGCCGTTGGTGCAATGGCAAGCAAATCCTGCCCCACAGCATCTTCACAATATTCCACCACGCTTTCTCGCGTTCTGGAGCTGTTGGTCCATATTGACATATCAATACGATTGACCCCCATTGCCTCCATCATCAGATTTTGCATCTGCTGAATGCCCTGAATCGTTGCGACCAGAGTAATGACCGATGCCACACCAATGATAATGCCAAGCATGGTTAACACGGAGCGGATTTTATTTTTGCGAATGGCTTTCAGTGCCATTGCGATGGTCCGCATGAAGCTCATGTTGTCGGCACTCCTTTCCGATTCATGACATCCGAAACGATGTGTCCATCGGATACGGTGATGACGCGTTTGGCAAGCTCTGCCTGTGCCTGATTGTGTGTGATGAGAATGACAGTTGTCCCCTGTTCTTCATTCAACCGCAGCAGACGCTGCATAATTTCGGTGCTCGTATGTGAATCTAAGTTGCCTGTAGGCTCATCCGCCATAATGACAGGTGGTTTTGCCGCCATTGCACGCGCAATGGCAACACGCTGCTGCTGACCACCGGAAAGCTCATTTGGCATATGCCAGATGCGGCTTTCCAGCCCCACTTCTTTGAGTGCCTCTGTCGCAAGCTCGCGCATCTCCCGATGACCCATGCCGCGATAAATCAGCGGAAGCTCTACATTTTCTATTGCAGACAAGGTGGAAATCAGATTGAAGCTTTGAAAAATAAACCCAATTTCTTTGTTGCGAATGCCTGCCAGCACAGGCGGTGCAATCTCCTCAATCGGCGTGCCATTTAGGCAATAGGTGCCGTAGGTCGGCTGGTCTAAGCACCCCAAAATGTTCATTAAGGTAGATTTTCCGGAGCCGGATTGTCCGAGAAAGCACACAAACTCGCCGGCATCAATATGAAACGAAATGTCCTCCAGTGCGTGCACTTCGTTTTCCTGTCCTTCGTTGTAAAACTTGCAGACACACTCCAGCGCAATGAGATGCTTTGGCTGCTGTTCGGTGTCATGCCGCGCTGCGTTTTTGCGTCCCAGCATTTATGTCGCCCCTTTTCTCGTTTTCCATTAGCCTACCATCATACCTTCATCCATGGCATATACATCCTGTGGTGCGGCTAAAAAAACCTCCGTGCCTTCTGCCACGCCAGAAACAATCTCTGTGTTGTTTTCATCAAAAATTCCGGTTTCTACAGGAACAATGACAAAATCCGCAGGCACCTCGCTGCCTTCCGGCACAGGCTGTGCATTCTCAAAGGTCACGCCCTCTGTTTGCCTTGCATAGACGGCGGCACCTGTTTCGGTGTACACAATCGCGGTGGACGGCACAACCAGGCAATTCTCCTTTTGTGCAACAATGATTTTATAAGAAACGGAACGGTCAGGGGACAGTTTGGCTGCATCCTGTGCATCTAGTGTGATAACTGCCGGAAAAACGCGATTTCCACTCTGTCCACCCGAATCTCCACTGCTGTTTTTTGCCTGCATACTAACCGAAGTAACCGTGCCGGTATATTGGATGCTTTCATCTTGGTCCATCGTGAGAATCACGCTCATATCATTTTGCACCTTGTCGATGTCAAGCTCCGAAACATCCGCATTGACAATGATAGAGGTCAAATCTGCGATGGTACACACATTGCTGCTGCCATCGAGTTTTTGCCCTTCTGTGGCGGTGAGGTTTGTGACGATACCCTCGATTTTAGCGGTGACCGTGCTTTCTGCAATTTGCTTTTGCAATTCTGCAACGCGTTCCTGCTTGGACGTAACTGTTTTTTGGGCACTCTCCAAAGAACGCTGTGCCGTACCGATTGCGGTTTTTGCATCCGTACTCTCCAACTGACAAATCACATCCCCTGCTTGATACAGATAGTTATCCAGCCCATTGATTTTCACGATTTCACCGCCAACATCTGCCGTCACCGCTTCCTCACGATTGTATTCCAGTGTTCCCGCATCAGCAGGCAGCACATTGCCATCGGCTGTGAAAACGGTGGCGGTGGCAGCCATATCGCCCTTGAGTGTGCCAGGGTTGGACATTGTCAGATTCACACGGAACAGCTTCACGCCTTCATCAGAAATTTTTTGTATCCGCTCGATTGATGCCACCTTGCCTGTCACATTCGACATACTCACCGGAATGGAAACCTGCGCCGCCGCACCAACCTTGATTTTATCCAGATAGATTTCATTAAAGTATAGCGGCAGACGCATGACCGTATCGTCCACCATGGTGCCCAGCAAAGTGCCTTCGGAAAGTGTCTGTCCAACTTTATAAGCGGTCACATTTCCATCACTGTCCATACTGGGGATGATTTTTCCGGAAAAGGGTGCTGCGATGCTCAGGTTATGTAAATTTTTCTGCGCCTTTTGCAGTTCTGATGCTGCTTCATCGACCTGACGCTGTGCATCATCCAGTTCTGATACAGCGGTATCCAGTTCTTTACGGGTTGCCTCAGGGTCAACCGTGAACAGGACATCCCCCGCCTTCACCATGTCGCCAATCGCAACCTCAACCGTGAGCACCTCTCCTTTGATTTCCTTGCCGTACTGCTCTGTGTTTTTCGCTGCAGTGGTGCCGACCCCTTCCACATAGGTTTCCAGCGGCTGATACATGGCAAAGCTGGTTTGATTTTCGGCATCGGATGTATCTGCGCTTTGGTTGGCTGTTTTCACCAAAAACACTGCCAATACAATGATACCTGCCAAAAACACGGCAAAGATAAGTTTTTTCACCCACTTAGGCATCTGAAACCGCCGTTTCCCAAGCTTTTCTGCGTATTTGTTTCGAATGCGTGCTGGCTGCTTTTCCTCTGTTGCAGGAACCGATGCGGTGTCCGTCTGCTGCTCCTGTTTGTTTTCTTCCATTACTCTATACCTCCTGTGCTGCAAAAAAAAGTATGCGAACCTGTATTTTGCGGCTGCGTTCCATCGCTCGCATTTTTTATGCAGGCTATCCCATGGTTGCCCACTATTGTAAATCCAAACCAAGATAATTGCAATAGGTTTCTCATAATTTTAACCCAACTGTAATAACACAATTAGAACAGTTGACACAATCGCAGCCGCGCCATTGTAAAACGCAAGCAGAAAATTGCTCCTGCATCGCAAATCTTTCTGCTTCCGCCGCTTTTAATTTGATTTTTTTACAAAAATCGATTATAATTTTTGTATACTTAGGATTGACACAAGACAGCTGTGGTTTGGAGGATTTATGAGATTATTAACAAGATCTGACTTTGATGGATTAGCTTGTGGAACCATGTTGATTGAGTTGGGATTGGTAGACGAGTGGAAGTTTGTGCACCCCAAAGACGTGCAGGATGGCGTGATTGACGTGACAGATAACGACATCATGGCCAACATCCCTTATGTGGCGGGCTGCAAAATGTGGTTTGACCATCATTCATCCGAAAGCGAGCGTTTGGGCGAAAATCAGGCATTTGAAGGGGAAAGCCGTCTGGCACCCAGTGCCGCACGCATCATCTATGAATATTATGGCGGCAAGGAGCGATTGGGTCATTTTGAAGAACTTGTGCTGGCATGTGATAAAGTGGATTCCGGCAACCTCACGGTAGAGGAAATCCTCCACCCTACCCCATGGATTTTATTGGGATTTATTATGGACCCCAGAACAGGGCTTGGTCGTTTTCGCGAATTTAGAATCCCCAATTACAAATTGATGGAAGAGCTGATGCAGCAATGCCGTACGGATAGCATCGAGCAGATTATGAAAAATCCGGATGTCATGGAGCGCGTTACGCTTTACTTTGAACAGCAGGAAAAGTTCATCGAAATGGTGCGTGCGCACACGCAAATTTACGGCAATCTGATTGTTACAGACTTGAGAAATGTAGAGATTATCTATACCGGCAACCGCTTTTTAATTTACAGCCTATATCCGGAACAAAATATTTCCCTCTGGATTGTGGATGGACGCGCAAAATTAAATGTTGCCATTGCTTGCGGATATAGCATTTTAAATAAAACCTCCAACACAAATGTAGGCAGCTTGATGCTGAAATATGGTGGCGGTGGTCACAAACAGGTTGGCACCTGCCAGATTGATATTGCACAGGCGGATAGCGCCATTGCCGCAATTATTGCACAAATCAGACAAGATGGATGAGCACCCTGGCGCACCCTAAAGCATTCCAGAGAAAAATCTGGGATGCTTTTCCCCCCTTACCTTTGATACCAACCGCATCGCACAATATCAGCGACTCATTATTAGTCGAGAAGATAGTCGCCCACCTCTAATTTAACTCCTATTTCGTAAGTATCTATACCCGTGATGAACATTGCAACTTACTTACTAAAATAAAGCCGCAACAAAAAATTTAAATTTATTCTGATTTTATCTTGACTTATCTTTATCTGTATTATATAATAATAAACGTTGTAAGAAACGAACAAACAAATACGGAGAGTTGGCTGAGCGGTTTAAGGCGCACGATTGGAAATCGTGTGTGCGGTAATCCCGTACCCAGGGTTCAAATCCCTGACTCTCCGCCAAAAGTTCCCGCTTTCAAGTGAAGGTGGGAACTTTTCTTTGTTTAAACGCTATTTTTATTGAATTTATCAAAAGGTTAAACCACGCGTTTCGTCTGAAATTTACTTAGAACTTGCTTAAATTTTTGCTCCATGCATAAACAATAGCACTTACCCTTGTAGGTGCTTAATCGCCTTAAACCATTCCAGTTGCCGTGCTTCATCACCCTCCCATCGCGATTTGCAGACAAACTGCAGATAACGATTGGGGGGTGTTTTTTTCGTGTCCGCCGCGCTGCAAATCGCGCAAGCTGCCACCGCGGCGAACCGACAGAAAAGCTGCCGATTGCCGAGAAAGCAAGAATGTGAAAAGGGACGCTGAAAAAGCCTTTGAAAAGGCGTCTTTTTCGCAAACTTGGCACAAGATAAATATAGCAAAAAAGTTCTGATTTTTATATACTATGACCATAAAAGGCGATAATGAAAAGGAATCCATGCAAATAAAGAAAAGCCCCTGCCATTTGATTGCAAAAAGATGACGGGGACGGAAGGAGATTTATAAAATGAGAGCATTTTATGTGGAAGCAGACCACGAGCCAAAGTCTGGCTATCGTTTATGTGAACGAGAAGCCGACACCGGTCGTGCGCTGCGCGGGAATCAGGTTTGGAAAAATATCTGTGGTGCAGTGGTCGACCGTCCTATGCCGGTCTGTCAGGAGGACCAAGTGTTGATTCGCGTGGGCGCAGCAGGTATTTGCGGCACCGATGCACATCTGCTGAAAAAGGATGCAGAGGGCTACTCAATGTATGACGGTCACTCCAAGTATCCGATTATTACAGGGCACGAGTTTGCCGGTGAAATCGTGGAAGTTGGCAAGAATGTACGTAAGCTTCAGGTAGGCGATTTGGTTTCGGTAGAGTCCATGCATTGGTGCGGTGAATGCGATGCTTGTCGGCGTGGGATGTTCAACCAGTGCAAGGAACTGGAAGAACCCGGCTTAACCTATGACGGCGGATTTGCAGAGTATGCAGCTGTCAAAGCAAAATATTGCTATCCACTCAATGCCATCATGGATTATTATGGCGGCGACAAAATGACAGCATTTGAACTGGGTGCTATGATTGAGCCGACAGGCGTGGCGTACAACGGTCTGTTTGTACGTGGCGGCGGCATTCGTCCGGGCGGCCATGTGGCAGTATTCGGCTGTGGCCCGATTGGTCTTGCCGCAATTTCTCTGATGAAAACCGCGGGCGCGGCAAAGCTGATTGCCTTTGAAAGCGTACCCGAACGTGTAGAATTGGCGAAAGCCTGTGGTGCGGATGCGGTATATGACCCCACCAAGTTTGCATCACCAGATGAGCAGGCAGAAATGCTGATGGATTTGACGGATGGCGCAGGTATCTCTCTGTTTGCAGAATGCGCAGGCGCAACCAAGTTCACCTATCCTGTCATGGGTAAAGCCTTGGCAATCGGCGGCAAAACCGTGCAAATCGGGCATACCGTTGGCATCACACCAGTGGACATTTTCAACTGGCAGTGGAATGCAGCCTCTATCTCTGGCTCAAACGGTCAGTCCGGTCAAGGCATTTATCCCGATGTCATCGCGCTGATGGCTTCCGGACGCATTGATATGCGCAAGATGTGCACAGGTCGATTCAATCTGGAAGACATCGCGGAAGGCATGAAAATTACTGCGGGTAAGGTGTTGGTTTCAACAACCTATCCGCGATTGAAGTAACGATTCACATGAATTACGTGTTTCAAAGATAAAAATGATACCATTTCCAACATAGGAGGAAAAACATATGTCTAAGTGGAATTTGCCCGCAAAGGGCGGCAACATGGAGGCCTCAAACGGCATCTATTATCAGAACATGAACACCGTTGAAGTGCAGGAGCGCCTGAAGAAGAACGACGTACTGCTGATTCCGGTCGGCTCTACCGAAAACCACGGTCCATCTGCACCATACGGCGAGGATACCTATCTGGATACCCGTCTGTGTGAATTGGTTGCAGAAAAGACCGGCTGCACCGTGGCACAACCGATTTGGTATGGCTCTCACCCCTATCATCACCTAGGACAAAAGGGCACTGTGATGATTCCAGAAAAGATTCTGGCAGATTATCTGGCATATGTGTTTGCCGGCTTCTGGAACACTGGTTTCCGTAAGATTATCGTGGTCAACGGACATGGTCAGGATTATGTAATTCCGATGGCAATCCATACCTTCGGTAAGAAGTGGCAGGTGCCGGGCATCATTCTGTACACCCACTTCTGGAACTGTGCCAAAGAGCAAATGACCACCAAGGACAAGGGCGGCCCATATGATACGCCGTTTGTCCACGCAGACGAAGTGGAACAGAGCTGGTGCTTGGAGCTGTTCCCGGAATTCATCAAGATGCAGGACGCGATTGCCGTGAAGTCTGCTCCGCTGCTGCCGCCCGGACATATCAACACCTCTTCCGAAGATGGCGTAGGCCCCATCAAGTGGTACAATGCGTTCGGTTCCTGCGCAATGGAGTGTGTCGCACAGCCGGAAGGCGTTATCGGCGATGCAAGACTGGCAGACGGCGCCAAGGCGAAGGCTGGCGTAGAAAAGACGCTCGATTATCTCGAGAAACTGGTCAACGACATTCTGGAGAAGTATCCGGCTGGCACCCTGCCCCCGACCGAAAAGATGACACAGCGCAATCCTGCGGACATCGAAGCCGTTATCAAGGGACCCAACGAACCTGGTGGTCGCCACATTTATACCCTTTCCTACTAATTTTTGGAGCAAAGAGACGTTCGGTTTGCTCACTGTGTCGTTTTGCACTTCCTCGCACTTTCGGCACAGTTTCTCCTTTTTTCTCTTTTATGCTTTTGAGAGGGCAGCCCATCTGCTCTCCCAAAAGCAATATATCCGTTTTTTAATCTCATATTTTATCATTTAAGGAGTTGTTATTATGACTTTTGATCGTCCGACCAAATGCAAAGCAGCATTTATGCATGGTCCGAAGGATCTTCGCATCGAAGATTTGGAATTGCCGCCACTGGGACCGTTTCAGGTTCTGATTAAACTGAAGGCTTGTGGTATCTGCGGCTCTGACGTAGAGTGCTACGAAGGCGAGTCTGCGGAAGGCAGATATGACATTGCACCCTATGTGCCGGGACATGAATGGGCAGGACAAGCGGTCGCTGTTGGCGATAAGGTAAGCTCCATTGCGGTTGGCAACAAGGTGGTTGGTGACTGCGTGCTGCCATGCAACAACTGCGCAAACTGTAAGGATGGCAAAATGCCGTCTGCATGCCTGAATATGCGCGAAATCGGCTTCCGTCCGGATTCTCCTGGCGGTTGGGGCGAATACATGATTCTGGAAGAACAGTACACCCACGCAATTCCGGACGACTGGAATTATGAGCTTGGCGCATGGGTTGAAACCTTCAACGTTGGCTATTGGGGCGTTTGGGGCAACGGCTGCAATCCGGATGCATCTGATGATGTTGCTATCATCGGCGGCGGTCCGATTGGTATGTGTGCTGCTATGGTTTGTGCAGAATCCGGCGCAAATGTGATTGTCATAGACCCGCTGGAAAAGCGTCGTGAAAACATCATGAATTATGGTGCCAATATGACGGTTGACCCTACCCAATTCAAGGAACCGGGCGCATTAGAAGCAGAACTCCAGCGTTTGACCGGCGGTCGTGGTCCTTCCGTCGTGATTGAATGCTCGGGCAATGATATTGGTATTGCTTCCATTTTTGACATCGCAGGACACTCTGCACGCGTTGGTGTGGTCGGTCACTCTATCGGCCGCAAGGTGCCGGTGGAAATCGGCAAGACCATCTGGAAGACCTTGCATATCGCAGGCTCCGGCGGCACCAACAAGTGGTTCCCGCGCACCATCCGTTTTATGTCCACCATCAAGGACAAGTATGATTTTGCAGCACTCAATTCGCATCACTACGATTTCTTTGACTTGGATGCCGCAATGGACATGGCTTGCCACCATAAGGACATTGCACGCAAGGTTATGCTGACCTTCAAGGACTAAACCCGATATTTCCCCTACTCACACACTTCACTTCTACTTTACTATCTTTATGCGAATGGGACCTCTTTTTTAGAGGTCCCATTTATAAAATCACCCCAAAAACGAATTTTGAAGAAATCCCCAACGGATGAATGGAGGAGACACTATGAAACAGTGGAAATTAGCCGTGTCTTCTGCGGATGAAGCACCGGTCACTGCACCTATTTTGCTGCAGGGGTCTATTGTGGAAAACTTGCAGAAAGCCAGCCTGCTGGGCTATCACGCGATTGAAGTGCATATGCGTGAAGATACGGAGCTGGATTATCAAGCGATTCAAGACGCATCTGCGCGTACAGGCGTACGTGTTGCGATGATTGTGACTGGCAGACTGAATACCGAAGGGCACTGTAGTTTGATTTCTGATGAACCATATGTGGTGTCGGCAACAATGGACGGAATGCGGCAATATATTGATGTCGCGCAAAAGCTAAATGCCGGGATTGTCATCGGTTGGGTCAAAGGAAATGTGCCTACAGGCGGCAAACGGGAAAAATATTTGGATCGATTGGCAAAAAATCTGCGTATCCTTGCCGCATATGCTGCACAGCGCAATGTAACGCTCAACATTGAAGTTATCAACCGCTATGAAGTGAATATTTTTACCACAGCAGACGAAATTATGTCCTTTTTAGAAAAATATCAACTGGAAAACTGTTATGCACATCTAGACACCTTCCATATGAGCATTGATGAGTGTGATGCCGTGGCAGCCATTCGCCGCTGCAAAGGAAAGCTGGGGTATTTTCATATTGCAGATAATTCCAGAAGATACCCCGGCAGTGGTCATTTGGATTTTCAGAGTATTCTGCAAACACTCGATGAAATCGATTATGACGGGTATTTATCCGTAGAATGCCTGCCGTATCCGACAGGTGACCAGGCCGCGATGCAAGCCGCAGCCTATTTGAACGGACTGATGCAGTCCAAATGAAGCATAGGGGGGGACAAACTGCATGACGAAGCGTCGGTCTGATAAGTCCACAAGCCGCAAGCTTGTTCTTTTGGTGTCTGTCTTTTTGATAGTATTGGTGCTTTGTGGTGTTTTTGTATACCAAATCATCATAAACGGCTGGTATCCATCGCTTCCGCAAGCACTGCCCTTTGCACGATAACTGATAAATACAATATGGGGAAGAGATTTGTATTTCTCTTTCCCATATTGCAGCAAGTGTACATCCACTACCCACTCGTTCCATTTATTTTTTGAAAAGCATTGACAAGCCACTCCTTTTGTTATATAATATAAAAGTTCCAAGTGGATGTATGTGAAATGCCTCTGTAGCTCAGTCGGTAGAGCAGGGGACTGAAAATCCCCGTGTCGGTGGTTCGATTCCGCCCGGAGGCACCATTCATTCCTTTTGGTATTTGGTACCATAGCCAAGCGGTAAGGCGTGGGACTGCAACTCCCTGATCCCCAGTTCGATTCTGGGTGGTACCTCCAAGCAAAACGTCAGCCTTTGCGGTTGACGTTTTATTGTTTTTTGCAGATATTATAAGGATGTGATTTAATGGCAAATGACAACCGGTTCGCAGTGCTCATTGATGCTGACAATATTTCGCCCAAATATATCCGCGTGATTTTGGATGAAATTTCAAATGATGGCATTGTGACCTACAAACGCATTTACGGAGATTGGACCAATCCTGCGCTGGTTTCTTGGAAGCCCTCCCTTTTGGACCATTCTGTGATTCCGATTCAGCAATATGGCTACACCACCGGCAAAAACTCTACCGACTCTGCCATGATTATTGACGCCATGGATATTTTGTACTCGGGCAATGTGGACGGATTTTGCATTGTGTCTTCCGACAGCGACTTTACCCGCCTTGCCGCGCGACTGCGTGAATCTGGTATGACCGTGATGGGCATGGGCGAACGCAAAACCCCAAAATCCTTTATTGCCGCCTGCAATCGCTTCACCTATCTGGATATTTTATCCGCCACCAATGCCTCTACCGCCCTACATCCCACCGAAAAGCCGACCACAAAAAGCAAACGCCAACCGCCCAGTGATTTGGAAAGCAGATGTTTTTCTTCTTTTGCACTGGATGATGATGAGTCTAATATTTCTCCAACCTGTAAGGAAACCATTCGCCATGCCTTGCGCACCATCGTTTCTGAAAAATCCGATGAAGATGGCTGGATGTTTATTGGCACCATTGGCAACTTGCTTGTAAAGCGATACCCTGACTTTGATGTCAGAAATTTTGGATTTTCAAAGCTTTCTGACTTTTTAACGACGTTAGATATGTTTGAAATCCGCTCTGACAGCAAAAACGGCGGTTCTAAGCTCATTTACATTCGTCTGAAGGATGTATCCGCTTCTACGTAATTGTTGCATGAAAATAACGCTGTTCCATTTCGGAAATTCTCGAAATGGAACAGCGCTTCTGCTTTTATTGGTTCACGCGTGACCACTGTACCCCTTGGCGGGTATCCTTGATTGCAATGCCTTTTTCCTGCAGCAACACATCGCGGATGCGGTCTGCTTCTGCGAAGTCCTTGTTTGTCTTCGCCTGCTGACGTGCTGCAATCAATGCCTCAATTTCAGCATCAATGCTATCTTCCTCGTGCGCCTGCACCAGACCCAAAACACCCGCCAGCTCCATGAACAGCGTATGTGCCTTGGTCAAAAATGCCTTGCTTGCCTCGATGTGTGCCGCTGAATAGCCGTTGATGTCACGCACCAATTCAAACACCGCTGACAACGCATCTGCGGTATTCAAATCATCATCCATCGCATCGATAAACTTCTGCTTGTAAGATTCTAACGCCGCATATTTTTCGGTTTCTTCGGCAGTCATCGGTTCATCCTGCGCTTTTTCCATACGAAACTCTAAATTGTTTCTTGCTTCATACAGACGTTCCAAAGAAACCTTATTCATTTTGAGCGATTCCTCGGAATAGTTCAGCGGAGAGCGATAGTGTGCCGACAGCATAAACATTCGAATGGTTTCATAGCCATATGCCTGTGCTGCTTCACGCACCATAAAGAAATTGCCTTTGGATTTGGACATTTTTTCATTATCAATGGTCAAAAACCCATTATGCACCCAATAATGTGAAAAATCGCATCCATTTGCACACTCAGATTGCGCAATTTCATTTTCATGATGCGGAAAAATCAAATCCAGACCACCAGAATGAATATCAATGGTTTCACCCAAATACTGGTTTACCATCGCAGAGCATTCAATGTGCCAACCGGGGCGACCCTTGCCCCACGGCGCTTCCCAGAAGGGTTCTCCCGGCTTGGCTGCCTTCCAAACCGCAAAATCCATAGGATCTTCTTTGATTTCGCCCACGCTGATGCGTGCACCGGCTTGCAATTCATCCATGGGCTGGTGCGAAAGCTTTCCATATGTTTCAAAGGTTTTTGTGCGGAAATACACATCTCCATTTTGTGCCACATAGGCGTGCCCTTTATCAAGCAGCCTTTTCACAATGTCCATAATTGCATCCATGGTTTCGGTTGCACGCGGATGTACGGTGGCGCGATGAATGCCCAACGCATCCGCATCCACAAAATACTCCTTGATATAGCGTTCTGCAATCACGTCAAAGGTAACGCCTTCCTCATTGGCGCGATTGATAACCTTATCATCAATATCCGTGAAATTCTGTACAAATTGCACTTGATACCCACGATATTCAAAATAACGTCGCAGCAAATCAAAAATGATAAACGGACGCGCATTTCCAATATGAAAATAGTTGTACACCGTTGGACCGCAGGAATACATCTTCACCTGTCCCTGCTGCATTGGTACAAATTCATCCTTTTGCCGCGTCAACGTATTAAATAATTTCATAAAAGCTCTCCTTTTCCGTCTTATCGCAGGCGATTCTGCGACACGACGGCTTTGATGTTTCTCATGTACGTTATTGTTTTGGTGTCACAGCACCGTCTTTCACCAAATCCCAATTTCGTTTCATATAATCGACACCGGAATACAGTGTTACCAGCATCATTACCCAACCGCTAAGGGTGGATACAATTTCGGTATCAATGCTATCGCCCTTTAAAATCATAACCATAAAAATCAGAATAATGCCGGCAATCTGCACCGCTGTTTTCACTTTGCCAGAATGCGTTGCCGCAAGCACATATCCCTTTGCCGCTGCGACATTGCGCAGGCTGGTGATAATCAGTTCCCGCGCAATAATCACAAATGCCATCCAAGAAAATAGCTGCCCTTGCTCTACAAAAATCAGCAATGCCGCGGTAACCAACAATTTATCTGCTAACGGGTCGATAAATTTTCCGAAATCTGTCACCTGATTATACTTACGTGCAATGTATCCATCCAAAAAATCGGTTGCAGAGGCCACGCAAAAAATGACCAATGCAATGATGAGTGCCACTTGCGTCGATTGCAGTGCAAAGACGATAAAAAACGGAATCATGGCAATACGCGTCAATGTGATTTGATTGGCTGTTGTCATCTACTGTCCCTCCAAACATCTGCCGCATAGGTCTGCGCCCATACTTTCTTCGATGCAAACCTGCACAAATGTGCCCTGTGCGATGGCTGTTTGTGCGCTGAAATATACTTGTCCATCAATTTCGACCGAATCGGCATAGGTTCTGCCAAAATACAGTGCCCCCACTTCGTCAAAGCCTTCACACAGCACTGTCATCGTCTGTCCGATGCGATTTTGGTTGTATTCGTCAATCACGCCGCTTTGCAGTTCTTCTATCACCAAACGGCGATGCGCCTTGGTTTCTGTATCAATTTGATGCGGCAGTTCTGCGGCCTCTGTGCCTTCCTCTGGTGAATACTCAAACACGCCAACGCGCTCAATCTGCACTTCTTGCAGGAAATCACACAATTCCTCAAACTCTTCTTCGGTTTCTCCCGGCAAGCCCACAATCAAGCTGGTGCGCAGCACCAAATGGGGGATTCTATCGCGCAATTTTGCCACCAACTGCGTAAATGCTTCTCGGTTTCCCGGTCGGTGCATGGCTTTCAAAATGCGCTGGGACACGTGCTGCAGCGGAATGTCCAAATATTTCACAATTTTAGGCTGCTTTGCAATGACATCAATCAGTTCCTGCGTGATTTGATCAGGATACAGATAATGTAGCCGCACCCACGCAAAGTCCATCTCACAGAGCTGCTGTAATAATGCAGGTAGCAGTCGCTCCCCTGTGGTATCCATCCCATAGCGGGTAATATCCTGTGCAATCACAATCAGCTCTTTTACGCCGTCCTCCGCCAGTTGTTTGGCTTCTTCTAAAAGATTTTGCAAATCACGGCTGCGATATGCGCCACGCAGCTGCGGAATGATGCAGTATGCACAGCGATTGGAGCACCCTTCCGCAATCTTGAGGTATGCGGTGTGGGGTGCAGTCAACCGCTCCCGTTCGCCATCCAATGCTGCCAGTTCAATATCTCTAAAATATTCTGTATGCTTATTTTCAGAAACATCCCGCACAGCTTCCACAATTTGCTCATAGCTGCCTGTGCCGAGCACCGCGTCTACTTCCGGCAATTCCTCTGCAAAAACCGCTTGGTATCGCTGTGCTAAGCAGCCTGTTACAATCAGTCGCTGCAGCTTCCCTTCGGTTTTATAGCGTGCCGTTTCCAGAATGGTATCAATCGCTTCCTGCTTTGCGGCTTCAATGAACCCACAGGTGTTGATGATAGCAACATCCGCTTCTTCCATATCTGCAACGATTTCACAGCCTTCATTGCGCAGCAGCGCAAGCATATGCTCACTATCCACTAGATTTTTCGAGCATCCCAGTGAAATCAATCCAATTTTCTTCTTCAAAAGCATTCTCCTTATGTATAAACACTTTTATGTTCTTTATCTATCCATCCGTGCTTGCTTACTGCGCCCCTGATAAAATGCTCTCTCCCACCAAACACGCCGCGTGCAGCACCAATGCAGCATTTTGCAAAAACCAGCCTTTTACATCCTGCACTTGGATGAAAGCACGCCCGTTAAACACCGAAAGAATCATGGCGCACACGTGCACATAGCGCAGCTGGGGCTGCAAGTGCGGCGCCATTGCATATGTCATCAAGCCAGCAAATGCCAACACAATCAACCCATATTTCCGTAGGATTTCCAAGCTCATTTCCTCCGCTGAACACCAATATTATGTTTCATTTTCCTCCCGATAGGTGCGCAGTGCCGTGCGAATATCGTCCCACAGGTACCCCCGGCGCTGTAATGCAGCAACCGCTTTCTCCACTTCCCGACGATCACTGCAATCGCCGCGCAGTCGCTTCTCCAACAAATCCAGCATCTGCTGTTGGTTGGGTGAAAATTCTTCCAATGCCTCTTGTGTGGTGTCTTTGTCAATTCCACGCCGATATAGCTCTTGCCGAATGCGCATTGCGCCATAGCCGCGACGCTCATAGGAGTGCACGATGTCCTCGGCATAGGAGGCATCATCCAGCATCTTGCGCTCCTCCAGCCATGCTATGGCATAGTCCACCGCATCCTCCGGATGTCCTTTTTCCAGCAGCTTTTCCCGCAGCTTTATTTGACTGAGCGCACGATAGGATAGCTGCTTTGCAGCCGCCTGCAACGCCTTGTCATATTGTTCTTCCACTGTATTTTTCATGCTCGTTCACGCAAAAGCGTCATTCGACGTCATCAAAATCATCTGCATCAATGGAAACCGCTCTTGCTGCAGAGGTCGTATTTCTTCGCTCTGACTGCTCCGCGGGCTGCTCTTCATATGCCTCCTGCTCGCCAGCCTCCTCTTCATACTCTTCTTCGTCATCGTCATCGCGACTGTTGCGCTGCTTCTTTTTATCGGAGGATTTTGCCTTCTTTTTTTGCTTGACTGGGGTCAATCGTTCCTTCTCCATCTCTTCCTCAATCTTCTTTTTGGTCTCCTCAGCATATTCTGGATGTTCTTTGAAGAAGAGTTTCGCCGCATCGCGTCCTTGCCCCATGCGAATGTCGCCCAAAGAGAACCACGCACCTGCCTTGGTCACAACATCATACTCCACCCCAAGGTCTACCAATTCCCCAAAGTAGGAAATGCCCTCGCCATACATAATGTCAAACTCTGCTTCCTGAAACGGCGGCGCGACTTTGTTTTTCACAACCTTACAGCGGGTGTGACTTCCCAACAGCTCTGTTCCGTTTTTGATGTGTTCGGTACGGCGTACATCAATACGCACAGAGGAATAAAACTTCAGCGCACGTCCACCTGTAGTCACTTCCGGGCTACCGTAAATCACGCCCACTTTTTCACGCAGCTGATTGATAAAAATCACCACGCAGTTCGACTTTGCAATGGAACCCGCAAGCTTGCGCAGTGCTTGACTCATCAGACGTGCGTGCAGACCCACGAAGGCATCGCCCATGCCGCCATCGATTTCCGCACGCGGCACCAACGCGGCGACCGAGTCCACCACAATGATGTCCATTGCACCGGAGCGCACCAAAGCCTCTGTGATTTCCAGCCCCTGTTCACCAGTGTCTGGCTGTGACACGAGCAAGCTATCAATATCTACGCCCAATGCCCTTGCGTAAACGGGGTCTAAGGCGTGTTCTGCATCAATAAATGCCGCTTCGCCCCCCAGTTTCTGCGCCTGTGCAACGGCGTGCAGTGCCACCGTGGTTTTACCCGAGGATTCCGGTCCATAAATCTCAACGATACGCCCTCTTGGCAGTCCGCCGATGCCCAGTGCCATATCCAGACCGATTGACCCTGTCGAAATATGGTCCACCTTCATGCGGACATTCTCTCCCAGTCGCATGATGGCACCCTTGCCATGATTTTTTTCCAATTCTGCCAATACGGTTTCCAATGCCTTCTTTTTATCCGCCGCCGGTGCAACAGGCGGCAAACGTTTCTTTTGTTGTGCCATGATTCTACTCTCCCATGTACCTATGTATAGGCTAAATTTCGTAATCCAACGTGCATATGCGCAATTTTTTATAAACGTATCATTGTTTCCATAGTATCAAACGAAGCCATCGCCATGACAATGCGCGGCACCTCATTTAGGTCTTTTTTGATTTCAACGCTCTTCCATCCATATTCCTCCAGAATAGCTGCCACCTGTGCTGCCTGCTGATACCCACATTCCACCATCAGCATACCGCCCGGCAGCATCGCCTCACACCACTTGGTGGCAATGCTGCGATAAAAATCCAAGCCATCATTGCCGCCAAACAAGGCAAGCTCCGGTTCATAATTTTTCACACTGCTGTCCAGTTCCCACATTTCGCGGGCGGTAATATAGGGTGGATTGGAAATCAGCAAATGGAAGCGACCCAGGTTTTGGCTTGGCAGCTCCAATGCATTCCCGCGCACCGCCATCAGATGCCCGCCAACATCATGGCGAAGCGCATTTTCCCACGTGATTTTCAACGCGTCTTCTGAAATATCGACCGCAGTTGCACGCGCATCCTCCACATATTTGAGCAGTGCAATGCCCAGACAGCCACTGCCACAGCACAAATCCAATACGCGCGGGTTGACCACCTGCTTTGCATACTGGATGGCAAGCTCACACAAGCACTCGGTATCCTGTCTTGGAATCAGCACATCCGGTGTCACTTTGAAGGTCATGCCATAAAAATCCCATTCACCCAGCAGATATGCCAACGGCTCGCCTGCAATATGGCGCGCTGCCAATTCTTCTGCATAGGAGAGCGTTTTATCCGCCAAATATAGATATGCCCAATTCGCGGTTTGTGTTTTATCGGCATTTGCCGCAAATGCCACCAATTCCCGTGCTTCCAAATCAGGCTGTGGTACGCCCTCTTGTTTGAAACGCTTTCGCAGCGTGATATATAAATCATTCAGTGTCATTGTCATATCCAAATTCTCCACTTATAAACACTCTGCGAATCCTGTTGTACATGACGATGCTTCTAGGTCACCATGCATCCGAATCATCTGTCGGAATGACGTGCTCCATCGCAGAAATCGCTACTTCAATCATGCTATCATCCGGTTCAAATACCGTCAGCCTCTGTAAACGCAAGCCTGGCCAACGCAGCAGATGCGTCAGCAAATTGTCATGCCGTCCGGCAAATCGGTTGATTTCATACGAGAGCCCCACAACAATCGGCAGCAGAACCAAATGTCCCACAATGCGATACAGCGGCGTTAAGGGCGGCAGTAGCGAGAAAACGACCGATGAAACCAAAATCGAAATGATAATCACCACAAATAAGAAGCTTGTGCCGCATCTTGGATGAAACCGCTCCTGTTTTCGCACATTTTCCACCGTCAGTGCCTGTCCTGCTTCATAGCAGAAAATGGTTTTATGCTCTGCGCCATGGTACGAAAAGGTTCTCTGAATGTCCTTCATGTGCGAAATTACCCACATGAACAGCAGAAAAATCACAATGCGAACCGTGCCTTCTGCAAGATTGCGCAACACTTGTGGCGTATCTTGTCCCAAAAAGCTTGTCAGCAGGGTTGGCAGAAAGAAAAAGAGCAACACCGGAATGATAACACCAAATGCTGAGCCAATACCGAGCAGCAATTTCTCTAAATTCTTAGAGCCCACCTTGCTTTCCAGCCAAATTTCAAATTTAGAGGGGTTTTCGTCCTCCTCAAAAAACTGTGCGGAAAAGTTGATTGCCTCCATGCCGTCCTTCATTGCAGCGAACAGCGTCACAGCACCTCGCACAAGGGGAGCACCCAAAACTTTATATTTTTCTGCAAGGGGTGGGGTATCCTTTTCTTCAATCACCAATTCTCCATCTGGCTTGCGCACAACCGTGCAAGATTTGCGCGGACCCTTCATGACAATGCCTTCAATAATCGCTTGGCCGCCAATGGTAGTTTTTTTTTGTGAATTGCCTTTCTGCGTGCTCATTTTGCCATCTCCTCTGTGTGTTCTGTAAGGCCTTCCACCCCCAATGCCGTGTGGAGGGACAATGCCGGCAACGCAATCGTTACCGCTGTCCCCTCGCCCACGGTGCTTTCAATCGTCAATGTGCCTCCGTGCAGCTTCACAATCTCATCGGTCACTGCCAAACCAATGCCACTGCCGCGCTGTTTGGAGCTGCCTTTATAAAACTTATCCTTGATAAACGGCAATTCAGATTCTGGAATACCGGCACCCCAATCGCGTACCCCCACCACTACCTGATTTTCGATGCAGTCAATGGTGACGACGATTCGTCCGCCGTCGCGTCCATATTTTGCGGCATTGTCAATGACATTGAGAAAAACCTGCTTGATGCGATGTCGGTCGCCGCTAATCAAATAACTTTTGTCCATTTTATGATAGTCGACACGCATTCCGGTATCTTCCAGAAGGCTTTCGTACATATAAATTGCCTCATACAGCTCCAAAGACACATCAAAATTTTCGACTACCAATTTCATACGACCGCTTTCGATTCGTCCAAAATCCAGCAATTCTTCCACCATCTGAGTGAGTCGTTTGCTTTCCTTTTGGATGATTTCCAGCCCCTGCATCACCTCATCCGGGTCTTGCGCACCACCTGCAATGAGTGTTTCGCTCCAGCCGCCAATGGCAGTGAGCGGCGTGCGCAACTCATGCGATACGGACGAAATGAAATCATTTTTGATGCGCTCCGCACGGCTGATTTCATCCGACATATAGTTGATGGTATCGCACAACTGCCCTATCTCGTCATCATACACTTTGTGCAGCCGCATACCATAGCGCCCAGCGGCAATTTCGCTGGCAATGACGCTGATTTTCATGACAGGCTCTACAATCGATTTGATAAAATAATGGTTTGATAGCACCACCAATACCAAAAACAGCATACAGGCACCGATGGCAATCAGTACAAAAAATTTAATTTGTCGCTCGACAATGTCCAAGGAGGTAATATATCGCACTGCACCAATCTGTACCCCTGCTTCCGTGCGCAGCGGTGCTGTTACACTCATAACACGCTCGCCAGACAGCGCATCTTCTCCAATCCAGACACTGGTTTTTTTTTCGCCAATCGCCTTTTCCACATCCTCTGTGCCCGGTATCGAATCGGTTGTCAAACCAGAGGTAGAAAGGAAAATTTGTCCATAGGAATTGATAAACTGCACTTCCAACTTGTCTTTTTTTTCAAAATCCGCCACATATTTCTCTGCATTGGAATAAAATTGCTCTTGTGTCTGCATCAAATACTTTTCAAAGGATGATGCTGTATTTGTTGCAGAACCCAACAGATTTGCACGCAACGTTGCATAATAGTAATTGCTGACACCCATAGACACAATGATAATCACGGCCGCCAAAATCACCACCACAAAGGAAAGTGAATTGATGAGCCATCGACCTTTCAGTCCTCCTGGAGAATGCTGTACCTTCAGTTCTGTTTGCGGCACATTGGCTGCCGCGATTTTTTTTCTTCGATATTTCATACTGACCACATATATCCATATCCGCGCACCGTAGAAATATATTTCGGATTTGCTGGATCATCCTCTATTTTAATGCGCAGACGACGAATGTTAACATCTACAATTTTCAGCTCCCCGACATAATGATGTCCCCACACCATTTCGAGCAGGTCATCTCGCGAAAGTGCCTTGCCGATATTCTGCATAAATGCCTTTAAAATCCCATATTCAATCTGTGTCAATTCGACCTTTGCGCCGTTTTTCTGCACTTCTCTTGCGCGAAGATTCAAACGGAACGGACCGGATTTGATAATATCCTCTTCGCCGAACACACTGCCCGCCACGCGCCGATACAAGGCGTCCACACGCGCTACCAATTCCACAACAGAAAACGGCTTCGTAACATAATCATCTGCCCCCGTCATAAGTCCGGTGACCTTGTCATTTTCCTGTACACGCGCCGTCAGCATAATAATGCCCGCCGCATAGCCTTTGGTGCGCAAAATGCGGCAAACTTCATATCCGTCAATGCCCGGCAGCATCACGTCCAACACGGCAACGGAAATATCTGTTTCCTGCTCATATTTTTCAACCGCCTGCTCTCCGCTCGCCGCTTCTATCACTTCATACCCAGCGCGCTTGAGATTCAGTACCACAAAGCTTCGGATGCTATCTTCATCTTCCAACACTAGAATCTTGCGTTTCATAATATGCTATCCCCTTGACCTTCCTGCGGTATCGCCGTTCTTTTCCAATCATCTTGACCATTCCTGTGTGACCAGCGCAAACATATCGCGCACTTGGTCAATGTTAACATACAAGTTGCTTTTCGACGCCTCTGCTGGAATGAACGCTGTGTATACAGCAGAATCCGAAGCTTTGAGCGACAGCATCTCCTCATTCTGTGCATAATATGCGCGCATTTCTCCGGTTAAATAATAAATGTTCAGCAGTGGAACGCTGCTTCCATCCGCTAATTCCTGTGAAAATGTCGTGCAAGCCACACCCGCGCTTTGCATCGTGTGCTGCACCTTCACCGCAGCCTGCCATGCTTCCGGAATGTCCAGCATCCATTCCTCGAGTTGGCTTTGGTAGGTAATTTTGACCTTTTGTGATGCGCTCACACCATACGTATACCATTCTAAATAGTATTGCGGGTCTAGGGAATCAGAAGAATAACCCGGTGTTAACTTGGCACGTGGAATGTCAATCATATTATCTCCATTGATGTCGATGGCATAAATCGGCACCGGACGATACGTGCTATATCCCAGATTTTGTTCGGTTTCCAGCGCACAATTACGGAACATCCCCTCTTGGTAGATGTAAATATCTGTCATCAAACCCACGCCGGAATCATTTTTTTCCTCCACAAAGACCGCCGGCTGTCCCCCCAATGCATACCCGCTTTGGACACGTACAATGCTGGTGGCTTCTACATTTAATGCCGCTTCGCCAACCATCGGCATTTTTTCACCACTGTAATCATACATCCGTGCATTTTTTTTGCCTTGTGCATCCAAGTTCACCGTCACCAATTCGTCTGCACCATCTTTGTCTAAATCAATCAGTTCAAATGAGTTATATTCGGTTTCCTGCAGCGTCACCAGCTGTGCCCCCTGCAAAGCAGACACGCTCAGCCCTGTGGTGCCATCCTGCACCAGCTGCCACGCGATGACAATTCCCCGTTTGCCGTCCGGCGTGAGTACAGGGTAATCAATCGACTCCATCGCCGTGCCGTTTCCGGTAATCATGCCCATCTGGATATAGGCATCTCCAATTTTTTTATACACATAGACCCAAAATTTTGTACTGGTGCTAGATTCTCTAAAAAGTGCAATGGCTTCTTCTTCGCCATCACCGTCCAAATCCTTCAGCTGTACGGTATTGCGATTTTGTCCGGATATGGGGGAAGCGTAAACTGCGCCAGTGCTCAGAACCCGCTCCAATTCCGTTTGCAAGGCTATGTAATTTTTGGTTGGCTTCGGTGCCTGCAGCAAATCATCTCCGGTCAGCACCGAGCATCCGCAAAGCAGGCAAAAGACCACTGCAGCAATCGATAGTTTGAGAATATGACGCATTTTCCCCTCCATACACCAGGGATTTCCTCTATACAATGGAAATTTCAATTACCGTTCACAATTTATGGCGAATGCAGCCGGTATCCAAAACAACCCCATCGCCCTTTGATAATACTTTTATTATAGCATATATTTGTAGCGTTTGGTACAATAAATCTGCAAGAAACACGGAAAACAACTTTGCTTTTGATACATCCTTCCTGCAAAACAACAAAAAACCAGTATCGCTTATTTGCGAAACCAGTTTTTTGCACATTTTAAGCCATTATGGCTGCATTTTTTGCGGATAGCGTGCTGTGTCAATGGATATATTCAAACTCCATGTCACCCACCAAAACACTGTCCCCTTCTTGAATCTCCATCTGTTCCAAGCGCGCATAAACGCCCGCGCTTGTCAGCATACGGTCCATATACATACGGGATTCATAGTCCTCGGTGTTGACCGACAGCATCAGCTTATCTACCCATGCACCGCTGACCACATAGCAATTATCATCAACCTTTTCAATCTGAATATCTGTTTGTGCGCTGACAACATGCTCTGTATCCACATATTCCGGCTCATACGCGGTAATGGGCGGCAGTTCGCGCAGCATTTCCCACGTTTTACGCACAAGCTCCTGCACCCCTTGATTGGTTGCCGCAGACAGCTCCAGAAAATCAAAGCCTTTTTCAGCCGTATATGCTTTTAATCGCGTAATCGGCTCCTTGTCTTCGCCCAGCAAATCAGTTTTATTGGCAACGATGATTTGCGGACGGGTGGACAGGTCTGCATTATAGCCCGCCAACTCGCCGTTGATGGTTTCAATATCTTGAATCGGGTCGCGTCCCTCACTTCCGGACGCATCGACCAAATGCAGCAGCAAGCGGCACCGGTCTACATGGCGCAGAAAATCATGCCCCAACCCAGCGCCTTCACTGGCGCCTTCAATAATGCCCGGAATATCCGCCATGACAAACGATTGCTCTTCTGCCACACGCACCACCCCCAAATTGGGAATCAACGTGGTGAAATGGTAATTTGCGATTTTGGGACGAGCGGCAGAAACCACACTCAGCAGGGTAGATTTTCCGACATTCGGAAAGCCAACCAAACCAACATCCGCCAAAAGCTTCAATTCTAATGTGATTTCCATCTGCTGTCCCGGCTGTCCCGGCTTTGCAAAGCGAGGGGTCTGTCGTGTTGGTGTTGCAAAATGAGTGTTGCCCCAACCGCCTTTGCCACCCTTTGCGGCAATAAACGGTGCATCCTCGGAAAGATCCTTGATAATCTGACCGGTTGCTCTGTCCCGCATCAGCGTGCCGCGCGGCACACGAATCACCAAATCTTTCCCGTCTTTGCCGCTGCAGCGCTTGCCGCCGCCAGGCTCACCCGGTGCCGCCGCATACTTCTTTTTATAGCGAAAATCCAGCAGCGTTGACAAATTGTCATCCACTTGAAACACAATATTGCCGCCTTTGCCGCCGTCACCACCATCCGGACCACCGGATGCTACATATTTTTCACGATGAAAATGCACCTTGCCATCGCCGCCCTTGCCAGAAGTAATGCGAATATGTGCCACATCAATAAACATAGGAATTCCTCCTTTTTCTGCGAGTGAAAAGAAAGTCCCAGACCTTTTTAGAAGCCTGAGACTTGTCGTTTCTTATTGAACTTCGTAAACCGAAACCTTTTTGCGGTCCTTGCCGACGCGTTCAAAACGAACCACACCGGTTACCTTTGCAAACAAGGTATCGTCAGATCCGATACCAACATTGGTACCCGGATGAATCTTGGTTCCACGCTGACGAACCAAAATGTTACCTGCCGGAACAACCTGACCGTCTGCACGCTTTACGCCAAGACGCTTGGATTCAGAATCACGACCGTTCTTTGTAGAACCAACGCCCTTTTTATGAGCGAAAAACTGTAAGCTAATCTTAAGCATCGTATTGCACCTCCGTTACATTGATAAACTGCGCATATTGCTTTTCCATTTCTCCGTAATGCATCCGCAGCGCACGCAATGCGTGCTGTGCTTCGCGCATCTCATCCTGCGTCATTTCTGACGGCAGTGTGATGCTGATGTAGGCCTTTTTCTGGTCAACGTCGGTATCAACATCAACCAAAAGCACATCATCCAGAAAAACATGGAGCAGTTGGATTGCGCTTGTAATTGCTGAACAGACAATATCTTCGCCTTCGTCCGCATAATCGGCATGACCGAATACGGTGACGTTTTTAAAATTGCCGCGCAGCTTTTTGAAAATCACCTTGGTCATGGCTTATGCCTGAATGGCATTGATAGTAACCTTTGTATAAGGCTGTCTATGACCCTGACGTTTTCTATAGCCCTTCTTCGGCTTCATCTTGAAGATGTGAATCTTCTTCTTCTTGCCGGTCTTGTCAACCGTTGCAGAAACGCTTGCGCCTTCTACGTACGGTGCGCCAACCTTCAAGCCTTCGCCGGTTCCAACTGCAAGAACCTTATCAAATGTTACGCTGGAGCCGTCTTCAGCACCCAACTTCTCGATATAGATTACATCGCCTTCAGATACTTTGTACTGCTTGCCACCGGTCTCTAAAATTGCATACATACGGTAGCACCTCTCTTTCTTTGATAGAGTCACGCTCTTGTAGGCGTTTCCTTTGGCAGGAAAACTTTGCAACCCACGCAATGCGGCTTTTTATAGAATAGCATATTCCGCTTTATCTGTCAACGAAAAGTCGCAGAAAAGACGAAAATTTGATGCGCAGATGCTTTCAAAACCTTATGCCCTAAAAATCAGCGCCTTCACTAGGATGCTGACACCACCCAAAATGAAAATTGCAATAATCATTTTTTTGATGGTATCCTCATGCATTCTGCGGTCAATGCGACTGCCAACCCATACACCCAAAACGGCTGCAGGAATCGAAATCGCTGTGATTTGCAGCGAAATCACGCTAAACATACCATTTATCAGATAAAAAAATGCCCGAAAGATGTTTTCCAGCAGAAACACAAAGCAAACATTGCTGCGAAATGCATTTCTATCCCCCGAAATACGTTCAAAATAGGCTAGAAACAGCAGATTGATGCCAAACAGACCTGCCATAATGCCAGAAAGGAATGAAATGATGGTTCGCGCAAGCTTGGAGGGGTTGGCTTTTTTAGAGGTATCCCGTGTCAGCATTTCAATCCCCAGTCCGATGATAAAAATGCCCAGAAGAACCTTAATCATCCAAGGAGAGCCTAGCTTTAAAAACAAGGTTCCCGGAATCACACCCAAAATGATGCAGACAGCAACCGGTAACGCCACTCGAACATCAAATGATTTCCGGTTTTTCAGCACAATATAGGTGTTTACAGGCAAATCCAGCAACAGATTTCCAGGTGTGATGACGTTGTTATTCAACCGCATCGCCATCAAAGGATTGGATAACAGAGGATTTCCAAATCCAACAAGTCCTTTGATAATGAAGGCTGAAAATTGTACGACAAACAGAAAGATAGCCAATGTAACAGACATGAAAATACCCTCACGTGACAATATCATTAATAGGTTTATTTGGTAATTCTCGATTCACATAAATTGCACGGTATCGACTGGGCGGCATCCCAACATATTTGGAAAACATATTGTTGAAATGACATGGATTTCCAAACCCAACCGCAACGGAAATTTCCGTAACCGAAAGGTTGGTGGAAATCAGCAGACTTTGTGCTTCGCCCAAACGGCGGCGCAATGTGTATTGCATTGGCGAATAGCCGGTTTGATTTTTGAAAATATGGGAAAGGTGATATGGACTGATGCGAATGGCATCACCAATGTCCTGCAAGGTGAATTTTTCATCGAAATGGGTATTGATATACCGTTTTACCTGCGCCGTGATGATGTCCGGCTTTGAATAGTTCATTGTGCCCGCAGTAGAGCAGTATTTTTTGATAATCAGCAGGATTTTCGACAACAGCGCGGATGTTAAATAATTACAGGTTTCAACCGAATTCATCGGGCTGCTGGCAAGCATACTATGGATGTTTGCCATAAGTGATTCGATGATGTCTGCGCATTCCCCCGCAGGAAACACAGGGGAATACTGCTCTGCAATCAGATGATTGGGCGGAAGGTTTTTCACAAACACATTCCCGACTGCAATGCATAGGGTATTCAGATTATCGGTCTTGGTAGGGTCTTCATCGTGCAGCATACCCACGTTGCAAATGATAATATCACCGGCTTTGATTGCATAATGCGTTTCATCAATGATATAGACGCCTGTGCCCGTTCGCACATAGAGAACCTCCAGATAATCCTTGTGCTTGTGCAGTACGCGCGGGTGTATGGTATAGACAGAATCGATTTTGCTGGCGGAAATCAATCGCGGTTGTTTTCCGTGCTCAAAACTGGTTTCATAGGAAGCGTTCACAAAGCATTGAATCATAACGGCACTTCTCCTATCTTAATACTCACTATTTATAAAAGGTGAAAACACGGCCTATATCGTATCGCAATCGTGTTTATAGCGGTTTTTTGTATGAACTATTTAAGGTATATCATGCTATCAGAATCTTGTCAATATTGACAATATGACGGAGGAAATCCACGCCAAGCGCAAGATTACAAAAGGTTTTATACGCCCGAGAGAGTAATACTGCATTGTTTATGGACAATGACCGCAAGAACACGAAAGTTTTGCGCCAAAAGAATCGCACTTTCGCAAACGCAAAAAATAGCACAGCTTTATTGTGCATAATTGCTATAATACCATTGTTAAAACAGGGATATTTCGTTATTTCGCAAGAATCATAAAGTGTACCCAAAAAAGGGGAAAATACAGTGGGAAAACCGCAAAAATCCGCGCAACAATAGTATAGCTTCGGGATTTGTAGTGTGGTATACTTCATGCAACATTAAATTACAAACAAAAAACAAGCATTAAACCACGGTTTATTCCGTTAATAGCACCAAAAAAGCAAGGAGATATAATATGTTAAAACTTGGATATAATGAAGCAACCTGTAAGGAAAACTCCTCGGTTGTACAAGATTTGATGTTATGTGAGAAGCACGGGTATGATTTCATCGAACTTCGGTTAGATATGCTGAAAGAGTATTTCAGCACGCATACCATGGTGGATTTAAAAGACTTTTTTGCAAAAAGCCATTTGAAACCATTTGCGCTCAACTCCATTGAAGACATTAATTTTAACACGCCGGAACAGTGGAATACACTCGAAGAGCTTTTTGTTTTCGGCTGCACAGTGGCGCAGAATATCGGCAATCCTTATATCATTGTGGTGCCGACAATGGGACCGGATATGTGCAAAAAATCCGAAAAAGAAGTGTTTGAGGATTCTGTTGCAGTTTTGAATCGACTAGCAGACATTGCGGAGCCATATGGTGTGAAGCTGTCATTTGAGCCGATTGGCGACCCGCGTTGGTGCTGCCGCAGTCTGCGACAGGCTTGGGAGATTGTGCAAGCAGTTGACCGTGACAGTGTCGGATTAACCGTGGACTGCATCAATTTCTATATGCATGACAAGTGTGCGGATTTGGAAATGATTCGGAAAATCCCGAAGGAAAAGCTCTTTGTATATCATGTGAATGACTGCGAAGATTTACCGTTTGGGTTGTTGGACCATTGTCACCGCATCATGCCAGGAGAAGGCTGCATCCCCATTTCGGACATCAGCAAGGCGGTTATGGATGTTGGCTACGATGGCCCTGCTTGCTTGGAGTTGTTCCGTCCGGAATACTGGCAGATGGACGCAGAAGACGTGATTGCGATGGGTGCGGCAAAATGTAAGCCGTTCTTAATATAAAGAACCATCTTTTAGGAGGAAATCAGAGAATGAAAAAGCTAAAAATTGCACTGTTGGGTGCAGGTCGTATTGGCAGATTGCATGGTGAAAATCTCATGTATTCTGTGCCGCAGGCAGAGCTTGTAGCAGTTGCAGACCCGATGCTGAACGACAGCATCAAGGAATGGGCAGCGGATTTGGGCATTGCAACGTGCACAAGCGATGTGGACAAGGTGATTTCAGATGCTTCGATTGATGCAGTATTCATCTGCACATCCACTCCGGCACACGCAGAATTGATTGCAAAATCTGCAAAGGCAGGCAAGCATATTTTCTGCGAAAAGCCGATTCACACCGACCTTGATAAAATTCGCGAAGCAATTCAGGCGGCCGAAGATGCTAATGTAAAGCTACAGGTTGGATTTGTTCGCCGATTTGACCACAACCATAAGCGCGTGCACGATACGGTTGCTTCTGGCAAATTGGGCGCACCGCAGCTCGTCAAGGTATGCTCCCGCGACCCAGACCATCAGCCGATGGAATACATTGCAACCTGCGGCGGCATCTTTATGGATATGACCATTCATGATTTTGACATGGTGCGCTATCTGTCTTGCAGCGAGGTGACTGAGGTTTGCGCATTTGGTGCCGCTTGTGATAATCCGCAGTATGCAGAATATGGCGATGTAGATACCGCTGTTGTGATGCTGAAGTTTGAAAATGGTGCACTGGGTGTCATTGATAACAGCCGTTCTTCCAAGTATGGATATGACCAGCGTACCGAGGTGCATTGTGCCAAGGGTTGTGTGCGTGTGGACAACGATTTGGATAACACCGCATCGATTTCGACCATGGAGGGTGTAGAGGTCGCAAAGCCGACTTGGTTCTTCTTGGAACGCTACAACAATGCATTTATTGCCGAAGCGCGCGCGTTCTGCGATGCCGTGCTGCAAGATACCGCTGTGCCTGTCAACAGCCGCGATGGCTTGATGCCGGTTGCAATCGCAATGGCAGCAGATAAGAGCCTGAAAGAAGGACGCACAGTAAAATTGTCTGAAATTCTATAATCTCCATCCCAAGTGTTTCCCCTGTATTACCCTGCATTTTCCTGCGCTGGTTCTTAGATTACCTTTTCTATTCCTTTTACAGAAAGATGCGGAAAAGGTTCAAAATATCTTACTATGTGTATAGCCCATTCGGTCTATATAAAACCAATGTACTTAAATGAGGAGGAAAACAAGTGAAAAACATGAAGAAAATGATTTCCATGCTGACGGTTGCTGCCTTAGGGGTGAGTCTGCTATCCGGCTGTGCATCTGATGCAGCGACGAGTGAAAGCGATAGCACCACCAGCGACAGCACTACAACCGAAACCACAAGCGCTGCCAAGGATGTCAAAGACATCACCATCGGCTTGTCCATCGGCAACACTACAGAGGAACGCTGGAACCGTGAACTGGAAATGTTCCAGGCGTATGCAGATGAACAGGGCTTCGAGCTCAATATTCAAATTGCGCAGAACGATGCAAACAAGCAGGTTTCCCAGTGCGAAAACCTCATCAACCAAGGCGTAGATGTACTCATTGTGCAGTCTTTGGATGCAGATGCAGCAGGTCCGATTGTAGAATCTGCGCACGACGCAGAGGTTCCTGTCATTGCATATGACCGCTTCATTATGAATGCCGATTTGGACTACTATGTCACCTTCGACTCCTATAAGGTTGGTGTGGTTGAAGCACAGTTTGTTACAGAACAGGCACCAAAGGGCAACTATATTCGCTTGAAGGGTGCACCGGAAGATAACAATGCACATCTGGTTGCAGAAGGTCAAGACAGCGTGCTGCAGCCGTTGATTGACAGCGGTGACATTACCGTCGTGATGGACCAGTGGGTCAAGGGCTGGGACCCGAACGAAGCATTGAAGCTGACCGAAAACGGCTTGACCGCTGCACAGAACAATGTACAAGGCGTCATCGCTTCTAACGACGGCACAGCAGGCGGCGCGGTACAGGCACTGGCAGCGCAAGGCTTGGCAGGACAGATTCCGATTTGTGGACAGGATGCCGATTTGGCAGCGTGCCAGCGCATTGTAGAAGGCACACAGACCGGCACCGTTTACAAGCCACTCTCAAAGCTGAACAAGGCCGCATGTGAACTAGCAGTTGCCGTTGCAACCGGTGGCGACATCAACAGCGTGGATTCTTCATTAGGCACTTGGCAGACACTGAACAACAACACAAAGGATGTAGACACCTTTACTGTTGACGTTACACCCATCACCAAAGATAATATCTACGATATTATTGTGAAGCAGGATGCATTCCACACTGTAGAAGAAGTATACGCAAACATTCCGCAGGACCAGTGGCCGCAGGGCTAATTCCACCGCACAATTTTTACGCAACATAACACAGCTTGACAGAACAAATGAGGGTGCACGGCTGCAACGGGCAACCGTACACCCTTGTTTTCTGCAAGAAAGGTTATGGAAAAGAATAAATTCGAGCGGAATCAAGTCTTTCTGAACAGATTTTAGCAATCATATGAAACCAATTTACACTGTTTCCGAATTGGGGGGTGCTCTACTATGCAAGAATGTATTTTGCAGCTGCAGAATATCACAAAAATTTTTCCAGGTGTCAAAGCATTAGACAATGTATCGTTTGAAATTCAGCGTGGACATGTGCACGCATTGGTTGGAGAAAATGGCGCAGGCAAATCCACACTGATTAAGATTATCAGTGGCGTATATCCCAGCGGCACTTATGAGGGAAAAGTCCTCTTTGAAGGCTGCGAGTGCAAGTTTAACAGCATCAAAGACGTTGAAAAAGCAGGCATTGCCTGCATCCATCAAGAGCTGAATCTTGTGCCGGAGCTGAGTGTCAGCGAAAATATTTTTTTAAATAACAAGCCAAATCGATTTGGCGTTGTCGATTTTGATAAAATGTTTGAACAAACCAAAAAGCTCATGGATGATTTGGGTCTGAAGGTTCATCCGGATGAAATTGTAAAAAATCTAGGTATCGGTCAGCAGCAGATGGTCGAAATCGCCAAAGCCATGGCAATGGATGTGAAGCTGTTGCTGCTGGATGAACCCACAGCAGCATTAACCGAGGCAGAAGTCGATATTTTGCTGGATTTTGTGGACCAGCTTCGGCAAAAAGGCGTCACCTGCATTTACATTTCGCATCGATTGGATGAAATCATGCGCTTATGTGATGATATTACCATTTTGCGCGATGGCACAACCATTGAAACACGTCCCAAGTCGCAAATGTCAAAGGATGACATGATTTCCCTGATGGTAGGGCGTGATATGACCAATTTATTCCCACGTGTGCCGCATACGCGTGGCGAAGTCGGATTTGAGATTCAAAATTTTACCGTGCCGCATCCTGACATTCCAAATCGCAATTTGATAAACGATGTGAGCTTAAAGGCATATAAGGGTGAAATTTTAGGCGTCAGCGGTCTGATGGGTGCTGGCAGAACAGAACTCTTCACAGCGGTATATGGCGCATTTCGTACCAAAGGCACCGGCACGGTTTTTATTGACGGGCAGAAGGTGGACATCCAAAGCCCAATCGATGCCTTGCAGCACGGTTATTTTATCGTCAGCGAAGACCGCAAAAAGCTGGGTTTGAATTTGATGATGAGCATCAAAGAAAATACCACCCTTGCTTCTCTGGATAAGGTATCCAAATTCGGGCTGCTCAATGAAGATGCCGAGGTTGCCTATACCACCAAATATGTGCAGGAAATTCGCACAAAAACCCCCAGTATTGAGGTTGCAGTCAGCACACTGTCCGGCGGCAACCAGCAGAAGGTGGTTTTGGCAAAGGCATTGATGAGTGACCCCAGAGTGATTATTTTGGATGAACCGACACGCGGTATTGATGTTGGTGCAAAATACGAAATTTATAAGATTATGAATGAGCTTGTAGAACGTGGTGTCATTATCATTATGATTTCTTCTGAAATGGAAGAGATTCTTGGCATGAGTGACCGCATTTTAACCATGGCAAACGGTGAAATTACAGGTGAGTTTGATGTTTCAGAGGCAACGCAAGAGATTTTGATGCGTGCTTCCGTAGGGAGGGTTTAAGTATGGCAAGTCAAACGCAAAAAATGGCAATCGGCAAAAAGGTCGATATGCGTACGGTTACGATGTATATCGTACTGGTTCTCCTGTGGATTGGTTTTAGTATTGGTACAGGCGGTGGATTTATCACCGTAAGAAATATTTCCAACCTGATGCGCCAAACCGCATTCACCGGCATCATGGGTGTTGGTATGACACTGGTCATCGTGACCACAGGTATCGATTTGTCGGCTGGCATGGTCATGGGCTTCATCGGCTGTATCGCGGCAACTTGTCAGGTATATTACCACCTGTCTACACCGCTGACCATTCTCATTGCACTGGCGCTAGGCGCTGTCATTGGCTTTGCAACGGGTGCTGTAACGGCATATACCGGCATTGCGCCGTTCATCGTTACACTGGGCGGACAGTTGATTTTCCGCGGCGGCATGCTTGCTGTCACTGGCGGTCAAACCATTGCACCGTTTGAAGAATCCTACAAATATTGGGGCACGGCATATGTTCCGATTATGGTTGGTTGGGGATTGGCAATTTTTGCGGCAGCTGCACTGCTGTATGGGGAATTGTCCAAGCGCCGTTCCAAAAAGCGATATGATAGCTTGACCGAAAGCATGGGCAGTATGATGCTGCGCTGGGGTGTGGAATCCATTCTGGTGCTTGCTGTGGTCGGCGTGCTGAATGCATATAAAGGCATCCCTATTCCCGTATTGCTGATGATTATCGTGGTTGTCATCTTCACCTTTATTTCACAGAGAACCACATTTGGACGCAGTGTATATGCTATCGGCGGCAACGAAGCTGCCGCGCGCTATTCCGGCATCAACGTCAAGCGAAATCTAACCCTTGTATACTGTTTGAACGGCTTTTTGTGTGGTGTAGCGGCGATTATTTATTCCGCACGTCTCAATGCAGGCACCGCACAGGCAGCTTCCGGCAGCTATGAATTGGATGCGATTGCGGCTTCCGTCATCGGCGGTACGTCTATGACAGGCGGTATCGGCAAGGTATCCGGTGCGATTCTCGGTGCAGTCATTATGATGTCCATTGACAATGGTATGTCCATGATGAACATGGATGCTTATTGGCAGTTTATGGTCAAGGGTCTGATTTTGGTTGCTGCTGTTTGGTTTGATATCATTATGCAATCCAAGAAAAAATAAGCTGCATGGCAGCGTCATACAGCTACATAATCGAATGAATATATGCGCGTTTGTACTATTTAGAAAGTCTATATACGATATGTGGGTATGGGCAGTTGCACAAATGGGGTCTCTGAAAAGAGGCTCTGTTTGTGTCATTGCCGTTGTGCATATAGGTTCTAAAACAGTGGATTTTTCATCTATATGCAATCGTGCATGGGGAGCGTAAAGCCTCGGAGGAAGCGATGAAACACCTGAAAATTGCAAGCAAATTATTTGTATTGGTCATGAGTTTGCTATTGTGTATGGCGCTCATAGCAGGCTCATCTTTGGTTTTGATGAGCAGAATCAATGAGAATAGTAAAGAAGCGGGTGCAAAATGGACACCTTGTATTGTCTTGGCAGGCGAAGTCAATAATATGATTTCTGCTTACCGCATCTTGGAGCTGGAATATATTCTCGTTGACGATACCAACCAAGCTGCACAGCTGATGAATGAAATCAATTTATCCCGCCGTCAAATCAGCAGCTCCTTTCTGGTCTTTGAAAATGCAGCGGTGGATGAAAACGACAGCACACTGATGAAAAATGTAGAGGATTTATGGAACCAATATCTTGCGCTGAGCGACAAAGTGCTGGGATTTCACAAGCAGCAGACACATCAGCAAGCCTTGGATATGATGATGGGAGATGCAGCGGAGCTCTTTCAAGAGCTGACAACTGCCAGCCAACTGGTGGTGCAGTATAATGACGATGGTGCAAATACAGCAAGCCGCCTGGGGGACTCTGTGTTTCGGGTGTCGATACTGATTATTCTATTGGTTCTGGTCGCCGCTGCACTCTGCGCCATTTTTCTGGCAAGATATATCATACGGTTGATTGTAAAGCCTTTGCAGTCCCTCATGAACGCTGCGTCAGAAATCCGAAACGGCAACTTGCATACAGATATTCAAATCCATACCAAGGATGAAGTTGGACAAATTGCGCAGGCATTTTCTGACATGAGTGATACCCTTAAAATCATCATACAGGACATCCAGTATATGCTCGGCGAAATGGCACAAGGCAATTTCAACTTGGCAACAGCTGTTGAAACGCAGTATGTCGGGGCTTATTATGAAATCTTGATGGCGATGCGCCAAATCAACCTCACACTCAGCAGTATTTTGGCGAAAATCAATTTTGTATCCAATCAGGTGGCTGATGGTGCAGAACAGGTTTCCAACGGTGCACAGGCGCTGTCACAGGGTGCCACAGAGCAAGCCAGCGCGATTGAGGAGCTGTCCGCTTCCATCATGGAAATCTCCAATCAAGTCAAGCAAACGGCAGACAACGCCAAAATGGCGAACCATAGTGCAGAACTAGCAGGACATGAGCTGCAAAACAGCACTGTGCAGATGAAAAATATGGTGAATGCTATGGATGAGATTACCGCTAAATCCGCAGAAATATCCAAAATTATCAAGGTTATTGAGGATATTGCATTTCAGACCAATATTTTGGCACTGAATGCCGCAGTCGAAGCGGCACGCGCGGGGGCCGCAGGCAAGGGCTTTGCCGTGGTTGCAGATGAGGTCAGAAACCTTGCCAGCAAGTCTGCCCAAGCAGCCAAGAGCACCACACAACTGATTGAGGAAACGATTTCTTCTGTGCAGAAGGGTTCGCAAATTGCAAATTCCACTGCAAAATCGTTGGATGAAAGCCAAAAAGCGACTGCAAAGGCTGTAAAGCTGATAGATGAGATTACCATCGCTTCCGAGCAGCAAGCCCAATCGATTTTCCAAGTTGACATTGGCGTCGAGCAAATTGCATCTGTCGTGCAGACAAACAGTGCCACCGCACAGGAAAGCGCCGCCGCAAGCGAGGAGCTTTCCGGACAGGCACAAATTCTGCAGGAGCTCATCGGACAATTCACCCTGCGTCAGGAGCATCTTGCAGAAGATGCAAGCCAAGCACTGGAAAGCGACCAGACGCGGCTGCCCGCCACAAACGAAATGCCTCTGGAAGACGTTGTCGAATAAAGGTGCTCTGCTGCGTCCATTCATTATCATGCCCAAAGGGGTGTTTTGATAACCTGTATACACAAACGAGAGCCGGAGGACTTGGAAAAAATCCCAAGTCCTCCGGCTCTCGTTTGTGTATATAGGTTCTAAGCCTCAGCAGAGGCGATGAATCCACCGCCAATCACAATGCGGTCATCATAAAACACTGCCGCCTGCCCCGCTGCCGGTGCACGCACCGCTGTTTCAAACACCACCCGTGCATGATTTCCCTCCGGATAAACGGTTGCCCAAGCTGCCTTTTTGGAATATCGCACCCGCACTTCACAGCGGAACGGACCATGCTGCGCATATTCCGGCGCGCAGTAGTTGATATTTTCCACGCGGATGCTATCCTGGAACACATCATGCAGCGCCAACACCACACGATTGTTTGGCACATCCAACCGCTGTACGAACAAACGCCCCTTTGCCGCAATGCCCAGACCTCTGCGCTGTCCCACCGTATAATGATGAATGCCTGCGTGCCGTCCCAATACGTTTCCCTGCTCATCCACAAAATCACCCGGCGGTGTCTGTATCCCACGCTGTTCCAGCCATCCGGCGAAATCCCCGTCTTGAATGAAGCAAATATCCATGCTATCCGGCGATTCTGCTGACGGCAACGCATATGCACGTGCCTTTTCTCGCACCTGTGCCTTATCCGGCATCTCGCCCAATGGAAAAATGCAGCGCGCGATGGTTTCGCGGCGCAAACGATGCAGCATATAGCTCTGGTCTTTTTCGGAATACGCACGCAGCAGCAGTGCACGCCCTTGGGCATCTTTTCCGGTGCAGGCATAGTGCCCCGTTGCCAAATATGGCGCACCAATTTCATCTGCATAGTCTACCATCGTGCGAAATTTCACCAAGGGATTACACACCACACAAGGGTTTGGTGTGCGTCCATTTTGATATTCCTGCGCAAAATAAGAGCACACGTGTTCTTCCAAGGCCTGCGCACGCGGCGCAATATATAAAGGAATCCCCAATGCATCCGCAACCTCCTGCGCTTTGGGTGCACTGCCCAATCCAACATCTAAAAACAAACCGTGCACTTCAAATCCGCGTGCACGCAGCTCTGCCGCCGCAACCGCAGAATCCACGCCGCCGGACAATCCCAACACAACCTTTTCCATTATGGCTGCCTCCAATTCTGCATCTGATAAAATGCCGTATCCGGCGCACAGGTGTAATTGGGAATCAACCCGCTGCGCAATGCAATTTGTCCGCGCAAAAATGCAATGGGGATAATCGGCATGGTGCTGAGCAGCTGTTCATACAAGGTCTGCTGCAAGCCCTCCAGCGTGCTGCCGGATGCGGTGCGCAGCTGCTGCAGTGCCGCATCGGTCAATCCATTGGAATATGCGCCGTAATTCAGCGCGCCACCCGTCCCAATCAGCGGTCGCAAATCAAAATCCGCCGTCATCTGCGTTTCCGCATAGTACAAATCATATTGCCCTGCAGCAATCGCTTGCTGATAGTCTGCGAAGCTGACCGCCTGCACAGTTGCGGGTACACCGATGGTTTCCAAATAGGTGGCAACCTGCTGTGCCGCCGCCACCTTGAACGTGTTTTCATTATTTACCAAAATCACGGGTGCGAATGGCACACGCTTTCCGGCGGCATCCGTATAGTCCAGCACGCCATTGCCATCGCTGTCCAAAACACCTGCTTTCTCCAGCAGTGCCAGTGCCGCTTCGGCATCTCCTGACAGGGTATAAGACAATGCTTCCGTTTCCGCAGGCTGTGGATTGACTGGCAAAACCGCGGGGTCAGCAAAGCTTTGCAGCTGTGTTGTGCAAATGCTGGCGCGGTCCACCACCATGCTGATGGCTTGCCGCACTGCCGCCGCTTGATATGGTGCACGGCTGAACTGAAAGCCCAAATACTGCAGCTTTGTGGTTGGCATTTGATAAATCTCAACCGCACCTCGTATGGTTGCCGGAGTCGCGCTGATGCGGTCTGCTCGTGTCAAGGACACATCGCCCGTTTCAAAGCTGTACACAATCGCATCTGAGCGCGTTGTGGTCACCAAATTGATTTTGGGATAGGTTGTCACCACCCCTTGGTGCCAATTTTGATACGCAGTCAGCCAATGCACCGAAGCATCTGACTGCGGCTGATACGGTCCTGTGCCGTCGGAAAACGCATCATTTTCCGTGCCCTGACGAAAAACAGGAATGTCGAGCAGCTTTGCAAACTGCGTATTCGGTTCTTTTAGTGTAATCCGTACCGTATTTGCATCGACGGCCTGCATAGAGGACACTTGCTGCATACGCGCATAATACGGCGAGGTTGTCGTTTTTTGCGCCAATGTGTAGGTATATACCACATCCGATGCACGCAGTGGCTGCCCCGACCAAAATGTCACGCCACTTTTCAGGTGAAAGGTGAAGGTTGTTCCATCATTGCTATAGCTGTCACAAAGCACATTTTCCGGCGCAAAGGTATCATTCAACACAAAAAGCCCTTCATATAGTGCATCAATCAACAGTCGATTGATGCGGGAAGTGCTGGTAATCGGATTGACGTGCTCACCGGTGTTGTATGCCATGCCGAAATAGGTGTTTTGGCTTTCGCCCGATTCCGTCTGGGCAGAAGAAGAATTGTCCTGTGCGCTTTCCAGTCGCTCAGTAAGCGTGCAGCCGGAAAGCAACAGGCACAAACATAAAAGCGCAGATATTGCGCGTAGCTTTGCATAAAACAAGAGGATACTGCTCCTCATTTCTCATATTTACGGTGATTTTCACAAAAGGACACCGCATAAAACCCCAAGATGCTCTCTCTTAAGGAAGTACATCACAAGCAAATCACTGCCCCTTGCACACCGCGATGCCCATGGGTGGCACGATGTGACCAAAATGTTTCATGCTGACAGCGCGTGCAGATGCCGCTATCCACCATATTTTCTGCTGAAACGCCTGCGTGCTGTAATTGCTGTAAATTGATACGCTGCAAATCAATGAAAAACTTATTGCCGCGCGCAGAAATCATAGGCTGCACCCAATCCCCCATCTGCGCTTCCATTGCCGTTGGCACATCCGCATCGGTTTCAAAACAGCACGCACCGATGGAAGGACTCAGCACCGCAATCAGGCTATCCCGTTTGGTGCCCAACGCTTGCACCATTTTATTCACCGTTTTCTCTAAAATCCCTGCGGCAGTGCCACGCCAACCCGCATGACACACCCCTATCGTCTGGCTCACAGGGTCAAACAGCAATGCCACCACGCAGTCCGCATAATAACCGATTAAGGGCACATTCGGCAAGTTTGTGATAATGGCATCCGACTGCCATGCCATGGGCTGCTGCTGCCCCATGCCAATCTGCTCCTGTGTCACTACGGAAACAGCATCTCCGTGCACCTGGCAGGTCATGGTCAGGCGGTCAAGCGGCATACACAGCGCATCCGTCAGCCGTCTGTAATTTTGCAGCACATTTTCCCGCGTATCCCCACGGTTGAACCCAAGATTCAAGCTTTCACAATCTCCTGTGGATACCCCGCCGCGCTTTGTCGTGAACGCATGGCGCACCGCCTGCATCCGACTGCATGTATAATAAATCACATCACCGCACTGATTGCGGCACATTGTTTGATGCATCTCAAAACCTTCTTTTACAAGATAGAATTCGTAGATTCTGAATAGAAACTCTATTTTATTATACTATAACTGACCAACCTTGAACAAGGGCGAAAATAATATTTTTTTATTTATATATAGGTATCCCATCTCTACATGGTTTTTTCTTGACAGGCGTGACAAAAAGCTATATTATTGATATATAATACCTTTTGTGATAGTCATGTATTCTTTGCATGAAAACAGCCAAAAGATTTATTTCAAAACCATTAAAAACGCACAAAAAGAAAGGGAGGTATGTTTTAACCAAATGCAAGGAATTATTTTTACCATCATTGCTGCTGTCGTCGGTGTGGCCGCGGGTTCGGTCATCGGCTTTCTTTATAGAAAAAATATTGCAGAAAAAGAAATCGGCACCGCAGAACAAGAAGCAACACGTATTTTAAACGAAGCCATTAAAGCTGGCGAAACCAAGAAACGAGAGGCCATTCTAGAGGCAAAAGACGAAATTCACAAAAACCGCACCGAGGCGGAGCGTGAAATCAAGGAGCGTCGGAATGAAACCCAAAAATTAGAACGACGTCTGATGCAAAAAGAAGAAACATTGGACAAAAAAACCGATTCTGTAGAGCAAAAAAGTCTGGATTTGGACAGACGTACCGACAAATTGCATAAGATGCAAGCGGAATGCGAAGAAATTCGCACCAAGCAAATCACAGAACTGGAGCGCATCTCCGGATTTTCACGCGATGAGGCGAAAGACTATTTGGTCAGCACCATTGAACGTGAAGCACAGCATGACGCAGCGGTTAAGCTGCGCGAAATCCAGCAGCGCACCAAAGAAGATGCAGATATGTTCGCCCGCGAAATGATTTCCACTGCGATTCAGCGTTGTGCGGCAGACTATGTCACAGAAGCCACGGTTTCGGTTGTGCCGCTGCCAAGCGATGAAATGAAGGGGCGCATCATTGGGCGTGAAGGACGCAATATCCGCACGCTGGAATCCTTGACCGGTGTTGATTTGATTATTGATGACACACCGGAGGCCATTACCCTGTCCTCTTTTGACCCCGTTCGTCGTGAAATCGCACGCATGACGCTGGAAAAATTGATTACAGATGGTCGTATTCATCCGGCACGCATCGAAGAAATGGTCGAAAAATCTCGTAAAGAAATCGAGCAGATTATGAAAGCTGCCGGTGAAAGTGCCATTTTTGAGGTTGGCATTCACAACCTGCACCCAGAGCTGATTAAACTGCTCGGACGCCTGCGTTATCGCACCAGTTATGGACAAAATGTGCTGCAGCACTCCATTGAAGTGGCACAAATTTCGGGGGTTTTGGCGTCTGAACTCGGCATTGACCCCACCCTTGCCATCCGCGGCGGATTGCTGCATGACATCGGCAAAGCGATTGACCACGAGGTGGAAGGCTCCCATGTCAGCATCGGCGTTGATTTGGCAAAGCGATATAAGGAACAAGCCGCGGTGGTGCACGCGATTGCAGCACACCACGGGGATGTAGAACCCAAAACCATCGAAGCATGTCTGGTGCAGGCAGCAGATGCGATTTCTGCGGCACGTCCCGGCGCACGCCGTGAAAACTTGGAAAACTATATCAAACGCTTGGAAAAACTCGAAGAAATCGCCAACACCACCGAAGGTGTTGCAAGCTCTTACGCAATCCAGGCAGGTCGCGAAATTCGCATCATTGTCAAGCCGGACCAGGTTTCCGACGACGCAATGGTCATTCTCTCTCGCGAAATTGCCAAGCATATTGAAGATGAGCTGAGCTATCCCGGTCAAATTAAAATCAACATGGTGCGTGAAACGCGTATAATTGATTACGCAAAGTAACAAATATTGAAACTATAACAAAATATCCACTCGACAAATGCTGTTGGGTGGGTATTTTTCTGCAAAAAGGAACCCCCGTTGGAATCAGAAACGAATTTCCAACGGGGGTTCTCACAATGTATATAGGGTTTTTAGAACTTGTATTCATAAACGAGAACGGGTGAATTTAAGAAAGATTTTTTGCCAGCCAAGGCAAAAAGACGCAGGAATATAAGGTGAGCACGTCAGTGCGAGAAAATCCACTGGTGGACTTGGTGTATGCCAAGGAGTTTTAACGCTGTATGGTAGAAAGGATTTCTTAAATACGGCTGTTCGGCGTTATGAATACAGGTTCTTAGATGGCAACCATCTGTGCCGCTTCAAACAACGCCTGATTCAAATCCTTCTTGCGCGCCAGACCTTCCTCAATGTCATAATCCACAACCGCATTGTTATCAAATACCACAACGCGATTGGTCTTGCCTTCCACCAAGGTTTTCACTGCCACATAACCCATGCGAGTTGCCATGACACGGTCTTGCGTGCTCGGAGAACCGCCACGCTGGATATGTCCCAAAATGGTCACACGGGTATCAATACCGGTTGCTTCATGAATGCGCTCTGCCACATCCTGTGCAGAACCATAGCCTTCTGCCACGATGATGATGTGGTGATTTCTGCCCTTGATGCGACCTGCACGCATTTTTTCAATGACCGCCTCTTCAAATTCGATTTCACGCTCCGGCAGAAGAATTGCGGTTGCACCCACTGCAACACCAACATTCAGCGCCAAATGCCCTGCATAACGTCCCATCACTTCAACGATGGAGCAGCGTTCATGCGACTGCATGGTGTCACGCAGCTTGTCAATCGCTTCTACTGCTGTATTGCACGCCGTATCAAAGCCAATGGTATAATCCGAGCATACAATGTCGTTATCAATCGTGCCTGGGATACCCACCGCCGGTACACCCTTGCGCGCCAATGCCTGTGCGCCACGGAATGTGCCGTCACCGCCAATGGCAATCAACCCATCAATACCCATGTATTTACAGGTGTTTGCCGCCTTGTCCAAGCCTTCCGGTGTCAGCATTTCCATGCAGCGCGCGGTATACAGCATGGTGCCGCCCTTGGTAATGATGCCGTCCACGCTGCGCGCGTCCAGCTCAATCACATCGCCGTTAATCAGTCCGCTGTATCCGCGGCGAATGCCCAAAACAGCAATGCCCTGTGCGGTTGCAGCGCGCACGATTGCACGAATTGCAGCATTCATTCCCGGCGCGTCACCGCCACTGGTGAGTACGCCGATTCTTTTAATCGGTTTGTTATCCATTGATTTTTCCCTCCGTAAATGGTTAGGTGCACCCACTGGAAAAGCAGTCTGCTCTTTTGCGGCTTTGCACCGTTTCAGCGATTTTTCCTGCGCGCAGAATCTGAACGCATCTTTATCCTACCTAATTATAACATTATTTTCACCAAGAATAAACCGTAATTTTTCTAAAAGCAATAAATCTCGCCGTATCCACAAATTCCGCGGTGCACTCAGCTTTTTTTTCTCATCCTGCGTGTAGAGCACCACCGGCATAATACCATGATATTGCTGCAGCAATGCTTTGATTTCCTGCATTTGCGCACAATCTCGGCTTGGCACCTGCAGGTAAAGCTTCATTTTTGCCGCTTCCTGCGCCTGCCTCTCACTCAGTGCAGGCTGATAGGCTTGCCGCTTCTGGATATATTCCTCTGTCAAAGGCACCACTTCGGCGGCAATGATTTTCGGTGCTTCATCTTCTCGTGCGTCAATGCGCCCGCTAATCAAAACCGCCATGTCCTCTTTGATGTATGCACCGGACTGCTGCAGGGTTTTGGGGAACACCACGAGTTCAATGCCGCCAGACACATCTTCTACAGTGACATATGCCATCATCGCACCGCTTTTGGTGGATTTCAGCCGCACAGCTGTCACCACGCAAGCTAACCGCACCTGCATCCCATCGTGATAGGTATTTGACGCGCCTTCTCCATTAAAGCTGTCCACAATCTCATGGATAGGTGCCGCCTGTGCCTGCAAAGCAAGTCCCCGATATTCATCCATCGGATGTCCGGAAAGATACAGCCCTGTGGTTTCCTTCTCCATCGACAGCAACTCCTGCTTGGTGGATTCTGCAATGTCCGGCATTTCAATTTCCACATCTTTGATTTGTATGTTGCCCATGCCGAATAAATCCAGCTGCCCCTCTAGATTCTGTCTGCGATTTTGCGCCACTGCATCCAGCACACGATGATAGATTTGCAGCAGTTGACTGCGCCGATTGCCCATGGAATCAAACGCCCCTGCCTTAATTAAGCTGTCCAGCGCACGCCGATTGAGTTCCCGCTCGTACATACGCTCACAGAAATCTTGAAACGATGTAAACGCACCGTTTTGCTGCCGTTCCTCGACCAATGCACGCATAAATCCACGCCCAACGTTCTTGACCGCCGCCAATCCGAAGCGAATGTGCTCCCCGCTGACCGAAAATCCATCATACGATTCGTTGACATCAGGCGGTAGTACTTTGATGCCCATATCCCGAGCCGCCGCGATATATTCAGATACTTTATTGGACACATCCAGTACGGAAGTCAACAGTGCCGCCATATATTCCCGCGGATAGTGGCACTTCAAATATGCTGTGCGATAAGACACCACCGCATAGCACACAGCATGCGCCTTGTTAAAGGCATAGTTGGCAAAATCCAGAATCTGGTCGAATATGACTGCCGCAATTTTTTCATCCACACCATGCTGTACCGCACCCAAAATGCCCAATTCCTCATTGCCATAGATGAAATTGACCCGCTCTCGCTCCAGTTCCTTAAACTTTTTCTTGCTCATCGCGCGGCGCACCATGTCTGCCTTACCCAGAGAATAGCCTGCGATACGACGGAACACTTCCATCACCTGTTCTTGATAGACCATACATCCATACGTGACCGACAGAATCGGCTCGAGCAATGGATGCAGATACTGCACCTTGGATGGGTCATGTCGGCACTCGATATAACGTGGAATGGACTGCATCGGTCCGGGACGATACAGCGCAACTACTGCGGTGATGTCTTCAATCGACTGCGGACGCAGACCCGTCACGACATTGGTAATGCCTGCTGATTCCAGCTGAAAGACCCCTGCGGTTTTGCCCTGCCACAGCATCTGAAAGGTGGCTTCATCCTCTAGCGACGCGGTTTCCATCGAAAAAGATGGTGTATGCCGCTGTACCATGGCTTCTGCATCTTGGATAACGGTCAAGTTGCGCAGCCCTAGGAAGTCCATCTTGAGCAGCCCCAATTCCTCCAAGGTTACCATGGTAAACTGCGTTACAATTTGCTCATCATTGCGTGACAAGGGCACATAGGTATCCACAGGCTCTTTGGTAATCACAACCCCTGCCGCATGGGTGGAAGCATGACGTGGCATGCCTTCCAATCCACGCGCGGTGTCAATCAGCTGCTTGACGGTCGGGTTTTCGTCATAGGACTGTTTCAGTTCTGGATTCGCCTTGAGTGCCTTGTCAATCGTGATGTGCAGCTCCATTGGAATCTGCTTTGCCACCACATCCACGTCGTTATACGGAATGGACAAAGCACGCCCCACATCCCGAATCGCACCACGTGCCGCCATCGTACCAAAGGTAACAATTTGCGCCACACGGTCTTTTCCATATTTTTCTGTCACGTATTGAATCACTTCGGGACGACGCACATAGCAAAAATCAATATCAATATCAGGCATCGACACACGTTCCGGATTGAGAAACCGTTCAAAATACAAGGAATATTGTATCGGGTCCAAATCCGTGATGCCCAAACAGTAGGAAACGATGGAGCCCGCCGCTGAACCTCTGCCAGGCCCTACAGGGATACCCTGTTGTTTTGCATAGGCAATAAAGTCCGACACAATCAAAAAATAGTCCAAAAAACCCATTTTCGCAATCATGTCGATTTCATATTGCAGACGCTCCCGCATACTGCCGTCATCCTGTGTATATCGCTTGGCAAAGCCTTCATCACACAGCTTCTGCAAATACGATTGCGCCGTATATCCCTGTGGCACGTCAAATTCCGGCAAGTGATATTTCCCAAACTCAAATTCTACCTGACAGCGTTGGGCGATTTTCACGGTATTATCCAGTGCTTCCAAATGCTCGGGAAACAGCTGCGCCATTTCTTCCCGACTTTTGATATAAAACGCATCGGTTTCAAATTTCATACGCGTCGGGTCATCCACAGTTTTGCCCATCTGAATTGCCATCAGCACATCCTGCAGCTTGGCATCTTCCCGTGTCAAATAATGCGCATCGTTGGTGGCAACCAGCGGAATGCCCGTTTCTTCCGATAATCGAAATAGCTGACGATTGACACGTGCCTGCTCGGCAATGCCATGGTCTTGCACTTCCAGATAGAAATTGCCCTGTCCAAAAATCTCCTCAAACTGCTCCGCCTGTGCTTTTGCACCTGCATAATCGCCATTCATCAGCATCCGTGGAATTTGTCCTGCCAAGCACGCAGAAAGACAAATCAACCCCTCATGATGCTGCCGCAGCAGTTCCATGTCCACACGTGGTTTCATATAAAATCCGCTCGTAAAGCCTTCACTGACCATGTGAATGAGATTGCGATACCCCTGCATATTCTGGCACAGCAAAATCAAATGGGTGTGCCATTCCCCATTGCGATAAGCACGGTCATGCCGCGACCCAGGTGCCAAATAGACCTCACAGCCAATGACAGGATGCAGACCCTTTGCCTTTGCCGCACGATAAAAATCAATCACGCCATACATAGCACCGTGGTCGGTCAGTGCGATATGCTGCTGCCCCAAGGCCGCCACACGCTCCACCAACTGCTCGATGCGGCAAGCACCGTCCAACAAACTGTATTCGCTATGCACATGCAGATGTGCGAAGTTGCTCATAAAATCTCCTTTTCTGGGGTGGGAGCATATTCCTCCGCAAATGCCAAAATGCGGCGCAGGCGGTGGCTTAACCCCGGTTTGCTAATGGGTGGTTCAAACAGTGCGGCAAGTTCCGACAGGCTCGCCATGGGATGCTCCCGCCGCAGGCGCACGGTTTCCCGCAATGCCTCAGGAAATGCCTCTGTGCCGCCTTTGGCAAGCACCCGCTCGATTGCCGCAATCTGCCGCACGGAAGCATCGGTGGCTTTCATCAAATTGGCAGTTTCGCAATTCACCTGCCGATTGACTGCGTTGCGCAGATTTTTTTCCACCTTTGCCTCCATAATCGCCAGCGCCGCATGGGAAGCACCGATGAGTGTCAAAAAATCCTCCACCCGTGTGGTATCTTTGAAATAGAGCAGACCGCATGCACGGCGTTCGGTCATTTTCGGAAACAGCTCCATATCCAGCATGAGGCTCATCACTTCTCGGCACAGGGTGCGATGGGTAATTTTCAGCTCCAAATGGCATTTTTTCTCGGGACTTGCCACAGCACCCGTCATCAGAAACATTCCCCGCAAAAATGCCGCCGCACAGCAGCTGTTCTCTACAATGTTCCGATTGAGGTGATAGGTGATGTAATATTTAAAATCGTACCCCAATGCGCCTAAAATTTGCTGCAAATCACGTTGTTTTGTAATCTGTATCAGATGCTTGCGACCGTTCTTAGAAATGGATGCCTCCACATGAAATGCACGCAACAGCAGCAGACACAGGCGTTTTGCCACCACCAAATGCTCAGTTGCCAAGCGAATTTCCTGATAAGAAAAGGTGCCGCCTGCCAAAAGTGCGCCATATGCTTCTGCTGTGCTGCAGCAAACCGAAGAAAGAGGCGGTTTGCACAGTTCATTCTTTGTTTGTGCGGAAAAGGACATGACCTACTACCCTTTCTGATAATCTCGATGCACCGTTGTGGTGTGATAGCCATTTTTCAAGATATGCGCCGCCAGCGCCTGTGTAATCGCAACCGAGCGATGCTTGCCGCCTGTGCAGCCGATGGCAATCACAATGGAGGTTTTCCCCTCTGCTGCATAGCGTGGCAGCAAAAAATCAATCAGACCCGTCAAATGCTGCATCAATGCATCTGCCGTGCCATCTCGAAACACATACTCCCGCACCTGCGCATCGGTTCCATTTTTTTCGCGCAAGCAAATTTCGTAATACGGATTGGGTAAAAAGCGCACATCGAACACCAAATCCGCATCGGTCGGCATACCATATTTGAACCCAAAGGATTGCACTGTGACTTCAAACAGCGTTTTTTCATTGGATGCCGAAAACAGCTTCACCAGCTTTTCGCGCAGTCCTGTCGCAGATAAATTGGTGGTGTCAATCACATAATCTGCCTTGCCGCGCACCCCTTCCAACATTTCACGCTCCAGCATAATTGCCTGCGCCATGCTGATGCCTTTTTCCATCAAGGGATGCTTGCGCCGTGTTTCTTTGAATCGATTGATGAGCGTGTTATTTGCGGTTTCTAAAAATAAAATCCGATATTCACACCCCATGCTCTGGATGCTGTCCAACGACTCAAACAGCTTTGCAAAGTCATTTCCTGCACGCACATCGGTCACCAATGCCACTTTTTCATAGCGTTCTGTTGCCGCCAGACAGATTTCAGCAAATTTTGGAATCAGCGCAATCGGCAGATTATCTACACAATAAAATCCAAAATCCTCCAATGTCGCAACCGCGCGGCTCTTCCCTGCACCGGACATACCGGATATGATTAAGAAATACACTTTTTGCCCCTCGCTTCCGCCTTTATCCCATTCCTATTCTTCCCATCTCCCGTTTACAGGGTTTGCACTTCGCATTCCAGCCGCACACCGCTGTGTGACTGCACAGTTTGCTGCACCAGCGCAATCAATTCCTGCACCTCGCTATAGGACGCCCCACCACGATTGATTAAAAATCCCGCATGCTTTTCCGAAACCTGCGCTCCGCCAATAGAATGCCCCATCAGCCCCGCTTGTTCAATCAATGCGCCTGCAAAGTGCCCTTCGGGACGCTTGAAGGTGCTGCCGGCAGATGGATAATTGAGCGGCTGCTTTTCTCGCCGGCGTGCCGCCAAATCCGCCATATGTGCTTCGATTTGTTCGGCTTCCCCGGCTTGCAGGGTGAGTGTTACAGCAGCAACGCTCCAATTCGGATGCCTGCGGAAAATGCTGTCACGATACCCAAACGCGCATTGCGCACCCGACAAGGTATGCACCTGCCCATTTTCGTCCAGATACTGCACCTGTGTCACCACCTGTGCCATTTGCCCGTCATATGCACCTGCGTTCATAAACACCGCACCGCCAACCGAGCCTGGAATACCAGCTGCAAACTCAAATCCGGTCAAGCCATAGGTCAATGCCAATTTTGCAACCTGTGCCAGCAAAGCCCCCGCTTGCACCTGCATTTGCACACCGGAAACCTGCATCTCCCGCAGTTCTCCTGTACAGATCACAATCCCCTGCACCCCTTCATCATGCACCAACAGATTAGAGCCGTTGCCAATCACTGCATACGGCAGCCCCTGGCGGTTGGCTTCTCCAATGCACTTGCCAAAGGCATCAATGCTTTTCGGAGAAAGAAACACCTCTGCCGGTCCTCCAATGCGGAATGTTGTATGTCGTGCCATAATTTCATCAAAAAGAATGTCAATTTCTCCTGAAAAAGGCTGTAATGCACGCAGATAAGCGTGTATATCTCCCATAAAAAGCGACCTCCGCCCCATATTTTTCACACTAAATAGACTATATTTTTAGTATAGCAAATCTTGCACTATTTTAGAAGAGTGCATTTTAAAAAAGTGACGCGCCTCCTTGTCCTGCCGCTGTACACATTCCACAGAATCCCCCTGTCATCCGCCCGTGTGCCACTGCAAAAAAGCCATGGCAGCGGCAGCGGCAAACTGCGTCTTCCCATGGCTTTTCCACATCATTATCATTGATTTTCGATGAACGGCTGTCTGCCGCTAAATTTCCCGCCGTCCTTCTAGGGCACGCATCAAGGTCACTTCATCAATGTATTCCAAATGTCCGCCTACCGGAATACCATATGCCAATCGCGTGATTTTGATGCCAAACGGGCGCAGCAAGCGTGAAATGTACATCGCTGTAGCCTCGCCTTCGGTGTCTGGGTTGGTGGCAACGATAATTTCCGTGACATCCTGCTCCTCATCACTGACGCGCTGAATCAGCTCTCGAATCCGAATATCATCCGGTCCAATATGGTTCAGCGGCGAAATCACACCATGCAGCACATGATACAGTCCGTTATATTCCCGCGTGCGCTCAAATGCAATCACATCCTTGGGGTCTGTGACCACGCAAATCTGATGATGATTTCGTGCATCATCCGAGCAAATCGAGCAAACCGGCTGGTCTGTTAGATTTTGGCATATAGTGCAGGTGAATACTGCTTCCTTGGCGTCACGGATTGCGCTTGCAAACAGCTCTGCGTCTTCTTTGGTTGCTCCCAAGATGTAAAACGCCAAGCGTTGGGCGGTTTTTGGACCGATTCCCGGTAATTTTGAGAATTCTTCAATCAGTCGTTCGACTGCTAACGGTAATAAATACATCGCTGCGCTTAGAACAGCCCTGGCATAGCGCCGCCGCCAGTGGCTTTTTTCATTTCGTTTTCAGATGCTTCCGCGGCAGAGCGCAAGCCTTCGTTCACTGCCGCCAAAATCATATCCTGCAGCATCTCAATATCATCTGGGTCGACCGCTTCCGGCTTGATTTCCAAGGATGTCAGCTGACCAGTGCCTTGAATCGTCACCTTAACCATGCCGCCGCCTGCGGTCGCAACGGTTTCACGATTTGCAATTTCTTCCTGTGCCTTTAGCATATCCTGCTGCATCTTCTGCGCCTGCTTAATCATGGCCTGCATATTCATGCCGCCGCCCATGCCACCCATGCCGCCAAACTTACCCTTTGCCATATCCAATTTCCTCCTATGAATCTAATTGTGTAATTTCAATGCCGACGGACTCCGCTTTTTGCAGCGCCGCATCGACTGCATCATTTTCGATGATTTCATTTGCTTCGGATGCTTCCCGAATTTTCACCGTGCAAGACGCACCTAAGATGGCCGCCGCTTCGCGTATAATCACTTCTTTGGTGTTCCCCGCAGTGGCAAGCATATAGGTCACGCCGTCATCGGTCAGAATGGTCAGCGTATTGCCTTCCAAAACAGCGGTTGCGGATACTTTCAGATTGGTATGCGCAGCTGTATTGATTTTTCCAGTGAGTTGTGTGAGCAGCTGCGTCCATTTAGGCCATTGCTTTATCACGGCACGCGGGGCGTCTTTTTTGGTTTTTTGGGGCTGTGCCGTTTCTTGAGGGGACTCTGCCGCGCCAGTTTCCCACGGTGGCGCATCCACTGCTGGGGCGGGTGCACTTGTTTGCGCAACGGGTGGTGCAGCTGCCACAAGGTTTCCATGGCGCAGCTTCTCTTCCAATGCCTCTACCCTGCCCCCTAAGGAATCATAGGCTTCTGCGCCCAAGGTGCACAAGCGCAAAATGCACAGCTCGGCTTCGATGCGGCGGTTTGCCGCACTTTTCATCCGACCAAGGCTCTCTTGCATCATCTTGGTGTAGGCAATCAGTGTAGCGGCGGCACATTGTTCTGCCAATGCTTTCACGGTTTTTTCGCTGTACATGGGTGACAAAAGATTGCTGATGCCGCTATGTGCTGATTTCACCAGCAGCATATCTCGAATCAAGCCCAGCAGCTGCTCCAAAACACCCGACAAATCTCTGCCTGCGATGTAGCACTCACCAATCAAACCAATCGCAGCCTCCAGTTGGTTGGTGCAAATGGCTTCCATCAGCTCTGTGGTGCGCTCTCCGCCCAAAATGCCAAGCGACTGCGCCACAACCGCTTCATTGATTGCGCCGCCTTCTGCCGCCGTGCGGTCCAGCATCGACAGCGCATCGCGCAGTGCACCGTCGGACAAACGTGCAATGAGTGCCGCGCCGCTTTCTGTCAAGGGAATTCCCTCAACCTGTGCAACCTCCATCAGCCGCGCCGAAATATGCTCCGGTGTGATGCGACGAAAATCAAACCGCTGACAGCGCGATAAAATGGTTGCGGGTACTTTATGAATATCGGTTGTCGCTAAAATAAACAACACATGGGCAGGCGGCTCTTCCAAAATTTTGAGAAGGGCATTAAATGCGCCCTGCGACAGCATATGCACCTCGTCAATGATATACACACGCTTTTTCACGGATGCCGGCGTATATTGTGTTTCGTCGCGAATATCTCGGATGTTATCCACACCATTGTTGGATGCGGCATCGATTTCCAAGACATCCAGCACATTCCCAGACAGAATCCCCTGACAGGAAGGGCACACATTGCACGGGTCACCGTTGATTGGCTGCTCGCAGTTCACGGCACGCGCCAAAATCTTCGCGCAGGTGGTTTTGCCCGTTCCGCGTGTTCCGGTGAACATATACGCATGGGACAATCTGCCGGATTGCATCTGATTTTTCAAGGTATCTGTAATATGTTTTTGACCCACCACATCCGAAAAACGCAGCGGACGATACTTTCGATATAGCGCCTGATACATACAGAGATTCCTTTCATGCTAGAAAAAAATGGACAGATTTCTCATCTGCCCACGAATTGGTTTTCCTCTTTGCTATTTGTTCTCCACAATGCAGTGCTTTTGGGGCATTTACATTTTTAAAAGCAGTGCCGCAAAAGACCGCACACCAACGGTTTGAATCGAATCTATCACCGTATTTCCACAAGAGCAACTCGAAATCGGCAGTTCTGCGGCACACAATGGTTTCCGCTTAATGCTGCTCGGTTCCCCGCCTGACATGATTCACAGTCCGCTGTTGCGCAGTACCGGTTTCTCATCGTTGCACATTATGACCACTGATATAACAAATTCGCCCCTCATCCATCGGAATTCATCCCTGTTATAGCGGACTACAGGTACAAGGCACCGCTAACGCCCCGACTAGTGCGGCCTTTTGCGACACTGCTTTGAATAGTTACAGTTTATAATAGCACATACCTGCGGTTCTGTAAAGACAAAATTTATATTCAACATCTTTTCTGTTGTTTCTCCGATATAGGCATCACGCATTTTTTGCTATTTTTAAGGCGATACCGCACAATTCTGATGTATTGCTTACGTCAGTAGAAATTCCGGCAGATGAAACAAAAAACGCAGGCAATACTCTATGTATTAGCGAGGCTTTTTGTAAAATATGACGGAGTTTCTACCAGTAAGCGATGCATTGAACAATTTTGTGTGAATTGTGCGGTGTTGCCTTAACTATTGCGGCAGCTGTTTGGTGTGATAACACAAATACCAATCCCGACAACGAAGCCCCTTATCATACGGATTTGCCTGCCGTTGCAGCAGTTCTTCATAGGTATTGGGCGGCGGCACCATGGTTGGTTCTCCCGGCTGCCAATCGGCAGGGGTGAGCACTTTTTCGCGGTCTGTCGTTTGCAGTGCTGTGACCAACCGCAATATTTCCGGGATGCTACGTCCATTGGTCAAAGGATAAATTAACACTGCACGCACAATTTGGTCTGGGTCGATGATAAATACATTTCGCACAGTTGCACTCTTGCTGGCATCTGGTGCGAACATACCATATAGTCTTGCAATATCTGCGGTACGGTCGGCTACGATGGGAAACGGCACCTGCATCCCTGTCACCACATATATCGAATAGACCCACGCAAGGTGCGAGGGATTGCTATCGACACTTAAGCCGAGTAATTCCACACCCAATTCTGCAAACTTTTCAAATTCCTGCGTAAAAGCAATAAATTCAGTCGTGCATATCGGTGTGAAATCCCCTGTCGCAATAGACAAACAACCTTCCCGCACAGCAGCATGTCAAAAACAGCCCTGTATGCAGCGGATACCGGGCTTTGTGCTAGGTGCAACGCGCCCTGTTCTGTCAATTCTCGTTTATTGGGTGTAAAAAGTTAAGGAATCTTGCTCTATCTGTTGATGCTGATGAATCCCATGTTTTAGTTTCAAAGTTTAATATGAAATATTTATCCAGAATCCTTTGTGCAAATTCCCAAAAATGAGAATACAGTGATATAAACAATAAAACATTTTTCATTTTTCAAATTTTACTCAATCATTTCAACGGAATCATCATTCTTTAAAACGCAATAAACAAACATATATATCTTGCTATTTCTCAAATAATCGATTTATCATTTACAAAATTGTTTATTCAGTTTTTAGCAAGGTGCATATTTTTAACGTTAATTAATCATATATTTTATCTTGAAAACTTGATTGACAAACAATGCTATTTAATATTATACTAATCACAACAACTAAACATTGGATGCTTTCGTTAAAATAACCAATGGCACAAAATTTAAAAAACAAGGAGGAGAGGAGATGTCAGACAATCAACAGACGGAGTTGAGAGGTGCCAATGCTTTCCAAGTGCCCTTACTCGAAATGCGCGACATCACAAAAATATTTCCTGGCGTGGTTGCACTGAGCCACGTAAACTTGACGATTCGCCAAGGGGAGATTCACCTGCTGCTCGGTGAAAACGGCGCAGGCAAATCAACGATGATTAAAACTATCATCGGCATCAACAAGCCCGAAGGCGGCGAGATGCTTTGGATGGGAAAACCAGCAAAGCTGCACGGCATACAGGACGCTTATAATCTAGGGATTGCCGTGATTTACCAAGAGCTCAGCAATATTCCATGTCTCAGCGTGGTCGAGAATATGTATCTAGGTTATGAGAAGCAGAAAAACGGTTTTATTAATTGGAATGAGCAGCGGTGCAGTGCAAAAAAGGCTTTGGCGCGTGTTGGTCTGCACGATATTGATGTAGATATGCATATGGACAAGCTGGGCATGGGGCAGCAGCAGCTGGTAGAAATTGCACGCGCAGTGGACCGCAACGCAAAACTGCTCATTATGGACGAGCCAACCTCCTCACTAAGCCGCAAGGAAATCGATTTTCTGCTGGATTTGATGCTGGAGCTGAACAAACAAGGCGTATCTATTCTTTTCATTACCCACAAACTGGATGAAGCCAAACGAGTCGGTGATGTTGTTACGGTACTGAAAAACGGATGCAACTCCGGACCCACCATCGCCGTGGAAGGCGTCACCGAGGATCAGATTATCAAGATGATGGTGGGCAGAGCACTCGAGGAAAAATTCCCGAAACGCGATGTCCAGATAGGCAAAGAGAGCTTTCGATGCGAGAATTTGTGTGCAGAAAAATTCGATGCCATCTCCTTTTCCGTGAAGCAAGGGGAACTGCTTGGTGTCTTTGGGTTGGTTGGTGCCGGACGCACCGAAACGATGCGCGCCATTTTTGGTGCCGACCCGCTTGCCGACGGCAGCATTTATATCGAAAACCAGCCGGTGCAAATCAAAAATCCGCGCGATGCCATAAAAAAAGGCGTGGTATTGATTACAGAAAACCGCAAAGAAGAAGGGCTTGTGTTAATGCACGATGTCATTGAAAACGGAACCTTGGTTACGATGGAGCAGTTTCGAAACAAGGTCCGATTGGTCAGCAACAAGAAGCGCCGTGAAATGGTGCTGCAATATGGCGAACATCTCAATTTGCAGCCATTACAGCCAGACAAAGCCTCTCTGCATTTTTCCGGAGGCAATCAGCAGAAAATCGTAATTATGAAGTGGCTGCTTTCCGGTGCGAAGGTATTTATTTTCGATGAGCCAACCAAGGGCGTTGATGTTGGCGCAAAGGTTGAAATCTACACAATTATGAACCAGCTTCTGGCACAAGGTGCATCCATCATCATGGTTTCCTCTGAAATGGAAGAAATCTTCGGCATGAGCGACCGCGTGATGGTGATGTACGAAGGACGGCAGATGGGCATCGTGCATAACGATGGCACTATCGGACAAGAAGAGGTTCTGACGTTGGCAACAGGAGGTAAAGTGGAATGAATAAAAATGCATTCAATCATGTGAAAGAGCTTCTAGGAAAGGGTGGTCCAATCGTTGCGCTCATCCTGCTGTGCATCTTTTTAACGATGAAAAACCCCAATTTTCTAACCGTAAATAATATCATGAATGTTGCACGCCAAACGGCAATGAATGGTTTTCTTGCCCTTGGAATGATGGTGACCATTCTGACGGCAGGCATTGATTTATCGATTGGCTTCACGATGACGCTTTCCACCATTATCATGGCAAAGTGCGCTGTGGAGCTGCAGATAAACCCCTTCTTGAGTCTACTGGTCTGCATCTTGGCAGGCGCACTGCTCGGCTTCATCAACGGACTGCTGCTGACCAAGTGCAAGCTGCCCCATCCATTCATTTCCACCCTTGGCACACAGAATATTTACAAAGGCATTGGCTTGGTAATCACCGGCGCGACCCCCATCGCCGGAATGCCCCTCGCAATCAAGTGGGCAGGCTCCGCTTTCTTGAGCAGCGACGCGAACTCCGTGCTCAGCAAAGTGCCAGTTTGCTTTGTGCTGATGTTGATTACATATGTTTTATTTAGTATTTTCTTGAATTATTCCATTCTTGGGCGTCACATTTACGCAGTTGGCGGCAACATTACAACCGCAGGACTGTCCGGCATCAATGTCGATTTGGTTCGCACCAGTGTGTATGTCATCAGCGGTGTCATGGCAGCTTTGGGCGGCATTATTTTAACCGGTCGCACCGACTCTGCGTATCCACTCTCGGGTTTGCTTCTAGAAAATGATGCCATCGCAGCGGTTATCATCGGCGGAACCAGCTTTTTCGGCGGCAAAGGCAATGTACTGGGCACTTTTTCTGGTGTATTGCTGATTTCAGTGCTGCGAAACGGTTTGAATCTACTGAATGTCAGCTCCGATATGCAGACCAACTTCCTCGGTGCAATCATTATCATTGCGGTATTTATCGACGTGGTTCGCAGCGGCGCATTTGCTCGCGTCAAGCGCATGAAGAAGGAAGCGGAAAAAACCGCGGTTGCATAAGCATCTTCACATCTAAGAAGCTGTATTCATAACGAGCATCCCTCGAAAGAGTCAATATATACCGAAACGTACAAGGAGGAACAATATGAAAACAAGAAAACATTTCACTGCGGCACTTCTGAGCGGAATGGTGCTGCTGACTGCCTTAACCGGATGCGGTGGCAGCAGTTCCAACACAACAGAAAATACTTCCGCAAGCAGTGACACGAGCAGCAGCACAGACGGCAGCGATACCCAGAAAAATATCACAGTCATCTGCATGGCGCTGAACAGTGACTATTGGCACATGGTGGAAGCCGGTGCCAAGCTGGCTGGCAAGGATTTGGGTTGTAACGTCAATGTCATCGGGCCGAATGCCGAATCTGACTCCGCAATGCAAATTAACATGGTGGAGGATGCCATCAACAACCAAGCGGATGCGATTGTGCTGGCACCAAACGAGCCGACCTCTCTGGTTTCCGCCGCACAATCCGCCAAGACAGCGGGTGTTCCTCTGGTTGTGATTGATGCCAAACTGAATACCACAGACGATTCCTTATATAGCTGCTTTATCGGCACAGGTAACATCGAAGCTGGCGGTGTGGCGGGTGATTTCATTGCTGAAAACCTCCAAAAAGGGGATGAGGTTGCCATCATTCGCGGCTTGGTTGGTCAAACAGTACATGACCAGCGCACACAGGGCTGTCAGGATGCCTTGGAAGCAGCTGGAATGCAGGTTGTTTCTGTTCAGCCAGCAGACTCCGACCGCGGCAAGGCAGTGAGTGTTGCCGAGAATATGCTGCAAGCAAATCCCAATATCAAGGCGTTCTATGCCACAAATGATGACATGGCACTTGGCGCAGAACAAGCAGTTCTGGCGGCAGGTCGAACCGATATTATTGTGGTTGGATTTGATGGCACATTCAACGGCATGGATTCTATCACAAAAGGCGAAATGACAGCATCGATTGCACAGCAGCCGATTCAGGAAGGCTATCTCGGCGTACAGAATGCCCTAAAGATTCTGCAAGGTGAAACGGTTGAGAAGGAACAGTCCATCGATGTCATGCTGCTGACAAAGGACACCGTTCCCGCTTTCCGCAAGGATGTAGAAGCAAAGATTGCAGAATCCGGTGTGCAGCTCAGTTAAGAAGCTGTATTCATAAAGGAGAACGGGTGGATTTGAGAAAGATTTTTTGTCAGACAAAGCAAAAAGGCGCAGGAATATAAGGCGCGCACACCCGTGCGAGAAAATCCCTTATGGGACTTGGTGTATTCCAAGGATTTTTAACGCCGTATAGCAGGAAAGATTTCATAAGCACAGTTGTTCGGCGTTATAACACAAGTTCTACGACCCCCCTACCTCATTTTACATAGACCAACGCCGCTGCAAATTCTAGTATTGCAGCGGCGTTGGTCTATGTCTTTTAGAGCCTGTATGCATACCATCCAGCAGGCATATCCGAAAAATCCTTCTCTTCTCTACCTGTTCTCGCGTGTACCTACCGCTTCCGCATCTCGTGAAATATACCCCACAGAATCCCCTTCTGCCAAAGTAACCGGCAAGATAATGCTGTATGGTTCATATTGTCCCGTCTGTATGAAGGAAACCAGCTTTTGCACCGCAACATCTGCTTGCAGTGCACTCTGCACATCAATCGAGGTCAGGGATGGAATCGCCATTTTTCCGGCAGTGCTGTTGTCAAAGCCGATAATTGCAACATCCTTTGGAATGGACAGATGGAGGGCGTGCAATGCTTTGGCGGTCAGCATACCGAGGTTATCGTTGGCGCACAAGAAAGCCTCAGGCATATGTGTGATGCTTTGAATCGATTCGACCAGGTGTTCATAATCGTACACATCCCCTTTGCGCATGGTGGTGACCTGATGCGCCGGCACACACGGCAGCTCAAAAGCCGCCATTGCGCCAAGATAGCCTTGATAGCGCGCCATAAATCCGGTGGAATGCAGCGGACTTCCGACGAAACCAATCTCGCGGTAGCCACGTTCGTAAAGATAGCGAATGGCATAATATGCCCCTACGCGGTTATCCTCGCAAAGTGTGCACACTGGTGTGTCGCTGTAATAGGTGCTCAAGGCAACGAGCGGAATACCACATTGACGAATCTTTTCAACAATGTGTTCCTCCATATCGCCTAAGATGAGGATGCCTTTGATGGCATTGGCTGCAAATTCACGCTTGAGCTCCTCTGGAGAAACATCACAGCTAGAGGATTTATAAATCATCATGTTATAGTCGTAGTGATGTGCCGTGTTTAAAATGTGCTGATGGAAGCTCATGTAAAAATAGGAGTCACGCAAACGCTCCCCCGTGGAAATCAAGCAGATATTTTGCATGGCACAATGTTCACGATGCGCAAAATACCCCATATCCTCCGCGATTTTCAAAATAAATTCGCGGGTGTCTGCTTTTACAACCGGCATATTTCGCAAGGCCAGTGATACGGTATTCACAGACACACCTGCTTTATCAGCAATATGTTTTAAAGTAACTTTCATGTTCTCCTCCGTGAGATAAACGGTCTTTCTGCGGCAATTATTTGTGCAACGGTGCAGCAACGGCGGGGGTTGCCGTCGACGCACCCTGTACCAGCGTGGTAGGAACCAGAAAACGCAGCGGCTCATATTCGGCGCCATGCACGAAAGAAATCAGCTTGCGCACGCTGCATTCCGCTTGCTGTGCGCAATGCACATCCACAGAGGTCATGGTTGGAATGGACATTTTCCCCAAACCACTGTTGTCGATGCCAACCAGCGCAATGTCCTGCGGGACAGAAATACCCGCCGTATGCAGCACCTTCATCAGCAGGATGCCTAGATGATCGTTTGCGCAGACAAACGCTTCCGGCAGCGCAGCGCAATCCTGAAAGGCGCGCCGGATGTACGCGTAGTCGTCTGTCACATCTTTGTCCATATGGATGAAAAGATGCTCCTCCAAAACAGGCAGCGCCTTTTGGCGCATGATGTGCATAAAGCTTTGATACCGCTCTCCAAACGCTGTGCTGTGAAACGGGTTGCCGATGAAGCCAATTTTGCGATATCCGCTGTCTGTGAGACACGCAATCGCCTGTGACATGGCCAGAAAATTGTCCTCGATAATTGTGCAGACATTGCTCATCTGATACCGCGTACCAACCAGCACAACCGGCAGCTGACAGGCGACAATGCGCTGCACAACCGTTTGCTCCATGTCCCCCAACAGAATCAGTCCGCAGATGGCGTTTTTCTTGAACATCTGCAGCAGTCCATCGGTTTCCGTGCGCAGGCTCTCACTGTCGAGCACCATCATCGTATAGCCATGTTCCTGCGCCTTGCGCAAGATGGTTTGATAAAATGTCATGAAAAAATAGGAATCCTGCAGACGTGCGCCAGGCGAAATCAGACAAAGATTTCGCAAAGCAACCGTCGGTTTATTCTGCTCAAAATATCCCAATTCTGCAGCAATCTCATGAATTTGCTTTCTGGTTGCGTCACTGATGCCGGACATATTTCTAAGCGCAATAGAAACGGTATTAATAGAAACATTTGCAAGCTCCGCAATTTGTTTTAGTGTGACCCTCATACAGTGTCCTTCCCGATACTGTTCCAATCGAATTTAATATTAATTTCATTATGCAACGATTTTAGGCAAGTGTCAAGTATGTTTGTCAACAAAGTCTTAAGATGCTGCAAAAAACCGAATATATCGAAAAATATAAGTATTTTGCATCGTAATATTCAATTACAGTTGTGTGTTTCAAATATCGCTTTCTTTTTTGCAAAATTCACAACGCACGAAACAACCTCTTCTTTTCATATCAATTTTTAACAATTTTCAAGAAAAAACACTCTTCATTAACATTAAATTTTTAATTTTTTATAATATGAACGCAGAAGTTTTTAATAAATTTCATACATTTTCCTGAATCTCTGAAAAAAACACACATTTCCAGTCTTGAAATCGCAAATCAAGCCGCTTCAAGTCCATCCAAACCAGAAGGAAAAAAAGCCTGCATCGATTTAGTGATTATGACCGTTGACATTAAACAGTAATATGATAATATTAATTTATGATTAATATTATCATATTTAAATCAACTAATTAATATGAAAGGCGAATGAATTCATGAGTAAAAAATTGAATGTCGGCGTGATTGGTCTGGGACGCTTGGGATACCATCACGCCATGAACGTCACCCGCACAACAGGCGCGCAGCTGGTGGCAGTTTCCGACCCAATGGAAGGCGCACTAGAGCGTGCAGTTAATGATTTCGGCGTGAAGGGGTATCTGGACTATAAGGAAATGCTGCAATCGGATGCCATAGATGCCGTGGTGGTTGCAACGCCAACCCAGACACACTATGATGTGCTGATGGATGTCATCGCAACCGGCAAACCAATCTTTTGCGAAAAGCCACTGACCTTCACCGTAGAAGAAGCGGAAAAAATTATGACCGCAGCAGATGAAAAAGGGGTATATCTGCAAGTCGGCTTCATGCGCCGTTTCGACCCCGGACATGTCGCCGCAAAGGAAATGATTGCTTCCAACGAATGCGGCAAGCCCATTTATATTCACGATTGTCAACGCGACCCGAACGGACCTCCCCCAGCGTATGTGCCGCAGTCCGGCGGTCTGTTTGTGGATATGGGCATTCATGATTTAGACGTTGCACGTTGGTTGATGGGCAGCGAAATCACCGAGATTTATGCACAAGGTGCGGTGCTGAAGCATGAATATCTCACAGAACTGCACGATGTAGACGATGGACAAATGCTGCTGAAATTCCAAAACGGAGCACTTGGCATGATTGAAATCAGCCGAAATGCGAACGATGTTTACGATACCCGCACCGAAGTGGTGGGCCTTAACAAAAGCGTTTTTGTGGGGCAAAATCAGCTGACACCCTGTACCGTTGTTGGTGGACAGCAGATGACAGTCGATATGGCAAACTGGTGTCTTGGACGCTTTAAGGATGCCTATGAACTGGAAATGCAGGCGTTTGTCGCGTGTGTTCGTGAGAACAAGCCTTCTCCTGTCACTGCATACGATGGCATGATGGGCATTAAGCTTGCCCTAGCCGCAACGCAGTCCTATCGCGAAAATCATTCCGTCAAGCTGGCGTACACATGACCTGCTCCCTCTCTTTGGACGAAACCCATACCGCACCATGAGGATATATATATCCATAATACATGCAACCAAACCCCCAATCGAACACAAAAAAACCACGCAACAACTCCAACTGTTGCGTGGTTTTCTCATTGTTATTTGATGCCGATGCGTTGCATCACTGCACATGGTGCTGCAGCTTTGCAGCCTTCAGCGTGTTTTTCATCAGCATGGTAATGGTCATCGGTCCCACCCCACCTGGTACAGGTGTCATGTAAGACGCCTTTTCCATCACATCGGGCGCAACATCCCCGCAAACCTTGCCGTCTGCGTTGCGATTCATGCCAACATCGATGACCACCGCGTCCGGCTTCACCATATCTGCCGTTACAAAATCCGCTTTACCCACAGCAGCTACCAAAATATCTGCGCGGCGGCACACTTCCTCCAGATTTGCCGTACGGCTATGACAAATGGTGACCGTACCGTGACGATGCAGCAGCAGCATCCCCATGGGCTTTCCGACAATGTTGGAACGTCCAATCACAACGCAGTCCTTCCCTTTTGGGTCGATTGCATATTCCACCAGCAGCTCCATGACGCCCGCTGGGGTACAGGGCAGAAAATCATAATCGCCAATCATAATTTTGCCCACATTCACCGGATGGAACGCATCCACATCCTTTTCCGGACGAATGGCATCAATTACGGCTTTTTCGTCGATATGCTTTGGCAGTGGCATTTGACACAAAATTCCATTAATCGCCGCACTTTGATTGAGTTCTTCAATTAAGCCAATCAGCTCTTCCTGTGTGGTCTGCTCTGGCAGCGCATATTTTTCGCTATAAAAACCACACTCTGCGCACGCTTTTTCCTTATTTCGCACATAAATTTGGCTCGCAGGGTCTTCCCCAACGATAATCACTGCCAGCCCTGGCGTAATACCCTGCGTTTTCAGCTGCTCCGTTGCCTCCAGAATACTGCCGCGTACCTTTGCTGCCAATGCTTTGCCGTCCATACGTACTGCACTCATGATTCTAGTTCTCCTCTATTCTGCATATTTGTTCATTATTTTTCTGTATTTGCAGTTTCTTCATTCGCTGCATCGGTTGGAAGCTGAATCTCTCTTGCAACCGCATACACACGATGGTTGCGGTATCCCCGCACCAACAGCGCAATGGCAATCACACACGAGAATGCCGCCACAACCTGCGAAATACGAAGGTCTGTGTTTAGGACATACAGGCTGTCTGTCCGCAGACCTTCAATCAGCATACGGCCAAATCCATACCATGCAATATACAGCAAGAACAATTCACCGGAAAATCTGCGTTTTTTGGAACGAAAATGCAGCAAGAAAAATCCAATCGCATTCCAAATCGATTCGTAGAAAAATGTGGGATGCACACCCGCCGCGCCGTCAATGACCATGCGCCATGGCAGAGAAGTTTCTCCGCCATGGGCTTCCGCATTCACAAAATTTCCCCATCGCCCGATGCTCTGTCCAATCAATAGACCGAGCGATGCGACGTCCAGAACGTCGAGCACCGGAATCCGATGCCGCTTTGCATAGACATACATCACCAGCACTGCGCCAAGGATGCTTCCATAAACTGCAATGCCGCCATTCCAGATTTTTAACGCATCCATCCAGTGCCCTTTGTAGGAATCCCACTCAAAAAACACATAATATGCGCGTGCAAAAATCAAACTAATCGGCAATGCCCACAAGATGACATCCACCTCTTGGTCAACGGTCAATCCAAATTCCGCTACACGGCGGGACATATAAAAGGAAGCCAACAAAAAACCGCAGCAAATAATGATGCCATACCAATAAATATCTTTTCCAAAAAGTGTGCAGGCAACACGATTGATGGTAAAATCCAGTCCCAAACTCGGGAATACAATGTTGTGTGTCATTGGCTGCTCCTTATTCCGTCGGTTCCACGACCGACAAGGTCATGCGATTTGGCAACGCCCATCTCTGCAGCATTTCTTGCACATCCTGCAGGGTAATGCTGTCATAAACCGCCGGAAATGTTAAGAATTCTTCACCGCTAAAGCACGCTTCCACCTGCATCCGCGCATACTCCTCCGGCGCATCCAGCCCACGCAGCATCATGCCATAAGACGCGCGCTTGATTTGCAAAAACAGGGCTTCGTCTACGCCATCCTGTACCAACCGTGCAATTTCCTGCGCAATTTCATCCCGCAGTGCATAAGGATTGTGGCTTTCCCCACCGAAAACAGGTCCTGCCACCTCTGGAAGCACATTATATTCCGCATCAAAAGAAGCGTTGATGAGCTGTTTTTCATACAAATCTGCGTAGAACGGTGTGGTTTTTCCGCACAGGATGCGCACCGTAATATCGCCCAAAATGGAGCGGCGCAAATGGCTTTCTCCCTGCAAAAGGGCTTTATCCTTGCATCCCAGCATAAAATTCGGCAGCGACACCGCCATATGGCGCACAACCTGTGCCTGCGCCACCTCATCCTGTCGTGTTCCGTAATGCCGCTCGCCAATGGTCAAACTCTTTTCCGGCGAGAATTCCTCTGCCATCTTGCAGACGGTTTCAAAATCCGCTGTTCCGACCACCACTAACGCCATATTAGACGGGCTGTAAAACGCCTGATGGCAGCGATACAGCGTTTCGGGCACAATTTCAGAAATGCTCTCCACACTTCCTGCGATGGAACGGCGCACAGGATGTTCATGATACATCCCTTCATACATCCCGACCATCGCCTGCCATCCCGGGGTATCGTCCATCATGCCGATTTCCTGCCCAATGATACCCTTTTCCTTTTCCACATTTTCGTCTGTGAAATACGGGGTATACACAAATTTTAATAAAATCTCCAGATTTTTTTCAAACTGGTCGGTGCAGGAGAAATGATACGCCGTCATACTGTAACTGGTGAACGCATTGGGAGAAGCACCGGTCACAGAAAATTTCTGTAAGGCGTTGCCGTCCACATCTTCAAACATTTTATGCTCCAAAAAATGCGCCACACCGGTTGGCGTATCATATCGCACGCCGTCCAACGTAAAACTTTCATCCACCGAGCCAAAATCCGTCGCCAGCACGGCAAAGGTTTTGGAGTATTCCTTTTTCGGATAGTAGAAAATGCGCAAGCCATTTGCAAGTGTTTTGGTGTATTGGGTTTCTCGCAAAGCGTCAAATTGCTTCTCCATCATTCGCCCACTCCTTTCAAGAAGTATACCGTATCCAGTTTCACGCGATTTGCCGCTGCAATGATTTCATCCCTTGTAACCGCGGCAAGCTGTGCCGACAAGGTGTTCAAATCTCCTGCATAGCCTGCAATCGATTGCCCCAACCAGAAGCGTTCCAATTCCATCGGACTATCCTGCATCGCGCACAGACCGCTGCGCACCGTCAAGCGTGCCGCTTCCACTTCGTCATCCGAAACGCTTCCGAGCTGTATATCATGCAGCTGCTTTAAAATTTCTTCTCGTGCAACATCAAAATTTTTGTTCTCAATGCCAGACGCAACGGTCAGCACGCCATTTTGCTTATATAAGGTAGAGGACGCATAATAGCACAGCGAAAGCTTTTCACGCACATTCAAAAACAGCTTTGCATTGGTCGAGCCGCCAAACACGGTGTTTGCCAGCACCATTGCCGGATACGCTTCATCCGCGCCTGTGATGCCAGTACGAAAGCCCATCGACAGTTTCCCCTGCTTGACCTGCATTTCTTCAACAATGGTTTTCGGTGCTTCCTTTGGCTGCTGCACAACCTGAACGGTTGGCTGATACCGCTCTGCCGTGCCAAAGTCAAATAATGCGCTTCTAAACGCCTCTTCCACCGCATCTGACGGCATTGCACCACAGTAAAACAACTCAATGCGTGCATTTTGCAGCGCACTCTGATAGGCTTCAAACAGTGTGCCTGCTGTCAGCGCACGCGCACCTCCCGCTGTGCCAAACTCACTGTGTCCAAAGGGTTCTTCTGCACACATCAGCTCAATTAACCGCCGCGGCGCATAGGCACGCGGATTGTTGCGTTGCGCCTCAATGCGCACGGCAAGGTTTTCTTTCTCGCTGTCAGTGTATTCGTTTTTGAAAGCACCATTTTCCAGCAAAGGTGCGCGCCAAAATGCACAAAGCAGCTCTGCTGCTCTGGCCGTCAAGCCGTTGCTGCCAGGGGCATAGGTTTCATCAATCACATCCGAAACAAACCCAATCGCCAGACTATCTCCCATCTTGCGAATCATCGGCTCCACGCGTGCGCCATATAGCCCATCCAATTCTTTTCCCAGTGTCTGCAAATCAGGGGCGTTCGCCGTGCCTCGGCGCAGCACAGATGGCAGCACTGCGTATGCAGATGCCTGCGCACCGCCCAACGGCAGCACCAGCGCAATGCGCATAGCAGAGGTTTTGAATTTATCGGTTGGTACAATCGTCAGCCCAACGCCGCTCGCAAGCGATTTTTGAAGTGCTTGTTTCATACGTTCTCTCCTTTATAAATGCATTTTCACATATTCCACAGTATACCCTCTTTTGGTGAAAAAGTCCAGCAAAGCTTGTCTGACAGACAGTATTTCACAGCTTTTTTCCAAAATACACATTCCGCAGACGGTATGCTGCACGAGGTGATTTTAAGAAATCCATTTTTCGCTTAAAAAATGCAAAAATATGCTTGACACCGCGCAGGATTTAAGATATTATAATTATCGTTGAGTTGTAAAGCAGTTCCCCTTTACAGTTGGAGGTACGCTCGGTGAAGAACAATCCCTTTGAAATGTGTCTGCTGTTTGATTTTTACGGCGACATCCTCACCGATAAGCAACAGCAGCTGTTTGATTTGTATTATAACGAGGATTTGTCTTTGGCCGAAATTGCCGAGCACGTTGGCATCACACGCCAAGGTGTGCGGGACGGCATCGTCCGCGCGGAGCATATTCTCATTGAAACCGAAAACAAACTGGGGCTGGTCGCGCGATATGGCTGCATGGAATCCCGCCTAAAGGCGTTGCAGCAGGATGTGTCACAGATGCAGTCGCTCAACAGCGCACAGTTTCACAACCGCGAATTGGAAAATTTGCTGACGCATATGCAGGTAAACCTACAGGAGATGCAAAACTGCAAATCCTTACTGACCAACGGAGAACATTATGGCATTTGAAGGACTTACCGAAAAAATTTCATCCGCCTTCCAAAAGCTGCGCAGCCGTGGTCGCTTGACCGAAGCCGACATCAAGGCAGCGATGCGTGAAATCCGCCTTGCGCTTCTGGAAGCCGATGTCAACTATAAGGTTGCTAAGGATTTCATCAAAACGGTGACGGAAAAGGCCTCGAATTCCGAAATTTTGGAAAGCCTTTCCCCTGCACAACAGGTCATCAAAATTGTAAACGAAGAACTCACCGCCTTGCTTGGCGGACAGAATACACGCATTACCATCGCCCCTTCTCCCCCGACCATCGTGATGATGGTGGGTCTGCAGGGTGCCGGCAAAACCACCAACTGCGCAAAGCTGGCGGGTTTGCTCCGCAAACAGCAGCAGCGTCGGCCGCTTCTCGTTGCCTGTGACGTTTATCGTCCCGCGGCAATCGAACAGCTGAAGGTGGTCGGCAAGCAGCTGGACATCCCTGTTTTTGAAATGGGGCAAGGCAATCCGATTATGATTGCCAAAGCAGGCGTGGAATATGCACGCAAAAATGCGTTTGACCTTGTGTTTTTGGACACCGCCGGTCGGCTTCATATTGATGAAGCACTGATGGAAGAACTCAAAAACATTAAAACAGAGGTTGCACCACATGAAATCCTATTGGTAGTCGATGCCATGACCGGTCAGGATGCCGTCAATGTCGCACAGACCTTTGACGAAGCACTCGGCGTAGATGGCATTCTGATGAGCAAGATGGATGGCGATGCACGCGGCGGCGCGGCACTTTCGGTCAAGGCCGTTACGGGAAAGCCCATCAAATTCGCAGGTACGGGTGAAAAACTCAGCGATATTGAACCATTCCACCCTGACCGCATGGCCTCCCGTATTCTTGGCATGGGCGATGTACTGACCCTCATTGAAAAGGCGCAGGAAAATTTTGACCAAAAGCAAAATGCTGAGATGGAACGCAAACTGCGTGCTGGAAAATTAACGCTAACGGATTTTTACGAACAGCTCAAGCAAATGAAAAATATGGGCTCGATTCAAGATATGCTGTCGATGCTGCCAGGTGTGGATTCCAAGGCGCTGGCAGGGGCACAAATCGATGAAAAAGCGTTGGGACATACCGAAGCTATCATCCTTTCTATGACCCCCAAGGAGCGGGATAATCCACAAATCATCAATTTTTCCCGCAAAAAGCGCATTGCTGCCGGATGCGGACTCAAAGTTGAGGAAGTCAATCGCTTGCTCAAGCAATTTGAAGCCATGCAAAAAATGACCAAGCAAATTGTCGGGATGCAAAAACGCAGCAAAAAGAAAAAGGGCTTTGGTGGATTGGGCGGCTTCAAGCTCCCCTTCTAAAATTGGTTCCTCTCATTTTGCTTTTTCAAACCGCTTGTAAAACGAATTTTACAATAGATATTCTATTCAAGGAGGTGAACACCATGGTAAAAATCAGACTTCGTAGACTGGGCGCCAAGAAGGCTCCTTTCTATCGTATCGTTGTTGCTGACTCCCGTTACCCGCGTGACGGTCGTTTCATCGAAGAAATCGGCACCTACAATCCGCTTGCAAACCCAGCTGAGGTGAAGATCGACAGCGAGCGTGCACAGCAGTGGATTAAGAACGGCGCACAGCCGACTGATACTGTACGCGACATCCTGAAGAAGGCCGGTGCGCTGTAAGGGAGGTTGTATCGAATGAAAGATCTATTGACGTATATTGTAAGTAATTTGGTGACAGAACCAGATTCGATTGCAATCACTGAAACTGTCAATGGGGACGAGATCACCTTTGAACTGCGTGTTGCGCAAGCCGATATGGGTCGCGTCATCGGTCGTCATGGTCGTATTGCAAAAGAAATTCGCACCCTGATGAAGGCTATGGGCAGCCGCGAAAATAAAAAGGTATCGGTCGAAATTTGCGACTAAACCAAAAAAGACCTGTTTCGCAGGTCTTTTTTGTATGGAGGAAACCCTATGCAAAAAAAGTTTTTGGAAGCTGGAAAAATTGTAAACACACACGGTGTCACTGGGGAACTCAAGGTGCAGCCTTGGTGTGATTCTGCCGAAATGCTGGCGCAGTTTGATACCCTGTATTGGGCGGACGAAACCCCTGTGCGTGTACAAAGTGCCTCTGTGCACAAGGGCAATGTGCTGATGCGCTTGGAGCATATCAAGACCATGGAGCAGGCAGAAGCATTGCGTGACAAAATTTTATATTTATGCCGTGATGACATCGAACTGCCGGAAGATTTGGTGTTTATTCAGGACATTTTGACTTTTGAGGTGTATGATGAGCGTCTGGGCCGCAGCATTGGGCACATTCGTAACGTTTTGACCTCTAATCCGGCGCATGACCTGTATGAAATCGCCGGAAAAGGCGGAAAACTCATCTATATTCCTGCAATCAAGCCATTTTTGCAGCGTATCGATATGGATGCCGGTCGTGTGTATATCCAATCCATCGAGGGACTTTTGGATGAAAATTGACATCATGACCCTGTTTCCTGCTATGATTGATGCAGTTATGCAGGAAAGCATCATTGGGCGGGCGCAGGCGAAGGGCTTGGTGGAGGTCTGTGCCACGAATATCCGCGACTATGCCACCGATAAGCACCACAAAGCCGATGATGCCCCCTACGGCGGCGGCCGCGGACAAGTCATGCTAGCAGAGCCGCTTTATCAATGCCACACGGCTCTGTGCGGCGGACAGCCTGTGCACACCGTTCTGCTCTCTGCACAGGGCGCTCCATTCTGCCAGAAAAAGGCGCGTGAACTGCTGGCGAGGGAGCATTTCATTTTGGTCTGCGGGCATTATGAAGGCATTGACCAACGTTTTATCGATGCCTGTGTGGATGAAGAAATTTCCATCGGTGATTTTGTGCTGACCGGCGGTGAAATCCCTGCGATGGCGGTGGCAGATGCAGTCTGCCGCATGGTGCCGGGTGTGTTGCCGGATGAAGAAGCCTTTACCGAAGAAAGCCATTGGGATGGTTTGCTGGAGCACCCGCACTATACACGTCCCGAAGTATGGCAAGGACGCGCCGTTCCAGAGGTTTTGCTGTCCGGACATCACGCCAATATCCAGCGTTGGCGGCGAAAAATGTCTTTGAAACGCACGCAAAGCGACCGTCCTGACCTTTTTGCATCCTTTACGCCCAAGGACAAGCAGGAGCAAAAAATACTTGCAGAAATTACATCAGAAAACCTTGCACATCGTGGTTAACGCATCCTTTTGGGCATATACAGATGTGCTGTATATGCCCATTTTCTCATCAAACTGCAGTTACACAGGTTTTCTGTTCCGTATGAAAAATTGTATTTGACATCGCTGCAGCACTATGGTATAATTTTAAAATTATGTATAAACTTCGGGTGAACACCTGCCGCAAACAAGGTTTTTTCTTGTTTGTGGTTTTTATTTTGGAGGAAAAGAGATATATGTGGAGCTTGTTTTGGCCAATCCTGCTTGTCATTTGCGCAAATACATTTTATAACATCAGCGCAAAATCCACCCCCACCGCAATCAATCCATTTGCTTCGTTATCCATCACCTACTTTTTTGCCGCTTTTCTATCCATCCTTCTATTCCTAAAAACCAGTGCACAGAAAAATTTCATTGTCGAAATCGCAAAAGCCAACTGGACCACACTGGTGCTGGGCATTGCTGTGGTGGCGCTGGAATTTGGCTACATCAGCATCTATCGTGCAGGCTGGAAAATCAGCATCGCTTCCCTTTTTGCAAATATTGGTCTTGCCTGCGTGCTGTTGATTTTAGGACTGCTTTTATACAAAGAATCAATTTCATTGCGCCAAGTTTTTGGTATGCTGCTGTGCGTACTCGGCTTATTTTTGATACGGAAGTAACGTCTACCCCCAAAAAATCCCCCTCACATCGCGGTGTTATCATCGCTTATCTGTGAGGGGGCGTGTTTATTTGGGGCTGTAAGGAGCTTTTTAAATTTCAGCCTTTGATGCCACAGATGCCTTTGCATGGTTATGCAGTGCGCACACAAGCAGCAACAGTGCAGGAAGTAATAACACGGTCATACCCATATGAATCCCGCGATGCTCGGCAATCGCGCCGATGATAGCGGGCAGAATCACCGAACCAATGCTTGTTGTGGTGACAAAAATGCCCATCGCCAATGGATATTCGCCGAATATATTTCCTACATTTGCCACGGTCGTGCCATACATCCCAGACAGAGAAAGTCCCAGACCAATCGTGCCCGCCAGCATGGGAATCAGACTGGTGCTGAACAATAGGATGCAAAGAAAGCAGAGAATGCCACTGGAAAGCATCAGAATGATGCGCGCCGGTGCAAAGCGTGCGCCAAGTGTGCTACAGAGCAAACGTCCGGTTAAAATCGTCACCCACAGCAGCGAGGTTAATATCTGCGCAGAATCCTGTGTCACAATGCCGGAGTTAATGTAGTAGGTCACCATCCATCCCATGATAGCGGCCTCTACCGCTTGATAAAAGAACATTATCATGGCAGAACGCAAAAAACGAGCATCTTTTAAAAATCCAAAGGTTCCGCTCTGTTTGCGCTGGGCTTGTACAGCACTATCCATTTTCATACACGCGGAAGAAAGCATGGAAAGGCAGCCCAAAACAATCACCGCGAGGACGGCATACCTCCAGCCACCGTCCCCATTGCGCATACAAAACAGTGCCAGAAACGGCGCCGAAACCGCACCGATTGCAAAGCACGCGTGCAGCATATTTAAGGGCGCAACCGCACCATTGGAAATGGTACTGATGATTTGGTTGTTGTAATTGCCGATTGCACCACGACCGATACCAGTGAGCAGCAGCGCAAAAATCAGCAGTAGCGGATTTCCTGTCATCAAAGTGATTGCAAATCCCAAAAAAGGCAGTGTATTCAGCAATAATAAGGAACGCTTGATGCCGATTGCCATAGGCAATAGCCCTGCAATCAAGCCGGTCAATAGATTGCCGACAGAATGCGCAGAAATCAGTGCGCCACTGATTTGATAATCCAGATGATAGGAGGCCTTCATCATTGGCAGAATTGAGCCGATTAGAATCACAAAAATACCCTGAATAAAATACAGGAAAAACAAATTCCCCACCATATAGCGGTCACGTGGAACAAGACTGCGGAAAAACGTTTGTTTTTTCATATCAATACTTCCTAACATCCATTAAAATAGGCAGTGCACCTGCACGCTATACGCTATACGCTATACGCTATACGCTATACGCTATACGCTATACGCTATACGCTATCAGTATAGGTTCTTTTTCGGAAAGAGTCAATCAGAAAAAATGCTGTGCCATTATCAAAATCTGCCAACAATCGGCATCCACGTATCTATGCCGCAGCGTCTGCTTTCTATGTACGGCTGGCAGGGTGTATTTCGCACCTGTATTCATACAGGCGAATGGGTCAAATAGGCATATCTGGATAAAAAAATTGATGGATATGAGGAATCGATGCTGAAATTTGAAGAATAGCCACCCCCTTTTGCCGTCAACAGGATTTCCGCGAATCCCTTTATCATATCTGCGGTTATCCCGTTGATGGTTTGTCCATTCTTAGCAGCGGAGCGGTATGCTCCGTTTTTTTATCCCTATCGTGCGGTTCGGTCTACATACAGTGCAACGCGGTTTTCTTCTGGGAACGATTTGCAGCCAACATACCCTTCTGCACCGATTGTATGGAACCATACATCAAAGAAATGCTCTACCCTGCGCGCCCGTTCCTCCAGTGGCAACTTCGGAACCATTGTCCGCACCTCTCCGATTGTGTGTTTGGGTTTTCTTCCCATCAAAGTCACCTCCTTTGGCAACTTATGCATGGCTGTTTGTCCCAGATTCCGCAGATGCGATGAATGAACTCAAAATTTTATGAATCTCGTCCCTTTCGTTTGCCATATACATAATGGTAAGCAAAGGAGCTGTTTTTGATATGTTTGCCATATATGCACGACAGTCCATCGAACGGCAAGACAGCGTATCCATTGATGCGCAAATTGAACAATGTCGGCACTTTACAAGCGGCGACACCAAAATATACACAGACGCCGGCTATTCCGGCAAAAATACCAACCGACCAGAATTTGAGCGTATGCTGCGTGACATTGCACGCGGCGAAATTACTGCCGTTGTATCCTATCGTTTGGACCGCGTAAGCCGCAATCTTATGGACTTTGCTGGCTTGCTGCGTACGTTTGAACAGCATGGCGTGCAGTATATTTCTGCTACAGAGCAGTTTGATACCTCTACCCCCATGGGGCGCGCCATGATTTACATCGTCATGGTGTTCGCGCAGCTGGAACGGGAAACCATTGCCACGCGCATTTTGGATAACTACCGCTTTAGGGCGACAAAGGGTTTGTTTATGGGTGGAAATACCCCCTTTGGGTATGCAAGCCATCGTACTTGTGTGGACGGAAAACAAATTTCAGTTTTAGAACCAAACGAGCAGAAAGGTGTGTTACGCAGAATCTTCGATTGCGCTTCCTCGAACGAAAGTCTGTATCGCATCTGTCACGACCTGAACCGCGAAGGTATTTTGACAACCAAGGGCAGCACGTGGACAAACAACGCCCTCAAAAGGGTACTGCAAAACATTACGCCGTGCTGTGCGGATGAGCCGCTCTATCATTATTTGACAGCCTGCGGCTATACGATTACAAACAGCATGGATGCGTTTGACGGCACGCACGGTATGTGTATCTTTTTCAAGCACAAAAACAGAAACCAACCCACGGAAATAACCGACCAGCTTGCCGTAGTAGGCTTGCATGAGCCTTTAATTTCTTCGCAGCAGTATATGCAGGTGCAGAAAATTTTAAACGCTGCGGCGCCCTCTCACAGCAAAAGAGCCGCACGGACTTTTTTGGCAGGTCTTGTGCAATGCGCAGAATGCGGGCATAGCTTCGGGGTGAAATACACCACCAGCGGGGACACCGCATATTCTTACTTCCGGTGCAGAGGTCGTGAGCAGCGCGGCACTTGCAGCAACGCCCTTTTTATACAGACAGCAGATTTAGAAAACCGCATTGTGCAGAAATGCAAGCAGCATTTGTATCAAATGGGGGTCAGCACCGTTGCTGTCGACAAGCAGAACGCCTTTCAGCCGCGTTCTGAAGTCGAACGGCTGCAGGTGCAGATGGAAAATTTGATTGATAATATCGGAAAAGGGAACGCGGTTGTTGACAAACTGCTGACACAAAAAATAACGCTTTTGCAGGCGCAGATGGAGGAAATCACAAGCAATATACGGAAAACTCCCGCGGAGCATCTGGATGAACCGCGCATCTTATGGACAAAGGACAGTCTGCATCCCTTTGAAAGCCTTGACATGAATCAAAAAACAGATGTCATCCGCAGTTTGGTGAAATCTGCAAGGATTGATAAGGATGGAGATATTGCGCTGGAGTTTTTGTTTTAGCTCTTTGGCACGGGTGAGAAATCACCGGGATGTGAAAAAAACACCACCCACTTTCCTGTATAATCCGAAAATTTCATCGGGCCAAAGGTTGTGTCTGCAATAAAATCAGGCGCGTGCATGCCAATGGATAAATGGCTTTCTTCCATAAAACATTCCTCCTCAGTCCATCCTATGCCATTTGCATGGAAAGGTACGCACAGCTTCCAAATGCGCTTCATAGGAATGCTTCTGCCACCGGCATATCCGCTCACTCCCCTAAGGCTGCGTCTGCCGGTAGGGACACCTCTGCATGGAATCCCTTTTCATCGGCATATAGATTCATCACACCGCCATATCGTTCCACAGTTTCCGAAACAGAGGAAATGCCAAGACCAAAGTCATTTCGCTTTGCGGATACATATTTACCGCCTCTGATGTTTAATGTGCCGTCAAAACTATTGTCCACAACAAATTCGAGCTGACCATCCTGCACCCGTCCGGCGATAAAAATGGTTTTCTGTGCTGTCTGTTGGCGTAGACAGGCTTCCACTGCATTCTCCAGCAGATTTCCAAGCAGACCGCATAGGTCAACTATCGGAAAATCCAGTGCAGCAGGTAGTGACAGCCTTGCGCGGAACTGGATACCGCTGGACTGTGCAAGATTGCTGTAATACTGCACCAGTGCATCCAACTCAATGTTGTCCGTCAATCGACCGAGCCGCATTCCCTCGTTGATTTCCGTGATGCCGCGGATATAGTTCTCCAACTCCTCACAGCGCCCTTCTGCGGCAAGTGTCATCAGCGTGCGCAAATGATGCCTGAAGTCATGGCGCAGCTTGGCGCTTTCCTCCACCTTCTGGTTTATTTGCCGCAGATGCTCCACCTGCATGGTCAGCTGGCGTTTCATCTGCCGCTGTTCCTCGGCATAGACCAGGCTGTGTCGGTATCCCATGGTAATGTCATATCCCAGCACCACGCTGATTGCCATGACAAGACCAAGGCTGCCCCATTGCTGAAACCACCCGCCCAAGATTGGCTCGTAGCTTGGCAGGATACGGTCCCAGATAAAGGCACAAGCATAGCATATATCTGCACAGAGCAGTATCGTTGTCTTGACAACATTGCGGCGTACTGCCATGGCGGCAGTGCACAAAAGATACACCGCCGCAAACAGCTTAAAGCCGAAAACCAATTTGGAAAAAGCAAGCATCATCGGCAGTGTCAGCTGTGCAGCCAATAATCCATACAGCAGTGCCAGTATGCAGACTACCCCTGCCAACGTGCCGCTAATCATCTGCAAGGTTCTTTTTGTGTCGCAGATGCGATTGTGCAGCAGGATAATCAATAGCGTCACCAGATACCCGCTGCCCAGTTCAATGGAATGCCAAGGCTGGATTTGCAGCGATAAAATACCATACACCACAGAAGATGCCGTAAACACAGCTGTCGCCAGATGCAGCAGAAAAAAGAGCCAGATGTGATTCCCGCGATTTGTGCGAACAGCCAGATAAAAGCTGAACACAGCAAATATCAGCGTTGCGATGACCACAATCAAAGAAATCCCAAACCGCAGCCCGCGGGCTGTATAAACATTCAGCGGCTCGCCGAATGCAGGCGGATAGACCATGCCACTGTACACCCAGGAAAGGTCACTGACCGACAGCAGAAGTGTCACCTTCCCTGCGGATTCAAAGGTGATGACACGGCATTGTGTTTCATCTTGATATACTGCTGCATCCGGCTCGCCCAGCTGCAGCTTTAGCGTATCATTCACGTAAAACCGATAAGCAGAGTAGATTTCGGGAAGCTCAATGGCGTAGGTGTGCACCTCCTGCGGCAGATACAGTGTCAAGGCATAGCTGGCACTTCCATGCGGGGCGCGGCGGGGGGTGTCCATCGCAAAATTGGTCTGTTCGCCGATGGATAGATACCGATACGTGTCCCCCTGCTGCTGCAAGGTTTCTGGTGTCAGCAGGCGGTCCGTATAGAAACGCCAGCCGTCCCGCAGATAGCGAATGGGGGTGTTCTCCCATTCTGCTTGTGCAACATACAAGGCGCCGTTAATGGCTTGGGGCGCCGCTTTTGTATACTTATTGTCGAAGTGGTACAGGGCGAGAAACCATGCGCAGGACAGGATAACCGTCACCAGCAGTGCCATCGCCTGACGGAATGCCGAGGATTTTTTAGCCATGGTATTTCCTCATAAAGAAGCCAATCCCTCCCGCGCTCAAAACCAATCCACCTGACACGGGAAGCCATGGGGATGTGCTTTCTCGCGGCTGCTGTGCACGATATTGCTCCATAATTGTGTACGTTCCTGGTGCATCTGCCGCAAAGCGCAGCAGTGCCCCATCATAGGAAACATCGGTAATCTGCTCGCCAGCATCGTTCTGAATGGTAATCTCCATAGTCTCTGCCTGCGGCATATAGCGAAGCCGCACTACCGTTCCCGAAAGCTGCGTCACCGATTTGCCGGAAACCGCTACCGCAAGCGCAATTTGATTGTTTTTCGGCTGGGTCAGTGTCACCGCCAGTGCATCTGTATCCGACAGGTCGAGTGCCAAAAGCAGCTTGCTTGGTATGCTTACCGTTACATCGCCGGAACCAAATACTACGTGTTCTTCCTCTTGGCAAAGATTCTTCAGCCGCAGACCGGAAATGACCGTTTGAGTCGGCGAATAGGATTCTGTCACCGCGGCGGATGGCTGGGATGCGGTGCTTTTTTCTGGCGGTATAGGGTTATCCGCCACCACTGGGTTCCTCGCCGCGTAGACGCTGTCCTCTGAACGGGACACGGTATCGCCGCCCTGCGCAGACGAACCGCGCGCTGCCGCCTGTGAAAGGATGGCATCCACCTGCACCGCTACCGCTGGTGCGGCTGGCGTGACAGGCAGCAAGACGGCAGGTTTTTCTGTCGCAGCAGCCTGTGCAGAGGAAGGATTGTCACGGCTATCCGTTTCGTTTTTTGGGGCATCGCTCGGTGTTTGGGATGCCGTTGGCGCTGTCCATGGTTTGCCGGATGCGCTACTGTGTTCGTGCGATGCAGATGGCGGCTCCGCTTGGGGGACAGCATCTGCATCCTGTGGGGTGTCACCTGCTTCAGCGGTCGCATCGTCCGGCGCAGTTGCATCATTACCGCCGCTGGGGCTGCCATCGTCCTGCCAATCGCTTGGCGCGGGCGCTTCCGGCGCAGGCTGTGTGCCTGTGCCTGCATCTCCGCCATTTACGTCACCGCCATCTCGGTCACCACCGGAATACTGGAGGATGCTCAGTTCTCCGTCATACTGAAAGGACAGCACACCCGTTTGACCACCGGGATAGGTGACCCTCAGTTCATATGTACTGCCATAGGTGAGCACGCGCTGGGAAAGCTGAAGACCGTCAGCAAGCATCAAGACACCCTCGCTTAGGCGGGTCCATTCTCCGCCATCCTGCCGCAGCCATACGGCAAACGCATCCAGCTGCTCCTCTTGCACGGCAGACAGCACCCACGGAAAGTGCAGAAACCCGCGCCCGGCTACGCAGCAATTTATGTCCGGCTGCCCCAAAACCTGCACGGAAACCGCACAAAGCTGTTGGGGTAGCGAAACGCCGTCTGCCAACGTATATTCCGTTCCAAGGTCGGGGGATGCAACCGCATAGTACACGCCAGCCGTGGCGGTATCCACCATCTCCAAAGACCATGTGCCCGATACAAAATCATAATAATTCCAGTCTGCATCATAGCCAGTGAACCCTGCAACGGCGTCGGCAAACCAATCGGAAAGCGTCTCCTGCGTGGTTCCAGCGGCAAATGCCACCGCATCCGTCCAGTAGGGTTCATCGAAGCTGGTCAGGGTAATCACCGGCGCGGTTACCCGTATGGAAATGGAGATGGAATCTGCCAACCCCTCTGCAAGCCTCGCCCCCACTGGAACGGAAATGCTGCCAACCGCGGTGTAGCTGCCGGGGGTTTCTGCATCCACGGTGCTGAAATCCCATGCAATGGGCAGCGAAAGCGCATAGGTTGTGTTGATATGTTGAACCGTACCAGAGAGTGCCACCAAATCCACCGCATTGTGCACCTGTGTCAGGTCGGTATCCCCGCAAGCCATGTCGAATGGCGCGCCAAAAGCATCCGGCATCGTATAGAAAATCACGCTGTCGGTATAATCAAAGTCCGTTGGAACCGCGCTGCCTTCTGTCTGTGGCGAAGCGTCTTGGCTCTCTGCTGCAAATGCACAAGGTGGAAGTACTGTGCAAAGAAGCAGGGCGGCTAACAGCCGTGCAAGCATCTGTTTCATATGCCATCCCCCCGCAGCGAACCCGCAGAAAGGCTTAAACGCTGTCTTTGTACCTGTCGTTGCAACCGCCTGCTGACTGGCAGCCGTTCCCCGTTTTTCAGAATGAGATAATTGCCGCCAAGCTCCCGCACCTGCTCAAGGTTGACCACAATGCCCTTAAAGCAGGACATAAACTGGGCATAGGTCGTCAACTGCTCGGAAAGCGCCGCGAATGTTCCAGCTATCGGGGTAATACAGTCCTGCAAATGGATGCAGGCAGCGCGATTTTGATAATCGGCATACAGGATACGGTGCAGAGCGATTTCTACCGGCTGCTGTCTTGCCGTGACCGTAATGGCAGGTTCGCTCTTGGATACTGCTATTTTGCAGTAGTGTAATGCCCGCGTGAGCTTTTGGGGCGTGGCTGGCTTTACGATGTAATCTGCCGCCCGCACATCATAGCTTTTCACCCCAAACTCTGAACTGGTGGTGAGGAAAATGAGGTTGACCGTTTCGTCAAGCTGCCGCAGCTTCCATGCGCAGTCGATGCCATTTTCGTTGTTGAGGAAAATATCCAGAAACACAACATCATAGCTGCCTGCTATGTAACCCTCCAGCAGCTCCCTACCGCTGTGAAATTCTGTGATTTGCACCGTCTGCTGCTGATTGGCTGCATATTGCTGCAAAAGGCTGCGGAGTATTTCGCGCTCCGCCGTCATATCATCTACGATTGCCGCATTCATCTGAAATCCCTTCTTTGCGTAGAATTATCCATTTCACATTATATCATATCTTGCGAGAAAAAAACGAACCGCTTGTGCAGATTTTTGACCGCTTGACCATACCCCCTTGAAAAGTGCTTGACAAAATGCTACCCTAATAAAAACTATCAAACTTCTGCGAAAGAGGCTTGGTAGTTATTTTTTTTGCGTTTTGCGTTTATAGGAAGGGAGGCGACTACATGAATGTTGCATTGTGTGCGGCGTTCTTGGAAGAGGATGTCTGGGAAAGCCGTCTGGTGACGGCCGCTTTCCCGCATCGGATAGAGCTTACGGAGTGCAACAGTGCCCGCGCACTGCTGCCCCTGCTGGAGCTCAAGCCATTTTCCCTGTTGGTTGTGGCATTAAACGGCATGGCAGGGGTAGAAGCAGTGCGGCAACTGCGGTCAACCGCGCCATATATGCCCCTTCTGTGGATTTCCGATGAGGATTACAGCTTGTTTGGCTATCAATATCGCGTCACGTGCTTTCTGCGCAGACCCGTGACGGCGTTCCAGCTGCAGGCGGCGGTAACGCATTGCCTGCAAGCAGAACCACACAAATGACGAAAGGAGGCAGCCGATGAAAACCCCTTTGTGCACCCCATACGCAGGAAATGTCCCGCCGTCTGACCGCGGGATGGATACCCAACGCTCAAAAACAGGGCGTTCATGATAGTTCATAAAACCATCCATACAACAAACTTAGGAGGAAAGAAATGAAAAAACGAATGGTAAGCCTTTTGCTGTGCTTCTGCATGGTAATCGGCGTGTTGCCGATGTCGGTGCTGGCGGCGCAGTACGATGGTTGGGCGGCGGCGACAGCGGACGGCATCACACTGACCGCCGACACAGACACCATCACCATTGACGGCGTGAGCTATACCTACAAGGGCGACGCGAGCACGAGTGGCATCCGAATGTACACTGAGGACGCGTACTATAGTGCTACCGCTTTGACGGAAACCTGTTGCTGGAAGGCAGGCAGCGGTTATGTGCTGTACAAGCCAACGGTAGAGAGCGGCGAAACGATCTCTGCCGTGGTGACGCTGCATGATGCAGCCATCAGCGCCTCCAATGCCTTTGCGCTGTCTTTGCCGTTTAACTCCTCTGGTCCATACGAATCGCCTGTTCCCGTCACCGTAACTGTGGAGGGCACAAACAGCCTGGCCACACCTGGTGCGAGCTATGTTGCCCTGTATCACAGCGCTGGCAACACGACCTTTACCGGGGGCGGTTCGCTGTCAATAACGGGTGGGCTATCTCTCAGAGCCGCTGTCACGATAGACTCCGGCACGCAGGTTACAGTGAGCGGCATGGGTAACTACATTACTGGCGACCTCACCGTCACCGGCAGCGGCTCCAAGCTGACCCTTGCGGACGGCGCAAGTCTCGCAATGGGTGTGTTTGGGGGAACCCCAACCGCCACTGTCACGGTGGAAAACGGCGCGGTGCTGGAGAACAACGGCACGCTGTGGATGGGCGAACAGGTCGATAAGGACAATTCCCATATTGTTGGCGGCGAGATTTCCGGTAATGGCGCGTTTCAATTCGGAAGCAATTCACAGCTCTATTGCCTTGTAGACGGCGTGTTTTACGCCTACGGCGGTGACGTCAGCACGAGCGGACTGGACTTGAGCAGCAGCACGCCCACCATCACGATACGCTACAAGGCAGGCAATGGCTACATCCGCTATATACCCGCAACGACAGACCCCGCAGCAAACGCCAAACTGGAGCTGCATGGCGCAGAAATCAGCACGACGGATGCCGACGCGCTGAGGCTGCCGTCCGCTGCACCCCTTGACATCGTTGTCGCAAGCGACAGCTCTCTGACGGCAGGCGGCAGCGGAAATGTCATCTTTGCAAACGGACAGGCACTGCCTGTCACAGGGAGCGGCGGTCTGACCCTTGCAGGACCCTATTACGGCATCAACGGCACGGGCGCGGTCAGTATCAATATCGACGGGGATTTGACCTTCGACACCGTCTATCAGCCGATTGCTTGCGGTGACAACATCACCGTTTCTGCAAAGAGCATCACGTCGAAGTCAGGATATTATTTTCAATCTGCCAGCTCGGTTTCTCTCACTGCCACAGATGGGGACATTGTGTTCGATGAAACGGGGAAAACGAATAAATCTAACAAAATATACGCGAATCAAGACATTACGCTCAATGCGCCAAATGGCAAGATTGACATTGCACACAGCAATAGCGGCAGTTATGCGCTGGCGAACAGCAGCGGTACCATCACGGTGAGTGCGCTGCATAATGTCATCATCAACGCCGTCAGTGGCGGTGGCATCGATGCCTCTGGCGCGGTATCTGTCACATCACAAAGCGGCAGTATTCAGATGAACTGTGGCGACTACTATGAATGCGTCAATGCCTCTGGCACAGTCGGGGCAATCACGTTGCGTGCTGCAGAGGATATGACACTCAGCGGCAGCGGAGCATCTACAAACGCCATTTCTGCATCTGGTCGAACGGTCGACATCACAGCAGGGGGAAAACTGACCTCTACCAGTGCCTATGGATTTCAAGTCGGCGCGCTGACCATCCGGGCAGACGAGGTGTCTATTACAGGCACCACACAAGACGGCATTCAGGCAGGCAGCGTTAGTATCACGAACACGGATGGCACCAGCAACTGCGAAAGCGTGAGCATCACCTCTACCAGCAGCGATGACAGCCGCGCGGCAATCTATTGCGGCGATGTTACCATCAAGACGAATGCTGTATTCCTTTGCGGCAACGACAGCGCCAAGGCAGTCATCGCCACCGGAATCGTCACCATCGGCGATGCGGGGCTGACTGTGGGCGCGATTGAAGCGGGCACGGACAACATTGACAGCCGCATTATTCGCGCTGCATATGGTGCAGATGCGTCCAGCGGACTGAATTTATACACCACCACACCGACGCAAGTCACCTATTATCGGGCAGGGGATGGCTACGCGCTGTTTGCCCCAGCGACGGGCGCAACACCTACTACGCTGACCCTGCACAACGCAACGATTTATAATACCACCGTCACAAACGATGCGACGGGACATGGCATTGCCCTGCCAGACGGCGCAGTCACCATTGCGGTAGAGGGGACAAACACCATCGAAGCCCAACATACTGACGCTATCTATGGTTCCAACACGGACATCATCCTTTCTGGTGCGGGGGTTCTGCATGTTGGACATCTCGGAATCACCCTGCAAAGCACTGCGGCGAACCCACATTCCTTTACTAAGGGCACGGGCGTGACCCTAAACGGCATTGTAATCATATTCTCTGATCCTGGCGATACGTACACCGTTTACGGAAATGTGACCCTACCCAGTGGCGCTCACTATATGCCTATGGGTGGCTTCACCGTCACCGAGGACGCGGTTCTGACCATCCCACAGGGTGCAGTCCTTGATTTGGAATATTCTACCTCTATCAACAATAACGGTACGATTGTCAACAATGGAAAAATAATCTTGCCGACTGGTGCGGATACCGCGGCAATCCAGGCGCTGCAGCTGACCGGCGGCGGCATGGTGCAGGTGGGCAGCAATTACTACACCAATGATGGCACCGCAGTGACCGTCATCAGCGGCGGCCTTACCCTGACTGGCAGCGACAGCGGCACAACAGTGGCAGACGATGGCTACCGCTGGGACGGCAGCACGCTGACGCTAGGCAACGCCTATGTGGACGGTAGCCTGACCCTGCCAGACAATCAGCCTGTTGTAATCAACGCGACATCGGATAGTGTCATCGGCGGCAGCATCACTGGCACCGGCAGCTATCCTATCGATTTCACCTTCACTGGCACTTCGCCGCTATCCATCAATGGCGGCATCAGCGGCTTTACCAACGGCGATACCGTCACCGTAACAGGGGGCGCAGACGTAACGATAAATGGCTCTATTTCCATCGGAGCCTCCGGAACGGACGGTACGCTGACCATCGCTGGCGCGGGTACTGCGCTGAATATCACCTCAGACCTCTCCTATGGCGCAATGTGTGACACTATAAATGTGCAAAACGGCGCGTCACTGACCGCACATTCCGCAGGCTCTTTTGGTCTGGAAGCACTGGCGGGCGGTGTGCACGTCACAGGCGGCTCGGCGCTGACAGTCGGCTGCGATTACGGCGTATATGTGCAAAACGGCAGCTTTGCAGTAGACGACAGCAGCACCTTTACCGCAAGTGCCGCCGTTGCCGCCGTCTGCGTGGTGGATACCACCCATGCAATGACACAAAGCCAGGCACTGGCGGTTTCATCGACAATGCTTTCCAGCGGAACGCAAATCACCAGTGCTGTCGGCAACACGAGCGGCTACGGCTATACCTACTGGAGCATCGCAAGCAGTGCAAGCAGCCTGACGGCAACCAATGAAAACAACACGCCAGCGACGCTTGCAGGTGCGCTGGGTGCACTGACGCTGAAAAAGGCAAGCAGCGGCACCACGGGCGGTACCCCCTCCAGCGGCGGCAACAGTTCCACCAACTACACGCTGACCTTTGCAACAAACGGCGGCAGCGCGGTCACGAGCCTGCCCAAGGCCTCTGGCACGGTTGTTGACCTAAGCGGCTACAAGCCGACGCGTGACGGCTACACCTTTGCAGGTTGGTATTCAGATGAGGCATTCACCACCAAGGTCACCAGCGTGACCCTGACCAAAAGCATAACCGTTTACGCCAAGTGGACGGGGAAAACCGCGCAGAGCACAAATTCCTTTGCAGATGTCGCAGACAACGCGTATTATCGCGACGCAGTACTGTGGGCAGTGGAAAACAACGTAACCAGCGGCACGTCCGACACAGCATTCAGCCCAAGCACCAACTGCACCCGTGCACAGGCAGTCACCTTCCTATGGCGCGCCGAGGGTTCTCCAGAGCCGACGGCAGCGGATTGTCCGTTCACCGATGTTTCCGCAAGCAGCTATTACTACAAGGCGGTACTCTGGGCGGTCGAAAGGGGCATTACTGACGGCATCACCAGCACAACCTTTGTGCCAAACGGCATCGTCACCCGCGGGCAGGCAGTGACCTTCTTGTGGCGTGCGGCAGGCAACCCTGCGTCATCCTCTGTGAATGCCTTCACGGATATATCCCCGAACGAGTACTGCTGTGACGCAGTGGCATGGGCGGTGGAACAGGGCATTGCACAGGGTACATCTGACACGGCATTCCTCCCCAATAGCAGTTGCACCCGCAGCCAAATTGTAACATTCCTATATCGATATATAGGAAAATAAAACAACGAACATTCCGCACCTATATTGAAAAGCCGTATTCATAACGGCGAATTGGTGTCGGTTTTTTCTAAGAAGCTGCATTCATAAACAAGAATAGGAGAATTTGGTATAGATTTTTGCTAGGCAAGGCAAAGCGACGCAGGAATATAAGGTGAGCACGTCAGTGCGAGAAAATCCCTTAGGGAACTTGGTGTATTCCAAGGAGTTTTAACACCGCATAGCGGAAAAGATATGCCCACTTCTCCTATTCGCCGTTATAAATATAGGTTCTAAGCAAATAGCCCCCTCGGCAAAAGCCGAGGGGGCTATTTGTGTCCTAGTCCAGCAACATTGTAACACGAATGTCTAAAAACCTGTATTCTGGACAGTCGCGACAATATCTATGACAGGTTCTTAGATGAACAAGGACATATCGGATTCTTCCGCGTGTGCCAACATTGCAGCAGCGCCCGCTAATTGCACGCCGTCAACCAATTCTTCTTTGGTGATGCCCATCACATCCATGCTCATGGAGCACGCCAGCAGTTCCACACCGTTATCCAATGCTAACTGAATCAAATCCTCCAAGCTGTCTACATTTTTGTTCTGCATCACACCGCGAATCATCTTTGCGCCCATGCCGCCCATATTCATTTTGGACAAGGAAAGCTTTTTAGAGCCGCGCGGCATCATCATGCCAAACATTTTGGAGATAAAATCTTTTTTGACAGAAACCTTTTCTGGCTTGCGCAGGATATTTAAGCCCCAGAACGTGAAGAACATACTGACTTTACGCCCCATTGCAGCAGATGCATTGGCAATAATAAACGATGCAATCGCTTTATCTAAATCGCCGGAAAACACAATGATGTTTTTCCCATCTTTGTCAGATGCCGTTTTGCAGGCTTCCGGCTTATCGCCTTTGCGAATCCGCGCCACTGCAATGCCCTTGCTGCTTTCAGAATGCAGCAGTGTATTGCCGGTTCGGCGACAGAAGCCTGCCAAATCGCTTGCAAACGCAGGGTCACTGGTGGAAATTTCAATGACATCGCCAACCTTCGCTTCATTCAGTGCGCCGGAAAGCTTTACAATCGGTCCTGGGCATTGCATACCGCAGGCATCCACGATAACCGTGTTTGCAGGGGCAGACGAGGTATCTGCATCCGCATTCTCCGCTTGACCAGATGCTGCATTCGGCAGCGGCGCAACTGGCGGATGCGGCATCACCACAGCTTTGTATAAGCGATAGCCGCCGCCAATCATGGTAGCATCAAAACCATTTTGTGTGAGAATACGCGTTGCAGCATAGGCTTTTAGGCCAATTTGACAATTTACATAGATGGGTTTGGATTTCTCCAGTTCTCCCAATCGACCCCGCAGCTTGGTAAGCGGAATATTTTGGAATCCATCCATGTGACCGTTTTCAAATTCTACAGGCGTGCGCACATCTAAGAAGGTCACTGTGCCGTCCTGCGGCAAGTCCGCAAGGTCATGCCAATGAATTTGCTTGACTTTGCCTGTCACAATGTTTTCAATGACAAAGCCGACCATATTCACAGGGTCTTTTGCCGAACCATATGGCGGCGCATAACAAAGCTCCAGCTTGGTCAAATCTGTAGCCGTCATATTGGCACGAATTGCCGTTGCCAACACATCACAACGTTTATCCACACCATCATAGCCCACGATTTGTGCCCCTAAAATCTTGCCCGTGGTGGGGTCAAACAGCGTTTTGATGGCCATGTTTACCGCACCCGGATAATATCCCGCATGGTTTCCGGAGAAGGTAAACACCTTGTCATACGCTAGTCCCAACCGCTTGGCATTCTTTTCATTGACACCCGTTGCCGCCACTGTTATATCAAAGACCTTCAGCACAGAAGAACCCTGCGTGCCGGGATAGGTGCTGGGAATGCCGCAGATATTGTCTGCTGCGATGCGTCCCTGCTTATTCGCAGGCCCTGCCAGCGGGATATATCCCTTTTGCCCTGTCACGCTGTCTGTGATTTCAACCGCATCTCCCACCGCATAGATAGACGCATCCGAAGTGCGCATATGCTCGTCTACCACAATCGCGCCGCGTGCATTCAGCTCAATTCCCGCATCCTTTGCAAGCTTGGTGTCAGGACGCACGCCGATTGCCATAATCAGCATATCCGCATCCACGGTGCCGTCATTGAGTTGGACATGCAGCGTTTTTCCATCATCCTGCATACCCTTGACACCATTGCCAAGTGCCAAGCGCACACCCTTGCTCTCAATATGCAAATGCACGTCTGCCGCCATATCGGGGTCAATCGGCGCAATGACCTGATCTGCCATATCCACGATTGTGACCGCAATGCCGTTACTGTGCAGATTTTCTGCCATTTCTACGCCGATGAAGCCGCCACCCATGATAATCGCACTTTTCGGCTTGTTTTTCTCAATATAATCCTTAATCTTGTAAGTATCCGGAATGTTGCGCAGGGTAAAAACCTTGTCAGAATCACTGCCCGGAATCGGCGGATGCACCGGCTCTGCGCCCATCGAAAGCACCAGCTTATCATAGCCTTCGGTATAGCTTTCGCCTGTGACCAAATTTTTCACAGATACTTCTTTTTTCGCAGTATCAATGGCAGTCACTTCGTTTTGCACACGCACATCAATATCAAATTTGTCTAAAAAATCAGCCGGTGTCTGTACGGTAAGTGCCGATTTATCTCGAATCTCGCCGCCGATATAATAGGGCAAGCCGCAGTTTGCAAAGGAAACATATTCGCCGCGTTCAAACATGATAATTTGCGCCTGTTCATCCAGCCTGCGCAATCTGGGTGCCGTGGATGCACCGCCGGCAACACCGCCTACAATCAAAACCTTTTGTCCTTTATGCATGGTGAACCTCCTTTTTCACGAAAATCGTGAGAAGATTTGTGAAGTCTTCTCACGATTTTCTGTTCTTTAGCCTTGAATCATATTTACAATCGCTGCCTTTGGCTTCACACCAACGGACTGATTCACCAGCTTGCCGTCCTTAATCACCACCAACGTGGGGATACTCATGATTTGGAACTGTCTTGCCAGCTCCGGCTCTTCGTCAACATTGACCTTGCAAACCTTCACGCCCGAAACTTCTTCTGAAATTTCGTCAACCACAGGGGAAAGCATTTTGCAAGGACCGCACCATGTTGCCCAAAAATCAATCAGCACCGGCTTATCGGACTGGAGCACTTCTTTATTGAAATTCGTGGATGTAAGTTTGAGTACAGACATAATCAAAACTCCTTTTATCATGTATCTGGGTGTTTGTTAATTTATTGTTTATGGCTATAGTATACCCAGATTTCTGTCAAACTTCTGTAACTGAATCACGAAGCATCTTTTGGAACAAACTTACATGCGCTATTCAATACTTGGCGTACAGGCTCAGCCCTACCAACAGGCATCCCTCAATATATGGCAGATGGTTTTCTTCCAGATATGCGAGAAGCTCCGGACTTTCCGCCCCCGGCTGGATGACGATGCATTTGAAAGGCTTTTTATTTTCCTGCATGAGCTTCAGCCCCTTCACAGGATGAATGCACAAGTCAATCACATCCAATTCCTCTGCAATATCGTTTAAGGAAGCAAGTTCTTTCCCCACTGCATACACCGTGTACTGATGTTCCAGCAGCTTTTCCTTGATTTCATAGGCGTATTTTTCGGTATTTAAGGTATCTCCAACCACTGCAAACACGTGTTGCTGCATAATTTCTTTCAGGTCCACTCCAAATGCCTCCTTTTTTCAGCAGATTCTTTCCATGCCACCGCAAAACGGTAGATTTTCGAAAGGTTTCCAGTTAGAATCTAGTTTTATTGTATCACTCAAAAAAATATTTGTAAATACTATAAAAAATGTGCAATTTCATGAAAATATATACAGAATTTCGTACAATGCAGCGAAATATAAGCGAATGTTACGGTGATTTTACGAATATTTGATATTAGACTTTACAATTAAAAGCTATGATAAATATGATAATAAAATATTTTCAATAGCTTTTGGGAGAATGAAGGATGGAACATCAGCAAGAAAAAGATTTTTTTGCAATACTAAATGAAAAAAATATCAAATCAGTTTATCAACCGATTGTTTCTTTAAAAAATGGAACTATTTTTGGATATGAAGCATTGAGCCGCATCACAATGCCAAACTGCACCTTTAATATTGAGCAGCTATTTCGCCTTGCAGCGCAGCTGAATAAGCTGTGGGAATTGGAAAAGCTTTGTCGTATCAAAGCACTCATGCACGCCAAAGAAAAACCCCTGCATACCAAATTATTTTTGAATGTGGACCCCAACAATATTTATGACCCCAAATTCCAAGAGGGATTTACCTGTGAAATGCTGCAAAAATATGGGTTTCACCCAAACGATATTATTTTTGAAGTCACAGAAAAAAGCTCTATTCATGACATGGAAGCCTTTCGAGAAGTCGTGAACCATTATCGCAAGCAGCATTATCACATTGCCGTGGATGATTTTGGGGCGGGATACTCGGGGCTTAACCGCATTTGCTCATTTTTCCCCAACTTTATCAAAATTGATATGGAGCTCATCCGCAATATCCAAGACGACGCCGTGAAAAAATCCGCTGTCGGCAGCATCGTGAAGCTGTGCCAAGACAGCGGTATTCATTCCATTGCCGAGGGCATTGAGTCCGAAGAAGAACTGTGCACGTTAATTCGCTTGGGCATTGATTATGGGCAGGGCTTTTTTTTAGCAAAGCCTTCCGAACGATTTGAAAAGCTGGCTTGTGACAAAAAAATGCTGATAAAAGAGGTGCAGAATGAAATCACCGCTTCCGTGTATCAGCCCTCGGTTTTTGGGTTTGTCAAATCCATCTGCACTGCAAAACCGACCGTATTGACCGGCACAAAAGCCGTGGATGTGTATCACATGATGAAAAAAGACCCTACCATTTGTGAACTCGGCATTATAGATGCAGAGGGGCGACTACGCGGCATCTTGACGCGAAGAACCCTTCTGGAAAAATTCAGCGGACGATATGGCTATACCCTGCACTGCACCAAGCACATTGAAAATTTTGCAGAAACCGAATATTTGGTGGTAGATTGGGAAAAGAGTGTGGATGAACTCGCCGATATTGCGATGAAGCGTTCGGCACTCACCATTTATGATGCTGTTTTTGTTACTAAAAACGGAAAATACTTCGGCGTGGTAACGGTGAAGGATTTGCTGAACACCGCCATCAAAATACAGGTAAAGCGTGCCAGTGAAGCCAGTCCGCTGACTGGTCTGCCCGGAAATGCAGCGGTGCAATCCAAAATGCTGTCCGTTTCTGCGGCGCAGGAGCAGCACACCATTATCTATCTCGATTTGGATAATTTCAAAGCCTATAATGACGCCTATAGCTTCACCAATGGCGATAAAATGATACGTGTTGTTGCAGAAACCATGCGAAAATGCTGTGCGAAAGAGGATTTTTTAGGACATATCGGCGGAGATGATTTTGTAATTGTCACACGCATCAAGGATATTCAAAAGCTGTGCAAAGACATTATCGAGGTGTTTTCCAACGCCATTATGCCCCTGTACAGCAAAGAAGATTGGTCGCAAGGCTATATTGTTTCCACCAATCGGAATGGGTTTGTGGAAACCTTTCCGATTGCAACGTTATCCATTGCAGCAGTGAAAAAACAACTGGCTGCGTGTGAAAGTATGGAAAAGTTATCCCAAAAAATTGCGCAAGCGAAGAAAAAAAGCAAGCAAATACAAGGCAATTCCGTTGTCTATCTCTAATTTTGGGAACACCAACCGAAAAAAAATCCCGCTGATGATTGCCATCAGCGGGATTTTTTTTATTTAAATTTAGCGAATCAAGCTCTTGCCTGTCAGGTATTTATCCACCTCACGTGCCGCCAGCTTGCCTTCTTCCAATGCCCATACCACCAAGCTTTGTCCACGGCGCATATCACCGGCAACAAAAACCTTGTCCACATTGGTTTGGAACAGCTCAAATTCAGCCGATACATTGCTGCGTGCATCCCGTTCCAAAGACAACTCCGCAGGGATGGTGTCTTCGGCACCCAAGAAGCCCATTGCCAGCAAAATCAAATCCGCCTTCCAAACCTTTTCACTGCCTGCAACTTCCTTCGGTATCATGCGACCGCTTGCGTCACGTACCCATTCCACCTGCACTGTGTGCACTTCGGTCACATTGCCCTGTGCATCGCCCACGATTTTCTTCGTGTTAATCAGATAGTTGCGCGGGTCTTTGCCGGTTACGTGGATGGCTTCTTCCTGACCATAGTCCACCTTCAGCTTTTTGGGCCATTCCGGCCACGGATTCGATGCTTCCACACGCTTCTGGGGCGGTTCCGGCATGATTTCAAACTGATATACACTTGCGCAGCCATGACGAAGAGAGGTTGCAACACAGTCTGTACCGGTGTCACCACCGCCGATGATGATTACATTTTTATCCTTGGCACTGATATAATTGCCGTCTGCAAGCTTGGAATCCAGCAAGCTTTTGGTGTTTGCCTTCAGGAAATCCACAGCAAAATGAACACCTGTCAACTCGCTGCCTTCCACGGTCAAACCGCGTGCCTTGGTTGCGCCTGCACACAGAATCACAGCGTCAAACTCATCGACCAGCTGCTGCGTCGGCACATCCTTACCCACTTCTGTGTTCAGCACAAAGTGTACGCCTGCTTGTTCGAGCAGGTCCACACGACGTTGTACCACACCCTTATCCAGCTTCATGTTCGGGATGCCGTACATCATCAGTCCGCCAACGCGGTCACTGCGTTCGTATACCGTCACCTCATGACCTGCCACGGTGAGATAATATGCCGCAGACAAGCCCGAAGGGCCTGAACCAATGACTGCCACACGCTTGCCTGTCGGCTTGCCCTTGAGTGATTTCACCCAGCCCTCGGAAAATGCTTTTTCAATGATTTCATATTCCAAGCTGTTGATGGTGACAGATTCCATGTGATAGCCTTCTGTGCAGGAGCCTTCACAGGGTGCAGGGCACACACGTGCTGTAAACTCCGGGAACGGGTTTGTGCGCGCCAAACGCAGATATGCCTCTTTCCACTGTCCCTTATATACCAAATCATTCCATTCCGGAATCAAATTGTGTACCGGACAGCCTGCCGCCATTCCGCCCAGCATCACACCGCCATGGCAAAAGGGAATGCCGCAGTTCATGCAGCGTGCCGCCTGGGTCTGAATGACCTCAGGCGCCATTGGCACGCGCAGCTCGTCCCAGTCCCCCATGCGCTCTTCGGCGGGGCGCTTCTGGGGATTTACTCTTTCATAGTCTAAAAATCCGGTCGCTTTTCCCATTGTAACTCCACCTTCTTAATTCTTAAAACTTTGTTCAAAGGCGGACATTACCGCCGCATCGCCCTCCAGACCAGACTGACGAGCTTTTTCAATGTTTTCCATCATAATCTTATAGTCGCGTGGGATAATGCGGGTAAATCGCCCTGCATATCCAGACCAATCGTCCAGAATTCGACGACCCAAGGGGCTTTCTGTACAAGCAACATGCGCTTCAATCATCTTGCGCACCTGTGCAAGCTCTTCTTCCGCAAGACCAGACTCCAGCAGAACCATGGCTTGGTTGCAATAGTTCGGGTCAAAGTCCAGTGCATATGCGATGCCGCCAGACATACCTGCCGCAAAATTGCGTCCGGTTTTGCCGAGAATGACAACACGTCCGCCCGTCATATATTCACAGCCATGGTCGCCAACGCCTTCAACCACTGTGTTGACACCACTGTTACGCACGCAGAAGCGTTCGCCTGCGATACCGTTGAAATATGCTTCACCGCTTGTCGCACCATACAGCGCAACGTTGCCAATGAGGATATTTTCCTCTGGCGCAAAGTCACTGGTGCGCGGCGGATATACCGCAATTTTACCGCCGGAAAGACCCTTGCCGATATAGTCATTCGAATCGCCTTCCAGTTCCAAGGTCAAGCCACGCGGTGCAAATGCGCCGAAGCTCTGGCCTGCAGAGCCGACAAAGCTCAGCTTGATGGTGTCTTCCGGCAGACCTTCTTCGCCATACCGCTTGGAAATTTCACTGCCAATCAAGGTGCCCACGACACGGTCTACATTGCGAATGGACAGCTTGGCACGAATTGCCTTTTTGGACTCCAGCGCCGGACGGCACATACGCAGCAGCTTGCTCATGGTCAGCGAGCCTTCCAGCATATGGTCCTGCTTTTGGGTGTTGAAGCGACCGACATCCGCACCGGCATATGGCTGATACAGAATGCTGGACAAATCCAGACGAGCAGCCTTCCAGCCCTTGATGTTGTCGCGTGCACGCAGGCGGTCCGTACGACCGACCATGTCTTCAATGGTGCGGAAACCAAGGCTTGCCATGATTTCACGCATATCCTGTGCAATGAAGCGCATAAAGTTGACCACATATTCCGGCTTGCCCGCAAAGCAGCGGCGCAGCTCTTCATCCTGCGTTGCAATGCCCACCGGGCAGGTGTTCAGATTGCAGACACGCATCATCACACAACCCAGTGCAATCAGCGGCGTGGTTGCAAAGCCGAATTCTTCCGCACCCAGCATTGCCGCCACAACAACATCCTTACCGGACAGCAGCTTGCCGTCGGTTTCCAGCACCACACGGTCACGCAGGCGATTGAGCACCAATGTTTGGTGGGTTTCCGCCAGACCCAATTCCCACGGCAGACCTGCATTTTTGATACTGGTCAGCGGGGATGCACCTGTGCCGCCATCGTAACCACTGATGAGAATGACATCCGCCTTGCCCTTGGCAACGCCTGCCGCAATCGTGCCAACGCCAACCTCAGACACCAGCTTGACATTGATGCGTGCATTGCGGTTTGCGTTCTTCAGGTCATGAATCAGCTCTGCCAAATCCTCGATGGAATAAATATCATGATGCGGCGGGGGAGAAATCAAGCCCACACCCGGGGTGGAATGACGTGTTTTTGCAATTTCCGGATAGACCTTACGTCCCGGCAGCTGACCGCCTTCGCCCGGCTTTGCACCCTGTGCCATTTTAATCTGAATTTCATCCGCGTTCGCCAGATAGTTGCTGGTAACACCAAAACGACCGGACGCCACCTGCTTGATGGCACTTCTCTTGGAGTCGCCATTTTCCATTGGCGTGAAGCGTGCAATGTCTTCGCCGCCCTCACCAGTGTTGCTCTTGCCGCCCAAACGGTTCATCGCAATGGCAAGACATTCATGTGCTTCCTTGCTGATGGAGCCATAGGACATCGCGCCTGTCTTGAAGCGGCGCACGATGGATTCTACCGATTCCACCTCTTCAATCGGGATGGCATCGCTAACGTCATAATTGAACTCCAACAAGCTGCGGAGGGTAATATTACGTTCATCATTGATTTTTTTCGCATAATCACGGAACAAATCATAATTTTCCTCGCGGCAAGCACGCTGCAGCAAATAAATCGTTTCCGGATTATACAGATGCTCTTCTGCGTCATCCTTGCACTGGAAGGTGCCGCCGCTTTCCAAGCTGTCTGCATAGAGCGGTGAATCATCATATGCACTGTCATGACGCATTTCGTTTTCACGCACGATTTCCGCCAATCCAATGCCTTCCAAGCGAGACGGGGTATGGGTGAAATATTTATCCACCAGTTCTCTTTTCAGACCAACGGCTTCAAAAATCTGTGCACCATGGTAGCTGCGGATGGTGGAGATACCCATTTTGGTCAGTACCTTCAGCATACCCTTTACGGCTGCCTTCACATAGTGCTTGCGACCTTCTTCAGCCGTCTGTCCGTCCAGCAAATCCTTTTCCGCCAAAGCATCAATGGTCTGGAATGCCAGATACGGGTTGACTGCTGTCACGCCATAGCCAATCAAGGTGCAGAAATGATGCACTTCACGCGGTTCGCCGGATTCCAGCACCAAACCAACGTTGGTACGGATTTCCTTTTGAATCAGGTGGTGATGCAGTGCGGAGCTTGCCAAAAGTGCCGGAATTGCGGCGTTTTCTGCATTCACGCCGCGGTCGGACAGAATCAGGATATTTGCACCCTCTGCCGCTGCACGGTCCGCTTCACGGAATATACGGCTCAGTGCTTTTTCCATTTCACGCGCACCGCCCTTTGCCGGATACAGCATGGAAATGGTGACTGCACGGAAACGGTCATCCTGCAAATTTTTGATGGCAGCGAGCTGCGCATTGGTTAAAATCGGATGCTCCAAGAAAATGCTGGTCGTGCCTGCACGGTCAGCATCGAGCAGGTTGCCGGAATTACCAAGCAAAATGCTGCTGGAGGTAACAATTTCTTCACGGATGCCGTCAATCGGCGGGTTTGTGACCTGTGCAAACAGCTGCTTGAAATAGCTGTACAGCATTTGCGGCTGGTCGGAAAGAACGGCAAGCGGAGAATCCATGCCCATTGCGCCCAACGGGTCAATGCCTTCCACTGCCATTGGCAGTACGATTTTTTGAACATCTTCCTGCGTGTAGCCAAATGCCTTTTGCAGACACAACAGCGGTTCGCTGTCTGCCGCGACAGCTGCCGCTGCGGGCAATGTGTCCAGATGCACAATGTGGCGGTTAATCCACTCTCCATACGGATGCTCAGACGCCGCGCCCTCTTTGATTTCTTCATCTGCAATGATACGGCCAGCGTCCGTGTCAATCAGCAGCATTCTGCCCGGCTCCAAACGACCCTTATACTGCACGTTTTCCGGCTTGATGTCTACGACACCGACTTCAGATGACAGCACAACCTTATTATCCTTGGTCACATAGTAACGAGAAGGACGCAGACCATTGCGGTCGAGCATCGCACCGATGACATCACCGTCCGTGAACGCCATCGCCGCAGGACCATCCCAAGGCTCCATCAAAAGGTTCTGGAATTCATAAAATTCCTTCTTCGATGCGCTCATCAGGTCATTTTTCTCCCAAGGCTCGGGAATCATCATCATGGCAGCCTGCTGCAGCGGGCGACCGGTCAGATAGAGAAATTCAAAGCTGTTGTCAAACATGGAGGAGTCGCTGCCCGTTTCATCGATAATCGGGAATACCTTCGACAAATCCTTGAAAATAGAGGAATCCAAGGTCTTCTGGCGCGCTTTCATCCAGTTAACATTGCCACGAATGGTATTAATTTCGCCATTGTGCACCAAATAGCGGTTTGGATGCGCACGCTCCCAGCTGGGGAAGGTGTTGGTGCTGAAACGGGAATGCACCATTGCCAACGCAGACACAAAGTCCAAGTCGGAAAGGTCCAGATAAAAATCACGCAGCTGCTCTGCGGTCAGCATACCCTTGTAGACAATGGTTTTGGAAGACAGGCTGGCAACATAGAAGGTACCGCCCTTTTCTTCGCTCAGCGGAACGATGGACTTTTCCGCACGCTTACGAATGACATACAGCTTGCGCTCAAAGTCCAACCCTGCCTCGGTGTCCTCGCTCTTGCCGATAAATACCTGCACAAAGCGCGGCATCACGGATTTTGCGGACTCACCGACCATGGTTGCGTCAATCGGAACCTCACGCCATCCAAGGATGCGCTGTCCCTCTTCTTGCACGATTTGCTCAAACAAATTCATTTGTGTTTTGCGGAATTCATCGTAACGATGCGCAAAAATCATACCTACGCCATAGCAGCCCTCTGCCGGCAGCTCAAAGCCCAGCACGTCACATTCACGCTGGAAGAATTGGTGCGGCAACTGTACCAGAATACCTGCACCGTCACCGGTGAGTTCATCCGCGCCGCTTGCGCCGCGATGGCTCAGGTTTTCCAATACCGTCAGCGCGTCTGCTACGGTTTCATGCGATTTTTTTCCGCCGATGTCTGCGACAAAGCCCATGCCGCAGGCATCGTGCTCCAGCGATGGGTCATACAGCCCTTGCTTGTGTGGAAGTCCGTTATTCTGCATCTTCTGCACCCCTACTCATAGAGAATTAAAATTTGTGATATTGTAAAATGACAACGCACTCCATATCCGCGGTTTTGGATTTTATAGGGCATAAATGAACAGATTATGCACGGTTTCACACAGCGGTATGGGGCAACTGACGATTATGCTTATCATATCATAAAGGGAAAAAATATTCAACGAATTCGCCATAAAAAACTTTAATGCTTTACTATATTAAGTGGAGCACGTTAGGTTATGGTGTAATTTCATGTGAATAAAAAAAAGAAAAAGGCGACAATACAATAATTATAAAAGTTATATGATAGTATTTCGATGATAAGTAAAGTGATAAAAGCTGGACATATCGTGCAAGATGTGCTTTGAAATAGAAAATAAAAGATTTTCAGGTAAAATATGTTCTTTTGCAGCAACCTATAACTTTCTAAAAAACACCTCTCATAACAGAAGAAAATAACCCCTGCGTGATGCAAGACATTGGTTTTGTCCCGCTTAGAGCAAGCTTTTTTCAGATACACGCGGCAACGACATATTTCATTTTTTTCAAACGCATCTTTTGATTGGATGATAATCATTTCTGGTGCTCACAGAAGACACTTGATAGGGAATTGCCTGATAGGAGGTCGATATGATTTCTTTAGAATCTAAATCCAAAGTGAGGTTCTGCCGAAAGAGGATGCAGTTTTTGTCGGACGGATTGCGGTTGCCGCCAAACACCAAATTGCCGAGAGAATAGGCAATTTGCTTGCCGTGATAGGTTTCCACCTCCTGCACCACGTGTGGATGGTTGCCAATCACCAAATCCGCCCCTTGGTCAATGCAGTAGTGCGCAATCGCCTGCTGTGTGGCGTTGCTGTAATAGGTACGCTCGATACCCCAATGATAATTGAAAATAATAACATCCGCACCGTAGGTTTTTAAGGTTTTCACTGCGCTTTGGATGAACTGCTTTTGTGTGCTGTCAAAGCCCCATCCAACATTAGAGGCGAAGCCAATGCGAATGCCCTTTATCGTGACAATCGGCATGGCATCATATGCCGAAATGCGCACATAGGGGGACAAGGCGTTGACAGTATCCTCCCAGCCCTGCTGTAAATAGTCTTTGGAATGATTGTTGGCAAGCGTCACCACATCAATGCTGCCTGCCGGCAAAATTTTTGCATACGCCGGACGCCCTTTGAAGGCGAAGGTTTTTTCTGCGTGCTTTGACGCAGTCGTCAGTGTGCCTTCAAAATTCACCATGGTCAAATCATCGTTAAAAAATTCCGAAATGCCAGAAAAGAAATAGGCTGGATTGTTTTGCAAATCATACATTTCATCAAAAGAACCGCTGTATGATGCCGTATGACTTCTGCCAAAGGTACAATCTCCGCCAAAGGTCAATGCCAGCGTTACAGCATCATATCCCGCGGCACTGCGCCAATTTTTGTATATATCGCTGACAGACAGCGAATCCTGCATACGGCGCAAAATTAAAATCGCTTGTTCGATTGTGGTGAAGCCATGCGGCGCAAATGCACCATCCATGCCACTAAGCAACGCTTGTCCCGCGGTATTGGTGCGACCAGACGCGAATTTTACCCCTTCCACTGCCCAACGTGGGATGTCATAAAAATCCGAAAAGCTTTTTGGCGCACGGTTGGCGTCTGTGACACCCACAATTTTCATACTTCGCTGCAGCATGACAGCTGCACCTGCACGGTCGATGGTTGCCAGCGGGCGAAATGCCGTCCCATCCCCCTGCACAATCCCCATGCATGCCGCAAGCTCGGTATGCACCGTTTGCGTATCTGTAAACCGTCCGTCTGCCACCCGAGTCGCATCACTGTTTGCAGCATCCCAAGCAACGGGGACAGATTGCGCCGCATCCGATGCTGTCGCAGAAATAAACTGCAAATCATATTGTGCAATGCAATCAGCAATGGTCGTTCCCTTCGTATTTACCACCCAATCGACCAACAAATGTGCCAACTGCTCGCGGGAAATGGGAATCCTATAATCCGTTCCCATCTCAAAGGCAGCCGAAACAATCCCCGCATCATAGGCCTCCTGCACATCTGCTTTTGCCCAACCGCTCAGCCGAATGGTTTGCTCTGAAACCGTAATGGTATCCGCCGCAAACACAGCGGATTGCAGACCCAAACACAATAGCAATCCCAACAAATACTTTTTCATCATGTTCCACTTGTCCCTTCCGCACCTCATCGAATTTTCAGCATAGTTTTATGCATCTTTGACACAAATCGTCACCAATTTTATATGTATATTACATGCAAAAGTTTAATATCGTCTGATTCTGCGGATTCCCTCGCCGCATTATACCACAGCGGCAAGCGGAAATTGAAGACTCAAATCTGCTTTTGATGCCGCTCGTGGTATAATTTTAAAATAGCTGTATAATAGCCGTTTTCGGCTATTATACCACAGCGGCAAGCGGAAATTGAAGACCCGAATCTGCTTTTGATGCCGCTCGTGGTATAGTTTTAAAATAGCTGTATAATAGCCGTTTTCGGCTATTATACCATAGCTTCCTCCAAATTCCCACATTCTCTACAAGGCAAAATTTGCTTCTGCTTTTTGACAAAACATCCAAATTTTCTTCTGCTTTTTTCTGTATATTTACAAGCCGCGAAAAATCTGTTATTATGTAGAAAACATATAAATTTTGAAGGAGGGTTCCCATATGAAATCGTTATTCTTCACAACAACGAAAGATGCAAGCTCCTATTTATCTGAAAATACAAATCTCGGGTATGTGTTATATGTCACGGTTGGCATGATAGACGAACTATCAAAATCCGTCAGTGATAACGTCGTTTTATGCGCCACATCAGGCGAATATACGCCAAAGGGCTATAAAAATGGTGTCATCACCGGATTTTCATATGACTTAAGCGAAGGTGAAATCGTTGAAATTCTCTATCCCCCTATCAAAAGCATGGATATGTTGGTAAACGCGTATGAAAAGGTGAAAACAAACAGCAACGCTTTCATGCTGCTGATGTGTGACGGACTTTCCGGCATGGAAGAAAGCATCATGACCACCTTGTTTTTCATGGAAAAAAATTTCAAAGTCATTGGCGGCAGTGCAGGTGATGATTTGCAGTTCAAGCAAACCCCGATTTACATTGGCTCTAAAAAGGTGCACAGTGCAGCTATCTTTTTCAACACCAAGCACCGCACCGCTATCCTCAAAGAAAATATTTATATGCCATTTGGCGACCGCTTTCTCATCACCGATGCCGACCCCATTCAGCGCATCGTGAAAACCATCAACAACAAGCCTGCAAGTGCAGAATATGCCCGCATCCTTGGTGTTTCGGAAAATGATTTGCCAAATCACTTTATCAACAATCCCCTGGGCAAGATTTATGGAAATGACATCTTGATTTCTTCCCCCATGAAGGTCAATCCAGACCACTCGATTACCTTTTATTGTCAGGTTATGCCCAACACTTTCATGCGTATGCTCAAGCCTGTGAATCCCATCACACGACTCCACGAAACGCTGCGTCTGATTCCTTTCAAGCCACATTTTGTGCTGGCTGTGAACTGTATCTTGCGCAGCTTAAAATTCCAACAGGAGGGCACATGGGGTCCATTTGACCAAACACTTTTAGGGGTATGCGGCAACACAACGGGCTTTATCAGTTATGGTGAACAATTTTATACACATCATGTCAATCAAACCATGGTGTTGTTGGCAGTTGAATGATTGGGGGGCAGACGTATGTCGATGATTTTTAAGCGAAACAAAGACAAGCATTCTCATTCTTCGGATGCAGAAACGCAAAATAATGCACACAGCTTCCAATGTCACGAAAGCATTTACACCCTATCCACGCAAATGGCAAGTGATTTTGGACATCTTTTAAAGCTAGAGGCAAGTGTTACCCATGGATTGGGCAAGCTTTTGGATGGTTCTGAATATACAACCGCACAAATTCGTGATGTTGAAAGCAGCTTAATCCGCTTTGCGGACAACAGCGAAAATTCCCAACACCATATTGACCACGTGATGACCAACTTAGAGCAGTCTTCCAGTAAGATTGAGAACGCCAAAAGCAGCATGGGAAATGCTGTGCAGCAGATGAACAATGTTTCCGAGGTTTTCACGCAGTTTTTTGAAGTTTTTTCAGAGCTGGAAGCGCGATATACGGACATTGCAAATTTTGCAAGCGTCATCACCAGCATTGCACAACATACCAATATTCTGGCACTCAATGCTTCCATTGAAGCCGCAAGAGCTGGAGAAGCGGGAAAAGGCTTTGCAGTTGTTGCCAACGAAATCAAAAATCTATCCAATGAAACCGACAAAAATGCCAAAGACATCATCAACGCATTGGAGCGCATGACCGACACAATTAAAGAGCTTAACGACAAATCCAACGTTGGCAGCGATATTGTTGTCACCGCAACCAACCTAATTCATCAAACAGACACTCTTTTTGATGACATTTTTGTGGGTGAGCAAGAAATCAATGGACAGATGAAGGAAGTGCAAAATTCACAAGAGCAGAATTTATCTGAAGTTCAAAAAATTACTAGTAGCATTAAAAATATCATTGAAAAAGCTACCACGGAAAATGACCAGCTGGATCAATTAATTTTCGGCATCCAGAAAAAATCGGATTTTTATTTGACAATATTAAACTATTTGCATCAGATTCAAATTTTAAAAGACACCCATTAACCATTTTGGGTGCATTGTAAAACAAAACATCCATTCCTGCCAGATAAACCATTTGTAGTCTGTTGGGAACGGATGTTTTTGCCTATTTGAATTCGTGGAACGCCCACGCATTGCAGATATTGCGCAGATATGCTACAATATACCACAGCGGCAAGCGGAAATTGAAGACCCGAATCTGCTTTTGATGCCGCTCGTGGTATATTTTAAAAATAGCTGTATAATAGCCGCTTGCGGCTTTTATACCATATCAAATGACGGATACGACAGGTCAATATACGCTCTTCCTTCGGCTGAGTCGTATGTCGCACAGATGCCAGTCACTTTTGAAAGGATAACCGATATGAAATTGATTTCTTGGAATGTAAATGGCCTGCGTGCCTGCATGGAAAAAGGGTTTTTGGATTTTGTCGCTGCTGAACAACCGGATATGCTTTGCTTGCAGGAAACCAAAATGCAGCCAGGGCAAGCCGATGTCCCTTTGGCAGATTACACCGATTATTGGTGCTCTGCGGAAAAAAAAGGCTACTCTGGCACGGCACTCTTCACCAAAATCGCTCCACTTTCTGTTACCTATGGTCTGGGCATTGACCTGCATGACCATGAGGGGCGCGTGATTACCGCGGAATACGAAGATTTTTATTTGGTCACCGTGTATACGCCCAATGCACAGGACGAATTGAAACGCCTGCCCTACCGTATGCAGTGGGAAGATGATTTTCGTGACTATGTCTGTGCCTTAGACCAGAAGAAACCTGTCATCATCTGTGGTGATTTGAATGTTGCACACGAAGAAATTGACTTGAAAAACCCAAAAACAAACCGAAAAAACGCGGGATTTAGTAATGAAGAACGCGCAAAAATGACCGACTTGCTCCATGCAGGTTTCACCGATACATTTCGTCATTTTTATCCCACGCTGACGGGTGCATACTCTTGGTGGAGCTATCGCTTCCATGCCAGAGAAAAAAACGCAGGATGGCGCATCGATTATTTTCTGGTTTCTACACGCTTCACTGCGCGTGTAAAGTCCGCAAAAATTCTTTCTGATGTCTTTGGCAGTGACCATTGCCCCGTTTGCATTGAAATTGAATGAGTGCGGTTTTCAACTAAAATGCCCACAAAAAGCATCTCCAACCCCATCAGCGGTCGGAGATGCTTTTTCGCATTCTGTCACAGTTTTTCAAGAATTTCTGACATTTTTTGTCCAAAACCCACCAATAAAATTTTTAGGTTCATAGGAAATCACAAATGCATTTGGTGCAAACTCATGAATGGATTTTAACAGCTTTTTCTCGTTGCTGCGCTTGGCGAGTACCTGCAGTACCAGACGCAGTCCGCTTCGTCCTTCTGCCTGCCATGTAGTCACACCATATCCTTTGTCCCGCAAAAAATCCGGCAACTGATTGGAAACGGAATCCACGGTGATTTGCACTGTGACATAGCCAAGGGCAAGACGTTGTTCAATGCGGCTGCCAATATAAACCCCCGTGCCATAGCCAATGCAGTAAGCAAGGATATTGGCCACACAATCTAAATTTTGCAGCACGATGCTCAGTCCCACCAAATATACACCCACTTCAAACACAGACAGGATGGACGCCGACAGACGCTGCCCTTTTATCACAAGAATGGTACGAAGGGTATTGATTGAAACATAAACGATATTGATTGCAATAATTAACAGTATGAGCACCATGCTCTTTCCCTCCTCAAACACTTCCATACAATTCTAACAGTATAGCACCGCTTTTTCATCTTTAAAACCGCAATATCCAAATTTGTCAGTGCCGTGATAAAAAAAAACTGGACCCCTCATGTGTCGGAGTCCAGCAATATTTCCAGCTTACTTGTTTGCTTCGATGTAGTTTACAATATCACCAATTGTGCTCATCTTAGCCGCCTCTTCATCAGAGATTGCAATTCCGAATTCTTCCTCTAAATCCATCATCAATTCGACAACGTCCAAAGAATCCGCTTTCAAATCTTCCTTCACCATGGTTTCCATTGTCATGGTAGATGCATCTGCATCAAACTTCTCCGCCAATAATTCGCAAATCTTCTCAAACATGATAAATTCTCCTTTAAATTCTTACTTTATTTCACTGAAAACTCCGACTTTACGGAATTTTTCATACCGTTTTTGGAGCATACTGTCCACGCTGTTATGCGCATAAGACAGCTGTATGCTCTCCAATAGTGCCTTTTTGACATTTCGCATCAATGCTGGGGTTGAATTGCCTTCGCTGACAATGCCCTCCACAATGCCCAATTCCAAAAGGTCTTGCGCCGTAATCCGCAGTGCTTCTGCAGCTTCCATTTCACGTGATGCATCTTTCCACAGCAAAGAAGCCGCACCACGCGGAGAAATTACCGAATATATTGCATTTTCAAGCATCAACACACGGTCAGCCACTGCCAGTGCAATCGCACCGCCAGAGCCACCTTCTCCTGTTACCAACGAAACCACGGGCGTGCGCAAATTCATAAACTCCGCCAAGCATCTTGCAATGGCTTCGCCCTGTCCACGTTCTTCCGCACCAACGCCTGGAAATGCACCAGGGGTATCCACAAAGCACAGCACCGGTCGCTTAAATTTTTCGGCTTGCTTGGCAAGGCGCAGTGCCTTGCGATACCCTTCCGGATTTGCCATGCCAAAATTTGCTTTCAAGTTGGTTTCGGTGTCCTTGCCTTTTCGATGTCCAATCACCGTCACCGGCATACCCGCAAAGGTGCCAACGCCTGCACAAATGGCAGCATCCTCACCATAATAGCGGTCACCGTGCAGTTCCATAAAATCATCCAGCAAGTCATGAATATAGTCATCAATGGTGGGGCGTTTTGCATCATGAATGATTTGTATTTTTTCCGCAACTGTCAAATTACTCATGACCCTTCACCTGCCTTTTGGATGGTTTTTTCACAGGCTTGTGCAAGCACAACAGCGTTTCAATCGTACGCCGCATTTGATTTCTCGGAACTATTTTATCACAGAATCCGTGACTCTGCAAGAACTCTGCCGACTGAAAATCTTCGGGCAGTGTTTCTCCAATTGTGCCTTCAATCACGCGGCGACCGGCAAACCCAATGGTGGCACGCGGCTCTGCCAAAATAATATCACCCAAGCTGGCAAAGCTGGCAGTGACGCCGCCGGTTGTGGGGTCGGTCATCACGGTGATATACAACCCACCCTGACTGGAATGCCGCGCCACTGCCGCAGAAACCTTTGCCATCTGCGCGAGCGAAAGCATCCCTTCCTGCATACGTGCACCGCCGGACGCAGTGAACAAAACGACAGGCAAGCTCCGCATCGTCGCATATTCAAACAAGCGTGTCAGCTTCTCGCCAACCACACTGCCCATGGATGCCATCATAAAATGGCTGTCCATCACGCCGACGCAGGTTTTGATGCCGCCAATTTTGCAAACCCCTGTGATAACCGCTTCCCGCATCTTGGTTTTTTCCTGCAGCATACGAATTTTATCTTCATATCCATCAAATTGCAGTGGATTCATGGTTTCTAAGTTACCCCACAATTCGTGAAAGCTATCTTTGTCTGCCGTCAATTTGATGCGCGTGCGTGCAAACAGCCGTCCATATTGTCCACAGGACGGACAAACATATAAGTTTTTCCCATAATTTTTTGCCGTCAGCACCATGCCGCAATGCTTACAGGTGATTTCAGATTGCTCCTCCTGCGCTTGCTGTTTCATTTTCATGGAACTGTCCCGCGTTTTCTTAAATAAGTCAATCAGCAAGGATATCCCTCCTTTATGCCTATCGCTCAGTGGTCAAAATCGCCGTTTGCAATCGAATTGGTGTGAAAGTTTCCACTAACAAAGGCATCTGACTGTAAAATTTTCATCTGATAATCTGTACTGGTGACCACGCCTTCAAACAAAAGCTCTGCCAATGCGCGGCGCATACGTGCAATCGCCTGTTCGCGGGTACGCCCCTGCACAATCAGCTTGCCAATCATGCTATCATAATAGGGCGGTATGTGATAGCCCTGATATGCCGCCGTATCCATGCGTACACCGGCACCGCCCGGCAAATGCATCGCTTCAATCGTGCCGGGACACGGCGCAAAATTACGCTCTGCATCTTCTGCGCAGATACGGCATTCAATGGCGTGCCCGTGTAAAAACAGCTGCTCCTGCGTAAAGGACAACCGCTCGCCCGCCGCCACCTTGATTTGTTCACACACAATATCACGACCTGTCACCACTTCGGTCACAGGATGCTCGACCTGCACACGGGTATTGACTTCGCAGAAATAAAAATTTTTTTCATCGTCGACCAAAAATTCAATGGTGCCCGCGTTGCGATATCCCACCCGCTTTGCCAAGCCAACGGCAGCTTCGCCCATTCGTTGGCGCAGCTCTGCATCGACAAACGAAGAGGGTGCTTCCTCCAGCACCTTTTGATGTCTGCGCTGGATAGAGCATTCCCGTTCAAACAGATGCACAACATTTCCATAATGGTCGCCCAAAATCTGCACCTCAATGTGGCGCGGATTTTCGATATAGCGTTCCATATAAATGCGGCCATCGCCGAAATTCGCAACCGCCTCTGCCGATGCCGTATCGTAAGCACTCTTGAGGTCTGCAGAGGTGCGCGCCACACGAATGCCTTTACCGCCGCCGCCAGACGCCGCCTTCAGCATCAGCGGATACCCGATGCGCGCAGCTTCTTGCTCTGCCTCTGCAAAATCCCGTACTGCACCATCCGTGCCCAGCGCCACTGGCACACCGGATTCCATTGCCAGCTTCTTCGCTGTGGATTTATCGCCCAATAACTGAATGGTATCGGATGTCGGACCGATGAACACCAATCCATTTTGCTCAACCAAAGCCGCAAATGCAGGATTTTCGGATAAAAAACCATATCCTGGATGAATCGCCTGCGCACCTGTGGCAATCGCAGCACTTATGATGTTTCGCATATTCAGATAGCTGTCTTTTGCCTGTGCTGGACCGATGCAAACCGCCTCGTCTGCAATCTGCGCGTGCAGTGCCTCTCGGTCTGCCTCCGAATAGACTGCCACACTGACAATATCCAAATCACGGCATGCTTGAATGATGCGCACAGCAATCTCACCGCGGTTTGCAATCAATATCTTTTGAAACATTGTCGTCTCCCTGTCTTAATCGACAACGGCACACTTGATTTCTGCCTCTGCGGTTTTTTTGTCACCCACATAGACGGCACCTTCTGCAACCGCTATCGTTCCTCGCTGCTTTACAAATTTGATTTCCATGCGCAGAACATCGCCCGGATATACCATGGCGCGAAATTTTGCCTTATCAATGCCGGTATAATAGGCGGTCTTGCCCTTAAACTCCGGACGCGCCAATAACGCAACCGCACCAACCTGCGCCAATGCTTCCAGCTGAAACACTGCCGGCATGACGGGATTTCCCGGAAAATGTCCATTGAAAAAGTGCTCATCTCCGCGCAGCTCCAATGTACCGACTGCATGGTCGGCTGTCAGCTCTGTGATTTCATCAATGAGCAGCATGGGCGGACGATGCGGGATGATTTCCATAATTTGTTCTTTACTCAGCATCCTGCACACTCCTTACTCAATCACGACGAGCAGCTGCTTATATTCCACGACATCCCCATTTTGTGCAAAAATGCGGCTCACCATGCCATCGCAGGGTGCTGCAATTTCGTTCATGGTCTTCATGGCTTCAATAATGAACAGCGTGTCGCCCTTGCAGACCTTCTGCCCCACTTCAACGAAGGGCGGTTCTTCCGGCGAGGGTGCACTGTAAAAGATGCCCACAAGCGGTGCCTCCACCCGAGTGCCCTTGATGGTATCCTCCGCTACAGGCGTTGTGTCAGCTGCAGTGCTCACCACAGGTGCCACTGCTGGTGCACTTGCAACGGTCTGCACAATCGGTGCAGGTGCCTGTGTTTTGAGGCTAATGCGAAAATCATCCGTTTCCAGTTCAAACTCTGCCAGCTTGTGTGCACAAACGGCATCCATCAGCTCCAGTGCCAGTTCTTGCATCTTCTGTGTTTCCATACTTCTTACACCTTCTTTAATACGACTGTCGCATTATGTCCGCCAAAGCCCAGCGAATTGCTGATTGCAGTTCTGACTTCCATTTCCATAGCATGATTTGGGGTCACATCCAAATCACAATCCTCGTCATATTCCTGATAACCGATGGTCGGCGGAATAAAACCTTCGTTGATGGCAGCAACACAGGCAATCGCCTCAATCGCACCTGCCGCACCGAGCAAATGTCCGGTCATCGACTTGGTAGACGAAATTTTTACGGTTTTTGCATGGTCACCAAACGCTTTTTTTACAGCAATGGTTTCGTACTTTTCGTTCAGCGGCGTGCTGGTGCCATGCGCATTGATATAATCAATATCTGCTGGTGTCAAGCCTGCATCTGCGATTGCATTTTGCATTGCCTGTGCCGCGCCTGCACCTTCTGGGTCTGGGCTGGTCATATGATATGCATCCGAAGTCGCACTATATCCGGCAACCTCGCACAAAATCTTCGCACCGCGTGCTTCTGCATGGCTACGGCTTTCCAGCACCAAAATACCTGCGCCCTCGCCCATGACAAAGCCACTGCGTCGTTTATCAAACGGCACCGATGCCGCCGACGGGTCATCCCCCAAGTGCAGCGCCTTCATGTTCTGGAATCCAGCCATGCTAACGGGTGAAATTGCCGACTCTGTGCCGCCTGCAACAACAATATCCTGATAGCCATGACGAATCATACGCATCGCCTCACCAATCGCGTGCGTAGAGGTTGCACAAGCCGTAACTGGTGCAAAGCTTTCCCCTTTCAGTCCAAACTTCATCGAAATCTGCGCCGCTGCCATATTGGCAATCATTTCCGGGATATACAGTGGTGATACGCGGGATGGTCCCTTTTCAATCAGCTTTCTGCACTCTGTTTCAACAACAGGCAAACCGCCAACACCACTGCCCACCACAATACCCGCGCGCCACGGGTCAAAACTGCCCTCGGCGAGCAATCCTGCCTGCTGCATTGCCTGCATCGCTGCCGCAACTGCAAATTGGCAAAATATATCCATGCGCTTTGCTTCACGCTTTTCCATATATTGCTCTATGTCAAAATTCTTAACTTCTGCCGCAACCTTCACTTTAAAGGCTTCCGTATCAAAATGTGTAATCAAATTGACGCCGCAAACCCCTTTTCGAAGGCCCTCTACATAGCTCTGAATATCATTGCCGATTGGTGTCACTGCACCAATGCCAGTGATAACTACGCTCTCCATAATTTACCTCCACTATATGCCCATGCCGCCATCGGCAACAATCACTTGTCCTGTGATGAACGCTGCATCCTCAGATGCCAAAAATGCAACCACCCCTGCAATCTCGTCCGGCTTGCCAAAACGGCGCAGGGCAATCTGTTCACAGGCAGATTTCTTTAATTCTTCTGGTAATACCTCTGTCATGTCGGTATCTATAAATCCCGGTGCAACCGCGTTCACGGTAATGCCGCGTCCGCCCAATTCCTGTGCGGCCGTTTTGGTCAACGCAATGACGCCCGCCTTGGAAGCGGAATAGTTTGCCTGTCCTGCATTGCCACAAATACCGGAAACCGAGCTGATATTCACGATGGTTCCGGTTTTGGCGCGCATCATCATCGCACCACACAGCGACATCATATTGAAAACGCCTTTTAGATTGATGCTGATGACATCATCAAACTGCTTTTCCTGCATTCTCACCAGCATACCATCTCGCGTAATGCCCGCATTGTTGACCAAAATCGTGGGCACACCCAACGATTCTTTGATGTCTGCCAATGCTTTGCTGCACGCCGCATGGTCTGCAACATCCCACTGCATCGCAATCGCCTTCACGCCATATGCTTCACGACATTGCTTTGCAATTTGCTCCGCGTTTTCGATGCGCGAAGCACAGTTTACAACGACATCATGTCCCTGCTTCGCCAATCTCAGCGCAATGGCTGCACCGATACCGCGAGAAGCACCTGTTACTACTGCAATTCCCATGTTGATTTCCCTCACGCAAAACGGTCGGTGAGCGCACGCATACACGCCTGCGCCTGTGTTGTCATTTCCGTCAAAATCTCTGCACAAGTGGCGCGCTTGTTTACCAGTCCTGCAATTTGTCCGGACATAAATGTGCCCTCTTCAAAATTGCCGTCCTGCACTGCCTTGCGCAAAGAACCCGCGGTAATCGATTCAATCTCTTCTAAGGAGCGTTCATCGACACCCTTTTCCAGCTCCAAGCAAGCACGGGTCAGCGGTGTTTTCAGTGCACGCACGGGATGCCCGTTGGATTTACCCGTAATCACAGTGGAAATATCGCCAGCCTTCAAAATCAGCTCCTTGTATTTTTCAGAACAGACGCATTCTTCCGCCGTGAGGAAAATCGTGCCGCACTGCACGGCTTCTGCACCCAATGCAAGTGCTGCCGCCATGCCGCGACCATCCGCAATGCCGCCCGCACCGATAACCGGAATGCTGACCGCATCGACCACCTGCGGCAGCAATGCCATCGTTGTGGTTTCGCCGATATGTCCGCCAGACTCCATGCCCTCTGCAATCAGTGCATCCACGCCAACGCGCTCCATGCGCTTGGCAAGTGCCACAGACGCGACCACCGGTATCACCTTGATGCCCGCATTCTTCCAGCCTTCAATATATTTTCCGGGGCTTCCTGCGCCCGTTGTCACCACTTCAATTTTCTCCTCAATCGCCAGTTGTGCCAAATCATCGGCATTGGGGGAAAGCAGCATCACGTTCAATCCCAACGGCTTGTTCGTTTTTGCGCGTGCTTTGTGAATCTCTGCACGCACCACCTCTACCGGTGCTGCGCCCCCTGCAATGATACCCAGACCGCCTGCCTCAGAAACGGCAGCCGCCAGATTGCCTTCTGCAATCCAAGCCATTGCGCCCTGTATAATCGGATATTCAATCCCCAAAAGCTCTGTAATTCTTGTCTTCATCTTGCGCTCCCTTCGAGCAGTGATGCTCATACACTGCCTAATTTTATTGCATTTTGCGCGGGTCTATATTTCTATCGTTTACAGCTGGAACACAATCGCACCATAGGTCAGACCACCGCCAAACCCTGTGCAAACAATCTTCTGTCCCTTTTGCAGCAAGCCTTTGCGGCGCATTTCATCCAGACACAGCGGAATGCTGGCAGAAGAGGTGTTTCCAAAACGGTCGAGATTGACATAGATTTTATCTTCGGACAAATGGAATCTATCCGCAATCACCTTTAAAATGCGCAGATTGGCTTGATGCGGCACCACCCAATCGATGTCCGCTTCGGTCATGCCTGCCTTTTGCAGTGCCCGCTCCATTGTTTCGGGAACAGCTCTCGCGGTGAAGCGCACCACTGCAGCGCCCTGCATTTTCAAGAAACGTGCCGTATGGTCATAGGTACGGTCACTATGGAACGGGTCTTCTTCCCGCGGAAGTCCTTCCATATATAGATACTCCCATCCACTGCCGTCCGATGCAATATCTGATGCCAAAATACCTTCTTCACAATCGTCTTCGCACGCCTGATATACCACAGCCCCTGCCGCATCGCCAAACAGCACGCAGGTGCCGCGGTCGGTGTAGTCAGTAATGCGATGCAGGGTTTCGGAAGAAATGACCAAAATGGTTTGGGCTTTTCCGCTGCGAATATAGGAATCTGCCACATCCGATGCATAGATAAAGCCAGTGCACGCTGCATTCACATCCAAGCAGGCCGCTTTTGTCGCGCCCAAATGCTCCTGCACCACGCTGGCATGAATCGGCGAATAGAAGTCCGGCGAGCACGTGCTGAGAATAATCATATCGAGTTCTTCCGCTGCAATCTTCGCATCTGCCAGCGCAGCCTGTGCCGCCTTCAGCGCAAGCTCCCATGTGCGCATACCCTTTCCGATATGGCGTTCACGCACACCCGTGCGCTTGACAATCCACTCGTCGTTGGTGTCCACCATTTCCTCTAACATCGCATTCGTTAATACAAATTCCGGCACATAACTGCCGGTTCCTATGATACGGGTCTTAATGTCGCCCAGCTCCTCTCGCATTTTGCAGCCCTCTGCAACCGTTGCAGACAGACTGTTTTTCCTACCATATTTTTTCCATTAAATAAAACAAGGATATTTCCAACTTTTAGAGGGGAAATAGTTTGATTGACAAAGTATTTATAATTCATTATAATAGATAAGGTTTCTGTTGTCAACTGTTTCCTGTTGTGCGAAAAAACCCACAAAATGTACATAAATCCGACAAAATATATCTGATTCAGGAGGTTCTAACATGGCTTCAGCTTTTGCATTTTTCCCTGGGCAGGGTGCGCAGACCCCCGGCATGGGCAAATCCCTTTTTGACGGCAGCACAGCTGCAAAACGTGTGTTTGAGTGTGCAAGTGATGTCAGCGGCATGGATGTTGCTGCGCTCTGCTTTGACAGCACGCCGGAGGAGCTTTCCCGCACCGAAAATTCCCAGATTGCAATTTTAACCCACTCCATAGCAGCCTTTGCCGCACTGACCGAGCAAGGGGCTGTTTTCCAGGGCTGCGCTGGCTTTTCTCTGGGCGAATACACCGCCCTTGCCGCAGCAGGCGTGTGCTCTCTGGAAGACGCAGTGCGCATCGTGCGCAAGCGCGGCCAGCTGATGCAGCACGCAGCCGACACCTTGGATGGCGGCATGGCTGCCATTTTAGGGCTGGAAGATGCCATTGTGGAGCAGGCTTGTGCCGATGCCGCTGGCACGGTTTTGCCCGTCAACTATAATTGCCCGGGGCAGTTGGTCATCGCAGGTGAGCGCAGCGCACTAGAGGACGCCATCGAAAGGTGTAAGGCTGCTGGTGCACGCCGTGCCGTGCCGCTTGCTGTCAGTGGTGCATTCCATACCCCGCTGATGCAGCAGGCAGCCGCTGAGCTGCGCGCATTCGCTTCTTCGTTCACCTTCCACACCCCTAAGATGCCCATTTATACCAATGTTACGGGCGATGTTTTAGACATTGCCGATATGCCCGCACATTTGGAACGCCACATGGTGTCTCCCGTCCGTTGGACAACCCTCTTTCAAAACTGCGTGTCCGCAGGCATGGATTGCAGCTGTGAAATCGGTCCTGGAAAGACTTTGACAGGTTTCGCGCGCAAAACCTCCAAGGAACTGACCGCTGTCACACTCGAAACCATGGAAAATATACAGTCTTTTTTGAATATGTCGGAAACGCATTGACTTTTATCGCCCGTTCCGCTATACTTTACAAGGAAACAAGGCGAGTTACCAAAAGCGAGGGGATCGGAACCGATCCCCTATTTTTTGTCATTTTATAATATATGTATGTGAATTTAAGAAACTAAATTGGAGGAACAAGATTGAGCACATTAACCTTTTCTGACTTAAACCTATCCGAAAACATATTGCGCGCGCTGCAAGACATGGGATTTGAAGCGCCCACCGAAATCCAATCCAAAGCCATCCCCATCATTCGGGAAGGACACGATGTCTTGGGCAAAAGCCGCACCGGCACAGGCAAAACCATGGCATTTGGCATTCCTGCTGTGGAATGTATTACCCCCGGCGCAGGCACCCAGGTGCTGGTGCTTTGTCCGACACGTGAGCTGGCACAGCAGGCAGAAGGCGAATTGCGCAAGCTGACACGCCACACAGAAGGTGTTCGCACCGTTGCCGTGTATGGCGGCGAACCGATTCACAACCAAATCCCGCAGCTGCGCCGTGGTGCGGCCATCGTGATTGGTACCCCTGGTCGCATTATGGACCATATCAATCGTAAAACCCTCAAGCTCGACCAACTGAAAATGGTAATTTTGGACGAGGCAGACGAAATGCTCAACATGGGCTTCCGCGAGGACATCGAAACCATCCTTTCTTTTGTGCCGGAATCTCGCCAAACGGTGCTGTTTTCCGCCACCATGCCTGCCGCCATTTTGGAAATCACCAAGCAATATCAGAAGCAGCCTGTCACCATCGAAGCCGGCATGGGATTAGAGCGCACGATTGACACCGTTGAGCAATATTATTTTGAAGTGCCTATGAGTGCCAAAATGGATGCCCTTGTGGTGCTGCTGCACACACACCGTCCAAAGCTTTCCATCATTTTTTGCAACACCAAGAAGATGGTGGATGAGTTGGCGCGTTATCTGGGCGAGCATGGCTTCAACGCCGCAGCACTGCATGGTGACATGAAGCAGGAAGCGCGCACCTCTGTGATGAACAGCTTCAAAAGCGGACGCACACCGATTCTCATCGCCACCGATGTTGCCGCACGCGGCATTGATGTTGATGGTGTAGATGTGGTTTACAACTTTGACATTCCGCAGGATTATGAATATTACATCCATCGCATCGGTCGTACGGGTCGTGCAGGCAAATCCGGCGTTTCCTATACGCTTGCCGGTGGTCGCCAGCAGATTTTCGCCGTACGTGATATTGAACGCTACTGCAAAACCAAGATTATTCTGAAAGCGTTGCCGCGCATTCAAGACATCCGCGAACGCCGCACCAACGAACTGCTGATGCAAATCCGCACCACCTTGAGCCAGCAGCTTGCCGAGGCACAGGAAACGGAAGAGGCGGCAGCCGCGCCGCATCCTCTGATTGCAAAATTCACCGAAGAGGGCTTCGACACCGCTGCCTTGGCGGCTGTTCTGTTGGATGCACTGCTCGAGCGTGAGCTTGCGAATATCCCTGTCTTGATTGCACCCAAGCCCATCCAAAAAACACCGTTGGCACCCCCTGCTGAAGGCATGGTACGCCTGCGCTTCTCTGTCGGTCGCAACCATCGCGTGGCACCCAATCAGTTGGTTGGCGCATTGACCGAGCTTACCGAAATCACGGGCAAGCAAATCGGCAAAATCTATTGCTATGGCGATTACAGCCTCGTAGAAGTGCCTGTCAAGTTTAAGCAAGTGGTTTTGGAAAAGGTCAACGGACAAAAAATCAATCATGTGCGTGCAGATGTGCGTATTTATGACAACCGTTCCCACAACAACGCGCCTTCCAGTCCGCGTAGTGGTGGTCACCGCAACAATGACCGCCGCGGCGGTTCTTCGGTTCGCCGTGTGCCGGTTTCCAAGCGGCATGAATTTTAACCCCTTGGTCATTTGAAAGAAACGACAAAAAACCGCTTCCCATCGAAAAAACATTCGTTGGGAAGCGGTCTTTTTATCCTTTTAGTTGCCGCATTCGATGGAGATTCTATTGAACATATTCAAAATATCATCCACAACAATCTTCTTTTTGTCATCACCGGACTGGTCCATAATCGCCTTGCCTTGGTGCATCATCAAAAGGCGCGAACCATATTCCACCGCATACCGCAAATTATGCGTTACCATAATCGTGGTGACGCCTTTTTGGCGCACAATTTTTTCGGTCAGCTGCATAATGGTGTCCGCCGTTTTGGGGTCCAATGCCGCGGTGTGTTCATCCAAAATCAAGAAATCAATCGGCGTCATTGTGCTCATAATCAGTGCCATGGCCTGTCGCTGTCCGCCAGAGAGCACACCAACATGGGTTTCCATCTTATCTTCGAGGCCAAGCCCAATATCTGCGAGCATCTCACGATATTCTTCATATCGATGCTTGTTAACACCGCGTTTCAGTCCATAAAACCCATTTTTGTTGTCTGCCAATGACATATTTTCAAAAATCGTGAGTTCGGGACAAGTCCCCACTGTCGGATTCTGAAACACGCGTCCCATATATTTTGCCCGCACAAACTCTGCCTGCCGTGTAATATGGCGTCCGTCCAAAATAATCTCACCGCTGTCAATGGGGATAGAGCCGCAAATGATATTCAGCATAGAGGTTTTGCCGGAGCCATTGGACCCTACAACCGAAACAAATTCTCCGCTCTCAATGGAAAGCCCAAAATCATCAAACAGGCACATTTCATTCACAGTGCCAACATTATATTTCTTTTGAATGTTACGAAGCTCCAGCATATTATGCGCCTCCCTTTCTTGTGCTGCGGCGTGTCAGAAGAAGTACCAGCAGCAGCAGTACTGCGGTCAACAGCTTCATCATCATCGGGTTGATACCCAGCCACAATACAAATGCAATCACAGCGCGATATAAAATTGCACCAATCACAACCATGCTGGTGCTGCGAATCGGCAGCTTTCGCAGCAAATTCGTTCCAATAATCACCATAGCAAGTCCCATAACAATGGTACCCGTACCTACAGAAATATCAAACGAACGTTGTTGTTGCACCAAAATCGCACCACAAAGTGCCACCAAACCATTTGAAATTGCCAATCCGATGATTTTAATCAACCCTTGGTCACGTCCCAAATAGGTCACAAAGGTTTGATTGTCACCAACAGCACGTAGCAGCAAACCGGATTTGGTCGAAAAATACCAATCTAAAATATATTTACACGCCACTGCCAGCACCAACACCAATATCACGATGCCATAGCCACCAGAAATCTCCTCTAAAACCGCACCAACACCTGATGAAAAAATGCTTTTTTCTGTAAACAGCGGCACATTTGCCGAGCCTGCAATCAAAAGATTGATGGAATATAACGCCGTCATGGTGATAATGCCACTCAACAAATCCTTCACCCCGATTTTCACATGCACCAAGCCTGTGAAAACGCCTGCCAATGCTCCAGCAAAAATTGCCACCACCAGTGCAAGCCAAGGGTTAACACCCCGTGTCAGCATAGCCGCCGCAATCGCACCGCCGAGCGGTAATGTGCCATCCACCGAAAGGTCGGGAAAATCCAAAACCTTATAGGTGATATAAACACCCAAAGCCATCAACGCATAAATAAAGCCTTGCTCTAAAAATTCAACAATAATGCCTAGCGACATATACAACTCTCCCTTTTTCAAATAGACAGGGCGAGATGTGTTCTATCTCGCCCTGTTTGCAAACGAAAAAATCTTTATTTGTGTAAGGTTGCGCTATCCTCAATGCCCTCCGGCATCGTCATTCCCAAATTGCTCAAGGTTGTCGTGTTCACGTCCATGCTATATTCTTGCATAGTTTCAAAGGACATTTTGGAAATATCTTCACCATTCAAAACCTTTGCCGCCATTGCGCCCGCCTGTTTGCCCAATGTAATGTAGTCTACACCAACCGATGCCAGACAGCCATTCTTGACCTGCTCAGATTCCGAACCAAAAACCGGAATTTTCGCTTGATTTGCCTTGTCCACAATGGTTGCCAACGCCGCCACAATGGTGTTATCTGTCAAGTTGTTTAGGCAATCCACTTTGCTCAGCAGTGCTTCGGTTGCCAATGGGATGTCCGCACTGGTTGCAACACCACTCGGAACAATCTCAAATCCATACTGTTCTGCAATATCTTGATACATTTTCAGCTGTGTTTCGGAATTTACTTCACTGGTGGAATATAAAATACCGATTTTCTGAGCATCCGGCATAAACTGACGAATCATCTTCAGCTGTGCTTCTGCTGAAATGACATCGGAAACACCGCAAATAGACGAACCACTTGTGCCATCTTCTCCAGACAACCCCGCCGCAACCGGGTCGGATACTGCAAGATATATTACCGGAATTTCGGACTTTTCTGCCGCATTATATGCCGCCTGTGCGGACGGTGTTGCAATGGCAACAATCAAATCCGATTTCTTAGATACAAAATTCGCAGCGACTTGCTGACTGGTTGGCATATCTCCCTGTGAATTCTGATAATTAAAGGTGACATTTTCGCCTTCTACAAACCCAGCCTCTTTCATACCCTCTATAAAGCCTTCCCGACAGTTGTCCAGAGCAGGATGCTCGACAAATTGTGAGATGCCAATGGTATACATTTTTCCTTCTGCTGCGCTTTCCGCCAAGCCTGCTGCTGCATCTGTCTGGGTATTCTCCTGCACATCCTGTGCGCCACAGCCTGTCAACAAACCGGCAGCCGTTGCTGCTACCAAAGTCCCCGCCAACACACGTTTCCAAAACCTATTCATGGTATCTTTTTCTCCTTCTTTTCCATACACGAGCCGTTCCCGCCCCGTTTCAAATGGTAGCTATGTACAAATAAATCTCTTGCTCAAATTCAAAAAATGACCAAGAGAATTTTTAAGAATGTGTCCATCAAATCTGCTCAACCACTGTCACATACTTACAGTCTCTTGTTCCCCCAAAAAGCGCAAAGCATTGCCTTTCCCAACAATATCTTTACCGTTTGAACCGCTATATCCTGCAACCGCTGCACCCATGTTTGGTTGAAATCACCCAGTATGACGTTCAGCCATTCTTTCTATAACGTTTATCGTACACGGTTTCATTCCGTTTGTCAAGAGGGAAACCGCTTCGGTTTTACAAATCCATTCCCCTTCATAAGTAAAAGGCAGGGAAATTTTTCCCTGCCTTTTATTCTTTTATTCGCCTGCAATACGGATGCGGTTGATTGCCTTTTTCAGCTTGACATCCGCACGGTCATGTTCATGCGCACTCCCCTGCTGATGCATCAAATCCTTCGCACGTTCTGCTGACTCACGCGCACGATGAATGTCAATTTCTTCAGCCCATTCACAGGTGCGTGCCAAAATCGTGGTGCCATCCTTGCCAACTTCTACGAAGCCGCCGGAAATCGCCGCGGTGCGGGTTTCCCCCTTTTGAATGATGGTCAAGCCGCCAATGCCCAATGCCGCAACATAGGGCACGTGCTTTGCCAAAATTCCGATGTCACCCTCTGTCGTGCGCACTACGACTCGGTCGACCTCGCCGTTATAAAAATCACGCTCCGCAGTGACAACACGCAAATGAAAAGTAGACATAAACTACTCTCCCTTCTTGGCTTTTTCCAATACCTCTTCGATGCTACCCACAAACAGGAATGCAGATTCGGGCACCGTATCATGCTTACCATCCAGAATCTCACGGAACCCACGCACGGTTTCCTTCAGCGGCACATATTTGCCGGCCATACCGGTAAACTGTTCTGCAACATGGAACGGCTGAGACAAGAAATTCTGAATTTTACGTGCACGCGCAACGGTCAGCTTGTCCTCATCGGAAAGCTCGTCCATACCCAGAATTGCAATAATATCCTGCAAATCCTTGTACTTCTGCAAAATAGACTGCACTTCACGCGCGGTCTCATAGTGGTCGATGCCAACCACATCTCCCGTCAAGATGCGAGAAGTGGAATCCAACGGGTCTACCGCCGGATAAATACCCATGGAAGCAATATCACGAGAAAGAACCGTGGTTGCATCCAAGTGGGCAAAGGTGGTTGCCGGTGCCGGGTCGGTCAAGTCATCCGCAGGGACATAAACTGCCTGCACGGATGTGATAGAACCGCGCTTTGTAGAGGTAATACGCTCCTGCAAAGCACCCATTTCGGTTGCCAGCGTCGGCTGATAGCCTACCGCGGAAGGCATACGACCCAAAAGTGCAGATACTTCCGAACCTGCCTGTGTGAAGCGGAAAATGTTGTCGATGAACAACAACACATCCTGACCTTCTTGGTCACGGAAATATTCCGCCATAGTCAGACCGGACAGACCCACACGCATACGTGCTCCGGGCGGCTCGTTCATCTGACCATAGACCAAAACGGTCTTGTCAATAACGCCGGATTCCTGCATTTCTGCGTAAAGGTCATTGCCCTCACGGGTACGCTCTCCAACACCTGTAAATACGGAAATACCGCCGTGCTGTTTTGCGATATTATTGATAAGCTCCATGATGATAACCGTCTTACCAACGCCCGCACCACCGAACAAACCAATTTTACCGCCCTTTGCATAGGGCGCGATTAAGTCAACGACTTTGATACCAGTTTCCAAAATCTCGGTTGTTGACTGCTGTTCTTCATAGGAGGGTGCTTCGCGATGGATTGGCCAACGCTCATCACTCTTCACCGCCGGCTTCAAATCCACCGGCTCTCCCAAAAGATTAAAGATACGTCCCAAATTTTCACGTCCCACCGGAACCGTGATGGGGGAACCGGTGTCAACGGCCTTCATGCCACGCACCAGACCATCTGTGGACTGCATCGAAATGCAACGCACTGTGTCTTCTCCGATATGCTGAGCCACCTCGGCAGTAACAGAATTTCCATTATTGTCGACGGTGATTGCATTCAGAAGCTTCGGCAGTGCATCCGCAGGAAACTTAATGTCAAGCACAGGTCCAATAATTTGGACAACTGCACCGATATTCTGCTCACTCATTGGCAAAACTCCCTAAAACTCTTGCAACACAACACAGTTTTGGTAAAAAACCGCTTTCTGTGCGTGTTAAAATTATAATCAGCTTCCAATCTGTCCTGACCCGCTGATAATCTCTGTGATTTCCTGCGTAATCGAGGCTTGACGCGCACGGTTATAGGACAGATTCAGACCTTGAATCATTTCGCTTGCATTATCTGATGCAGATTCCATCGCCATACGGCGCGCACTCTGCTCCGATGCAAAGGATTCCACGACAGCACCATAAAGCAATCCATTGAGATACTCTGGCACAACCGCCTTCAGCACTGCTTCCGGAGAAGGGTCATACTCCGTCAGCACCGCACTTTTTTCCGTTTCCATTTCAGAATGTTCAAAATGAATCGGAAGCAGTCGCTTGCATTGCGGCACCTGCGTCATCGACGAAACAAATTCGGTATAGCAAAGATAGACCTCGTCCACCACACCCTGCTCATACAACTCAAGAGACTGGTTTACAATGGCATGGGTATCTGCAATGCGCATGGTTTCCGCAATGCCAACATGGTCTGCCACGCTCTTGATGTTGCGCTTCGCGTAATATTCCTGCGCTTTTTTACCGATTGTAATCACAGAAACCTGCTTACCCTTCATGGCTTCCGCTGTCATCTTGAACACATTGGAATTGTATCCGCCTGCCATGCCGCGGTCACCTGCGATGACAATGAATAAGCTGTTTTTGATTTCGCGCGGTTTGGTATAAATCGAACCCTTTTCACGATTTTGCTTTGCAATGCGTTCTACTGCATGAAACAAAGTTTCAAAATACGGCTTTGAGCGTTCGACACGTTCCTTCGCACGGCGCACCTTTGAGGATGCGACCAGCTCCATTGCCTTGGTAATCTGCATCGTCGAGCTGACGCTCTTGATACGACGCTTGATTTGTTTCATATTGCCGGCTGCCATAATACTCCTCCTTTTTTAATGATTGAATCGTTCTGGAGGTTATCTGACAGACATGAATTTCTGCACAAATTCTACAATCGCACCATGCAGCTTCGTCTTGATGTCATCTTCCATCTTGTGCGTTGCACGAATGGTTTCCGGCACATCACCATAATTATCATCGATATAAGCAAACAATTCCTGTTGGAATTCACCAACCAATTCCGTTGGAACATCCATAATCAGGTTGGAAACCACTGCATAAATCATGATAATCTGATTTTCAACCGGAATCGGCGAATTCTGCGGCTGCTTGAGCACTTCCACGATACGTGCGCCCTGCTCCAGACGGTTCTTGGTGTCTGCATCCAAGTCAGAACCGAACTGTGCAAAGGACTGCAGTTCACGATACTGGGAGTATGCCAGCTTCAACGTACCCGCAACCTTCTTCATTGCCTTAATCTGCGCATTACCACCAACACGAGAAACCGAAATACCAGGGTTTACCGCCGGACGGATACCAGCGTTAAAGAGTTCTGTTTCAAGGAAAATCTGACCATCTGTAATCGAAATAACGTTGGTCGGAATATACGCTGAAACGTCACCTGCCTGCGTTTCAATAATCGGCAGTGCGGTCAGCGAGCCACCGTTTTGGATGTTCGCCGCACGTTCCAACAGACGGGAATGGAGATAAAATACATCGCCGGGATATGCTTCACGTCCGGGCGGACGGTGCAGCAGCAGCGAAATGGCACGATATGCCACCGCATGCTTGGACAAATCATCATAAATGACCAAGACGTCCTTGCCCTCATGCATGAAATATTCACCCATCGTACAGCCTGTATACGGTGAAATATACTGCAGTGGTGCACTTTCCGATGCGGTTGCCGCAACGATGATGGTATAATCCATCGCACCGTTCTTCGCCAAGGTTTCTGCAACCTGTGCAACCGTCGAACGCTTCTGTCCGATTGCCACATAGACACAGATAACGCCGTTGCCCTTTTGGTTGATAATGGTATCCAGACAAATTGCTGTTTTGCCGGTCTGGCGGTCACCGATAATCAGCTCGCGCTGTCCGCGACCAACTGGAATCATAGAGTCAATCGCCTTAATGCCAGTCTGCATCGGCACATTAACCGGTGAACGTTCGATAATACCGGGTGCCGGCATTTCAATCGGACGAGATTTTGTGGTTTCGATGGGTCCCTTGCCGTCAATCGGCTGACCGAGCGCGTCCACAACGCGACCCAGCAACGCTTCGCCAACCGGAACCTCCACAATTTTCTGTGTACGCTTTACGGTGTCGCCTTCTCTGATATTTCTATCAGAACCGAGCAAAACCGCACCAACATAATCCTCTTCGAGGTTTTGTGCCATGCCATATACGCCATCGCCGAACTCTAACAGTTCGCCCGACATACAATCCTCTAGGCCGTAGATTTTTGCAATACCGTCACCAACATCCATAACAGTACCTACATTGGTCTGCTTAATCTGGCTCTGATAGTCGCGAATCTGCTGCTTAAGGAGTGTACTGATTTCTTCCGGGCGTAATTCCATGAAGTCACCTGCTTCCTTACGCAATAATTTGAGTCATTTTTTGTGCCAGCTCATTCAGACGTGTCCTAACGCTGGTATCAATCTGCTCATTGCCAATATTTAAAATAATGCCGCCCATAATGGAGGCATCGACTTTCTGGTGCAGTACAATTTTTTTGCTTGTAATCTGCCCCAGCTTTTCGATGAGTTTTTTCAGCAACGCTTCGTCCAAAGCAATCGCTGTCACAGCGGTCACTTCGCAAATGCCCTGCTCATTGTAATAGCGCTGTTTGTAGGCATCCTGCATTTCGAGCAAGCCGCCAGACCTTCTTTTTTCTGTGATAAGCATCAAGAAATTCAGAAGATTGTCGCACACTTTTCCGCCAAAAACAGTTTGCAAAAGCTTGCTTTTGTCTTCAAACGGAACGGAAGGTGCCTGCAATAATATTAAAAGCTCGGGTGTTTGCCGCGCAGCATCTGCCACTGCCGTCAATTCATCCAAGATTTCTGCCACTTTGCCGTCTTCCTGTGCCAATTCGTAGAGTGCAAGCGCGTAACGCTCATTTACAATAGCCGCCACGTATCTCACCCTACCTTACTGATAAAGTCCTCGATCATGCGTTTGTGATCTTGTTCGCTGATGTCTTTTTCGACAATCTTGGACGCAATCATAACAGACAGACCGGTGATTTCCTGTTTAATCTCATTACGAGCCTTTTTACGTTCCTGTTCGATGGAAACCTCGGCTTTTTGCATCATATCAGCAGCCTGCTGTGATGCTTCCTTGAGGATTTCCTCGGAACGAACGGTTGCGCGGTGGGATGCACTCTTGGTGATTTCCGCCGCTTCTTCCTTTGCCTTTGCAAGACGTGTGGTGTATTCCGCACGCAGCTTTTCTGCCTCTGTCTGGCTTTGCTCTGCCTCCTTGTACATATCCTGCACCTCGGCCTGACGTGCTGCAATCATGGCGCGAACCGGGTTAAACAGGAATTTGCGTACGATTGCAAAGGTGATAAGCGTATTACACACGGTTACCAGAAGCGAAAACCAATTTAATCCTACAAAAGACTGAAATTCTCCCACAGGTTTACCCTCCTTCCTGCTGAAAGTCCAACTTATTCCACAATATAGAAACTTTAGTTCTTAGAACAAGCCGGTGAACGGGTTTGCAAACAGCAGAATCAGAGCGACAACCAATGCATAAATACCGGTGGATTCCGCCATCGCGATACCGAGAATCATGGTACGGGTGACATCTGCCTGTGCTTCCGGCTGACGGCCGATTGCTGCACACGCCTGACCTGCGCAGTAACCTTCACCAATACCAGGTCCCAGACCTGCAATCATTGCCATACCTGCACCGAGAGCGGAAAACGCGCATACAAAAGCTTTTGGATCCATTTTTCATTTCCTCCTAAAATTATGGTATCTTTTCATTTTAACCTGTCAAATTTGTTTGTTTTGACTGTGCAATGTCATGCATTGCCTCCAATCAAACTTCTCTCGCACTGCCCACATATGCCATGGTCAGCATGCTGAAAATAAATGCCTGCATTGCCGATGTGAACACATCGAAATAGAGCGAAAGAACGCCGGGAAGACCAATTTGCAGCAGCGGAACGGGTAAAAATCCCAATACTGCATTGGAAAGTGCCTCAAGTGCACCCATGAGCAGCGTCGTAATAACCACGCCGCCTGCAATGTTACCAAAATGACGGAACGACATGGAAACCGGTGTTGCCAGCTCGCTCAATACATTCAGCGGGAACATGACAACAATCGGCTGTGCCAGTCCCTTGAGATAACCGCCCAGACCGTGATATTTGATATTGCTGAACAATATCATTGCAAATGTCATGATTGCCCATCCCAATGTTGTGTTCAAATCGCCCGTGACCGGACGCATGAAAAACAACGATGCCAAGCTTCCGCAGAACGATGAGATGAGCAGGGTCGCAATATACGGCGAGAAGATATGGCAACTCGGTCCCATTGTGCTGTCGACCAACTGGTCAATCATCAAAACTGCCTTTTCCGCGAACACTTGCTTCCCCTTGGGAACCTTCTGCATATTGTGCGTCAAAAAGATGCAGAGAAACAGGATGAATGCCATTACAACCCACGCATTTCGCATGGTTTCTGTAATCTGCAAACCGCCTAAAACCGGAATCTCGTATAATATGCGAGGTCCGTTGATTGCTACTCCTTCCACCATTCAACCTCCTTTCTTGGAAAATATGCTGTTTGCCAACAAAACGATCTTTGGATAAAACAGGGGTAAGATCGCTGCGACCGGATTAAGAAAAGAACTTTGGAACACCAGCACCAACAGTGTGCCTGTCAGGAAATATCGAATCATATAGCCGCGGCGCACGATGGCGACCGCACGTTCCGGCGGATACAGCACTGCTTTTGCTGCACTCGCCCCTATCATCAGAAACAACCCAAACGCATACACGGTGCCTGCCAGCAAAGTGAGTCCGACATCCCATGTCAGCCGTCTGCACAAAGCAAACCCCAGTACGGTCAATATAGCCAGCGGCAACATCCCGAGGGCAAGCCGCTTTGCCTCCCCTTGTATCACTTGATGCACTGTCATTTTCGCGTGTCACGCTCGCTTTCCTTCGCCTTCTGCTGCGTATACATTGCAAACTTCCACAGATTCACGCCCGCCGTTGCAACGCCCAGCAGAATACCGATTAAAACCACCCAATTTCCCCATGAAAACCGTTTTGCCAGCCACCAGGCAATCCCTGTGCAAAACAGCGGCGGGATAATCATATTCAATCCAAACTGTGTGAAAAACACTAAATAATACACGACAGAGCGTGTTTTTTTGTTTTGCATCGCAATCTCCTCGCTTTTCCAGCGCTGCGATTCTCCAGTGGCTTTGGCAATCTGCCTACTGCCTGCCAACCGCCACAAGGGCTTGTCATATTTCAGCCTTTTCTATTATACCTAAGATTTCGGAAAAGGAAAATAGTTTCTAGCTAGTTTTTCTAAAAAATTTTTTAGAAAGCTGCATTCATTGTGATTGTGCACAAAAAAATGAATGCAATCTTTACAGATTGCATTCATTAGGTATTTTATGTAAATTTATGAATGCTGCTGCATCCTTGACTTTACATAAATTTCTTCATGGCGTCGGTTGCATGGCTCTCATCATCGCTGATGGCAACCGTAAACTTCACGCCGTGCTTTTCTGCAAATGCGTCAAGCTCTCGCAGGAAATTCTCGGCGTGCTCTGCCTTTTCGTCCTCTGCAATTTTGTACAGGCTGTCGATAAAGAACTGGGTAATATCGTAGTTTCCTGCATGGATACCCGATACAAAACCCAACAGTCCCTGATAACCGCTGACAGAATAGTCCGTAACATCCACCAAGCGTGCATCGTGTGAGATGTCAAATGTCAGCTTATTCCCTCTTGCAATGCATACTACACTGCCCTTTTCTGTTGCGACGGCATCGTTCACAAGATCAATGATGGTTTTTGTCTTGCCCGTGCCAGTTTCGCCCATAATCAATTTTACCATAATGTTTTTCCTCCCAACCTTTGAGGTTATGATTATGTTACCATAGCCGATACAAAATTACAACTAAATTCAGGATATTTGTCGGTAAAAATTTGTGAATTTCATGCACCCTGCTTCATCAGCACCAGTTTCACAAATGTACCGAAAATATCAAAAAAATCCATCCGCTGTATGGTTGCACCAGCTGTAATGGGCAAAACCATCTTTTCCGTATCGCCATCCAGCACCTTGAGCTGACCAATGCGCTGCCCCTGTACAATGGGTGCTTCCAGCTTTTCAGGCAGCTCAATGCGAATTTGCAGCGCGTCTGCCCGTTCTTTTTCCACCACAATGCTGTCTGCCCCGTCCACCACTGGCGCTACTGCGGATTCTTTGCCCATGGTAACGGGCAGACTTTCCGGCAGTGCCGACAAGTCCGGTGTATAGAGTCGATAGTTGGCATACCCGTAATTCAGCAGTGCCGTAGCATCCGCCATGCGATTTTCCTTGGTCGGCGCACCCATCACGGTTGCAATCAAGGTCAAGCCATCCCGCTCGGCAGCAGCAGAAATACAAAATCCCGCTTGCGAAATATAGCCTGTTTTAAGCCCAATCAAGCCATCATAGCTGCGCAGCATTTTATTGGTATTCGCCAGCTGAAATTCCCCATTGCGCACGCTGTCCATCCAAATGGTTGTATAGTCCAAAATTTGGGGGTGTTTTAGCAGCTCTACCGAAATCAGCGCCAAATCCCGGGCTGAGGTCAAGGTCTTTTTACCGTCCGCATCCAATCCATTGGCATTGATAAAGGTTGTGCTGGTGCAGCCCAGCTCTTTGGCACGAATATTCATCTGCTCTACAAAGGCATCCTCTGTGCCTGCCAAATGCTCTGCTACCGCCACTGCGCAATCATTTGCAGAGCCGACCGCAATGGCTTTCATCATTTCATCGAGCGAAAGCTGCTCCCCCACCTTGAGCCAAATCTGCGTCCCTCCCATGCTGGCGGCATAAGCGCTTGCCGTCACCAAGTCTGACCACTGTGCTTTTCCGCTGTCCACAGCCTCCATCACGAGCAGCATGGTCATGATTTTGGTCACACTGGCTGGCTGTAGCGGCTGTTCCGCATTGTATTCATAAAGCATTTGTCCCGTACTGTCATAGAGTGCCGCAGATTTGGCATACAGTGCTCCCATCGTTGGCAAGGCTGCTGCGTGCTGCTGCAGCAGCATACATAAACACAGGCAAATCCATTTTTTCATCAAACATCCCCTCCCAACCCTACTGTATGCCGGTTCGGGGTTTTCTATGCGCCGCTTGTGCTTCTCCTGCACGCAAAGAAGGCATGCGCCTGCTCTCACAGACCCACGCCTTCTCATGCATCATTTCAGAAGAATTTAGATGCTCAATTCCTTTTTCAGTGCCGCAATCATTTCGTTGTATTCTGCATCAGTCAGCACCACCGGTTCCGGATTGGTGATGGCAAAGCTGCCGCCAAATTCAAAACCGCCCTCATACTTCGGTACAATATGGAAATGTAGGTGCGGATTGGTGTCGCCATAAGAGCCAAGGTTCAGCTTTGTGCAGCCCCACAGCTTCTTGATTGCACCGGAAGCCGCTGCCAAATCATCTGCAAAATCACGACGCTCCTGGTCGTCACATTCGCACAGCTCCTTCTTGTGGTCAGCCAGTGCCAATGCACAGCGGCCCTTATGCGCCTGATCCTTGAACAGATACAGGGTGCTTGCCTTGAGCTTGCCAACCTCCATCATAATAGACTCACGTACTTCATGATGTGCGTCACAATAAAAACATCCGTTTGCAGTTGCCATTTTTTATCGACTCCTTCTAAAAGATTACCTTGCGGCATATACTATTGAGTATACACGTTTTCGCCCAAAATTTCCAGTGCTTTTCATAGATTCTTCTGCCGCGGCACAGCATACAAATTGGTGTCCCATGCTGGCACATAGGGATGATGCCGCAGATAGAATTGATAGTCCGCACACAGCTCGTGCACTAGCAGCGGCAAATCGAACAAGTCTTCCGTACGATGATATAGTGCCAGATTGATTTTGGGTCGATGGGTTTGCATCGTCTGTTTCGCACCAAGCAATGCCTGCCGCTCCGCACCTTCTACATCCAGCTTCAGCAGGGTGCAGGGTGCACCCGCCAGCAAACTGTCCACTGCACGCATGGTGGTTTCTGTTCCGTTTCCACTCAGCGCAGAATTTCTGCCTGCCTTTGCCGCAAAGCAAAGTATGTCATCCGTTTCCCATGCACCGGCGTGATAGGCAGCAGCATTGCCGTTCAAGCTGCTGTCTACATATTTTCGCAGCTTTTTATAGTTGCGTCTGTCGGGTTCCAGTGCCGTGATGCTTGCATATTTCCCATCTGTATATTGCAGCAATTCCCGAATGGTATCGCCGTTATACGCGCCCAAATCCACGAAGTGTTCGCTTGCACAGGGGCGCAGAATCGTTTGAAACACTTCATCCTTACTGCTTTCACAATCACGCAAATATCGCAGCCGCCCGCTCAATCGATAGGCGATGCTGTTTTGAAACACCCGATGGGACCATTCATCCGCCAGCAGGGCTTCCACACGCATCAGCTGCTCCTTGTGCGCCTGCACATAGGCATGGTCAAACAAGCCTTCTCCCATCACGGGCACATCCGGTGCCACAACATCATAGTGCGCATCCAGCGCATACATTTTTTGCAGCACTTCCGGACGCTGGGATGCAAATGCAATCGCAATTACAATATCCTCCCCATATTCCGCAATGACCTGCGAAAGCTTCTGCACACGATACCCCGCAAAGCTGTGCCCCCGCACGAATTCATCGCTCGCAAACACCGCCGCCACCGAAACACCATAAGACGCAAACACCCGCAGGATTTTTTCTGCTCCATCTCCCATTCCATATAACACAATCGGACGGGTTTCCCGCTGCAGCCGCTCCCACATTGGCTCAATTTCCTTGATAAACTCCAATTTTGTTCCTCCACATGCCGTTTTGTTAGATTATACGTCCATTCGCAAAAAAAGTAAAGAAACCATGGCATTTGTTCTGAAATAGGCATTGTGATTTTCTCCAAAAACCTCTATAATATTAGTAGACATTTTGCAACTTTAGCTTTTACTGGAAGGAGCGTGTCCCGATATGTCCCACCCAGCATCGACCACACAGCATCCTGCAGCCATTGCGCAGCTTGATTCCACATTCCGTGAGAAGGATGGTGTTGTTTTTGACGCAGACAGCTATGCAAAGCATTTTACGCCCCCGCCCGCAAATCCACCATCTGCCACCCCTACGCCCACAGCGCAAGCACCTCAAGGTGTATTTCTGACGCCTCCCGTACATATCGGTTGGTATGAAACCAAAACCGAAATCCAATATCCCCAAATGGGCGGCTGTGTCGCCTATCCCATCGGTTCTGGCTCCGGCTCTTGGCTTTCGTCCTACCTCACCTCTTATCTCTCCTCGTTCAGCTCTTGGTACACCTCTGGTTCGTTTGCCCTTTCGGGCACAAGCGCACTGGGCGGCTATGGCTTGGATTTGATATGAGGGCATTTCACAGCAACTGGACAGCTCCGTTTTTTGCACGCCATCCTGCAAACACGCCCTATGCTGTAGAGCCCTTCGAGTTATTCACCACCATGTTGTCTGCACTGACTTGGCGCAAAGCAGGTCATTCCATCCGCATGATAACCGATGCCATCGGTGCCGCTTATTATCGTGCGCTTGGCTTAGAACTGCTCTGGGATGACGGCATATATGACACCCTCACAGACATCCCCGCCACCATTTCTCCGCACATTTATTGGGCGGCTGGCAAGCTGTTTGCCCTGCGTCAAATGTCTGCACCTTGCGTCATGCTGGATACCGATTTTATCGTGTGGCGTGACATTGCCCCGCTGTGCCAAAACTGCGATGTCGCCGTGATTCATCAAGAGGACATCCTGCCCGAAATCTACCCCGATGCTGCGCATTTTCGCACTGACACCGACCTTTCTGCCTTGGATTGGACCGTGCGCCCCTGCAACACCGCACTCACCTGCTTTTTTGACGCAGCACTGCTTGCAGACTATACAGAGCACGCCCTCCAATTCATGCTGCACACCCCTATGGCAGACAATACCCTCACCTATATGGTCTTTGCAGAACAGCGGATGCTGTCCATGCGGATTGCGGCAAAGCAGTCACGTTTGACCGTATTTTCTGACCTTCCTGCCTTGTTTGGCACAAAACAGAACTATTTTACACATATCTGGGGACATAAACAACAGCTTCGAAACAACACCGCTGCAAACGAAGCCTTTTGCCGCCGCTGTGCCGTGCGTCTGTCCAAAGACTTCCCCTTTTACGCGCAGATTGCTGCGGCAATCCCGTCATTACAAGTATATTTCTGAAAAAAAGCACGCTTTTACAGTCTTTTTCTGCAAAAGCGTGCTTTTTTCGATATATACAGTATTGGATGAAGCCGCTCCTACGAAGTCTGCTTTATCCAGCGCATCAAGCGTTGATGTAATCCTCCACCACTTCTCGGAAGTGCAGCAGCGAAACCTCTCTATGGTTGAGCACACCGACCAGCTTGCTCACCATGCCCTCATGCTGTGAAACATCCAATATCGCATCCACACAGACATCCCCGTCCAATGCCAAGATGCCATTGGTTTGATAAATGCCACCCTCCATCTGATTCTTGGTCAACATCATTTTCTTATACCACATTCCCAGTTCCTCCTTCATGCAGTTCGTCATATCCTACTCCCAGTATACTATATCGGTTTTGCAGTTTTTGTCATACGCTGTCGAAGCGGTACCGGTATCTCCTGAAAAGAAGAAGCAGAGTGCTGAGATTTTCCGCAATCCCAGCACTCTGCTTTTGTTACTTTGATGATTTTTCCAGCAAACGTTCTTCTACCAAACGTGCCGCATATTCCACGCACTCTGCACAGCTGCTCTTCACAGGCGGTGTTTTGATGTCACGGCACATCACCGCGCCAATGTGCTCATTGAATGCCGCTGTCAACTCGCGCGCAATGCGGTAGGTTGCACCCTTGGTTTTTCCCGGGGCATCTGCTCCCCCGCTGTTCATCAGTCCGGCAACCATTAACGCACCTGTCAGTGCACCACACGTATCCTGTGTGCCCATTCCCAGTCCGAATGCCTCTGCCAGTTTATAGGCGGTTTCTTCCGCCACACCGAACAAATCGCAATAGGTACATACAACCGCTTGCGCGCAGTTGTATCCCGCCTGATGTTTTGCAGCTGCCCCTGCAACCCTGCTTTCCTGCATATGCTTGCTTCTCCTCTTAATGCTTTGTCGTCTTTGCTTTTATGGTATGCCAAATGGTATGCAAATTATGTATTCTTAATAGGCTGCTGTTTTGTAATACTGCATAATGGCAGTATACATTGCCTGTGCTTCGGCCTGCAGACCTGCATCTGTGCTGACGAACGCATAATCCTCTGCATTGCTCAAAAAGCAGTATTCACTAAATGCAATCGGCACCCCTGCCGCAACCGCGGCTTTAATCATATACAAATTCGGGCGTTCTTTGATGCCGCGATTGTTCACACCGAGCGAAACATATTGCGCAAGGAACAGCTTTGCAATCGCGGTGCTTTCGCCTGTGCTCTCCTGCTCACTATCCGGCACCAACATTTCGCAGCCCTTTGCACTGGTTGCATCCGCGGAATTTAAATGAATGCAAACAATCAAATCCAATACATCTGCATTCTTTTCAATATACGGCACACGACTTGCCTTCGGCAACGAAACGTCAGTTGTGCGGGTCATGATGACCTTCACACCGGAAGCCTGCAATAAATCCCGCAATTTGAGCGCCGTGCGCAAGCACAAATCCTTTTCATAAACGCCCGCTGCCACGCTGCCAGCACCGCTGTCATCGCCGCCGTGTCCCGCATCAATCAAAATCGTCAGAACCCCGTCGTTGCGGCCATTTGTCGTTGGTGTTGGTGTGGTGCCATTATTCGCCGTATCATCGTCCCCTGTGGTGGGGTTTGCATTGTCCACAGACGTCCATTTTGCATATAGCACCATGTCCGAACCGACTTTATCGCTGCTGAAATCCCATGCCGTATAGCAACCGCGCTCTGCATACCAACCGCCGAACACATATCCGCTTGCGCTGGGTGTCGGCTTCTGCAGCAAGGTGCCCTCTGGCACATTGGTCTTTTTTTCAATTTGCGTGCCGTGACCATTCATCTCAAATTCGACGGCATAGGCTTTCACCCACTTGGCATACAGCGTCATGTCACGGCTCACGGTATCGTTTGTAAAATCCCACTTATCCGTGCAGCCGCTATCTTGATACCAACCTGCCACCATATAGCCGGACACGGCTGCCACCGTCGGCGCCGCAATGGTACTGCCTTCTTTCAAATCCGTGAGTGCCGAAAGCGCGCTGCCGCGTCCGTTCATGTTAAACGCCACCGTATACGCCTCTACAGGCGTGCCGGAATCCAACAGCACAATATCTTCCGCATCGTCATAATCCACTTGGAACCCAACTTGATTACCAATATCACGCAAGCGAAAATAATTGTTGCCTGCAATGTTATACGCCGTCATATTTGCCTGCACACCATTGACTAGCACGCTGGCATGGGACAGCACCGCCGCTCCTACGCCGGAGTAGGACATTTCGCCGCCAACGGACGTATATCCCTCCCCTGTCTTCAACAAAATGCTGCTGGTGGCAGCGTCCCAGTTTACGCTGAATTTGCTGTTGGTGTCCTGCAAAAGATAGGCAATATCGCGCAGTTTAAAATAGTTCTCATTATTGATTTTATAAACCTCTGGCTGCACTGGCGTGCCGTCGAGTTCAATGCTGTCCGTGGTCTGTGCGGGTGACGTTGCCGCCAACAGGTTGCTTGCCACCGCATACTCGGTGCTTTGGGACACCGCCGCACCTTCGGGGTCTGCCGCGGTCGCATCCATCTGCGCCGCAAATGCCGAAACGCTGCTGCCAAATGCAATGCAGCCACTGAGCAGCACCGCCGCCGTTTTCTTTAAAATTCGATGATATAATGGATGTAAAAGATGCATAAAATCTTCCTTTTTATGATAAATAGCCTTTTCTTTAAAACATTTGTATTATACCATTCATAGGAAAGAAATGCAACACAAAGCGTCACGGATTCACAAAGTGTAACACTTGTAACATATAAAACCCCAAAATCGCCTATTTTTATCAAAGCATAGCAGCTCCTACAAGCCCCGCATCATTCCCAAGCTCTGCCAGCACCAGCTGTGTCTGTTCACAGCCTGCTTTCATCAAATCTCGTTCCACGCGGCTGCGCAGCGGGCGCATGAGTTTTTCACCATAGCCGGACAGTCCACCGCCAATGACCAAAAGCTTTGGCTGCAAAATTGCAATGATGTTGTTGATACCGCACGCCAAATAGTCCAAATATTGCTCAAACACACGGTCTGCCAGCGAATCCCCCTCATCTCGTGCGTCACAAATCAGCTTCGCGGTTAATTTTCCTGCATTTTTCTGCTGCAACTGCCGCAGTTGGGTTTGACGCTCCCCCTGCATGGCGGTTTCCGCCATGTGTATCAACCCTACCGCAGAGGCATAGACTTCAAAGCAGCCACATTTTCCGCAATTACAGGGCAGCCCGCCGTATTGAATCACCATATGTCCAATCTCTCCGGCAATGTGATTTTCGCCTGTATACAGCTTGCCGTCCATCACAATGCCGCCGCCGATGCCTGTGCCGAGGGTCAGCATCACCATATTTCGCCCACCGCGTCCTGCGCCGCTGATATATTCCCCCAGTGCCGCACAGTTTCCATCGTTATCCAGCTGCACAGGACACCCAAACTCCGGCTGAAAAATCTCTGCAAAGCACACATCTTGGATACCAAGATTGGTACCAAATTGTAGTGTGCAGCTTGCCTTGTCAAATGTTCCGGGCACACCAATGCCGATTTGGTTGATTTGCTCGGGTGCAATCCCGGTTGTCCGGCAAACATCAATCGCGAGCTGACGCATGGTTTGACAAATCTGATTGGCATCGCCTGTTTGTGTCGGTAAACTGCGTTTTGTCAAAAGCATACCGCTTTCTGTGCAAATACCTGCCACAATGTTGGTGCCGCCCAAATCGATTCCAAGTTTCATATAACCCCTCCACTTTTTTTAAACAAGGCTTTACGGTGTATATGCGTGTGCACTTTTGTACGTAGAGCCTATATGCCCAGCTGCGCATATAGGTTCCGGTTTGACTTTTGATTGCGCCAGTTTTGGTCATTAGCCGCCAAATTCTTTCAGCATACGGTCCTGCAATTCCTTCGCAGCATTGTATCCCATCTTTTTGTGACGGTTGTTCATGGCTGCCACTTCAATAATCACTGCCAAATTTCGACCCGGCTTCACCGGAATGGTGAGTGACGGAATGTCGATGTCCAAAATACTGGTGGTTTGTCCTTCCAAGCCCAGTCGGTCATACTGCTTTCCATCTTCCCAAGCTTCCAAATTGATAACCAATTCGATTTTTTCAGTCATCTTAACCGCACCCATACCAAAAATACGGCGCACATCTACAATGCCGATGCCGCGCAGCTCAATAAAGTGCCGAATCACTTCTGGTGCCGAACCGACCAGGGTTTTATCAGATACGCGCTTTATTTCCACCGCATCATCGGCAATCAAGCGATGTCCGCGCTTGACCAGCTCGATAGCGGTCTCCGACTTACCGACCCCGCTGTCGCCGAGCAGCAGCACACCTTCACCATAGATTTCCACCAGCACACCATGTAGGGTAATGCGTGGCGCAAGCTTGACCTTGAGCGATGCAACCATGCTGTTCATGATGGTAGAGGTGAACTGATTGGTGCGCAAAATCGGCACATTGTTTTTCTGCGCAGCCTCCAAGCATTCCGGAAAAATATCAATATTGCGCGAAATAATCATGGCAGGGATACCAGTTGCAAACAGCTTGTCAAAGCACGCCAGCCGCGTCTCTGTATCAAATGCTTCCACAAAGGTTGTTTCGACTTTGCCCATAATTTGAATGCGATTCGGGTCAAAATAATCAAAAAAGCCCGCCAGCTGCAATCCGGGACGATTGATGTCATCCTTTGTAATTTCTATTTTTTCAAAACCTTCCGGTCCATGAATCACTTCAAAGTCAAATTCCTGAAGCAGCTCTCCCAGACTAACACTGAATTCTTTGAGTTGCATATTTTTAGCCTCCCTATGTCTAATATATAGATTCTCTATCCATATATCGTCATTCCTTGTAATGATTATACGATAGCAGCGGCAAAAAAAGCGTTATTTTCTCTATATTGCACATTGCTACTGATGCATATTATACCCTATTCCATTCGCCATTGCAATTCCTCATCAAAATTTGATGGAAATTTTCAACGCTTTTACAACTACGCAAATTTTTTTCGTTTTTTCTCTTGCATTTCTCCTGATGATGTGATATTATTATATGCGTTACTCAATGCATATAGATAGGAGGTGCAGGAAAATGGCAAAGTGCGATATTTGCGGCAAGGGCGTTACTTTTGGTATCAAGGTTTCTCACTCTCACAGACGTACCAACAGAACTTGGAAACCCAATGTCCGTCGTGTGAAGGCCCTTGTTGACGGTACTCCCCGCCATGTCAACGTATGTACTCGTTGCCTCCGCTCCGGCAAGGTTACCCGTGCTATTTAATTGAATTGGCATCCGCATCTCATATGATATAATGTTTGCAGGCAAATATTATATATCTTATTTCAAGATTCGCTTAAAAAGCTCTCTGTCTTATCAGAGAGCTTTTTAAGTATCTCTATTTTGTTTCGTGATGTTTTTTGTCGCCTTCATGAATCAGCGTGCTGAGCTCCTCAATAAAGGTGTTGATGTCCTTAAATTGCCGATAAACCGAAGCAAAGCGGACATATGCGACCTCATCCACATCCTTCAGCTGTTCCATCACCAGCTCCCCAATGTCCCTTGTGGAAACTTCATATTCCACGGTTGCGAACAGCTTTTGTTCGACTGCATCCACCAGCTTTTCCAGCCGCTCCTGCGCCACGGGTCGTTTCTCGCAAGCCTTCATGATGCCGCCCAACAGCTTCTGCCGGTCATACGCCTCTCTTGTGCCATCCCGTTTGACCAGCATCAGCGGCAAGCGCTCCACGGTTTCATAGGTTGTAAATCGTTTGAGGCATTGCAGACATTCTCGCCGCCTGCGAATGCTGGAATCCTCATCTGTAGGCCTGGAATCTACCACTTTGCTATCTAAAAATCCACAATAAGGGCATTTCATATGCGTTTCCTCTCTCTGTGCCGTACTCTCGCTGCATAAACGCACATATCATTTGACGTATATGCATTTTGGACATGTTCTTTTTTATTTTATCATTTTATCTGGCAAAAGGAAAGCATTCTTTCAAATTTGTTTCCCCACGCATCTACATTCGACGGAAAAGATATAAAAAAAGATACTCTTTCGAGTATCTTTTTTTGTATTATGCCGCACGGCGGCGGAACATCTTGCGAAAAACGCCCCACAAGGAAGTCGCCAAAAACACCGAGGAATATGCGCCTGCAACAATACCGATAATCAACGGCAATGCAAATTCACGCAAAGACGGCACACCCAAAATATACACCATGCCAATCGTCAGCAATACGGTGATATTGGTGTTGATGGTACGACCCATCGTCTGCCACACACTGCGTTCTGCAATCTCCTCAAACGCTTCTTTGCGCGCCACACGCATATTTTCACGCACACGGTCAAATACGATGATGGAGGAGTTGATGGAATATCCCAAAATCGTCAGTGCCACCGCAATGAAGTTCGTATTAAACGGAATCTGCAAAATCACGAAGAACGACAGCATCACGAACACATCATGCATCAGACACACAACAGCCGCCAAACCAGAGGTAAACTCAAAGCGGAACGTGATATACACAATCATCAGAACGATGGCTGCCACCACTGAAAGCACCGCCGCTTTCTTAAGGTCGTTGCCGACAGACGGGCTGACATCGTCATTTTTGTACAAATCATCTTCTGTCAGGCTATATTTTTCTTCCATCGCACTGATAACAGCCGAGCGTTTTTCGGAATCAATGCTGGTAGAGCGGATAGACACGTGTGTGCCGTCCACATCAATGACACTGGACGCCGCAATGCCGGTTGCCTCTTCAAACAGCGCTGCCACATCGTTCTTGATGTCGGCTGTCACGGTCTGATTCATATTAAATTCCATTTCTGTGCCGCCGACAAAGTCAATCGACATATTGAACAGATTGGTTCCAAATGGCAATGCCAAAATGCTGACAATACCAACCGCCACCAATAAAATAGAAATGATACCAAATATCTTAAAATTCTTTACAATCGGGAATTTGCTCTTCATATGAAACCGCCTCCTTTCTTACGCACCATAGACCTTCGGGTTTTTAATTCTAAAGTCCACCATGCGATTGAGCAGGAAGTGCGTCACCGTCAATGCCGTAAACATCGAAATAATAACGCCCAGTCCCAACGTGGTAGCAAAGCCAACAATGGTACCCGTGCCAAGCCAGAACAGCACGCCCGCGGCAATCAAAGTTGTTATATTGGAGTCAAAAATGGCCGCAAAGGCACGCTTAAAGCCGGAATCAATCGATGCCTTGACCGATTTTCCTGCACGCAGTTCCTCTTTAATGCGTTCAAAAATGATAACATTTGCATCGACCGCCATACCGATGGACAAAATAATGCCTGCAATGCCCGGCAAGGACAGGTTGACTCTGCACACAGACAGCACAACCGCTTCCAACACCATATAGAATCCCAGCGCAATGACAGAAACAAAGCCCGGCAAACGATAAATGAATATCATAAAGATGGCAACCAGTGCCGTGCCAATCATCGCCGCCACAAAGCTGGAATGCAGTGCATTGGAACCGAGCTGCGGACCGACCGCGCGCAATTCCACCTGCTCCAAGGTGAATGGCAACTGACCGATATTGATAAGGTTTGCCAGCTCCTTCGCACTTGCCGCGGTAAAGTTGCCGCTGATAACGCAGGTTTCGCTGTTGATTTCCTGGCTGACACGCGGTGCCGAAATAATCTGATTATCCATAACAATCGCAATGTAGCCGTTGTCCTTTGCCGCTTCTGCCGCAGTTACCTGTGCAAACTTTTCCACAGCATCGGACTGAAAGGTCAGTTCGACATAGTTTTCGTCGGTGACTTCGCTGCCCGTTGGCTTGCCATAAGAGGCTGTCGCCTTCTTAATGTCAGAACCGCTCATGACCTCGTTGCCGTCTGAATCCTGAAATTGCAGCTGCGCGGTTTGACCCAAGGTCTGCACCGCTTCTTCCGGATTTTTGATGTTCGGAATTTCCACAACAATGCGTTTTTCGCCCTGCAGCGTCACCGTAGCTTCGGTGAATCCCTCTGCTGTCAAACGCTGGCGCAGCATTGCCTGTGCCGTCTGCATATCGTCATTCAGGTTTGCCGTATCATAATCCTCCGGCAGTTGTGCTTCGTATGTGATTGCAGAACCGCCGACCAAATCCAAGCCGCGACGGATACCGTTTTCCGCGTCAAACACGCTTGGAATCACCGTAGAACCTCCCACGCTGACGCCAAACGCCGCAGCATAACCCATCAGCAGAATCAATACCATGACTGCCGCAAAGGATGCGATGCTCTTTTTCACTATTGCTTACCTCCTGTTTTTACCTTAATAAACGCAAAAACTATTATATTCCTTTGTGTGTGCAAAGTCAATCTATATCCGCCTGTGCCGCTTACAGATTGATTTCCACCGCGACATCGCTTCCATCCAAATACGGACGAATTGCCGGCTGCACACATTCTGCCAGGAACTCATCGACCTGTGACGGACAGCGACCGATATACAGCTTCGGGTCGAGTTCCTTGGCAATTTCTTCTTTCGTCAGACCAAACATCGGGTCTGCTGCAATGCGGTCTACCAAGTCATTTTCCAAGCCAAATTCCTTGATTTGCTTGCCCGCCGCCATAGAATGTTCACGGATACGCTCATGCAAATCCTGACGGTTGCCGCCGCGCTTGACCGCACTCATCATAATGTTTTCGGTTGCCATGAATGGCAGTTCGCTCATCACACGCTGTTCGATGACCTTAGGATACACCACCAGACCGGATACCACATTGAGCATGATGTTCAAAATAGCATCAATCGCAAGGAACGCTTCGGGAATGGCAATACGCTTGTTTGCAGAATCATCCAATGTGCGTTCAAACCACTGGGTTGCGGTGGTGAAAGCAGGGTTTAAGCTATCACAAATCACGTAACGTGCCAGTGCACAAATGCGCTCCGAACGCATCGGATTGCGCTTATATGGCATTGCAGAAGAACCAATCTGGTTGGTTTCAAACGGTTCTTCGATTTCCTTAAGGTGCTGGAGCAAACGCAGGTCATTGGCAAACTTGCTTGCAGACTGTGCCACACCGGACAAGGTTGCAACGGTCTGTGCATCAATTTTGCGTGAATAGGTCTGCCCGGAAACCGGCACTACGCCCGCAAAGCCAAAATCCTCTGCAATTTTCTGCTCCATGTCGCGAATTTTGCTTTCCTCGCCGTCAAACAGTTCCATAAAGGATGCCTGTGTACCGGTTGTACCCTTCGAGCCCAGCATACGCAAGGTATCGATACGGTATTCAATTTCCTGCAAATCCATCAGCAGCTCATTCATCCACAGTGTGGCACGCTTGCCAACCGTGGTCAGCTGTGCCGGCTGAAAATGGGTAAAGCCAAGGCTCGGCTGCGCCTTATGTGCATCTGCAAACTTCGCCAGCTGCTCCAGCACGGCTGCCAACTTACGGCGCACCAAATACAACCCCTCACGAATCTGGATAATGTCGGTATTGTCCCCAACATAGGCACTGGTTGCGCCCAAGTGAATGATACCTGCAGCCTTTGGCGCCACCTTGCCGAAGGTATAGACGTGTGCCATCACATCGTGGCGCACTTCTTTTTCCCGTGCACGCGCGACAGCATAGTCAATATTCTGGACATTTGCCTCCATTTCGTCAATTTGCTCTTGTGTAATCGGCAATCCCAGTGCCATCTCGGCCTTTGCCAGAGAAATCCACAGCTTACGCCAGGTGGAGAACTTCATATCCGGAGAAAAAATATAAAGCATTTCTTTAGAAGCATAGCGCGAGGAAAATGGGCTTTCGTATTCAGCGTTCAAGTTACGACATCCTTTCGGTCTTGTATAATTTCTTTTGGCATAAAAAGGCGGACTGTCAGTCCGCCTTTATTTTAACATTTTTCACACATCTTTTCAAGCAAAAAAGTGCTTTTCAACCCGAATCATGCGTTTTTTATAAACTCTTCCAATCGGTTCAAGCCTTTATCTATATCTTCGATAGAGGTTGCATAGCTCCATCGGATATAACCGGGTGCTGCAAAAGAGGTGCAGGGCACGGTTGCGACCTTGCCTTTTTCCAAAAAGAGCTGTGCAAAATCCTCATCATTTGCAATCTTTTTGCCGTACATTTCCTTGCCAATGAAGCTTGACATATTCATCATGACATAAAATGCACCCTGTGGACGCAAGCAGGAAACCCCTTCAATTTGATTCATACGGTTCACCAAATGGTTACGCCGCTCCTCAAACTGCACGCGCATCGCATCGATGTCTTCCTGTGTGCCAATCAGGGCTTCCATCGCGGCATACTGTGAAATTGTGCATGGTGCAGAGGTAGAATGGCTCAAATAATTGCCCATTGCCTTGGCAATCTGTTTGTTTGCCGCCGCATAGCCGATGCGCCAGCCAGTCATCGCATAGGATTTTGACACACCATTGATGAGAATGGTACGGTTCTTGGCGTCTTCACTGAGGGATGGGAACGACACAAACTGCAAATCATCATACACCAAATTGCAGTAAATCTCATCGGCAATGACGTAGACGTTATGTTTTTTGCACACTGCGGCAATCGCTTCCAGATGCTCGCGCTCATAAACCATGCCTGTCGGATTGGAGGGGGAGTTGAGCATCACAACCTTGGTTTTTTCCGTGATAGCGGCTTCCAGCTGCTCGGCACTGACCTTGAACGACTGTTCTTCGGTTGCCGCCACGATGACAGGCACAGCACCCACCTGCTGCACCATTTCGCTGTAGGAAACCCAATACGGTGCCAAAATCACGACCTCATCGCCCGGGTCGCACAGCGTCATCAACGCAATATATACATTGTGCTTAGCACCGGACGCCACCACGATTTCTTCCGGCGTATAGGTCACCCTGCAATCCTGCTGCAAGCGATGGCACGCCGCTTCTTTCAGCTTTGGCAAGCCAGCGGCAGGCGTATATTTTGTTAAATTGCTCATAATCGCCGCAATACCAGCGGCTTTGATTCTCTCTGGCGTTGCAAAATCTGGCTCACCTGCACCAAATCCAACAACGTCCTCCCCTTGCGCCTTCATTTGCTTATACATTGCATCAATCGCCAACGTTGTAGATGCCTGCACACAGGCGGCAATTTTGGAAATGGGTTTTAACACAGTTAAACAACCTCCCGTTGTCCCTTCCACACGCAAACATCTTGTTTTCCGGCTCCTTGCCTCCGAATCGATGCAACCCGCCATAAAAAACAAAAATGTATCACTGATACTCTCTTCTGAAACTAACCTATATTATAAGCTTATTTCCCCATTTTTGCAAGTATGACTTTGTAAAATTGCAAAATGAAGCCGACAAAAATACCACCGTCCCGCTATCGGTTCGGTGGCAAATTTGAACAAAAAGGCACTATCTGTCATTGGCGAACACGACCAAAGCCGTGCCTTGCGCAATGGCAATGGTCATCTGGTCTGCCACTGCCTCGTTGGAAATCGTAATCATTCCGGCACGGGTCACAGTCGCATCCTGCAGCGGATATTTCGCACCCGCAATGGTCACGCCATACAGCTGCGCATCCAGCGGCACAATCGAAAAATATCGATATGCCTTGTTTTTTTTGAATTGCTGGCGTCCGCCTGGATGCAAAACCACATAGTTCTGCGCATCCAGCAGTGCACATTTGGCACCGCCCGCCATGGCTTCCTCCAATAGTGACAAATTGGCAAGCAAATGGTCCAGTCTGCCGCCTGTGGCGCAAACCAGCGTCATCTCCTTGTAGTCACGGCGCAGCAGCTCGCGCACACAAGCCTGTGCATCGGTGTCATCCTTTTCCGGCTTCAAGCGGATAACCTCCCGCGCTGCACCCCTATCGCTGGAGTCAAAATCCCCTATCAGCAAATTCGGCAGCAGTCCCATCGCCTGTGCGTGCCGCAGTCCGCCATCTGCACAAACAATGCTGGCATCTGGCTGTGCCTCCAAAAACGTTTGGATATATCCATACTGCGTTTCGGGTGCGGACAAAAAAATTACCGCGTGCCGCCCTTTTGTATTTCCCATTTTTTCACATCCTTCACACTGTCATATAGCCGAACGTAGCTCTCATGACGCGAAGGTGCAATCTCTCCATTTGCAACCGCTGCCAAAATCGCGCAGCCCTTTTCCCGTATATGTGCACAGCCTGTAAATTTACACTGTCCCTGATAGCGTTCAAACTCTGGAAAAGCATATTGCAAATCCTCTGCCAGCACCAAATCCATCTGTTCGGTATCAAAGGAAGAAAATCCGGGCGTATCGGCGATATATCCGCCCTCTCCAAGCGGCCAAAGCTCCACATGGCGTGTGGTATGCTTGCCGCGCTGGATTTTTTCCGAAATTGCCCCCACCTGCGCACCGTAAGCGGCATCCAAACGATTGAGCAAGCTGGATTTTCCCACGCCCGAGTTGCCTGCAAAGGCAGACACCCGCCCACGCAGCTGCTCCCGCAGGGCATCAACCCCCATGCCAGTGGTGGCACTGACACAGATGGTTTCGATGCCGGCAAGCTGATAGAGGTCACGCAGGGCATCCGGTGCTTCGATGTCGCTTTTGTTGATGACCAGCAGCATCTTCATGTCTTTGTGCACCGCTATCGCCGACACCTTATCAATCAGAAAGGAATCGGTGCGGGGTGGGGCAACCGATGCCACCACCACGACTTGGTCGAGATTTGCCACCGCAGGACGCACCAGCGTGTTTTTGCGTGGCTGTATTTCCTGCAAATATCCTGTGCCCTCTGGCTGCATTGCCAGTGTCACACGGTCGCCGACAATGGGTTTTCCAATCGTATTGCGGAATTTTCCGCGCGCCTTGCACTCAATCACACCATCCGTTGTATCGACATAATAAAACCCGCCGATGCCTTTCAGAATGATGCCGCTGCGCACCTGCGCCTCCCTTTGCGCCGCCATCAATTAAACGTAATCGGTGTCTCTGACACCTTCGCGTCGTTGATATACACCGTTGCCAAGCGTGAACCACTGCCCTGCACCGTCACATTCACCATGGTGCCGGGTGCCTGCAGCACCTGGTCATATGCCGTGTTTCCGTCATCCAATATGATGACGATATGCGCGCTGCCGCTTTGCGCCTCCTCGGGAATGGCAACGGTAATGGTTGCCTCGCCCACCGTTTCGGTATCGGTGTCTGTGCCGCTTGTATCCGTGCCGTCACCTGTGGTATCGGTATTGTCTGGCGCGGTAACCTCCGGTGCAATGCCGGAGGAAATTTCCAGCATCACCTTATCGCCCGCTTCCACCTCGGTTCCACCCTCTATATCCTGCGAAACCACGGTATTTTCCGGCTCGGTGCTTTCCACCATTTTGGTTTTCTTGATGCCAATGTTATAGGCTTTCAGCATCTGTTCCGCTTCTTTAAGGGTTTTTCCAACCACATTTGGCATCACAGCGGTTTCCACGCTCGGCGTGCCGCTGCTGACATAGACAATCAGCAAATCATTCTGCTGCAAGCTGCCGCCCGCCTGCGGCTCGGTTCGAATCACGTGCCCCTGCTCCACTTTTTCCGAAGCTTCCTCCACCACGCTGTACAAAATATTCTGCCGCTTCAAGTCGTTCTCCGTGGTGCTCTGCAGTGCATCGGTATAGTCCGCAATGGTCACTGCTGCCGCTTCCCCTGCACCAACACTGACATCCAGCGTAATCGTTGCGCCTGAAGTGACTGTTTCCCCTTCTTCCACGCTCTGTGCCACCACCGTGCCTTCGGCGTATTTGTCGCTGACCACATCTTCTCCACGTTTGAGATTAAACACCTGCTGATAGTCCCCTGTCAGAGCATCTTCAATGTCTTGCCCGATGAAGGAGGGCACTTCATAGGTTTTTGCACTGCTGCCGCCGCTGAAAATCAAAATACCGGTTACCACCGATGCGATGACCACAAAGCACGCCACTGCAAAGCCTGCAAGCATCGTAGGCGACTGGCTCATGCGCTCAAAAAAACCTTTTTTCTTTTTCTGCGGTGCTCTGGGCTGGGTGGACGGCTGTGTTGTCTGCTTCATTTGTTCCTGCCTCCGAATGTCCTGATAGCTTGGCATCGCCTGTGTCATGCTTAAGGTCTGTGTTTCATCCCGCACCTGCACCCCATTATAGGGAAAAATGGTGTTCGGGTTGTTTTTCAATCGCATAAAGTCCGCCAACAGCTCATCTGCTGTGGTATATCGCTGCAGCACATTGGGGCACATGGCGTGCATGACAATTTGGTCCATCCCCGGCGGAATCTCTCTGGCGATTTCCGAGGGCAGGAGCGGCACGGCATTCAAATGCTGCATGACAATGGCAAGAGGTGTTTCTCCCACAAACGGCAAGTTCCCTGTCAGCATTTCATACATCACCACGCCCAAGGAGTACAAGTCCGTGCGGTAATCGATGCGGGAGCCCTTCGCCTGCTCCGGCGAAATATAGTGCACCGAACCAATGGCTTCCTGAATCACCTTGGTTTCCTGATTGCCTGCAAAGGACGCAATGCCAAAATCGGTGACTTTCGCGGTTCCATCCTGCAAAATAATCACATTTTGCGATTTGATGTCTTGGTGAATGATGCCACGGCTGTGTGCATGGCTGAGTGCTCTGGCAATCTGCTGAGCAATGGACAGCGTTTCCTGCCAAGAAATCCGCCCGCCATGCTCCTCCAAATACACTTTCAGCGTTACACCCTCAATCAACTCCATCACGATATAATCCAGCCCTTGCGTATGGCTGACATCATAGACCGACACGATATTGTTATGCGAAAGCTTTGCAACCGCCTGCGATTCAATGTAAAACCGCCGACGGAATTCTGCATTTTGTGCATATTCATCTTTGAGAATCTTGATTGCCACAAATCGATTCAAAATCCGACAGCGTGCCCGATAGACCACTGCCATCCCACCGATTCCAATGATTTCAAGCACTTCATATCGCTCATCCAGAAGCTTTCCTATGTATTTATCCATACAATTCACCCCTTACTTCTCTGCGTTACCGCGCTGAAACAGAACCGCTGTGATATTATCCACGCCGCCATTGTCATATGCCGCATCCATCAAAGCCTCAACAACCTTTTCCATGCTGTCCGGCTGCTGCAGCAGCGCCGCGATGTTCTCATCAGACACCATGCCACTCAAGCCATCGGAGCAAAGCAGCAGCATTTCATCGTCGGTCAAATGCACTTCGTATAGGTCACACACAACCTCCTCATCCACGCCAACCGCACGTGTGATGAGGTTTCGTTTGGGATGGTGCTTGGCATCCTCCCGTGATAGCTTACCGGACCGCACCATTTCTTCCACATAAGAGTGGTCTATCGTCAGCTGCTCCGCACCGTGCTTGCCGATGCAGTAGGCACGGCTGTCCCCCACATTAACGATGGTCAGCAAGTTTTCCGTGACCACCGCGCCCACCAACGTGGTGCCCATTCCTGAAAACTCCGGTTGTGCGCGGCTAAGTCCATATACACGTTGGTTTGCCTCACGTGTCGCCTCTGTCAGCATTTTTCGTATCGCCATTTGGCTCAAATCCCCCTGCTGCACATAGTGACGCAGAACCTCCATAAACTGCTCTGTCGCAAATCGACTTGCCACATTACCGGCATTTGCACCGCCCATGCCATCACAAACCACTAAAAGACACACGTTCGGACGAATATCGATTGCAAAGGCATCTTGATTGGTCGCACGCACGCGCCCTTTATCACTTTTTCCATACGCTTTCATTCGTATTTCTCCTCCTGCATCGTCCTATGCCGCAGCTGTCCGCACGCCGCATCAATATCGGGACCCAATCTTCTGCGAACCGTGGCAGAAATACCCTGCTTCTCTAGGATTTGCTGAAATTTTCGCACATCCGCTTGGGTGCTCGGCTGCAATGCACTCTCCTTGACGGGATTGAGCGGAATCAAATTGACATGCGCCGGTCGTCCACGCAGCAGCTTTGCCAGTGCTTCCGCCTGCCAAGGGCGGTCGCTGACACCATGCGCCATGGCATATTCATAAGAAACTCTGCGCCCTGTCTGGTCAAAATACGCATTGGTGGCTTGTATCAGCCGCTCAATGGGATAGCTTTTGTTGACGGGCATCATGCGGCTGCGGCTTTCATTATCTGGTGCGTGCAGAGAGATGGAAAGCGTAATCTGCAGTTTTTCTTTGGCGAGCTGCTCAATGCGGTCAGCAAGCCCACTGGTGGATACCGAAATATGCCTTTGCCCAATGTTGATGCCGTCTGCACAGCTGACCAGCCGCAGAAACCGCAGCACATTGTCATAATTATCCAGTGGCTCACCCGTACCCATCAGCACGATGTTATGTATCGACTCTCCGCTTTCCTGTTGCATAAACAGCACCTGGTCTAGAATTTCTCCGGCGGACAAATGGCGTTTCAGTCCATCCAGTCCCGATGCACAAAAGGCGCACCCCATGCGGCAGCCGACCTGCGTGGATACGCAGACGGTGTTGCCATGCCGATAGCGCATCAGCACACTTTCCACACACTCGCCATCATGCAGCTGCCACAAATATTTCGCTGTGCCATCGACCTTGGAAATCTGCTTGCGTGCGACCTGCGGCACGGTCAATAAAAATCGTGCATTGAGCTTTTCTCGCAAGGCTTTGGACTGGTCGGTCATTTCCTCGAAGGAGGTCACCGGCTGATGCAGCCACTTGAAAATCGGCTTGGCACGAAAGGGCTTTTCGCCCATCTCCACCAATGCCGCTTTCAGCTCTTCGATTGTCAGGCATTTGATTTCTGTCATGCGTTTCTCCTTAGCTTGGCAATGAAAAATCCATCGGTAGCATGGATATGCGGCAGCAGCGTAACCATGCCGTCCTCTCGCTCTCCGCAAATCGGATGGGTGAAGCTTTGCGCCGTAAATTCAGGATGCGCCACCAGAAAATCCTGCACTACATCTTCATTTTCCCGCTTTAAAATGGTGCAGGTTGAATAGACCAATGTACCGCCCACCTGCACATATTGTGCGCAGTTCTCCAAAATCTTCCGCTGAATCGATGGCAGTTCTGCCAGTGCGGTTTCTTCTTTGTAGCGAATCTCTGGTTTTTTACGGATAATCCCCATTCCGGAGCAAGGCACATCACACAAAACCGTCTGTGCACGCCCCACCAAATCGCTTTGCATCTGGGTGGCATCCGCCAAGCGGGTTTCGATGCAGTGCAGCCCAAGCCGCTGTGCACCTGCTTGTATTCTATCCAATTTATGCGTATATATATCACAGGAAATCACCGTTCCGGTGTCCTGCATTTTTTCTGCAATCAAAAAGCTTTTGCCGCCCGGTGCGGCACAGCAATCTATCGTTACCGTGTGCGGCTGTGGCTGTAACACCTCCACACACACCGCACTTGCGGCATCCTGCACCGTCACATCGCCGTTTTGGAACAGCGGCAGCGCCGCAATGTCCCCGCCACTGCACAAAATGATGTTTTGCACCTGTTCGTGCGGTCTTGCTTCCATACCTGCCTCCTGCAGCTGCGCCAATACCACCCCTGTCGTCGTGCGACGCGTGTTCACCCGCAGCGAAATCGGTGCATCGGCATTGTTTGCCTCACACAGCAAGCCCGCCTGTTTTTGTCCAAATTGCGCCGAAAATTGGCGCACCAACCATTCGGGATGGCTATATCGCATCGCATAATAGCTTTCCTTATCCGGACAATCCAGCACCGGAAGGGTATTTGTTTCCACTGCCCGTGCCACCGCACGCAGCAGCCCATTTGCAAACTTCACCGTGCGCTCGTTGGCGTGCCCGTATTGCTTGATGAGCGCAACACTTTCGCCCACTGCTGCATGGGATGGGATTTTGTCGAGCATGGTCAGCTGATAGACCCCCATACGCAGGCAATCCAACACCCGCGGGGCGATTTTTTTCAATCGTACTGCGGAAAATTTAGACAGATAAAAATCACATAAGGCGCGGTTTTGCACCACGCCATATGCCAACCGTGTTGCCAAAGCGGCATCCCTTGCAGGCAGATGGGCACGCTCCAAATACTGATGCAGCGCACCATCGGACCATGCCGCTTCCTCTGCCATAGAAAACAGCGTAAACGCCGCCACTTCTCGTGGGGTATGTGGCCGTTTTTTAATCATCTCTGCTTCGTCCTCCAAAAATCAGCAGCAACCGCACCAGCTGTGCCACAGATACCGCCAATGCCGCGACATAGGTCATGGCTGCTGCAAACAGCGTCTTTTTTGCCATGGGATATTCGTCTGCATCGAGCAAATACCCGCTTTGAATCGCCGCCAACGCACGGCGTGACGCGTCCAGCTCCACTGGTAAGGTGACCAGTTGAAACACCGTGGATAATGCAAACAAAGCAATGCCCGCCAAAATCAGCATACTGCTGTTGAAAAGAAAACCGACCAACAGCAATGGCCAAGAAAGGGTAGACCCAAACTGTGTCATCGGTACAATCGCGGCACGCAGGCGAATCGGGGCATAATTTTTGTTGTACTGCACTGCGTGTCCTGCCTCATGGCACGCCACGCCGATGGCGGCAACCGAGGTGGAATCATACACATCGCTCGACAGGCGAATGACATTGCCCGACGGGTCATAGTGGTCACTCAAATTGCCTGCCACACGTTCAAATCGCACATTCTGCACGCCGTTTTGCCGCAAAACCGCCTGTGCCGCCTGTGCACCAGTCAATCCGCGCCGATTGCGCACCCGTGAATATTTTTTGAAATTATGCTGCACACTCATCTGTGCCCACAAAGCGAGCACCACACAGGGCAAAATCAGTACAATATAGTACAAATCAATGCCATAATAACCATAACCAAACATTGTTCTCTACCGCCAATCTTTCTTCCTTAGAATCTGTATGCATAACGCCTAACAGTCGTATTTAAGAAATCTTTCTCAAATTCACCCGTTCTTGTTTATGAATACAGGTTCTTAAAATGGGTTCGGTATCTTTGTTTTCTCTTATGCCCCCAAAATTGTGCCTGCTTCGACCGCGTGTCCGCGCAGAAAATCCACCGCGCGCATCCGCTTTTTTCCAACCACTTGGATTTCGGTCAAACACAGTGCATCCTCCCCGCACGCCACCACAATGCCGCGCTTGGCATCTGCGGACAGCACTGTGCCTGCTGTGCCGCTGCCTTCGGTCGGCTCTGCCGCATAGAGCTTCATGCGCTCGCCATGCAGGGTAGTCAGCGCAATCGGCCAAGGGTTGAGTCCACGAATCAAGCAGTCGATTTCCTGTGCCGATTTTGACCAGTCAACCACCGCCAGCTGCTTGTCGAGCATCGACGCATAGCAGGACGCGCTGTCCACCTGCGCCTTTGGCTGCAATGTCCCCGCTTCTAATCGCTGCAGCGTTTCGAGGAGCAATTCTGCGCCGCGTTCCGCCAGCCGTTCATAGAGTTCTCCTGCGGTTTCCCGCGCGCCAATTTCGGTTTCATAGGTCAGCAGCATATCGCCCGTGTCCAGACCCACATCCATTTGCATCGTGGTGACACCTGCGGTTTTGTCCCCCGCAATGACCGACCACTGAATGGGTGCCGCACCCCGCCAACGCGGCAGCAGCGACCCGTGCACATTGATGCAGCCATGCTGCGGCAACTCCAGCACATATTTGGGCAATAACTTTCCATATGCCACCACCACAATCAAATCCGGCGCCAATTCCTGCAAAAGCTCTGCACACGCACCGTTTTTGAAGGTTTCCGGCTGATAGACCGGAATGCCATATTCCATCGCCTGCTGCTTGACCGGCGGCGGCGTCAAAATCATTTTGCGCCCCTGCGGTTTGTCCGGCTGGGTGAACACGCCAACGATTTCATGTCCACTCTCTTGCAGCTTTATGAGGGTTGGCACTGCAAAATCCGGTGTACCCATGTAGACAATTCTCATTGCGGCTGCTCCATTTCCTCCTGGTCGATATATTCTACCACTTTTTCGGTGAAAAGATGCCCGTCCAGATGTTCGGTTTCGTGGCAGAAGCATTGTGCCACCACATTTTCGCCCTCTCGCTCAAACCAATTTCCATAGCGGTCCTGCGCACGGATTTTTGCCCATTCAGGTCGTTTGACATACCCAAACACACCCGGCACAGACAAACAGCCCTCGACGATTTCATGTTCGCCGCGGGTTTCAATCACTTCTGGATTGATGAGCTCAATCAGTTCCTCGGGGTCTTTATAAATGTCCACCACCAGCACCACACGGCGCAAAATGCCAATCTGCGGGGCTGCCAGTCCCACGCCGCGCGATGCCTCCAAGGTTTCTCTCATATCATCCAGCAACTGATGCAAGCGGTCGTCAAATTCGGTCACTGGTCGGCAACGCTTTTCCAGCGCTTCCTCGCCTTGCGTCAAAATCGTTCGTAATGCCATTCTTATAACTCCTTTTTATACGGTTTCAGGATTTTGGTCTGCAAACAATGCAATGCCTTTGTTTTGCTTATCTCGTGCAAATTCCCGCAAAATGCCGGAAATCAGTGCACGCCGCCGCTTGCCTTCTGGACAGCGCATCATCAAATGATAGCGGTATCTGCCACTGACGCGCACCACACTTGCCGGCGCAGGCCCTAAAATCGGATATTGAAAGTCCGCAAATTGCCCTTCCATCAAGCCTTCCATGCGTTTTTTCAGTCGCACCAAGGCAGATAGTACCTGTTGCTCCAACTCGCCCGAAGCGGTCAGCACCAAAATCTGCTCCAGTGGCGGATGCCGCAATGCACCGCGCGTTGCAATCTCCATTTCATAAAACGCAGCATAATCCTGCCGCGCGGCAGCGAGAATCACAGGGTGAGATGGCTGCAGGGTTTGAATCACCGCACGCCCCTTGGCAAATCGCCGTCCCGCGCGTCCCACAACCTGTGTGATGAGTGAAAACGTGCGTTCCCGCGCCCGATAATCCTGTGCGTACAGCCCTTGGTCGGCATCGAGTACACCGACCAACGTCACGCGTTCAAAATCCAATCCCTTTGTGACCATTTGTGTGCCCAAAAGGATGTCCGCTTTACCGTTTCCGAAGGTATCGAGCAGTTTTTCATATGCGCCGCGTGCCCCCATCGTGTCGGCATCCATGCGCAGGATACGCGCCTGCGGAAATTTCTCCTGCAGCTCTTCCTCCACCTTTTGCGTGCCCGGAATCTCGGCTTGCAGGTGCTGACTACCGCATTCCGGACAGCTTCCCGTCACCTTGATGGAATAGCCGCAATAATGGCACATGGCACGTCCATTGACCGAATGATAGGTCAGCATGGTCGAGCAAGACGGACATTCCGGCATCCACCCGCACATGACACAGGTCAGCGTACGGCTGTTGCCGCGGCGGTTGAGAAACAAAATGGATTGCTGTTTATTTTTTAGGTTGGACGCCAATTCTTCGTGTAAAATCGGACCGATTGACCCGCTGATGCCTTGCCGCAGCACGCCCCGCATATCGGACACCACCACGTGCGGCAACGGCGTGCCTTGATACCGTTCGCTGAGCGCAAACACAGGATATTTCCCCTGCTGCGCACCATAGTAGCTTTCGATGGAAGGCGTTGCCGACCCCAGCACCAAGAATGCCTTTGCCTGCACCGCACGATATTTTGCCAAATCCCGTGCATGATAGCGTGGCGGCATTTCGGATTTATACGCGCTGTCCTGCTCTTCGTCCAAAATCAGAACCCCAAGATTCTGCACTGGCGCAAAAATCGCAGAACGCGTGCCAATCACAACCTTTGCACGCCCCTCACGGATTTTGTTCCAGCTGTCATAGCGTTCTCCGATGGACAGCGCGGAATGCAGTACTGCCACTTGTCCCCCAAAATGTCCAACAAACGTCCGAATCATCTGCGGTGTCAGTCCGATTTCCGGCACCAATAAGATAGCCGATTGTCCCCGCGCCACCGCGTCAGCGATGAGCTGGATATAAATCTGTGTTTTGCCGCTGCCGGTCACGCCATGCAGAAGTGCCGCCGCTGCTGCTCCGCGCTGTGCCAGTGCCGCCAATTCGTCATACACGTTCTGCTGTGCCCCACTCAAAACCACGGGCGGCGCAGGTGGGATGTCGGTATAATCGGGGGTACGCTCGCGCTTTTCTTTGGACAACTGCAGCAGACCATTTTTCACCATCGTGCGCAGCACCGCATCGCTTGCCCCCGTCATATAGTGCAAATCCTTCCAGCTCATCGCAGAACCATCTGCCAGACAGGAAATCACGTCCGCACGCACTGCACTGCGCCCTTTTTTCGTGCGCCGCATGGCTTCTTCTGGCTCGAGTGCTAGGGTCAGCATACGCTCGGTCTTGTCGTTTGACTTTTGGGATAAGTGGGTATTGCGCACCAAAATCCCCTTTTGGCACAATGCCTGCAGATGTGTGGCAGCGGCTTCTGTATGCACCTGTGCGGCAATTTTTTCTACTGTTAGGACGGGGTTTTCAGCTGAAAAACACGCTAAAATCTGCGCGTCGATGCCGTTTTCCGCGTATATTTCAGTATTCACCTGTGCCGCCAGTTCATAGGTTTCCTGTCGGTGAAACCAAAGTCCAGTGGGCAGCATGGTGCGCACACAATCGAAAAATGTGCAGTACAGCCGCTCGCGCATATACACCGCCAGCTTGAGCATATCCCCTTCCAAAACAGGGACGTTGTCCAACACGCTTAAAATTGGCTTGAGACGGTTGTCCTCAATTTTGCTTTCGCGCTGCAGCACGATGATGCCTTCCCGATGCAGATTGCCTTTGCCGAACGGCACGAGCACCCGACAGCCAACCTGCGCCATATCTGCCAGTTCGGCAGGTGCACGATAATCATACAGTCGGTCGACCGCATACACCACCGTATCGACCGCCACCACACAAACGCGCTCAATCATGTGCTTTTTGTCGATGCAGTGCCAACAAACGGTCGAGCAGCAAATCTGCCAGCGCTTCTTTGTACATCAAATCCAATGCTTCGCTCTGTCCATCGGCATACAGCAGCGTTACCACATTGGTATCATGCGCAAAGCCTGCACCTGCCGTTTTCAAATTGTTTGCCACCATCATATCACAGTGTTTGCGCTGCATTTTTTCACGTGCGTGTGCCACAAGGTCACGGGTTTCCATCGCAAATCCGCAGACCGTCTGGTTCGCTCGTTTGTTTTGTCCAATTTCCTGCAAAATATCGGGATTTCTGACCAACTCAATTCGCATATCCTCGTCTTTTTTCTTGAGCTTATCCTGTGCCATTTCAGCAGGGCGATAATCGCCGACTGCCGCTGCCTTGATGACCAAATCCTGCTCTGCCAAGCGGCACATGACGGCATCGCGCATCTCGCGCGCGGATATTACCGGCACCACCGTCATCTGCGGCGGCGTTTGCAGCATTGTCGGACCGGTCACCAAGGTCACCTGCGCCCCTCTGGCACGTGCACGCTCCGCCAGTGCATACCCCATCTTTCCAGTGGAGTGATTGGAGAGGAAGCGCACAGGGTCCAGTGCTTCGCGCGTCGGTCCTGCCGTCACCAAAACCGAAAGTCCTGCGCAGTCCTTTGGGGTCAAGAGGTCTGCAATCGCCTGTTCAATACTGCCGACCTCCGCCAGCTTGCCCTTTCCGGAATCGCCGCACGCCAAATGTCCATCTGCTGGTTCAACAAAATAAGCACCGCGCGTCTTGAGCGTTGCAATATTGTCCTGCACCGCAGGATTTTCATACATATTGGTGTTCATTGCAGGTGCAAACAAAATGGGTGCCTTGGTGGCAAGCAATGTGGTGGACAGCATATCGTCTGCAATGCCGTTTGCCGCTTTTCCCAGAATATTTGCCGAGGCAGGCACCACTGCGAACACATCCGCGCGTTTTGCAAGCGAAATATGCTCCACATCCCACGACGTCACCCGTGCAAACATATCCGAAACGACTGGATGTCCGCTCAGGGTTTCCAAGGTCAGCGGTGCAATGAATTCACAGGCGGATTTCGTCATAATCACATACACCTCTGCACGGCACTTGCGCAGGCTGGAAACCAACTCTGCCGCCTTGTATGCCGCAATGCTGCCTGTGATACCCAGTACGATGGTTTTCCCCTGTAAATTCATGATTTATTCATCCTTGTCATCAAAATCATCATAGTCAGAGGCACCTTCGTCCTCATCTTCTTCCCCATTTGCGTCATCTTCATCTGAAAAATCCAAATCCAGCATTCCCACGGTGCTGCTCATTTGCAGCTTCACAGGCTTTCCTTCTTCGCACTCTCCTGGACGATAGACAATGCTGCCGGATGCAATGTCTTCCAGTGCCATCTGCACTGCCTTATCCGGCAATGGCTCTTCCACCTGGTCTGCCTCGTCTGCCAAGTTCCGTGCACGCTGCGCCGCCAGATTCACCAGCAAATACCGATTGTTGACCTTGTTCATAAGTTCGCTCATGGATGGATTTAACATATATAATACTCCTCTTTTCGTTTCCTTACGGATTGTTTGGTTGGCAAAAATTTTTTCGATTACGGCAGCGTTCCGCTACAAAAATCGCAGAAAGCTGACCCGTTGCCTGCTCTAAATCATCATTGACAATGAGATAATCAAACACGGCGCGCTGCTGCATCTCGTGCCTTGCGGTTTCCAAGCGGACACGAATCACCTCTTCGCTTTCGGTACCGCGTCCGCGCAAGCGTTCTGCAAGCTCTTCAAAGCTGGGCGGTGCGACGAAAATCATCACCGCATCGGGTCGCTTGGCGTGCACTGCCAGTGCCCCCTGCACCTCAATTTCCAAAATCACGTCCCATCCGGCATCCAGCTTCTCCTGCACAGGTGCTTCCAAGGTGCCATAGCTGTTGCCGACATACGTTGCATATTCCAAAAATGCGCCCTGCTCGATTTTTTCAGAAAACTGCTCACGGCTTAAAAAATAGTACTGCTCTCCATCCCGCTCGCCTGCACGCGGCTGGCGCGTGGTAGCAGAAACCGAAAGAAACAGCGCGTCATCCTGCTTCATCACGCGGCTGAGCAGCGTACCCTTTCCGGTTCCGGAAGGCCCTGTGAAAATATAGAGCGTACCACGGCGTTTATGCATCCTCTATCACCTCATCTCCCATGTGTTCCTCTGTATGCTCTTCTGCGTGTCCACTCAGCCGTCCCGCAACGGTTTCGGTCTGCAATGCTGATAGCACGATGTGTCCGCTGTCCATAAACAGCACCGCGCGGGTGCGTCTTCCATAGGTGGCGTCCACTAGGGTGCCGCGGTCTCTTGCCTCCTGTACGATGCGCTTAATCGGTGCAGATTCCGGACTGACAACCGCGATGATTCTGCCCGGAGAAACCAAGTTGCCAAACCCAATGTTGATTAGCTTCATCGCCGCTCCTTATTCCACATTCTGAATCTGTTCACGGATTTTTTCAATTTCCGCCTTAAGCTCCACAACAATCTTTGCAAGCTCGGCATCATTTGCCTTAGAACCAATGGTATTCGCCTCTCGATTCATTTCCTGCACCAAAAAGTCCAGCTTGCGGCCAACCGGTGTGCACTCCTCCACCATATCCTGCAGCTGTTCCAAATGGCTGCGCAGACGAACGGTTTCTTCATCAACCGCAACCTTGTCGGCAAACAGTGCCGCTTCGCTCAAAATGCGCTGGGGTTCCAGTGCCGTATCCGCCAAAACCTCCTGCATTCTTTTTTCCAGCTTTTCACGATATTCCTGCACGCTTTCCGGCGAACGCCGCTCCACCTGCTCCACCAAATGTAAAATGGTTTCTCGGCGCGTCACCACATCCTGCCGCATTTTTTCGCCTTCGGTTGCACGCATCTGATTGAATTCCTGCAATGCCTCTTGTAGCACATCACACACAAGCGTGCGCAGCGCATCGGCATCCGCCTCCACCTTCTCTTCTGAAAGCACATCCGGCAGCCGTGCCAGATTCATCACACTGATGTCATCCTTCACAGAAAAGCGGTCGCGCAGGGTCGTCAGCACCTCAAAATACTGTGCCGCCACTTTTTCGTTGAAAACCACCTTGGTCGTGCCGCCCAGCGCGTTGATGGTCACGTAAATATCCACTTTGCCGCGTGCAATTTGTGCGGCCGCCAGTTTCTTGACCGCTTCCTCTAAATATCCATACATACGGGGCACTTTTACAGTCGTATCCAAATATCGGTGATTGACCGCGCGCAACTCCACCGCAATATCATAATCGCCTTCTGTACGGCGCGCACGCCCATATCCTGTCATACTCTTCATATATTTTTATAAATCTCCTCTCGAGCTAATCCATCGGAAATATCCGATGCAGCTGCGTCACCAGCTTGGAAAACGCAGCATCATACGCTGCAAAAATCAGATACCAAATACCGCCCATCACAAACCATGGCACGGCACTTGTCAGTGTCACCCCTGCAACCAGTCCTTTTTGCAGCAAAACCAACGTGAGCACACCATTTGCCGTGGCAAACAGCAGTTTGCAGGCCCACTGCGCTGAAAGGCGGTGTAATTTTTCAATTCCATATTTTGCAATGGTATAAAGTCCAAACACCCAAAAATACGCAAATGCCACGGATTTCTGCGGCAAAATCAAGATTGCCAGCATCGAGGTGGCGATATAAATCGTCACACCCAGCTTGACACGCCGTCTGGAAAGCGGCATCGCCAGCACAATGCCGCCCGCGGCACACAGGCTGATTCGAATCATCGGCAGTATGCACGCCAGATACAGCAGCAAAACAGACAACGCTGTCAAAACACCGCCGCGTGCGATAAACTGCGATTTATTCACACATCAACACCCGCCTCCGCACATATTGCAGCAGCAATTCAGGCAAAAAAGCTGTGCGCAGCAGTCACACGCGCCGCCGGAGGACATTGGGCGATAGCCGCCGTAGCCGCCCGACATCCGCAGCTTTTCCAGTGCGTTTCGATATTCCGGATTGCTCGGTGCCATGTTGCATGCCTGTATATAAGCACGCTCCGCCTCGTCAAACCAGCCCTTTCGATAATACACACTGCCCATTAAAAAATACCATTCGGCATCCCGCTGCGGGCTTCTCTGGAGCATTTCCTCAGCTGCCGCCAAGTTGCCTGCATTGATGGCATTGCGAATTTGTCCATAATATCCGCCAGACTGCTGGGCACCGCCTGTTTGCTGGCTGCCTGTGCCATCGGCAGCCTTGCCGGTACGCTGTGCCATGATTTGGTCATATGCTTCATTGATTTCCTTCATGCGACCTTCTGCCAGGTCAGCCAGCGGATTGTTCACATAATTATCGGGATGGTATTTTCGTGCCAATTCACGATAGGCGCGTTTAATGTCGTCATCTGCCGTTTCCGGGGTGACCCCCAGTACCTTATAAGGATCCATGCTTATTACGTCCTCCGTTCGATTGATAAGTACCATCCAATACCTGCCGCGTGACGGTAGGCATGCCAAGGCAGATGATATTTTCCAGCAATGCAAAGTCGCGCCGAATTGGCAGCAGCACAAATGCCGCGTGCACCGATGCCAAAGAGCGGGCAAGCGTCAGCTCTACCGCCTCCTTGATGGGGGTAAGATTCGGCTCTGTCAGTGCATAGCGCAAGGTAATCGGATTATAGTCGCCGCTTTTCCAGTCCTGCGCAAGGTCTGCACAAGCATCAACCAGATAGACCCACCGCCCCATGTGATAGAGTATTTCGCGCAAAATCCGATTGTTTTCTGCGCCATTGTCGGGAATACACGCCTGCATCATGCGTGCAAAGGGGTCTGCTGCGCGGTCAATCGAGGTGGTTTTTTGCACTTCCTCTGCCGCCAGTGCCTGCATACACTGCCGCATGGCTTCGCTTTCCTGCGGCAAGCGTTGCTTTGCCTGCTGAAATCCCATATTCGTCATGCCGCGCAGCAGCTGCGCGCCAGTTTTTTTCAGCCCATGCTCATCTGCAATGCTATCCTCTATTTTAAAGCACGTCAGCAAAACGCTAATATCTGCCGTATGCTGCAAGGACTCCCCCGCACAAAGCACACATTTTTTGCGCACAGGACTCGCCACACAACGCTTGTATTGCACTTGGCTGTCTTGTTCCGAAAGGCTTCCCAGCAGCAGTGCCAAAAAGGTCATGTCGTAGCTTAAAAAGCAGGTGTGCAAATTTCCATAACGCTGCCGTATGGCGTGGCACAGTCCGCAGTAAACGCTTTGAAAGCGCTCCACTTCACGCACACGCAGTTCTGACTTGACAGGTCTGATAAATCCGAACATGGCACACCGCATCCTCTCCGCACTACATCACCGCTTGTTTCCAAAACCATATCTAAGTTATTTTACTTGATATTCCGATAAAAAACAAGACTGCCCTGCAAAGGCAGTCTGCTTTTTTACATTTTGTTCAGATTTGACCCGCCAAGAACCGTCTTTGCATACACAACAGCACAAACCTATGCGCCGCATTCCTTTGCAATCAGCAGCCGAATCGCTTCCATGGCGGTTTGAATCCCCCGTTCTGCCGCCTCAGGCGGAATATTCGGCGCATCGTCGTTGTCTGCATTCCACAACACGTTCAGCACTGCACCACAGCGCACGTGCAGCACGTGTGCCACCACGAACAACGCCGCCGACTCCATTTCGCTCGTCAGCACCCCTGCCGCCTTCCATGCCTTCCACTTGGCAAGCAGCATTTCCGCAACCGGCTGCTGTGCAGGGCGGATTTCTCCATAAAAGCTGTCCTTGGACTGAATGACACCAACGTGATATTGCAGCTGCAAGCGTTCTGCCGCATCACGCAGCGCCGCGGTAACGGTGAAATCTGCCGCCGCCGGAAATTCGATTGGCAAATATTCCAGCCCTGTGCCTTCCTGACGCACTGCCGCAGTTGCAATGACCACATCGCCGCCTCGGACCTCGTCCACGATGCCGCCCGAAGTGCCCACGCGAAGGAAGGTATCCGCACCGCATTCCACCAGCTCCTCCAGCGCAATCGCCGCAGAAGGACCGCCGATACCAGTCGAGCAAACACTGACCTTCTCTCCGTCTAGTGTGCCCGTATACACGGTATATTCTCGATTTTGTGCGATTTTCTGTGGGTTTTCCAAATATCGCGCGATGCTCTCACAGCGTCCCGGGTCACCCGGCAAAATCACATATCGTCCTACATCGCCCTTTACACACTGAATGTGCATCTGTTTTCCGTCAATTAACATAGCTTTTGCCCCTCTCTTGTCACCGCTTTGATGTTTTTTTCAATTTTCCGCCGCTCGTTCATGATTTCATGCCCGCAGCCGCAGCAGCGTAGCCGAAAATCCATGCCCACACGCAGCACCTGCCAATCCCGACTGCCGCAGGGATGCGCTTTTTTTAAGGTTAAAATGTCACCCAATCGAATATCCATTTTTCTTTCCCTCCGGTTTATTTGCAGTGTTTGGTCAATTTTGACCATTTGGCGCATATATTAAACAGACATATCGGACGCTTGATTCCGTCCCGATTTCAAAGGAGGCTTATGTGCTATGAAAAAAGGCGACCAATATCCGCCAGAAGGTGCTCGTCTGCACACCCTGCAAAACCAAAATGCACTTGCATCGCTGTCGGCTCTGCGGCAGGCGATGACCGACCATATGATTTTAGAGGCCGTTGTTGGCTCCTGTACCACCACACACGATTTGCTCGTTCCGTTGGCGCCTTGCGGCTATGTCGGCATCATTCCCCGCGAAGAATGCGCACTCGGCATTGATGACGGCACGACACGCGAAATTGCCATTTTGACCCGAGTCGGCAAGCCCGTCTGCTTCTATATCACAGAAATTGACGAAACCGCTTCTCCGCCCCGCATCGTTCTCTCTAGGCGAGCCGCCCAGCTAGAGGCACAGGCTTGGTTTTTCGACCAACTGCTCTGCGGCGATGTTTTGTCGGTTCTTGTCACCCATCTGGAATCATTCGGCGCATTTGTAGACATTGGTTGTGGGCTGACATCTTTCATTGGCATCGAAAATCTGTCTGTTTCGCGCATTTTCCACCCATCTGACCGCATCCACACCGGACAAACGATTCTCGCCGCTGTCCTGCACATGGACCATCGACAGCATCGCATCACCATGACCCATCGCGAGCTTTTGGGCACTTGGTCAGAAAATGCCGCCCTGTTTACCCCTGGGGAAACGGTGCGCGGCATTGTCCGCAGTGTCGAACCCTACGGGGTGTTTATCGAGCTGACCCCCAATTTATCCGGTTTGGCGGAGCGGCACGAGGAAATCCCCATCGGCACGCCTGTTTCCGTGTACATCAAGTCCATTTTACCTTCTCGCATGAAAATCAAACTCAACATCATCGATGTTTTGCAGAATCACACCCAACTGCATACACCCCCGCGCTATTTCATCACCGAAGGCCCCATCCACAGCTGGGTGTATTCCCCCACGGTGTGCAGCCATAAGTTTGTGATGACCGAATTTGAGTAGCGCTGCCGCATACGCTTATTGCTTGATGGCATCCCAATATCGTTTCGCCGCCTGTTCGGTCTTATTCTCGCCATATTGGTAGTATTGCCGCGCCGACAGTGCGTCCGGCAGATACTGTTGTTTCACCCAATGGTGCGGAAAATCATGTGCATATTGATAGGTTTTCCCGCGTCCAAGCTTTTCCGCGCCGCCATAGTGCGCATCCTGCAAATAGGCAGGGATTTCTCCCACCGCACCGTGCCTGACATCTGCCATGGCGGCATCGATTGCCACAATGGCACTGTTGGATTTCGGTGCGGTTGCCATCAAAATCACCGCCTGTGCCAAGGGGATGCGGGCTTCCGGCAACCCCAGCTGAAATGCGGTATCGACGCAAGCTTTCACAATAGCGACTGCCTGCGGATAAGCCAGCCCCACATCTTCGCTTGCAATCACCAGCATCCGCCGCGCCGCTGAAATCAAATCGCCCGCTTCGAGCAGTCGCGCCAGATAATGCAGGGCGGCATCAGCATCCGAACCACGAATTGATTTTTGCAGTGCTGACAGAATATCATAATGGCTGTCGCCATCGCGGTCATAGCGCATATTGGAACGCTGTGCCACCGCCTGTGCATCTGCCAAGTGCACCACACCGCCCTCGACAAGTCCTTCGGTGAGCAGCTCGACGGTGTTGATGGCTTTGCGCACATCCCCGCCGCACGCCTTCGCAATATAGGCACACACGCCGTCCTCCACCGTAGCAGTGCGATGCTCCAGCGCAATGGAAAAGGCACGCGCAATGGCAGGCTGCATTTCTTCCGAAGAAACCGGTTTGAACTCAAACACGGTGCATCGGCTCAAAATCGCATTATAGATGTAGAAATATGGATTTTCCGTGGTGGATGCAATCAAGGTCAGTTGTCCATTTTCAATGAATTCCAGCAGACTTTGCTGCTGCTTTTTATTGAAATATTGAATCTCGTCCAAATAGAGCAAGGCGCCATTTGGTGCCAAAAAGGTGTCAAGCTCCTCCAAAATCGCCTTGATGTCCGCAATGGAGGCGGTCGTGGCATTCAATCGGTACAGCTTGCGCTGTGTCTGCCCTGCGATAATCCGCGCCACCGTGGTTTTGCCAATGCCGGAAGGTCCATAAAAAATCATATTGGGGATATTTCCGCTTTCAATGATGCGGCGCAATACTGCATTCTCCCGAAAAAGCGTACGCTGTCCAACCACTTCCTCCAGCGTACGCGGGCGAATGCGGTCTGCAAGCGGCTGATACATACTGTCCCTCCCACTCTCATGCTACCTATTCTTTCGGCTTTGGTTTTGCTTTTTTTATGGCTTTTGGCTTGCCCTGCTGCACAGGATTTTCCACTGGCACACTGGAGCGGTTTTTTTCTGTAACACCCAAAAATATGTGCCAATACAGCACATATACATAAAACACAATCGATGCCACAATCGGCACTTCAATGTCAAGATATTGCGGCAGCACAGCGGATGCAATCAGCCCCAACAGTGGGATAACCCCCAAAATCAACAGCTTCACATTGTTCCAATAATGCGGCGAATTGAGTACAATACTCACCAAAAACATACCCACCAGTACTAATTCTGTCCACGGTATGAATTTGTGTGCCAAATTCTCTCCACCCATCGCCAAATACGAAAGCATTCCCATCAATACCGTCGCCACTGCTGCCACGAGCATATCGAAGATTCTGCGAACCATCTTCATAGCAGCCACCTCCCTCATTTTTGTACTATATCGTAATATTATACCATTTTGTGCCGAAAAGGTCTAGAGATGTTTTTAAGAGCTCTTGACTTTTGTAATTTATCATGTTAAACTGTTAATACAAAAAAACAAATCAATGAGGTGAATGTTATGACCCCCTTATGGCAGGCAAAATTGCGGCAAATCGACCCCTATGTGCCGGGTGAGCAATCGAGTGCGCCCAATCTTCTGAAATTAAACGCCAACGAAAACCCTTATCCGCCTTCACCGCGTGTGCAGGAAGTGCTGCAAACCTTTGACCCCTCCCAACTGCGCTACTATCCCAACGCCAACGCAACGCTTTTGCGCAATGCGCTTGCCACTCACCACGGTGTCAAACCGACCCAAGTGTTTATGGGAAATGGTTCTGACGATGTGCTGGCGCTTGCATTTCAGTCTTTTTTCTGCTCAGATGCTCCGATTTTATTCCCAGACATCACCTATTCTTTTTATCCGGTTTGGTGCTCGCTCTTCCGCACACTCTATGAAACGGTTGCACTCAATGCCGATTTCCGCATCAATCCACGCGACTATGACCGTCCCTGTGGCGGCGTGATTCTGCCCAATCCCAACGCCCCCACTGGCATTGCAGAAGGACGTGCCTTCTTAGAAGACATTTTAGAGCACAATCAGGATTGCGTGGTTATCATCGACGAAGCTTATGTAGATTTTGGGGCTTGGTCTTGTGTCCCACTCCTTGAAAAATATGAAAATCTGCTTATCGTGCAAACCTTCTCAAAATCTCGCTCATTGGCTGGCTTACGCATCGGTGTTGCACTGGGTAGTGAAACGCTGATTACCACCCTCGAAGCGGTGAAAAACGCCTACAATTCCTACACGATGGACTCGCTTGCCATCGCAGCCGGTACCGCTTCGGTTGAGGACGATGTCTATTTCCGCGAAACCTGCGCTAAGGTACAAGCTACGCGGAACCGCAGTGCCAAAACGTTGTCCAATCTTGGATGCACCGTCTATCCGAGTGACGCAAACTTTCTGTTTGTGACACCGCCAAAACTGACTGCAAAGGAGCTGTTCGATGCCCTGCGTGCACAGAATATCTTCATTCGCTACTTCAATCTGCCGCGTATTGACAACTGCCTGCGCATCACCATCGGCACTGATGTCGAAATGGACAGACTGTTGGCGGCAATCACAGAAATATTATCCCAATAACCTCTGTATTTTAAAAAGCAACGGTTTGCAGAAACCGTTGCTTTTTTCTGTGCATTATGCAATTAAACCAAAACTCACAGGCAGGACATATAATAAAATACCATAAAAGTGTACCAATGCACCTAAAAGAACAAAAATATGCCATACAGAGTGCATATAGGATACGCCTTTTCGCACATAGAACAAAATGCCGAAGGTATAAAACAGCCCACCTGCAAGCAAAAACAGCATCCCATCAATGGAAACTGCCGCAATCATGGATTTAACCGTAATCACAACTGCCCAACCCATCAAAATATATAAACACATCGAAACTTTTGCAAATTTCTTCATATCAACTGCATTCAGCACCACACCAAGCAGTGCGCAAATCCACAAAATTCCAAAGAACACCCATCGACCAACGCCATGTAAAACCAGCATCACATACGGCGCGTTGGTGCCCGCAATCAGCAGGAAAATGGCACAATGGTCCAAAATGCGCAGTACTTTTTTCGCCCTTGGATACGGCAAGGCATGATAGCACGCCGAGCTGAGGAACATCATACACAACGTAAAGCAATAAAGCGAACACGCGGCAATCGCCAGTGCATTTCCATAATGGATGCACAGTGCCAGCATATAGCCATACCCAATCAACGCAAGCATTGCACCCACGCCATGCAAAATTGCGTTTGCAATTTCCTCGCCCATGCTGTACTGCACTTTTTTGTTTTGTAATATTTTGGATTCCATGGTTACATCTCCCTGTAAATAAGCATTTGACGTTTTTCACTTTCTACATTATAACTTTCCCAAGATTTCCGAAAAAATCAAATGTAAAAAAAGGAAAAGCCCAGCCTGAGCTGGGCTCTTCCTCCCACATCCGGCTATATAGTAGTATAACCGAATGAATTTTTATTACTTACGGGAAACAGCCTTCTTCACAGCAGCAACCAGGTCTGCCGTTGTGAGGTTGTATTCTTCACGCAGGAATCCTTCTGCGCCAACTTGTCCGAAACGGTCCTGAATACCGACCATTTCCATCGGAACTGGGCAGTTCTTTGCCAAAACGTTTGCAATGACAGAACCCAAACCAGAAGTTACCTGATGGTTTTCTGCGGTGACAACACAGCCGGTTTCCTTTGCAGAGGAAACAACCAGCTCTTCGTCCAGAGGCTTCCAGGTCACGATGTCGATGACCTTTGCGGAAATGCCTTCTGCAGCCAAGGTTTCCTGTGCCTGCAGTGCAATGTCAACCATGATGCCTGCTGCAATGATGGTCACATCAGTGCCTTCCTTCAGGGTAACACCCTTGCCGATTTCAAAATCAGAACCGTCCGCATACACGGTGGTGAAGGTCTTACGAATCATACGGGTGTAAGACAGACCATGGTGTGCAGCCAGCTTCTTGGTCAGTGCATACATCTGTGCATAGTCTGCTGCGTCTGCAACAACCGTTTCCGGCAGAGACAGATACAGTGCGCAGTCTTCAAACGGCATATGTGTGCCGCCATTGTATGCTGCGGTAACACCAGGGTCAGAACCGATGACCTTCACGTCCAAACCTGCATAAGCAACCGACATAAATGCCTGGTCAAATGCACGACGGGATGCAAAACAGCCGAAAGAGTGCATAAATGCCTTCTTGCCGGTTGCAGACAAGCCTGCTGCGATGCCCATGCCGTTTGCTTCCGCAATACCAACATTGATGGTGCGTTCCGGATAAGCCTTGAGCAGCTTGCCGGTGTTAATGCAGTTCATGAGGTCGCAGTCGACGTGTACGACAGTCGGGTCCTGCTCCATGAGCTCGAGCATTGCGTCTACATATGCATCACGATTTGCACGAGCATCTTTCTCGTGCTTGCCAATCAAAGTAAAACTCATTGTTGATACCCTCCTTACTGTGCCTTAATCTCAGCGAGCTTCTTTTCTGCGGCTGCGATTGCCTCATCCCACTGCTCTTTGCTTGGCTGAGAGCTGTGTGCGCCAGTGCCTTCCGCAAAAGATGCGCCCAGACCCTTGATTGTATGCAGCACGATGCAAGTAGGCTTGCCTGTGGTAGCATATGCTTCCTGAATCGCGTCATAAATTGCTTCAACGTCGTTGCCGTTTTCCAAATCGATTGTGTTCCAGCCAAATGCCTCGAACTTTGCTGCAAGACCCTTGCCATGCTTCAGGATGGAATCAACCGCACCATCAAGCTGGTACTTGTTGTCATCGACGAAGCAAACCAAGTGGTCGAGTCCATAGTGCGCTGCAAACTGTGCGCCTTCCCAAACCTGTCCTTCATCGCATTCGCCATCGCCGAGGAATACGAAGGTGTGGTTGTCACGGCCGTCAATCTTGTTGCCCAAAGCGGCACCGATTGCGGTGGACATACCCTGACCCAGAGAGCCGGTGGTCAAGTCAACGCCCGGTGTCTTCTGACGGTCGGTGTGGGACGGGAAGTTGGTGTGGGACTTGTTGAGGGTATATGCGTCTTCCAGCGGATAGAAGCCCTTCAGTCCAAAGGTTGCATATGCCGCAGGACCTGCGTGTCCCTTGGACAGAACACACCAGTCACGGTCTTCCCAACGCGGATTCTTCGGATCATACTTCATCACATCGCCGTAAAGCACTGCGATTGCATCAATGATGGACATCGAGCCACCAACGTGACCGAAGCCAAGAGAGCCGATTGTTTTCAGCGTCTGTACTCTGATCTCCTGTGCAAATACACGGAGCTCTTGCATTTTTTCTGCTTTCTGCATGAAATACACCTGCCTATTTTCTTATTTTTCCTTGCAATTCGTGATCCATACCACTCGCGGACGAAATGTCCACGCTGCTCATTTAATAGTACCATTATTGTATGTATTTTTCAATGCTATCCTATCAATTATTTTCATAATTTTTTTAGGATAGCCTGAACGATTCTGCACATTTTCTGCAAAAGTGTTTTGTCTTTTTCTGATTAGTTTTGTTTTTGTGGTTGCATTTTTATTGATTTCTGATAAACTATAGGTAGGATATTTCAAAGAACGATTTGGCAAGGACACGTTATGGCTGTTGGCGTGTCCTTCCCCATTTGTATGCGACAAACCGCGTTTGAAGCGCACACTGGCTGTACGCGTCGCACACAGTATCATGAAAGTCGAGGTGCAGGCATTTTGAAAATCAGCAGGCTCAATTCCATCGAGCAATATGTCATCGCGCGGGAAACTGCGACGATTGATGAACTATGTGAAACCTTTGGCGTGTCCAAAAATACCATTCGCCGCGATTTGAATGAACTGGAAGCCCGCGGGCATATCGCCAAGGTGTATGGCGGTGTGACGGCAATTTCCTCTGCCAGCGCTGTGCCCACCCCGATTCGCTCTGGGATGCATCCGGCAGACAAAACGCTGATTGGTCGCTTGGCTGCTGAAGAGGTTGCCGATGGAGACACGATTTTTTTAGATTCCGGCACAACCACGGTCTGTATGCTCAAATTTTTATCCAAAAAAAAGCGCATTACGCTGGTCACGCACTCCTTGGGTGCCATGGCAGAGGCTTCAAAATATGAAAATCTCAGCGTGATTTCTCTGGGCGGTATTTATTCCCGTCCCACCGATTCTTTCGTGGGTTTATCTGCCTTCGAAGCCCTTTCTGCGATGAAAATCAACAAGGCGTTTATGGCGGCAACCGGTGTCAGTCTGGAAAACGGCATGACCAACACCACCTTTTTAGAGGCAGAAATCAAGCGCGGCGTTGTCCAGCGCGCTTCCCAGATTTTTTTGCTTGCCGACGGTTCTAAGCTGGACCGCGATGCGATGGTTTCGTTCTGTCCGCTGTCACGTTTGACCGGCTTTATCACCGACCGCCGCCCTGATGAAAAATACATGGATTTTTTCTCCAAGCACCAAATCCGCGTACGTTGTGATAACTAATAAATGGCTGCATATGCTGTAAACTTTCCTCTTTCATTCTTTTTTAAGAACAAGGAGGATTTTTTATGTTTTCTGGCGATATTCAGAGGGCGTACAGCCATAGGTTTCTCGAAATCGTTTGATAAAATAGCTGAAATTATCAAACCCTACAGACATCCCAACCTCCATGATGGGCAGGCTGGTTTCTCGCAGCAGACGTGACGCACGCTCAATGCGCAAAAAATTCATGTGCTGCGTCAATGTACGTCCAATATTATTCTTAAAAAAGGTGCAAAAATACTGCGGTGACATATGAAAATGCGTGGAAACATCGGCAAGACGCAGCCGTTCCGTACAATGCTCATCCAAATACGCCACAATTTCACGCAGGGTCACTGTCTTATAGGTTGCTCGGTCTGCGCAAGGCCGCATCAGATTTTCTCCGGCAATGAGTGCCAAAATACGCAGCAAATCCGCCTTGACCAGCACTTGATACCCCGGTTTTTTCATCCTACACGCGGTTAAACTATCCTGTAGTGCAGCAGTCACCTGCGCCGCCACCGGATTGCTTCGCGGCAGCACCGTCTGGAATTCCATCGCACCTGCTTCAATGGGCGCCAGCCATTCATTTTGCGCCAAATCTGTGCGGGCAAACTGCAAAAAATTCATCGGGAACACAAATGCATGAAATGTGCCGCCTGCCCCGCCGCGAATCTCGTGCAGCTGCTGCGGATTGACAAAATACACCTCTCCTGGCACTGCGGTGTAAATCTCCTCGCCAATCGTCAGCCCCACTTGCCCCTCTTCCACCATAATCAATTCGGTTTCGGGATGCCAATGGTACGGCACCAAATCCGATTCCTGGGTTTCCAGTGCCGGATAAATCTGAAACGGAAACGCCTGCGTGCCATGAATCCGCTTTTCTCGATGTGTTGTATCCATAAAAAACAGTGCGCCCTTCCTTTGCTTAAAATCGTGTTATTAGTTGCGAAAATATTACAAGACAAATCTGTGTCTTGTAACTATAATTATAAACGAAGCTGCAGCAAAACACAAGATTCTATCTTTTTTTGAATGCTTTTTGTTTTGAATCGGCAGTGTACTTCCTTCCGCAGTGATGAATTGTAAATAAAACCAGGAGGTATTTTTTATGTATATTGACAAGCAGGTTCAGCGTGGTTATAACGAATATATCCAGCTTGAGGACGGCATCGGCAAGGATGCGATGATGGATGTTGCACTTCTGGTGATGGAAGACGGCGACACCTACACCTTTGAAGAAGCTGAAAAAGAGCTGGCTGTGATGCCGTTCTGCGGCAAACTAACCATCGCTTGGGATGAGGAAACCTGTGAAATTGACCGCCCCAACCCGTTCGACTATAACCCATGGTGTCTGCACGTGTGCAAGGGCACAAAGGTTACTGTCACCGCAAAGGGCAGTTGCGAAATCTATATTCAGAAGACGTTGAACGAAAAGACGTTTGCAAACAAGATGTACACACCGGACATGACTGACACTTGGGCACGTGGCAACAAGGGCGAGCTGATGGGCTGCATCAAGCGTGATGTGCGCACCTGCTTCGATTTGGACAACGCACCGTATTCCAACATGGTTTTGGGCGAAGTCATCAACCTGCCGGGCAAATGGTCTTCTTACCCGCCGCATCACCACCCGCAGCCGGAAGTATATTTCTATCATTATGACAAGCCGCAGGGCTTCGGCGCAGGCTGGGCAAACGACGAAATCTACGAAACCCGCAACAATGGTCTGGCAATCATCACCGACAAAATGCACTCTCAAGTCACTGCACCGGGCTATTCCTGCTGTTATGCTTGGGGCATCCGTCACCTGCCGGGCGACCCGTGGGATAAGACTCGTATCGATGATGTAGAGCACCTGTGGCTGCTCGAAGAAGATGCAAACGACCACATCTGGCACTGCCCGACCGGCAACTAAATTTTCATTTGTTTTTTATTTTTTAAATAAAATTGGAGGAATTTCTCATGAAAAAGACCATTCGTCTTACCACTTCCCAGGCGCTGATTCGCTTCCTGGAAAACCAATATGTCAACTTTGACGGCAAGGAAGAGCAGTTCATCGGCGGCTTCTTCATGCTGCCGGGTCACGGCAACGTTATCGGCCTTTGCAACGGCGTGGAGCAGGAAATCAAGAGCATCCCGCTGTTTCAGGGCAAAAACGAGCAGGGTCAGGCACACGTTGCTATGGCGTATGCAAAGCAGAAGCTCCGCAAGCGCATTTTGGCAGTTTCTTCCTCTGTTGGCCCTGGCGCGGTAAACATGATTACCTCCGCTGCAACGGCAACTGCAAACTGCATTCCGGTGCTGTATCTGCCGGGTGACATCTATGCATCCCGCCAGCCTGACCCGGTTCTGCAGCAGATGGAGCAGCCGCACGACCTTTCCATTTCTACCAACGATGCTTACCGTGCTGTTTGTAAGTACTGGGACCGTATTTCTCGTCCGGACCAGCTGATGACCGCTTGTATCTCTGCAATGCGCGTGCTGACCGACCCGGCTGACACCGGTGCTGTTTGCTTGTCCCTGCCGCAGGACGTACAGGGTGAATCCTATGATTATCCGGAATACTTCTTCCAGAAGCGTGTATGGCGCATTGAACGCCGTCCGGTAACCGACTATGCCGTGCAGGCAGCAGCAGACGCTATCATGGAAGGCAAGAAGCCGATGATGGTTTGCGGCGGCGGCGTGCGTTACTCCGAGTGTGCAGATGAATTCTTGGCATTCGCAAAGGAATTCAACATCCCGTTTGGCGAAACCCAGGCTGGTAAATCTGCTATCGAATGGACAGAAGAGCTCAACATGGGCGGCATCGGCACCACAGGTACCGGCATGGCAAACGAATTGGCGCACAAGGCTGACCTTGTCATTGGCGTAGGTACTCGTTACACCGACTTTACCACCGCTTCCAAGTGGCTGTACACCGACGCGCAGAAGTTCGTTAACATCAACGTTTCTGAGTTCCACGCATTCAAGATGGATGCGGTTCCGGTTATCGCTGACGCAAAGGTTGCACTGGTTGCCATCGCAGAAGAGTTGCGCCGCCGCGGCTACAAGAACAGCTACACCACTGAAATCGCAGATGCTCGTGCAAAGTGGCTGAAGGAACTCGACCGTCTGGATACCATCAAGTACACCGGACCGGACTTCAAGCCGGAAATCAACGATGCAAACCGCGAATGCATTGAGCACTTCATCGAAGCAAACAAGTCTATCCTGACCCAGACCGAAGTTCTCGGCGCAGTCAATCGCTTGATTGCACCGGATTCTATCGTTATCTCTGCAGCTGGCTCTCTGCCGGGCGATATGCAGCGTATGTGGCGTCCGAGCGTTCGTGAAACCTACCACATGGAATATGGTTACTCCTGCATGGGTTATGAAATCTCTGGTGCACTCGGTATCAAGATGGCTTGCCCGGACAAGGAAGTTTACTCCATGGTGGGTGACGGCTCCTTCATGATGCTGCACTCCGAAATGATTACTGCTGTGCAGGAAGACATGAAGATTAACGTCATTCTGCTCGACAACGCAGCATATGGCTGCATCAACAACGTTGAAGTTGACCAGGGCAATGATACCCGCTTCACCGAAATGAATATGCGTGCACCGGGTGCTCCGCATGACGGCAAGCACAAGGGCAAGGCTTTCACCATCAACTTTGCACAAATCGCAGAAGGCTATGGCATGAAGTCCTACGAAGTTCGTACCATGGAAGAGCTGGAAGCTGCAATCGAAGACTCCAAGAAGCAGACCAACTCTACTTTGATTGACATCAAGGTTCTGCCGAAGACCATGACCGATGGCTATCAGTCTTGGTGGAGAACTGGCGTTGCATCTGTTTCTGACAAGCCGGAAACACAGGCTGCATATGCTGACCTCTGCAAGAAGCTGTCTGAAGGTCGCGATTATTAATCCTTCCTCCCGCATAATATTGCAAGGTGCGTACCCATCGGTACGCACCTTTTTTATGTTACCGCTTGCAGCAGAAAAGAGGTGCAATCCCCATGGATATGCTCCTCTTTTCTCGCATTCTATCATCAGAAACTGCATTGGTGCGCAGATAAAACATTTTCTGTCCGCCTCTGCCCACATTTGTGCTTAGTTCTTGCTACGAATATACTCGTCCATTGCCGCCGCAGCCTTTTTGCCGGCACCCATCGCCAAAATAACGGTTGCCGCACCGGTAACTGCGTCACCGCCTGCAAACACACCATCCTTAGAGGTAATGCCATGCTCCTCATCCGCTACAATGCAGCCACGCTTATTGGTGTCAAGACCGGGAGTCGTCTTGCGAATCAGCGGATTCGGACTAGTGCCGATGGATACAATGACACAATCCAAATCCAACGTAAATTCACTGCCTTCCACTGCCATCGGACGGCGACGACCGGAGGCATCTGGTTCACCAAGCGCCATTTCCTGACAGCGCATACCCGTCACGCGATAGGTGTCTGCATCACCTAGCACCTCCAGCGGTGCGGTCAGGAACTTGAAGATAATGCCCTCTTCCTTGGCATGATGGATTTCTTCCAAACGTGCGGGAAGTTCTTCTTCACCACGGCGATAAACGATGTAAACTTCGTCTGCACCCATGCGCTTTGCACTGCGTGCGGCGTCCATTGCCACGTTGCCGCCACCGATGACTGCAACCTTTTTTGCCCGCTGAATCGGGGTATCTGCGCCTTCCTTGTATGCCTTCATCAGGTTCACACGGGTCAAATATTCGTTTGCGGAATATACACCATTGTAGTTTTCGCCCGGCACTTTCATGAAGGTCGGCAGACCTGCACCAGAGCCGACAAACACTGCTTTATAGCCGTCTGCAAACAAATCATCAATGGTTTCGGAGCGTCCTACCACGAAGTTGAGGATAAATTCCACGCCAAGCTGCTTTAAGGTGTCAATTTCTTTCTGCACGATGTCCTTTGGCAGACGAAACTCCGGAATGCCATACATCAGTACGCCGCCTGCGGTGTGCAATGCTTCAAAAACAGTCACCGCATAGCCCATACGAGCCAAATCCCCTGCACAGGTCAAACCAGCAGGGCCTGCGCCGACCACAGCCACCTTATGCCCATTGGCAACTGGCTTTTCTGGTGTTTCCGTTACATTTTTCATCGCCCAGTCGGCTGCAAAGCGTTCCAAACGACCGATTGCAACCGCTTCGCCCTTGATGCCGCGGACACATTCGCGCTCACACTGGCTTTCTTGTGGGCAAACACGTCCGCAAACCGCTGGAAGCGAGGAAGTTTCTTTGATTTTCGCCGCTGCTTCGCCGAATTTTCCTTCTGCAATTAAGGCGATAAACTCCGGAATCTGCACAGATACTGGACATCCAGCAATACACGGCTTATGCTTGCAGTTGAGGCAGCGCTGTGCTTCTTCAATTGCCATTTCAGGCGTGTATCCCACCGCCACTTCTTCAAAATTCTGGTTGCGGATTTCCGGTGCCTGCTCCGGCATAGGGATTTTATGTGGATTCATGTTTGCCATCTTACTTGACCTCCATCTTGTGCAAATTGCATTCGTGCTGATGCGCGGCAGCGTCCTTTTCCTGTGCCTTATACATCGCAGAACGGCGCATGGATTCATCAAAATCCACAAGATGTCCGTCAAAATCAGGTCCATCCACACAAGCGAAACGCGTTTCCCCGCCCACAGTCAAGCGGCAGCAGCCACACATACCCGTGCCGTCCACCATCGTTGCATTCATGGAAACAATGGTCTTAATGCCATAAGGACGGGTGGTTTCGCACACAAATTTCATCATAATCATCGGACCGATTGCAATGACTGCATCATATTTTGCGCCGCCGTCAATCAGCTCTTTGAGCACCTGTGTGACCAGTGCCTTGCGCCCATTGGAGCCGTCATCGGTCACAATGTGCAGGTTGGTGCTTGCCGCACGCATTTCTTCCTCCAAAATGATGATGTCTTTGGAGCGAAATCCTGCAATCAAATCGACTTCTGCACCCATTTCATGCAGTTTTTTTGCCTGCGGATAGGCAATCGCACAGCCTAAACCGCCGCCAACAACTGCCACTTTCTGCAATCCATCCAGATGAGATGCCTCACCGAGCGGCCCTGCAAAGTCATGCAGACAGTCGCCGACTTCCAGCTGTCCCAATGCTGTGGTTGTCGCGCCAACCTCTTGGAAAATAATTGTGACTGCACCGCTCTCACGGTCATAGTCCGCAATGGTCAAGGGAACGCGCTCCCCATCTTCGCTGACACGCAAAATGATGAACTGCCCTGGCGCAGCTTTTTTCGCCACATAGGGTGCATCGATTAACATTCTTTTGGTATTTGCGTTTAAACTTTCTTTTTTAAGATTCGATACATTATACTTACATACCTCCCGACTTTTTACTAAACGTAAATAGTATACCTGTTTCAACTGCAAAAAGCAACCTTAAATATGCACATTTCTTGCGGAATTCTATACATCGGATGCTATCTTCCCACGTTATGGTGCACTCGGATACTCCAGCGTGACAAACTGCTTTTGCACATATCCCTCGGTTTTGCCGCAGGCGATGCACAGCCACTCTTGCAGCTGTCTGCGCACCAAAACCCGTTCTCCATTTCGCAGCCTTGCAATCACTTGTGCATCTTTGGTCGGATTTTTATACACCACTTGCATATCGCAAGGGCTTTCTACGGTTGCCGTCCACTCCCTTCGCGCCGCCGCTTGCCTCTGCAAAAAATATGTATGGACGGCTTGCAGCAGGGCTTTTGCAATGCACAGAATCTGCTCTGCAAACCAAGGCTGTCTGCCCCAAATTTCCAGCTGCAATATCGCAGGTTTCCCAGCCGTGGACGGCAACCCTTGCAGCGGGGCAATCTGCACAAAATTAACACAAAATTCCTGCAGATACGCTGCCAGTTGTCTTGCAAGGGCAAAATTCTCTGTATCTCCCTCTGCATATCGAATTGCGCCGGCATATGCATCGTTTTTTGCAGGACAGATTTTTGCCTGCAAAAGCACCGCATCATCCGCATCCCAAGGTCTGTCTGCACTGCCCGAGAATGCATCTCGCACGCATTCCAACCCCGCCACGCTTGCCCACTGCGCTATCATTCCCCACAGCTGTGCCATCGCACTGCTTTCTTGTGCAAAATCCGCATTGCTCTCAGGTTGTGCAAGATATATCGTTGGCATATCAATCCCTCCATTTCCACATATTTTCTATGCCAGTCTATGCTGTCCAATGTGCATATGTGAAAATGGGGATATTTATAGCCTTTGCAGCAGTTCGATTTGCTCTCCGCTCGGCCCTGTGAAAAACCAATTTGTCAACCCGCCAAACAACTGCGGCAGCGCTTTTGGTTCTGCGGTTAAAAATGTATCAATACCGGCATTGCGCACTTCCTGTGCCGCTGCTGCCAAGTCGCTGACCTCGATTGCAAAATGCGGAATTGCGCCCGCTTGCGGCTGTACATCTGTGCCATCATGCGGTTCAATGAGTTCCAATGTGATGCCACACCACGCAAGTAAGGCAAGCTGATTGACGCCCGTCGGCTTTTGCACCGCATCCCGTGCCTGCAATACGCCGCCCAAACGCTCATAAAATGCAATACTTTTTTGCAAATCTGTTGTAAAAATCGCGATATGTGCCAATCCTTTTGCTGTTTTCATCTTCTTTACCTCCACTTTGATACATTTTGATATAAAGGAACCGATGCCGCGAAGAAGCAATGCGGCACCGGTATTTCCATTTTTACAGATATAGATTTTTAATATAAATTTTTCCTTTTCAGGAACAACCAGGCGCAAACGCAGCCGAGTAACGCCAGCACCGCAGGTGCCCACCAAAAATTTGAAACAGGCAATCCGCTGACGTTCATGCCATAAAACCCGAAAATAATATTGGGAATCGTCATAATAACGGTAATGACGGTCAATACTTTCATAATAGTATTCAGATTATTGGAAACCACCGAGGAATAGGCTTCAATCGTTCCCGCTAAAATGCTGGAGTAAATGCTTGCCATTTCAATCGCCTGCCGAATTTCAATCAGGCCATCTTCTAAAATATCCCTGTCATCCTCGTAAACCTTCAGCACTCTCCCGCGCAGCAGTTTTTCCATCGTAACTTCGTTGCCCTTCAAGGATGCCGAAAAATAGACCAATGACTTCGACAATCCCAGTAATTGAATCAATTCTTCATTCTTGAGGGAATCATATAAGCGACGCTCAATTCTGGTAAACGTGCGCTCGATAAGGCGCAAATATTTCAAATAACGCCCTGCAACACGCAGCAGAATTTGGAACACAAAGCGCACCTTCAGCTGCGTATGTATATCTTTCACCGCACCTTCAGCAATGGAGCGCGTAATGGAAGTATCTTGCAGACAAACGGTTACCACCGCGTTGTCTACCACAATGATGCCCAGCGGCAAGGTGCTGAAGACCTGTGTCTGGCTGGTATCGGTTTTCGACCCATGCTCGATAATCGGCACATCGACAATCATCAGCACATGGTTTTCTTCCACATCGACACGGGAGCTTTCTTCGGGGTCCAATGCGGCATGTACAAAATCCTCTTCCACACACAGCAAGGTACTGACCCGCAGCACCTCCTCGTGCGTTGGGCGCACCATGTGAATCCAACAGCCTTCTGTGAAGCTTTTTCGCTCCTCAACCTTGTTATCCACCGTTCTATAATATTGAATCATGCTTCCTGCCTTTCCGCGGCAGCATTAAGCAAATGAACCGCCGCAAGGATTCGTAAACTCTTTTTTTCTACTTCGAGGCTCAGGACTCACGGCGTGTCACTCCTTTCATCATCAAACGGTTTCAATACGGCAACCCATCAGTGATTTTTCCCGAAAATCTTCAAAATTTCTTCAAAATCACGGTCGGTTGCTGCTTCTTCTTGCACAGCAACCGGCTCTTCCGGCTGTGCCACTGCGGCATTTTGCTGCGCGTTGGTATATAGCGCTGCGCTAGGCGCCGGTTTTCTGGTTTCAACAGTCGCCGCGGCTGGCGGCGTGCGGTCAAATCCGGTTGCAATGACCACCACACGAATTTCATCATCCATATCATCATCAATGGACGCACCAAAAATGATATGTGCATCCGGATGTGCCGCCGCCTGCACCATGCCTGCCGCGGTTTCGATTTCGTCCAAGCCAATGTCCGATGAGCCCATGATGGACAGGATAACACCGTGTGCCGCTTCGATAGAGGTTTCGAGCAACGGGCTGGAAATTGCCATTTTTGCCGCTTCGGCTGCCTTGTCCTTCCCTGCTGCCTTGCCCATACCGATATGTGCGAATCCGGCATCCTTCATCACCGAGGTAACGTCCGCAAAGTCCAGATTGATGAAGCCCGGCACGGTAATCAATTCTGAAATGTTTGCAACCGCCTGCCGCAGCACGCCATCTGCAATTTCAAACGCATTTTTAAAGCTGATTTTCTGCTCAGACACAAATTTTAGCCGCTCATTTGGAATAATAACCAACGAGTCGACATTTTCGCGCAAGGCCTCAATGCCACCAAGCGCCTGCTCAATGCGGCGTTTGCCTTCAAAATTAAACGGACGGGTCACAACGCCAACGGTCAAAATGCCCATTTCGCGTGCAATTTGTGCCACCACAGGTGCGCCGCCGGTGCCGGTGCCGCCACCCATACCTGCGGTGATAAATACCATATTTGTGCCTTCCAGTGCACTGGCGATTTGTTCGCGGCTTTCTTCCGCTGCCTTGCGACCAATTTCGGGATTGGAGCCCGCGCCCTGTCCCTTGGTCAGCTTTTCGCCAACCTGAATTTTGATGGATGCCGCAGAATAATTCAGAGCCTGCTTGTCCGTGTTGACGGCAATAAACTCTACCCCTTTGACGCCGCTGGAAATCATACGGTTGACGGCATTATTCCCGCCGCCACCAACGCCGATAACCTTAATGGTTACCACGTTATCCATTCCCATTTCAAATTCAAATCCCATCTTGCCGTCCTCCGTTATCTATGACTTGTCCGATGTGTGCTTCTTGCACATCGGAATCCTGTTTCACATCAAAAGCAATCTTTTTCCGATTGCCTAACGTTTTAATTTTACCCCTATTTGAATGTTTTTGCAATATATAATGTTGAATCTTTGCAAGATTATTAAAAATACGTGTGCCGAAATACACAATCGCCGCAAGTGAAAAATCCACGCCAAGCTTTGACCCTGCCAATGTCAAGATTGCGGCAAGGATGGTATTGATAAAAAAACCACTAATAAACGCTCTGGAATCGAATTTTCGGTGCACTTGCGCAGAGATGCCGCCGAATAATGTATTACACGCCGCGAGCAGCCCAACTGCAACAAACGGCGTTGCCGTGGCAGGGATGTCAAATGGAATCAGGCTTCCGCAAATCACACCAACCAGAACACCAAAGATTTGAATCATTCGCTGCCTGCTCCTTTCGATTCTACCGCGTCTGACTGCGCCGATGCCTTCACCAGTTTGGCATATTTGAAGTTTTGACCGCCATTATATCCGGCGATGGAAAGATGCTGTGACTTGGTCACCACGCATTCAATCCCCCAAATGGCGAGCGAATCCACAACTCCTTGGCGCATGGTCAGTGCACTTGCCAAATCCTCTGCATTGCCAATGGCGCAGATGATAAACGGCGCCGCATAGCGATTGTTGTTGACGCTGACAATGGAACCTGCGCAACGAATTTCACTGGTTGCGAGCAGCCGCTCTCCGTTGAGCGTGAGTGCCTCCGCGCCTGCATCGCGCAATTCATTGACCACCTTGAGTAAATCCTCATCATGAATCACATAATTATTTCCATCAATTCCGATGGTGTTGGGCAGTTGGGAATCCTTGAGTACAACCGTAACCCCAGGTCCTTCCACGGCACTTTGTCCGGATAACAGCATGCTTTGCTCTAGCTGCTGCGCCAGCACCTTGGCATAGCCGCCTGACGTTTCGGCCTGCTCTGCATAGGCCTGCAACTCATCTTTATATTCCAAAATTTGGTTATACAGTGCCTCGTTTTTTTCCTGCTCCACCGTCAGTTGGGTTTGCAGCTGGTCTGCACGTGCCTTTGCCGTGCTGCCCACCGCATCCCCTGCGCGCACGCTGCGCATCTGCCATGTCAGCCCAAATGCCAGCAGTGCACAAACGGCTGACAGCGCAAGCGAGCTTTTCCAGTTTTTTCTCACACGGCTTCACCTCCTTCGTCTGCCTGTTCCCCTGTTGCAGATGGTGTATCTGCTGATTCTGTCGGCTGTGCAGAGGAGCTTGTGCCATCGCCTTGCGTGGTGGCAGTCACACTTGCCGCAGCCGCTACATTTTCGGCAGTGTCGGGTCGAAATCGTGCCGAAGCATCATCCGATACATCAATGATGCCAATATCAGAGGGCGAAAGCTTTTCCGCAATGATGGTATCCAAAAACTTCAGCTTATGCTCCAAGGCATCCAAAGTCCCCAGCCAAACGTCAAATTTTCCATCGTATCCCATGTGAATTTCATATAATCGGCTGAGATTGATAAAATCCATCCGTTCCATGCGGTCACTTTGATGCAGTGTCTGCAGCAGCGTGAGCAGTGCCGTCACAGAGTCACTTTCGGATGCATCCAGCACCTGACCCGCTGTTTTGGCACTGTAGAGAGTGACACCTGTAATGGTGCGATAGGTCTGCGCCGTCTGCGCATCCACAGCTTCCAACAGCTTTCCATTTGCGTCCATCAGCCAGTTGGTATCTGCCGTCTGCAGCACACCGATTGGTGTGCATTCTGCCACTTCTAACACCAGCCGGTCCGGCAGCTTCCGATGCACCGTAATCGTGTCTACATAGGGAAACTGCTCCTTCACTGCCTGTATGCCGGCAGACTGTCCCAGAGAAACAGATTGTCCCCGGTCTGCACACCCAGTGTCGCTTCCAATTCCTCTGCTGCATACCGTGTGTCACCCACCATTTCGATGGTTTGTACCTTAAAAAACACGGTGACTGCCAAAATACCTGCTGTAACTGCCACAACCGCAAAAATGACCCCAAACAGCATCGTTTTCACGTGCCGATGCCGCGTTTGGCGGCGAAGTCTAGCCGAACGGCTGCCGCGTCTTGCCATATCATGCCCTCCTTGCCACTAGGTGCGCCTTGCAGCTTCTAAAATATGCCGATAAATATGTTCCGAAGCATCCAACGTCGCTCGTTTTGCCGCACACTGCCCCATTTCCTGTAGCTTCGCAGCATCTTGCAGCAATTCCGCCGTCATGGCATATAATGTTTCATGTGTGCAGTCCGGTTCTGTCAGCACGCGGCATCCGCCTGCGGCTTCCAACGCGCGTGCATTCTTTTCCTGATGATTTTCTGCGACATAAGGGGATGGCACCATGATGGATGGGCGACCCAATGCGCATAACTCCCCAATGGTTGCCGCACCTGCCCGACAAATGACCAAATCCGCCGCGGCAAGCAAATCCGCCATATTATAGATATATTCGACAAGCTGCAAATTGGGATGCTGCTGCAAATCGCCTCCCAACTGCTGCACCATCTCCGGCATCCATTTATACGCCGCCGCACCGGTTGCATGAATGTGCTGATAGGGGACTTGTGCCTTGCATTCCTGCGCAATCATGTGCGCCATGTGTTGATTCATATATAACGCACCCATCGAGCCCCAAAACGAAATGACCAGCTGACGTTCGCCAAGCCCCAGCTTATTGCGCGCCTGCGCACGGTCAGCAAATATAATTTCACTGCGCACCGGCGCACCGGTTACGTGAATATTGGCTCTGTCACCCAGCAGTGCTTTGGCTTCTGCAAAGCAAACCAAAATGCGGTCCGCTTTGGGTGCCAGCATTTTGGTCACCTTACCCGGCAAGGCATTCACTTCCAACAGCACCGTTGGAATGCCGAGCTTCTGCGCCGCCGCAACGATGGGAAAGCTTGCATAACCGCCGCATCCAATGACACAATCCGGCATATGCTGCCGCAGCAATTTTTTCGCCTTGCCCACCGCAGTGACAGACAGCTGCGCGGCACGCAGGTTGTGCACCACATCCTTGGGCTTCATGCTGCGGCGCAGCCCTTCAATGGCGATGGTATCCAGCACATAGCCTTCCCGCGGCACAAGCCTTGCCTCAATGCCGCCCGCTGTGCCCGCAAATCGAATTTCCGTATCGGGTCGCTTGCTTTGAAAATATCGTGCAATCGCAAGACCGGGTGTCACGTGTCCGCCTGTTCCACCTCCGGTGATGTATAGCTTCATTGCATTTCAAACCTTTCTCATCATTCTGTGGTTTCCTGCACCATATGCCGTGAAATATTCAAAAGAATGCCCATTTCAAACATCTGCATCAGCAATGCTGTACCGCCATAACTAAAAAACGGCAGGGATGCCCCTGTAATCGGCATCAGTCCGGTGATAACGAACAGATTCATCAGCGTTTGAATGGCAAATTTTCCAATAATACCGCTTGCGAGCAAACAGCCAAATTTATCTTTTGCACCGCGTGCCACATAAAAACCACGAAAAATCAAATATGCAAACATTAGCAGCACGAGCAATGCCCCAATCAGCCCCAGCTCTTCGCACCAATTCGAGAACACAAAGTCATTTTGCGGCTCGGGCAAAAACAAATGCTTTTGCCGTCCCTGCCCCAAGCCTTGCCCAAACAATCCGCCCGAGCCAATCGCAATTTGGCTCATCGCCCCCTGCCAGCCATCTCCTTTGAAATCGTCAAAGGGATGCTGCCACACCATAATACGCGCCATGGCATAAGGATTGGTCTGGATATAGGCGATTGCCGCCGCCGCCACCGCAACACCTGCAATCACAACATATCGCACCCGCATCCCTGCCACCAGCAAAATGACAAATGCAATGCCAAAGGTAATCATTGCCGCCGACAGGTGGTTTTGCAGCTTCAAGCAAAAGGCAATGGCAACCAAACTGAGCATATACGGCGCTAAGCGCGGCAGCTTTTCCACGTGCGCATCCGGACGAGAGGCATACCAAGAAAATGCAATGATAACGGCAATTTTCATCACTTCCGAGGGCTGAAACGAAATCGACCCCACCCCCAGCCAGCGGGTTGCGCCTTTTTCTGAAAACCCAATGAAAGGGGTCAAAATCATGAAAATCATGGACACGCCAAAAATCATCTTTACAAAGCCTGCATACACGCGATAATTCACATTCGATGCCGCCCACATGACCCCTAATCCTGCCACTGCAAACACTGCCTGTCGGCGAATATACCAAAGCGCATCCCCCTTGTAATAATACGCATTGGAATAACTCGCTGTAAACAGCGCAATCAAGCCAGTTGCCACAAGCATCAAAATCAGCAGCATCAGCGGCGTATCAACTTTTTGCCGCACGGTATTTTTTTGTCCGGAATGCTCATAAAGCTGGCGCATTCTGGATTGGTCATAGTGCGTTCGTGCCTTCGCTGCCATACATTTCCTCCTCTTGTGTGCACTTTGCGGCTGCTTTTATACGGTAAACGGTAGGCTGAACCATGCCAAAAGGCACATTACAGCCGTTACACCGGTGAATACCAACACAATTTTCTTTTCACCCCAGCCGCACATCTCTAAATGATGATGAAACGGTGCCATCTTAAAGATGCGCTTGCCGTGCGTGAGCTTGAAATAACCCACCTGCAAAATGACAGACAAGGTTTCCCAAATATAAATGATTCCAATCGGTAATAAAACCAGTGGCATATTACAGGAAAATCCAAGTCCCACCACTGCACCACCCAGGAATAACGAGCCCGTGTCACCCATAAACACCTTTGCCGGATGAAAATTATACAGCAAAAATCCCAGCAGTCCACCCGTCAAGGCTGCAGAAAAGATGCACGCACCGCTGTTTCCCTGCTGCCATGCAACAGCTGTGAAAAACACCGCAACGGGCAGTGTCACCCCTGCCGCCAGACCATCGATGCCGTCCGTCAAATTGACAGCGTTGTCCGCCCCCACAATGACAAATGCCGCAAACACAATGTAGAGCACCCACGGCAAAAAAAGTCGAATGGTTGTGAAAGGCACCCACAGCGCAATCGCGCCGCTTTCCTGCATGGCAAAGACATTGGCAAAGCGCAGCAGCGTGATGAAAACCGCCGCCACCGCAATTTGCAAAATCAGCTTTTGCACGGGGGTCAGTCCCCCATTTTGCTTTTTCCGAATCTTTGCATAATCATCCACAAATCCAACCAATCCATAGGCAAGTGCCAGCAGCGGCGCGGCAAAATACTGTGCCATGCGCGGCAACGTAACAGCGCCTGAAAATGCCCCTTGCCAAACATCCACCACCAAAACAGCCACTGCAATGCCAATGATAAACATAAATCCGCCCATGGTGGGGATATTCTGCTTATTCATGTGCCATTTCGGACCGATTTCCAAAATCTTTTGTCCGAATTTCATTTTCCGCAGCCAAGTGATGATTTTAGGACCGATTGCAGCCGTCACTGCAAATGCCAGAATAAGTGCCAGAATCGGCTGCAAAATTGTTGTTTTCATGTGTTATGTGTCCCCCGTAAACAGTGTCATCGCCTGTTCCATTTGCATCCCACGGCTGCCCTTGAACAGCAAGGCATCGCCCGTCTGCGCATTCTGCCGCAGTGCCTGCGCCAATGCCGCATGGGTATCAAAGGTGCGTATTTGCGCCGCTTCCATGCCGCCTTCCAGCGCACCTTGCTGCATATCTGCACTGCCTGCGCCATATAAAAACAGCGCATCGGTGTACTTTGCCGCAGCACGCCCTGCCCGCCGATGACCTTCTGGCGCGTAGTCGCCCAATTCCAACATACCGCCCAACACAGCGATGCGGCGACCTGCTGTCTTTAGCTCTGAAAATGCCTGCAAAGCCGCTTCCATGGAATCCGGACTTGCATTATAGCAATCCGCAAGAATGGTATATCCATTTTTTATAAATGTATTCTGCCGAAAGCCACTGGGTGCATATGCCCCAAGCCCCGCCACAATATCGCCGGGTTCTTCTTGAAACTGCAATGCAACCGCCGCCGCCGCCAGCGCATTGCTGACATTATGCCGTCCTGCCACACAAAGGTGCGCGCGGATGCACTCACCCATCGGCACCTGTCGACACTCTGCCTGTGTGCGATTGACGATACTAAAGCGCACAATTTCACCTTCGTTGACAATATCACGCGCAATAAAATCGCATTCGGGATTTTCAATGCCATAATAAATGGTTTTGCAGGGCAGTTTTCCACGCTGTGCCCAAAGCAAAGGCTCATCACCGCACAGCACCGCCACGCCATTCGGACGCAGACCCTCCAAAATTTCCAGCTTTGCTTTGCAAATTCCTTCTCGAGAGCCCAAAAAGGCAATATGTGAGGTGCCAATATTGGTAATCACCGCGATGTCCGGCTGTGCTGCCGCAGTCATGCGCGACAGCTCCCCAAAATGGTTCATGCCCATTTCCAGAACCGCCGCTTGTGTGGTTTGCTCAATGCTGAGCAAGCTTTGCGGCATACCGATTTCATTGTTCAGATTGCCTTGTGTTTTGCTGGTTTTGCAGTGCTTGGAAAGCACAGATGCAATCATCTCCTTCGTGGTCGTTTTGCCGACCGAGCCGGTCACAGCAACGATACGTGCCTGCAGGGTCTGCCGATACCCATGCGCCAAATCCAGCAGTGCCTGACCGGTATCCTGCACATAAATCGTGGGGACTGCGTATTGCTCCTCTCTGCGCGCCGAAATGACGGCAGCCGCACCATTTTCTACTGCCTGCGCAATAAAATCATGCGCATCATACCGTTCTCCCACAATCGGCAGAAACAAGCAAGCTTCTCCCACCGCGCGGGAATCCGTTGTCATGCCTGCCAGCTCCTGATTGGTGCCTACCAACTCACCTTTGCACCACTGTGCTGCTTCCTGTAACCAAAACCTTTCCACTTTTCGCACCTTCTGCCCAATGTTTTTTCATTTTTTTATGAAGAAATGCGCGCAAACCACGCTTATTTTCATACCGCACAAACTTTGCTTATTATATCATACTCAATCGCGCTTTTACAGCCCTCTTGTGTATTTATTTGGATTTCTTTTGCAGACTCTACGCCTATTTTTTTGCCGAAAAGTATTTCGCGACTTCTTCCCGCTCATCCAAATGGTGCTTGACATGGTGAATCTCTTGATAGGTTTCGTGACCCTTGCCCATCAGCACCACAATGTCATCTTTTTGTGCATGGTCCAATGCCCAAAAAATCGCCTCGGTGCGGTTTTCAATCACCGTTGTTGTGTCCAGATGTTCCTGCATCCCTGCCACAATATCTTCCAAAATTGCCGCAGGGTCTTCTGTGCGTGGATTATCTGACGTCACCACACAAACATCCGCCAAGCGTGCGGCGATGGCACCCATCTTGGGGCGTTTGGTTTTATCGCGGTCACCGCCGCAGCCAAACACAGCAATGACACGCCCCTTGGCAAACCCGCGCACCGCCTGCAAAATATTTTCCACACCGTCTGGTGAATGTGCATAATCAATCAGCACGGTATAGGGTGTATCGGTCGGCACAACCTCAATGCGTCCCTTCACGCCGGACGCACTCGCCAATGCCTTTGCCGCGTCAGACAGCGGAATACCCAACGCCACCGCACAGCCCAACGCCGTCAGTGCATTGTGCACCGAAAACATCCCAGGGATACCAAGCCGCACCGCCACCTGCTCCTGCGGTGTCACACACTGAAATTCCACACAATCGGCGTGCAGTGCAATCTCCTTTGCGCACAAATCCGCCGCCTGTTCTGCCGAAACGGTGCACACTGGGCACGCGGCATCTGCCAACATCTTTTCCGCCGCCGCATCATCCAGATTGATGACACCCTGCTTGCTCATCGAAAACAGCTTTGCTTTGGCACGCCGATATTCCTCCATTGTGTGATGAAAGTCCAAATGGTCTTGGGTCAGGTTTGTGAACGCACCCACCGTATAAGGAATGCCACGCACACGGTCCAGCACCAACGAATGGGACGAAACCTCCATAATCACGTGTGTGCATTTGGCTTCCAGCATTTGTGCGAACAACGCGTGCAGTTCATAGGATTCCGGCGTAGTGCGTTCGGTTTCCAACACCTGCGCACCAATCAAATTCTGATTGGTGCCAATGAGTCCCACCTTTGCGCCGCAGCTCTCCAAAATATGCTTCAGCAGATAGGTGGTTGTGGTTTTGCCATTGGTACCAGTCACGCCAATCATGGTCATTTTTTCAGCAGGATGACCAAAGCGATTCGCGGCAACCTGCGCCAATGCGGCACGCGTATTTTTTACAAGGACAGCAGGCATCTGCGTCGGTGCTTCTTCACAAAGCACCGCTGCTGCCCCTTGCTCCAAGGCTTTTTCGAGGTATTGATGTCCATCGACCGCATATCCGCGAATGGCTACAAACAAATCGCCTTTTTGCACCTTACGGGAATCATAACACACTTCCCGAATTTCCAGCTCAGCATCCGCTGTCATCTGCTGTATTTGTATGCCTTGCAGCAATTCCTTTAATTTCATGGTTTTTTTCTCCTCATGTATGGCTTTAGTCGCCAATGTTTGTGCTGTTTGAGAATTCTACCGATACCACCGTGCCAACATTGACCTTTGTTCCCGCAACCGGACTCTGCTTTGCGGTATTGGTCAAATAGTTATCATTTTTCGATGCTATGCCGGTGCGTTTCATGTACAATCCACGTGCTTCCAACGCACTTTGTGCCTCTGCCGGTGACATTCCCAACACAGAAGGTACGGTCACCTGCTGGGCAGATTTCGTGCCGCCCAAATACACAATGGTTTGTGCAGAAATCGGAATTTTGACACCGGAAGACGGCACTTGGTCGGTAACGGTTTCCGCGCTGCCCTCTGTCCGATAAGCAATGCCTGCTTCCTTCAAAATGGTTGCTGCTTCTTGTGCAGTTTTGCCCACGACATTCGGCATTGTCACTTCTTTACGGTCGCTTTCGCTGTCGTCATACTGCGGTTCGATGCCCATATATGGCAATACGTCTGACAGCACACGTGCCACCACAGGCGCAGCAACTGCACCGCCGCCATGGGTTGCCGACTGCGGCAAGTCAGACACCGACACCAGCACAATCACCTCAGGGTCATCCATCGGCGCCACCCCAATAAACGACGCGGTATAGCGGTCCTCTGTATCGCCCTTTTGCTGCAAAATCTGTGAGGTTGCCGTCTTGCCGCCGACACGATACCCTGCGACATAGGCATTTTGCCCTGTACCGTTTGCTACCACCTGTTCCATTGCCGCACACATATAATCAGAGGTACTCTCTGAAATCACCTGCCGCAGCACTTCTGTGCCAAAGGTTTCTGTGACGTTTCCCTCGCTGTCCACAATTTCCTTCACCATATGTGGTGTTTTCAGCTTGCCATCGTCCACAATCGCCGAAACCATAGAAATCATCTGAATCGGTGTGACCTGAAAACGCTGTCCAAACGATGCCACCGCAAGGTCGACATTGGTGAAGCTATCCTGCGGATGGAAAATGCTTTGCGCTTCGCCCGGCAAGTCGATTCCTGTTTTTTCGAGCAGTCCAAATGCCTCTACATATTCATAAAACCGGTCGGTTCCTGTCTTTGCGGCAATTTCCATCATCGCCACGTTGCAGGAATTCATCAGCGCATGGGTCAAATCTTCGCTGCCGTGTCCGGCTGTTTTCCAGCATTTAATGGGCTTGTTCCAGCCCTCTACCATTTTAGAGCCGCTGCAGTAAAATGTGCTTGCTGCATTGACCAATCCCAATTCATATGCCGTTGCCACATTCAGCAGTTTAAAGGTCGAACCCGGCTCATAGGAATCCATAATGGTTTTATTGCGCCACATTTTGTTGAGTTCCTGCATACGGGTATTGCCGATAATATCCACCTTTTCTTCGCTTTCCTTGTCGGCTTCTGTCAAGTTTACCGTGCCGCCCTCCTGCAAATAGGTATCACTGATTTCGGCGGTTAAGCCTTCCTCCGCCAATGCATTTGTAATCTTGCTGCGCAGCTCCGACAGCAAAGAATCCGCCATGATGGTGCGTGGCTCGTTCAAATCAAAATCCGGCTTGTTTGCCATCGCCAAAATCTCACCGGTTTTCACGTTCATCACAATGCCTGACACACCGCCACGTGCCTGCGGATTATCCTCTAGCGCAATTTCCAGATTTTTTTCCAGAAAATGTTGCATCGCTTCATCCACTGTCAGCACAACGCTGTCGCCGTTTTCTGCCGGAATATATTGTTCATATTTAAACGGCATCTCGCCGCCTCTGCCGTTGGTTGCTTTCACCACGCGGCCATTTTTGCCCGAAAGTACATCGTTATACTGCAGCTCAATGCCCTGTGCACCATCACCATCGGCATTTAAAAATCCAAGCACCTGCGCGGCAAAATTTCCATATGGATAATATCGCTTGGTGTCTGGTGTGAAATTGACCCCAATGCAGCCTTTTTCCGACAAAACCTCTACCAACGCATCTGCGGTATCTTTTTCCACACCCTGCTTAATAACCACATAGCTGGTATCCTTTTGCACCTGCTTAAGCACTTGGTCATAGTCCAGCTCCAACTGCTCCGACAAAACTTGTGCCAGTGTTTCCTGCTGTTCCTGCTTAGAAATACCCGCTTTTATTTTATCTTCACTGATGGCATTGCGCGGGTCAACCGTTACCTGCTCCGTTCCTGCTGAAACCGCCAGTTCCTTCATGTTGCAGTCATAGATGGTGCCTCTGGTCGGCTTCACCAGTGTGTTACGCGTCTGCGTGGTCAATGCTTTTTCCTGATAAAAATCATACTGCACAATCTGAAGACTGATGAGCTGCAGAAAAACCGCCAAAAATCCGGCAACGGAAAAAATCCCTGTAAACACACGAATCCGCTTTTTCATTGATTGATTGGGTCCCTTGATGGGCATATGCATCCTCCACCGTTTCTATAATTGTCACAAATTGTTCTTCATGGCAGAAACCTGTTGCCTGCTGTGCGCAAACCCAACGTTTCCCTTTGTTTTCATAAAAAAGGGAGTCAGAAATGTCATGCACCTCTCACTCCCGCCTTCAACAGTATACTATTCGTCTGCCTATTGCAGATATGCCTTGACCGCGGCAACATACTGACTAATTTTTGAAAGAACGCCGTCCGTATTTTTTGCCACTTCAATGCGGTCAGGATTGTTCATTTCAATATATTCCACCGAATTGCTGTCCATTTTCACCATGCCCAATACATTTTGCGCATAATTTTCCACATATGTCAAGTTCAATTCACGATCCTGTCGTGTTTTCAGCGAAACATATTCATCCTGCAGCGTTTGCAGCTGTTCTTCTTGGTTCGCCACCTGTGTTGTCAACTCCGTCAGCCGCATCTGATTACAGACCAAAAAACCCGCAATCCCTGCCACCATTGCAAGGCACATAATTTGCGGCAAGCGCATCGTGCGTTTGCGGGTACGTATGACTCGCAGAGGTTCCGCCTGTACCTGCTCTTTCGGCTGCGCTGGATAGGTTTCTTGATAGGCAACGCTCTCCCGTGAGGCTCTTGGCATCCGTGCCATTGAAATCCCTCCTCTTTTAGTCTGGTGATTTCTCACAGATGCGCAGCTTTGCACTGCGCGCGCGTGGATTTTCTGTTATTTCCTGTTGTGATGGCACAATCGGTTTATGGGTCACCAACCGCACGCGTGGTTTGTTGCCGCAGATGCAAATCGGAAAATCCTTTGGGCAGGTGCACCCCTGCGCCGCCTTTGCAAAAGCTGTTTTGACAATGCGGTCTTCCAGCGAATGAAAGGTAATCACCGCCAGCCTTCCGCCAGGTGCCAAGCAATCGATTGCGTGCTCCATCGCCTCTTTCACCGCACCCAGTTCATCATTGACGGCAATGCGGATTGCCTGAAAGGTGCGTTTGGCAGGGTGCTGCTTCTCTCGTCGCGCCTGTGCCGGCATCGCAGCTCTAATAATTTCGGCAAGCTCTAAGGTGGTGGCAATCGGCCTCTTCTGCCGTTCCCGTTCGATGGCTGCCGCAATTAAGGGGGCGTATCGTTCTTCTCCATAGGAAAAGAAAATCTGGCGCAAATCTTCTCTTGTCCAAGTGTTCACCACGTCAAAGGCGGTTAAGCGCTGCTGCCGGTCCATCCGCATATCCAGCGGCGCATCCTGCATATAGGAAAACCCACGCTCGGCATGGTCAAGCTGCGGAGAAGAAACGCCAAGGTCGAATAAAATGCCATCCGCCTGTGTTTTTCCGTTTTTCGCAAGCACCTCATCCAGATGCCGAAAATCGCTTTTATTGAGTGTGACCCGCTGCAGCACCGCTGCCAAGCGCAGCTTTGCGTGCTCCAACGCTTCATCATCGCGGTCGATGCAAAGCAGCCGCCCCGCATCGGATAACCTTTGTGCAATGTGCAAAGAATGTCCTGCACCGCCAAGGGTCGCGTCCATATAGACACCATCCGGCTGGATATGCAGCCCTTCCAAGCACTCGCTGAGCAAAATTGATTCGTGCTGAAACTCCACGCTGTATACCCCTCCTTTTCTTCCCTAAATTATGAAAAGAAACACGACCCTGCCGCATTTCTCTAAAAACCAAGCTCCTCCATCGCTTCTGCGATGTTCTCTGTTGTCAGCACCTCGTTGTACGCAGCCCACTTGGTGCTATCCCAAATTTCCACGTGACTGGACACGCCAATGATATTCACATCCTTCGCAAGCCCTGCATATGCACGCAAATTGGTCGGAATGAGGATGCGTCCCTGTTTGTCCACCTCGACATCTGCCGCAGCAGAAAAAAAGAACCGCTGTAAATTGCGCGACTTGCTGATGGGAAGTGCCCTGATTTTTTCTTCCAGCTGCGTCCAAGCCGCTTCCGGATAAAGGGAAAGGCACTCATCCAAGCCCTTGGTCAGTGTGAAGTGTTCGCCAAGCCCTTCCCGCAGCTTGACCGGAATGAACACGCGCCCTTTTGCATCAATGGTATGTTGATATTCACCTTTCATACCCATTCACACTCCATGTCCCGCGGATGCACCTCCAGTAAATGCATAAGCATCCACTTCGCTCCACTTTGCCCCACTATGTATGTCTATTATACTTGACCCTTCCTTAAATTGCAAGGCTTTTTCACTATTTTTCAGTAATCAATCTGCTGTTATTTTGTCTGTTTTTGTCTTGTAACACGCGCAAACCTTTAAAAAAAGAGGAAGCTGCTTTTTGGGCAGCCCCCTCCTGATACTTCATTATTTTGCACTCGCGCGAAATCTTGCCCTCGCTTTTTTGATTTCCTCCAGTGACTGTGCCGCGGATTCCTCTGCACGCTTGAGAATATCCTCACAATAGTCATTTGCAATCCTGCGCAGCTCACGCGACTGGATTTCCGCGTTGCCAATAATCTCTTTTGCTTTGCGACGCGACTGCTGCACAATTTCGGTTTCGTTAATCATTTGCCGCGCGGTATCCTCTGCCTGTTTGACAATCGCTTCTGCCTCACGCTTGCCTGCGGCAATCAAATCGTTACGCTTCTCCACGATTTCGTTTGCCATTTTCACATCGCTCGGCATATTCATGCGCAGTTCATCCAAAATATCCAGCACACGGTCGCGTTCAATCATGCACTTATCGCCGCCAAATGGCACCGTCCAGCTGTCCTGCACCATTTCATACAGACTGTTAATCAGTTGCTCCAAATGCTCTATCACACACAGCCATCCCTTCTCATACGTTTCAAAATCTCATCTTGAATCACCGCCGGCACAAATCCATCCACCGCACCGCCATGGCTTGCAATATCCTTGACCATCGACGAGCTTAAAAACATATATTGTGCACTTGTCATCAAAAACATCGTATCCACCGTTGGATTCATCTGCCGATTGGCGAGTGCCATCTGGAATTCATACTCAAAATCCGACATGGCACGCAACCCTTTTACGATGCTGCACGCACCGCGTTTTGCAACATATTCTGCAAGCAATCCGCCGAATCCATCCACTTCAATGTTCGGCAAATGCGCTGTCGTTTTTCGCAGCATGGCAATGCGTTCTTCGCAGCTGAACATCGGCTTTTTGTTGCCGTTGTGCATCACTGCCACCACCAGCTGGTCAAACTGCTTACACGCACGCTCAATAATATCCATATGCCCCAATGTCACCGGATCAAACGACCCCGGATAGATTGCTATTTTCATAAAAAATCCTCTGTTTTTGGTTTTATTCGGATTCTTCCTTGCATAAAACCGTAATTTTGATTGTGCCATACCGATACTCCCGTTTGACTGCAAACGGTGTTTTCCACACATCATCCACTGCACTTTCGCATATTATTATACCATTCGCTTGCAAAATGTCAAACCTTTGTATGGCAAAAAGTATCTCCTCCAGCACTTTTCCACCATAAGGCGGGTCTAAGAAAATCACATCCTTACTCTGTGGCTTAGCTTTTTGCAGATAGGTCAGTGCGGCGCAGGCGTACACCTGTGCGCGCTCCTCCACTCTGGCAGAGCTGATATTTTTGCGCACCACCTGCAGCGCAGTTTTGTCCTGCTCCACAAAATCGGCATATGCCGCCCCGCGTGACAGTGCCTCAATGCCCATCTGTCCTGTTCCTGCGAACAAATCCAGCACCTGCGCTCCGCGCACCTGCATCTGGATGATATTAAAAACCGATTCCTTGACGCGAGCTGTGGTCGGTCGGGTGCCTTGCCCCGGAACAGCCTGCAAAACCTTGCCCCGTGCGGTGCCGGAAATCACTCTCATTTCGTTGGTTCCTCCTCTGTCTGTATGTCCGCATGAAAATGCGCATATACCGCCTGCGCCGCATTCTGCGGCAATACTAATTGCAGCTGCTCGATGCTGGCGGTTTTGATATTTTCTATACTTTTAAAGTGTTTGAGCAGCGCATTGCGCCGTTTTGCACCGATGCCTTCGATTTTGTCAAGAGAAGACCCACGCACATTCTTTCCTGTCAGTGTGCGGTTGTACGTAATGGCAAAGCGGTGGACTTCCTCCTGCATTCGCCCGATGAGGGCGAACACCGCAGGCACGGTGGAAATCCCAAACTCCCGCCCATCCGGTGCCATTAAACCGCGTGTACGGTGATGTTCATTCTTTACCATGCCAAAGCATGGTACGGCAACGCCAAACGCATCCATCACCTCTTGTGCAATGCGAACATGCCCCAAACCACCGTCAATCAAGAACGCATCGGGCAAGGGCATAAACTTCTCATCCCCGTCTGCATATCGCTGCATTCTGCGGGTCAGCATCTCTCGCATCGCGCTGTAATCGTCCTGTCCCTGTGCGGTGCAAGCGATTTGAAAGCGGCGATAGCGGCTTTTTTTCGGTTGGGCATTCTCAAACACAATCATAGAACCTACCGTGCCTTCACCTGAAAAGTTGGAAATATCATAGGCTTCCAAAAGCACGGGCATCGTCGGCATATCCGTCATACTTTGCAGCAGTTCCAGCGATTTGAGCCGCCGCTCCTGCCCTGTTTCCACGCGTGCAATCTCTTCTGCCGCATTGGTTTGGGCAAGCCGTACCAAATCATGCCGCTTGCCGCGCTGTGGCACTGCCACCTCGGTTTTTCGTCCATTCAGCGAGCCTAAAAACTCGGCGACTGCTTCCATTTCATCGATTTCTGCACTCAGCAGCACGGTCTTTGGGGCGACCTGCCGCAATGCATAATACTGCTTGAGATAATCACCCAGCACCTCGCCTGCATCCGCCTGCGTCACACCGTCAATGATGGTGTATTCCTTATCCTGCAGGCTGCCGTGCAAATAATGCAGCACCACCACACAGCCGCGGGTCTGTCCCTGCACAAACGCCAGCACATCCAGCTCCGCAAATCCGCCGGCTACCACCTTTTGCCGTTCTCCAAGCGACTGTACCGCACGCAGCCTGTCCCGCAGCATTGCCGCCCGCTCAAACTGGAGATTTTCAGCAGCTTCCTGCATATCCGCCTCAACAATCCGTGCCAACCCCTTAAAGTTGCCGTCCAGCAGTGAAATCGCCTGCGTAATCAGTGCCGCATAGTCCTCTCTGGAAACCTCACCCGTGCATGGCGCAACGCAGCGCCCCAAATGGCGGTTCAGGCACGGGCGCTCCTTGCCGATGTCACGCGGAAACACGCGCCGACAGGTTTTCAAATGCAGCGTTTCCGCAATCGTATCAATGGCATAGCGTGCCGCGCGGCGGCTGGTATATGGCCCAAAATAGCGCGCGGCATCGGATTCTGGCTTGGATACGATGGAAAATTCGGGATAGGGCTTTGCCGTATTAATGCGCACATATGGATAGCCTTTGTCATCCTTGAGCAGGATGTTGTATTTCGGCTTATATTTTTTTATCAAGGAATTTTCGAGCACCAACGCTTCAAATTCCGACTCCGTCACGATAATATCAAAGTCGTGGATTTGACTCACCATACGGCGTGTTTTGGGGGTCATTCCCGCAGGATTTTGAAAATAATTGGTTACACGATTGCGCAATGCTTTGGCTTTGCCCACATAAATCACTTGCGCCGCCGCATTTTTCATGATATAAACACCCGGTGCACGCGGCAGGCTGTGCACACGGTCTTTCAGTTCTTCATAGCTTGGCACGTTGCTCCTCCTGTTTTTTTCCACGGCACAAACACCAAGTTGATACGACAAAAAGCACCGCCGCGGCGGTGCTTTTTGTCGTACGCAAACCACAGACTTAGTCTGTAAAGTTCGATGTAATCAGTTCCACCAGTGCATTGACTGCATCTTCTTCATCAGAACCGTCTGCAATCAGTGTGATTGTGGTGCCCTTTGTAATGCCAAGGGATAAAATGCCCAACAGGCTTTTTGCATTAACACGACGCTCTTCCTTCTCAACCAGAATGGTGCTCTTGAACTCGTTTGCTTTCTGGATAAAAAAGGTTGCAGGTCTTGCATACAGACCTACCTGATTCGTGACCACTACTTCCTTAGAAAACATATGCGCATCGCTCCTAATAACACTTCTTATACTTATAAATATAGGATACCTTGTTTTTTACAGTTCGTCAATAGGCTTTTCACATAATCTATGTGGTCTTCCGACCCATGACTTTTGTCTATTCAGCGGTTTTTCCCGTATTTTGCCTTTTCGGCAATACTCTTTTCAACGAAATTCCACCACAGTTACGCCCATTTCGCCCTCACCATACAAACCGTTTCGTACGGTTTTGATGCGTTTATGACGCTTCAAATGCTGCTGAATCTCAGTGCGCAGAACGCCCGTTCCCTTGCCGTGGATGATGCGTACGCTCGGCAAACCGGACATCAGCGCACCGGAGAGGAACTGGTCAACCTCCAAAATGGCTTCATCTGCCGTCATTCCACGTACATCGACTTCGCTTGGTGCCGCCGCAAGGCGCAGCTCTTTGCCGCCACTTGATGGCGTACGTGCAGGCTTCGCCTTTGGCTTTGCCGCTGCTTTGACCTTGCGCACCTCATTTTGCTTCACCGTCAGCTTCATGATGCCTGCCTGCACCTGCATGCTGCCGTCCTTATCGGGTGCGGTCAGCACGGTTGCGGTAATATTCGACACGTTCAGCAGCTGCACTTCGTCCCCCTGCTGCAATTCTTCCTGCTCCTCAGGTGCAACCGTGCGCTTCTGCTTTTGTTTGCGGTGCTTGGTTTCGGTTTCTTGGATGATGCCGCGCAAGACCGCACGCGCCGCTGACAGATTTTCATCCGCCTGATTTTCTTCGGTTTTCTTCTTTAAGGTGTTTAGCTCCTCAAAGACCGTTTCTGCCGTCATACGTGCATCTTTCAAAATGGCATCTGCTTGGTCGCGCGCCCGCTGCAGCAGGCGGTCTGCCTGGTCCTCGGTTTTATCCTTCAGGCTGACAACCTTGTCTTTCTCCGACTGTGCGGTGCGCCGCAGCTGCTCTGCTTCCGCTTTGTATTTTTCAAGGCTGCGGCGTTCTTTTTCCAGCTGTGCAATGACATCCTCAAAGCGGGCATTTTCGGTCGAAACCTGCTCCTTTGCCCGCTCAATGATGGTCGGCTGCAACCCCAGTCTGCCCGCAATGGCAAAGGCATTGGACTTGCCCGGAATGCCTGTTAGCAGACGATAGGTTGGGCGCAGGGATTTGATGTCAAATTCACAAGAGGCATTTTCGACCCCATCTGTGGTCAGCGCAAAGGTTTTCAGTTCGGAGTAGTGCGTGGTTGCCGCAACAAAAGCACCCATTTGCCGTGCATAACCGATGATGGACACCGCCAATGCCGCACCTTCCACAGGGTCTGTACCTGCACCCAATTCATCGAACAGCACCAAATCGCCTTTGCCGCAGCAGTCGGCAATCGACACAATGGTCTTCATATGCGCCGAAAAGGTGGACAGGCTCTGCTCAATGCTTTGTTCGTCGCCAATATCGGCATACACATTTTCAAACAAGCCGACTTCACTCGTTTCATTGGCGGAGATGTGCAGACCGCTTGCCGCCATCAGCGATAACAACCCCAAGGTTTTGAGGGAAACCGTCTTGCCACCCGTGTTCGGACCTGTGATGACCAAAGTGTCATAGCTGCGCCCAATGGCGATGTCAATCGGCACGGCGGTCTTGCTGTCCAGCAGGGGATGCCGCGCCCGCTCCAATTTCACACCGCTTCCGGGTGCTTGGAACATCGGTGCGCAAGCATTGAGCGCATAGGACAGCTTTGCACGCGCAAAGATAAAATCCAGCGTGCACAGCATATCATAGTCGGTGCGAAGGATGTCCGCACCTGCCCGCACATCTGCCGAAAGCCGCGCCAAAATCCGCTCGATTTCCTGCGCTTCCTGTCCCTCAAGCAGCTTGATGCGGTTGTTGATTTCCACCACCTGTGCCGGCTCGACAAAGACGGTCGCACCAGAAGATGAGGTGTCATGAATCATGCCCGGCACATCGCCACGGTGTTCCGATTTGACAGGCACAACATACCGCCCATTGCGCTGTGTAATCAAGGTTTCCTGCAAATATTTCGACCGTTCGCCCGAAATCAATTTTTGCAGGGTTTCGCGCACACGGCTTGCTGTGCGGCGCAGTTCACGGCGAATGCGCAGCAGCTCTGCGGACGCACCGTCTGCAATTTCCTCTTCGCTGACAATCGCGGTGGAAATGTCCTCTTCCAAGGCGCGGTTTCCTGTCAGCATCGAAAAGTATGGAGAAACGGTCGTTTTCTCCTCCACTTCCGCCACATAGCCTTGTGCCATGCGGGAAGCGCGCAGCAATGCCGCCACGGAAAGCAGCTCCCGTAGATTGAGCACGCCGCCAATTTCGGTACGCGATACCACCATTAAAATATCCTTCACGCCGGAAAAAGATGGTGCGCCATGCACCTGCATCAGATTTTTGGCGTCTGTCGTTTGCTGCATCCACAGCACGCTTTGCTCTGGGTCAGTCAGCGGACGCAGCTGCCGACACTGCGTTTTGCCGCGCTCCGTCACAGCGTGCTGCTCCAGCATCTCCAATATCGTGAAATATTCCAGTGTTTTTAAGGATTTTTCTCCCAATTTATTCATGTTTCTGCTCCTGATTTGGTAATTTGCAGGGGTTCTTGTAAAGAATGATACAGCTTTAAGCTATCAAATTCCCATTCTGCATGGTATTGGGTGTAGACCTCGCACAGAACCGCCAGCTGTTTGACCGATGCCTGCCCCAACGCAAACGAAAAGACCTTCGCAATGTCACAGGTCAGAATATGCCGCATGGCAGCATATACCCCACCGCTGATGGGTTTCCAATCGCCGCCGATGCGTCTGGCACAATCCTGACACGCCGCGACACCCTCCGCCACGGAAAAGCAAACCTCTGTCATGTCTTTTCCACACGCACCGCACTGCTCTATCTGCGGCGCATAACCCGACAGCGCAAGCATCCGCAGCTCCAGCGCGGCTTTGATTTGTGCGAGCGGTTTTTTGTTGCCGCAAAGTGCCCAAAAGGCATACAGCATCAGCTGGGTCATCTCGGCGTGCTCCTCATGTGCATCGCTCAAAAGGGCGGCTAGCTCGGCAAAATAACACGCCAAGGCATATCGCTCAATGTCCTGCGTTAGCTCCCAAAAGCTATGCACCAACGCGGCATCGTTGAGCGTAAACCGCTTTCTGGATGTATACAGTGTGAAGTCAGTATAGCAAAACAGCCGCACCGCATTCGCCATGCGTGCCCCTTTTCGCCGCACGCCGCGACAAAGCACCTCGATTTTGATGCCCTCGGCGGTGAGCACGGTAATATAGCGGTCATGGTCGCCGAAATCCACCTCTCGAATCACAAGACCGCGTATTGTGCTGTGCTGCTGCATACTGTCCCTTCCTGCTTATTGGTCTTCATAGCCAAAGTTGCGCATTTGGAATTGATTGTTGCGCCAATCCTCCTTGACCTTGACCCAAAGCTCCAAAAACACCTTGGCATCAAACTGTCGTTCCAAGTCCTGCCGCGCCAATTCGCCCACACGCTTGAGCATTGCGCCATTTTTGCCGATGATAATGCCCTTGTGGCTGGCTTTTTCGCAGAAAATGGTGGCATAGACACTCACCAGTCCATCGCTTCGTGTTTCCATTTTGTCGATGCCGACGGCAACGCCATGCGGCACTTCGCGCTGCAGCAAATACAGCAATTTTTCACGAATGGTTTCAGCAACCATTTGCTTTTCTGGCTGGTCGGATACCATATCCTCCGGGAACAGCTGCGGACCATCCAGCGCAAATTTTTCAAAGGTATCCAGCAAATCGGTCACGCCATCGCCATCCTTTGCGCTGATGGGAATAATGGCTGCAAAGTCATGCAACGCACTATATGCCGCCATGACTGCCAATAGCTCTGGTTTTGCAACCGTATCAATTTTATTGATGACCAAAACCGATGGCATGCCGCTTTGCTTGATTTTTTCGATTAAGGTTTGTTCATTCGGTCCAATGTCGGTATTCGGTTCGACCAGCAGTGCCGCCACATCAACATCCGTCACTGTATCCTGCACAACCTTCACCATAAAATCGCCCAAACGAGAACGCGGCTTGTGCAGACCCGGGGTATCCAAAAAGACAAACTGGCACGCCTGCCGATTGCAGATGCCGGTGATGCGGGTGCGGGTGGTCTGCGGTTTATTGGAAACAATGGCAACCTTTCTGCCCACCAGACGATTGGTCAGTGTGGACTTGCCGACATTCGGACGTCCCACCATTGCCACGACCACACTTTTTGTAATTTCACTCATATACTTCAAATTCCCTTTCACTGCTCATGAAACAGTCTAAAAATAAATGTCACACTTAATGGAATGCTGCAAAGCAGGATTCCAAATGCCCACAGCTGTGCTCGAAAAAAGTCCCAGAGCACAAAAATCCGTTCCGGACGCAAAAATAAAATCACGGCAATCAGCACACAAAACAACGCACAGATAAACACTGCCGCCGCGGCAATGTCCTTGGCATCGCGCACGTGTCCGTTGTAGCTGCTGCAATCCATGTCACAACAGCGTTCAATCGCGGTGTTGAGCAGCTCGGCGCACATCATCAGCGCAAAGCACAGGCACAAAATCGCCTCTTCCGTCAAGGATAGATTGACAATCCACGCAAATACCGCCGTATATAACGCCGCACAAATGTGGATGCGAAAATTGCGCTCGTGATGAATGCACAAATTCAGCCCCCGAATGGCATAGCGAAAGCTTTGTGACAGCTTTCGGATTTCTTTGTTGATGTCTTTCATGTGTTTACCCGCGCGTTAGCCCCAATTTTGTCAGCACCGCTTCTTCGTGCGCGCGCATCAGCTGCTGCTCCTCCTCGCCGCGTTCATGGTCATAGCCGAGCAAATGCAGGCAGGAATGCACGGTTAAAAAGCCGCATTCCCGCGCAGGCGAGTGCCCAAATTCCTCTGCTTGCTCGCAAGCACGTGCATAGTTGAGCAACATATCGCCCAGCAGCACGCAGCCGCTCTCGGACTCCTCGTAAAGCTCCTCTTGCGCCTCGCCGTTCTCAAACTCATACATTGGAAAGGACAGCACATCGGTGACGGCATCCTTGCCGCGAAACTCTGCATTGACCTGCCGAATTGCGCCGTCATCTACAATCGTCACATCAATCTGTGCATCAAATTCGATGCCCTCCTGCCGCAGCGTTTCTTTGGCGCAGGCGGCAATCAGGGTGAACACCTCTTGCTCGTTTTGCAACAGTATTTCAGATGTGATATTGATTTCATGCTCATTCACCGCGATGCACCCCCTGTTTTGTGATAGGCACGAACCGGTTTTTTGGTGCGCTCCTGCTTCTTTTCCTCATACTGCGCATAGGCACGCACGATGCGCTGCACAAGCTCGTGGCGCACCACGTCTTTATCCGTCAGAAAGCACTGCGCAATGTCCTCCACATGCTCGAGCACGCGCACTGCTTCCTTTAGCCCGCTCGCTTTGCCATCCGGCAGGTCAATCTGGGTCACGTCACCCGTTACGACTGCCTTCGACCCAAAGCCGATGCGTGTCAAGAACATTTTCATCTGCTCGGGTGTAGTGTTCTGCGCTTCGTCCAAAATGATGAAGGAATCATCCAACGTACGTCCGCGCATATACGCGAGCGGTGCCACCTCGATTGCGCCGCGTTCCAGATATTTCTGGTAATTTTCCGCGCCCAGCATATCAAACAATCCATCATACAGCGGTCGCAGATAAGGGTCGACCTTGCTCTGCAAATCGCCGGGCAAAAAGCCGAGTTTCTCACCTGCTTCCACCGCGGGGCGGGTCAGAATGATACGGCTGACCTGCTTGTCACGAAATGCCGCGACCGCCGCCGCCACCGCCAAATAGGTCTTGCCTGTGCCAGCAGGCCCTACGCCGATGGTGACGGTGTTTTTCCGAATGGCTTCCAGATATTTTTTCTGCCCCACGGTTTTGGCTTTGATGGGCTTGCCCTTTGCGGTGATGCAAACGACATCGCGCCCCATGGTTTGCGCTTCGCCCTCACGCCCCTCGCGCACCAGTCCAATGACATATTGCACCGTCTGCATACCGATTGGCTCGCCCTGCCGCGCCATGGCAAGCAGGGTGTCAATCGTGCGCATGGCAAGTGCCACCGCTTCATCTACGCCCGACACCTTGAGCTCGGTTTCACGACTGACCACTGACACCCCAAGCTCTTTTTCAATCATCTTGATATTTTCATCAAATGCACCGAAAAGACTGATAATCAAATCAATCCGTTCTATTTGCAAGGTCTGTTCCGTCATTCTCCTGTTCTCCTTCCATCGGTGCAGGCAGCTGCTGCTGGTCTAAAATCTCCTGCCCAATTTGTTCTTTGCACTCTGCATATAGGGTCAGCTCTGCGCCGCCGTCCAGTATGCGAAACACCGAGCTGTACGCTGTGATGGTGCCCTGTATGCTCGACTCCAAACGCGCCAGTGCATTCTGCTCCATTTCTTGGCGCACCAAATCTTCCTGCGCCTGCGCTGGCACCTGCTCATAATAGCGATAGGTCTGCCGCACCAAACGAATGGGTACTGTAAAATGGTCTGCAAAGGTAATTTGATACTCTTGTATTATTTTATCACATTCCGTATCGGAAATACCACACCCAAAATAGAAATTCACACGTTTTTTCCCAAACACCAGTGCATATTGTGACCGTTCCTTGTCGGTAAACTGCTTTTCCGTGCCTGTGAGCACGCGCTTGGCGGTCACCTCATACCATGTGCGCGCCTCCACATCCGCGCGTGCGTGCACCAGCCGTGCCTGCCCCTGCTCGACAGTCGGCAATACCAGTGCCGAAGCCAACGTTTCGCCTTGCTGCACCAAATCGCCCACTTTTTTCACCGCAGTGCCTTGATATACATTGATTTTGGTGATGATACCGGTTTGTGTTGCCACCACACTGGTGGGCAGTGCCTGGTCAATCATCGTGGGCTTTGGGGTGCGGACATACACCTGCACATCCAATCGATTGCCCTGCAAGGTGACGGACACAAACGACAGCGTTGGCATTTCTTGCAGCAATCCCGTCTGTACGGCATCCAAATCAATGGCATCCATGCGTTTCCCCGTATGCACCCCCAGTGCCTGCAAGTGCTGCAAAACCTCTGCGGTGGAAATGCTCTCTGGCACAATCAGGCGAATGCCCCATAAAAATTGAGTCAGCACAATGCTCAGACACATCAGTGCCCCCAATCCCGCAAACAGAACATAGCGGCCTTGCAACTGCCGCAGCAAAAACGGTCCGCCCTGCCGCTGCAGCACCCGAATCCGACAGCCTGAGCGTCCCATACAGCCGCGCAGCCGCCGAAAATCCCGTATGGACACCGTGGCACACAGCACCCCAAAATCCACGCGTTCGATTTGCCGCAGACGGATGTCATGCCGCGCACAAAGATTCAAAAATCGTTCGATGGAAGCACCCCGCACACGAATGCGCAGTGTTCCACCCAAATACAACAACGCTCGTTTGAATGCCATGTTTTAAGACCCCTTATGTCACATATTGCACCGCTGTGATTTTTCCGGTGACTGCCAATTCGGACAGAGAAAGTGCACGTAGTGTCAGATGATGCCCCATAATTTGTATCATCATCGTGCCGCAGTTGATGCGCATACAGGTGTCCCCATATTCCAAAATCCCTTTGTGATTCTCTACCAACACCCGTTTATCCCCAATAATTTCAATGCGTGCCAGCTGCGGTGTCAAATCATCCACAAGCAGAGATTGTTCCGCACGCTGTCGAAAGCGTTTAAACAACGATTGTTCCATGTCGATGGCCTCCATTCTGTACTATTCTTATGCAGGCGCGGCATGAAACTTGCCGCCAAGCGATATAATGAAGCACAACACAAAAAGGGGGGGATTGCTTTTGAAACGCATTGCCGCTTTCTGGTTTCCACTGCTCGCCGCACTGTTGTTTCTGCTGCTGATGCGTCATGCCGCGCTTTCGGCGCAGGCGGTGCGCGCAGGTCTTCAGCTTTCCTTTATGACCGCGATTCCAGCTCTGTTTCCGTTTTTCATTGCAGGCGCACTGCTGGTGGACAGCGGTCTTGCCTCCCTGCTCGGCAGTGTGCTCACCGCTCCGATGCGGCGGCTGTATGGCGTCAGCGGAGTGGGTGCGGCGGCGTTGCTGCTCGGATTGACGGGCGGCTATCCTGTGGGGGCGCAAACGGTTTGCAAGCTGTATCAAACCCGACAGATTTCTGCCACCGAAGCCGAACGTCTGCTGGGCTTCTGCAACAACACAGGGCCTGCTTTCATTCTGGGTGTGGCAGGGATTGGGGTGTGCGGTTCTGCGCGTACGGGCATGATGCTGTATGGCATCCATGCGGTTTCCGCCTTGCTCGTTGGATTGCTGTTGCCGCACCGTTCGCTGCAAATCGGCACACCCCCTGCGCGTGCGGTGACGCGGCTTCCCTCCATGCAGCAATTTCCTGCCTGCTTCACCGCTGCTGTCCAGCAAGCGCTGCAAACCGCCCTGCTCGTCACCGCCTTCATCACCACCGCTTCGCTATTGCTTGCAGTATTGCAGGCGATTGGCGTTTTTGGACTACTCAGCGCCCTGTTTGCACCATTGCTGCGCCTGCTGCATTTACCTGCCACGCTGACGGCAGTCTTTTGTTCCGGCATCGTCGAGCTAACCTGTGGCATCATGCAGCTGCCTGCACTCGCACTGCGGCAACGGTTTTTGCTGCCGATTCTGTCTTTTTTATTGGCTTTCGGTGGTGTTTCTGTGCATTTTCAAACGCTTGCCCTACTAAAACCCCTTGGGTTGTCGGCACGCCTGCATACACGCGGCAAACTCCTGCATGGCATTCTTGCCGCCCTGCTGACCCGCGTGATTTATGCCGCTATGCCGCGTGCATTGTCTGTTTTTTCGGTTTCTTCTGCGCTTGTGTCTGGCGACATATTCCCGATGTTTTGTAATTCTGCCTGTTTATCGCTCCTCATTGTTATTATTTTGTTAACATTTAACTGTGGAAAGTATAGGTAAAATGGTTTATAATGATAACCATACGTTTCTAAGGGATGTGTTTCTATGGCACAAAGGGGATTGTTTCGTAAAAATATCGAGCCACACTGTGCATATTGCCGCCATGCACGGGCACTCGACAGCCAAAATGTCCTGTGTAAGCGTCACGGCATTGTATCGGCGGCGCACCATTGCCGCGCCTTTCGCTATGACCCATTGCGCCGCATCCCGCCTAAGCCTGCGGTTTTTCGCAAGCAATATACCAACGCCGACTTTTCTTTGGAGGACCCTGATGAAAGCTAATGCCCTGCAACACCGTATCACTGCACTGCTGTGTATTTTTGTAGTGACGATTTCCGTCTTTCCCCTCTCTGCCTATGCTTTAGAGGACCCCAATATTGAGGCAACTGCTGTTTATCTGGCAGACCCTGACAGCGGGATGGTGCTCTATCAAAAAAGTGCAGACGAAAAACGTTATCCTGCATCCACCACAAAAATCATGACTGCACTCCTCGTGCTGGAAAATGCCAATCTGGACGATACCATAACCGCTGAAAAAGAGGACTTTGCCACGATTGCGCCCGGCTCATCTAACGCCGGCATTCTGGTGGGCGAAACCATGACAGTGCACGATTTGCTGTACTGCCTAATGCTGCCCTCTGCAAACGAAGCTGCCACCATTCTGGCGCGCCATGTGGCAGGCTCGATTGATGCATTTGTGGACATGATGAATGCACGTGCCGCCGCGCTTGGCTGTACGGGCACACACTTTGCAAACCCCAATGGCTTGCATAACGAAAACCATTATACCACCGCACACGACCTGTATCTCATTGCACAGGCGGCAATGCAAAACGAAACCTTTGCAGAAATCGCCAACACCGCACAAAAAACCTTGCAGGCAACCAATCTGCACCCTGCTCGCAAGATTTACACCACAAATGCCCTGACCCTGCGCAAAAGTGACCCCTCTTTCTATACATACTGCAAGGGCATCAAAACCGGACACACCAGTGAAGCTGGCTACTGCTTGGTATCCATCGCAGAAAAAAACGGCGGCAGACTGCTGAGCGTGGTGCTGGGCTGTGCACAGCCGGAAGGACAGGTTGCAAAAAGCTTCACCGAAACCAAACGACTGTTTGAGTGGGGATACACGAATTACAAATCCAAGGAGCTGGTTTCTAAGGATGAAAGCATCACCGAAATTCCGGTGCGTCTGTCCACAGAAGCGGACAGCGTGGTGCTGCAAACCAACGCTTCACTTTCCGCGCTAGTGCCCACAGACCTGCAGCCAGAGGATTTGGAGCGCAAGCTGGTCCTTCCCGAGGACCAGACCGCGCCTATCAAGGAAGGCGATGTCTTGGGGCATATGACCGTCAGCTATGATGGGTTCACCTATGGTACGGTTGATTTGGTGGCGATGAGCGACGTTTCCCTCTCAAAGGTGCTCTATTATGCGGACAAGCTGGAAAATTTCTTCCGCAGCCGCTTCTTTAAGTATTCCGTACTTACCCTTGCAGGTATCTTTATATTGACCCTTCTCTATCGGTTTCTCCGTCTGAAAAGACGCCATCACCGTAAACAGCAATCCATTCGTAACCGCTATCGATAACTTTACACAGCAAAACCCCCCTTGTCCGACCAAAAGCCGGTAGACAAAGGGGGGGTTTTTATGTGGCTAATCACCCAGCCTTGCTGTGCGGCTGTGCAAGCGGCACAATCTTGCTTCGATAAATCCGCAGTAAAAACACGGTAGATACCAAAAATGCAAAGATTTCTGCAATGAGAAAGGCATACCATACCGCGCCCAGACCAACAAAATGCGCTAGCAGCCACGCTGCGGGCAGGATTGCAACCAGTTGGCGCACCGCGGAAACAATCAAGCTTGCCAAACCATATCCCACCGCTTGGAACATCACCGAATTGACAATGCCAAATGCCGCGCCAACAAATGACAGGCTGATGATGTGCAGCGCCGGCACGCCAATTTCATACATTTCTGGTGTTGCCTGAAACATTGCGAGAATTTGATTGTGGCACGTCCAAAACAGTATGGTGCCAATCAGCATAATGCAGAAAGCCGCGATAAAGGTGATTTTATATGTCTGCATCAAGCGGTCTTTGTTCCGCGCCCCATAATTATATCCCATAATCGGCATTGCACCCTGTGTCAAACCAAATACGGGCATGAAAATAAAGCTTTGCACTTTAAAATATACACCGCTTAAAACCGATACGGCAGTTGCAGAAAGCGGTGTTAAAATCGCATTCATACCCGTCAACATGATGGACACAATCGCCTGCATAATGATTGCCGGCAGACCCACCTGATAAATTTGCACGACCATGCTTTTGGAAAATCGAAAGCCCTTAAACTGCACCTGAAAATCATGCTTTTTCCGGAACATCACAAACAAACCAATGGTCATACTGACCGCTTGTCCGATAACAGTCGCCGTTGCTGCACCTGCAACCCCCATTTTCGGCAAACCAAACCATCCGAAAATCAAAATCGGGTCTAGCACAACATTGACGATTGCACCCGCCGCATCCTGCAGCATGGGCATCATCATGTTCCCCGTTGCTTGAATCATTTTTTCAACCGAAAGCGAAACCAACCCGAATACAGACAGCCCTAAGACAATGTGCACATAGTCTGAACCCGCCTGAAACACTTCTGCATTCTGTGTAAACGCCTCGAAATACGGTTTTGTGGCAAATATCGCAATGAGCAGAAAAATCACCCAACTGCATACAGCGAGCAAAATGCCATGCGTTGCCGCTCTTCCCGCTTCCTCTGGATTCCCCTCACCCAAACGGCGGGCAATGAGGGAGTTCAAACCAACACCGCTGCCCACTGCAACCGCAATCAGCAGCATTTGCAGTGGAAACGCCAAGGAAACCGACAAAAATGCCTCTGCACTGACTCTTGACACAAAAATGCTGTCCACAATATTGTATAGTGCTTGAATTAACATCGCAATGATGGCAGGCATTGCCATGGATGCTAACAATCGACCGACTGGCATGGTTGCCATTTTATTGAGCTTTCGCTCCTGTTGCTCTTCTTTCATCTGATTTTACCTTTCCTTCTTTCACACGGCATTTATCCAGCCGTTGTTTGCGAGAAATGCGCTTCAATTTCATCATAGCTGTTTTCAATGACCATATCGCTGACCTTCTGCAACAGCTGATGCCCTGCAGCATATGCAGGTTCCAACACACCACACACCAAAAAACCAGCTTTTTTAGCTGTTTCCGCCGCATATGGGGCATCTTCAAACACCATACACTGTGTTGCTTGGCATCCCATTTTTTCCGCCGCCTGCAAATAAATCGCAGGGTCGCGCTTGCTGACACCCACGTCTTCAATGGTCAGCATAAAGTCAAAATATTCCCACATTCCGCAGTCCCGCAGTGCCTTTTCCGCATGGTGCCTTGCCGTCAGTGTTGCAATACTGCAAGGAATGCCTTTTGCACGCAATCCCGCTAAAAAGCGCACAATACCATCTTTCGGCTTGGCAATTTGCTCATATCTCTGTGTGATAATTTGATTTAAACCATCTACAATTTGCTCTGGTGTCAATGGAATCTGCGGATATTTTTCTGCAAAATAGCGTGCACCTTGCAGCTGTGTCGTGCCTTCAATGGCAACATAATCTTCTTTGGTGACCTGAATACCGAATTGCCCTAAAAACCGCTGCGAAAGCTGGTCCCACACCGGCATAGAATCCAACAGTGTACCGTCCATATCAAAAATTGCACCTTGCATCATTTTTTCTCCCTCATATGTAAACCTACGCGCTATAAACGTATACTTTACATCACTTTTTATAAAAATCCCTGCGGGTTTTCGCCCACAGGGATTGAAAACTGTATCTTATTGTTGATTGATGCCGCCCACTGCTGTTTCCTTCAGCGTCACATCGTGTGCGCCGCCTTCGACAATCGAAGTGGAGGATACGACTGTAATCTTTGCCTTTTTCTGCATCTCCGGAATGGTGAGTGCACCGCAGTTGCACATGGTCGAACGAACCTTGCTCAACGTCTGCGACAGATTATCCTTTAAGCTGCCTGCATACGGCACATAAGAATCCACGCCCTCTTCAAAGGACAGTTTCTTATCGCCACCCATATCGTAGCGCTGCCAGTTACGAGCGCGCGCAGAGCCTTCGCCCCAATATTCCTTCATATAACTGCCGTTGACACGCACGCGATTGGTGGGAGATTCATCAAATCGTGCAAAATAACGACCGAGCATCAGGAAATCAGCGCCCATTGCCAACGCCAAGGTAACATGATAATCATGCACGATGCCGCCATCTGAACAAATCGGCACATAAACACCGGTTTCCATAAAATAATCATCACGCGCCTTTGCCACTTCAATCAAAGCGGTGGCTTGTCCGCGTCCAATGCCCTTCTGTTCACGTGTGATACAGATAGAACCGCCGCCAATGCCGACCTTAACAAAATCCGCACCGCATTCGGCTAAGAATCGAAAGCCTTCTCGGTCAACTACATTGCCCGCACCAACTTTGACCCGGTCACCGTACTGCTCACGAATCCATTCAATCGCCGTCTTCTGCCATTCGGAAAAACCTTCCGAAGAATCCAAGCACAATACGTCTGCACCTGCTTCGACCAATGCCGGCACACGCTCTGCAAAATCGCGGGTATTGATGCCTGCACCTACCACATATCGTTTATTGGCGTCTAGCAACTCCAGTGTATTTTCTTTATGGCTGTCATAGTCCTTACGGAAAACTATATACACCAGTTTTTGGTCTTTGTCGACCAGCGGCAACGCATTCAGCTTGTGGTCCCAGATGATGTCATTGGCTTTTTTGAGGCTGGTATCATCTGGTGCTGTAATCAGCTTTTCAAACGGTGTCATCAATTCTGCAACCGTTATATCCGTCGACATACGGCTGACACGATAGTCACGGCTTGTGATGATACCTAGTAATTTTCCATTTGAAGTACCATCTTCTGTAACCGCCATAGTCGAATGACCAGTTTTTTCCTTCAACAACAAAACATCTGCCAATGTCTGCTCTGGACGCACATTGGAATCAGAAACGATAAATCCCGCTTTATAGCTTTTCACACGTGCCACCATCGCAGCTTCGCTTTCAATGGATTGCGAACCGTAAATAAAAGAGATTCCGCCTTCTCTTGCCAATGCAACCGCCATTTTTTCCCCAGAAACCGACTGCATGATAGCAGAAACCAACGGAACATTCGCATATAGCGCGGCTTCTTCACCCTTTCGGTATTTTACGATTGGTGTACGCAAACTGACATTACTCGGAACGCATTCCTTAGAAGAATATCCTGGAACCAACAAATATTCACTAAATGTGCGTGACGGCTCTGTGAAATAAAACGCCATATCGTTCTTACTCCTTTTTTATCGTCCTGCTTCAGGCAAGTATTCTGCTACTCTCAAATATAGTATTAGTCTAATTATACTCTTTTTCAGCGATAAAGTAAACCGCCTTTCTGCCACAAAATACTTGCATTTTACAGCTTTCACCTATGCAAGACGCACGGAATTGCAGCAAATTTCTTGTCAATGCTGTACACAGTGCTTTCCAGATTTTTGATAACAGGAAAAGCAGCCATAGCAACCCATACATTGCAAGACTTCCCCTTTTTGCAGTCTTAACACCGCATCTGGCTGACAAATAAAGGGGCGTGACATTGAAACCATATCGATGCCTGCCTGTAAAACGCGCTCCATTTCCTCCAAGGTACGAATACCTCCCACTAAAATCATTGGTAAGTGTAGCTTTTTGCGTAAAGAAAGTACTTCATCATAATAATACAGCCGCTCTTTGGGTTTCTTTTTGGCAAAATCCCAACCACTCAATTCCACTGCCTCTATGCCAAGTGCTTGTGCCGTTTGCAGCATTTCCAACAGCTCCTCTGATTCGTACTGCTCCTGTCCCTTTCCGACATTAATATGCATCTTTAGAAAAATAGGATATTGCTCGCCTACTGTCCGCTTCACCCTTTGGATGGTTTCTTGCACAATCCGAAAACGATTTTCCCCACAGCCACCATACGAATCGGTGCGTTTATTAAACGCCGCATCAATAAATTGAGAGAATAAATAGCCGTGCGCACAATGGATTTGCACCCCATCATACCCTGCCTTTTGCGCACGCAAGGCTGCTGCTGCAAAGTCTTCTTCTATGGTTAGAATTTCGTCTACAGATAGTGCACGTGGCAGTACTCCCGGGGTGCTTTCCACTGCACTTGGTGCAACTGGTTGCCCTATAATTGCGTTTTTTTGTGATTTTGCGCCCGCATGATTGATTTGTGCAATAATTTTTCCATGATTTTGATGTACAAAACTGGTTAATTCTTCATGTCCCTTTATAAAAGAATCGTCCCACAACGCATTTTGATGAATGTCATTGCGACCACTAGCAGAAACCGCATAATGTCCCGTTATAATTAATCCAACCTGATTTTTTGAAAGTATATTATAAATCGAAATTTGCTTTTCACTAACCGTTCCATCTAAATTACCTGCATAGTCATTGGTTGCACTGCGCACAATCCGGTTCGAAAGCTTACAATTTTTAAATTCTACTTCTGAAAATAACATATTTATAAAACACCTCACCCATCAACTTATTGCACAAACATATGTCAAAAGAGACGGTAACCAAAGTTACCGTCTCTTTTTGTGTGCGCATCGTGTTATCTTCCCAGGTCGTTGCCAACCAAGTATTTTCACCGTAAACGAGCTTAACTACTGTGTTCGGAATGGGAACAGGTGTACCCTCGTCACCAAAAACACGCACTTTAAATTGTGAAAACAGTCTTTCAAAAAACCAAGAACAAATGACAAGTCGTTTTTCATTTTATGATTTCTGTTCTCCAAAGATGTTCCAGCGCTATCGGCTGTTTACACCCTCAAAACTGAACAATACTTACTCGCAAAGCTTATTTTCGAGATTCAACCCAATATAATTAGGTCAAGCCCTCGTCCGATTAGTATCAGTCCGCTACATGTGTTACCACACTTCCACTCCTGACCTATCAACCTCGTAGTCTACAAGGGGACTTACTCCCGAAGGATGGGAATACTTATCTCAAGGAGAGTTTCACGCTTAGATGCCTTCAGCGTTTATCTCGTCCGTACTTAGCTACCCGGCTATGCTCCTGGCGGAACAACCGGTGCACCAGCGGTACGTCCATCCCGGTCCTCTCGTACTAAGGACAGCTCCTCTCAATATTCCTACGCCCGCAACAGATAGGGACCGAACTGTCTCACGACGTTCTGAACCCAGCTCGCGTACCGCTTTAATTGGCGAACAGCCAAACCCTTGGGACCGAATTCAGCCCCAGGATGCGATGAGCCGACATCGAGGTGCCAAACCTCCCCGTCGATGTGGACTCTTGGGGGAGATCAGCCTGTTATCCCCAGGGTAGCTTTTATCCGTTGAGCGACGGCATTTCCATTCACATACCGCCGGATCACTAACTCCAACTTTCGTTACTGCTCGAACCGTCATTCTCGCAGTTAGGCTCGCTTATGCGTTTACACTCACCGCACGATTTCCAGCCGTGCTGAGCGAACCTTTGAGCGCCTCCGTTACTCTTTAGGAGGCGACCGCCCCAGTCAAACTGCCCACCTGACAGTGTCCCCCGACCCGATTCAGGGCCGCAGGTTAGAATTCCAATACTCCAAGGGTGGTATCCCAAGGTTGCCTCCAGTAAAGCTTGCGCTCTACCTTCCTAGGCTCCCACCTATCCTGTACATGAAGTACCGAAATCCAATATCAAGCTACAGTGAAGCTCCATGGGGTCTTTCCGTCTAGTTGCGGGAAACCGGCATCTTCACCGGT
>OY760938.1:1812500-2052500 GCA_963664255.1 Intestinibacillus sp. | reverse complement strand
GCACCCCAAATGCTAGACAGTTTGATATACTGAATAACAAATGGGGTGTTTTTTATGCCAAATGGAATTCCAAATGCTCGATATACTGGAGCATTTAAACAACAAGTTGAGTCAAAATCAAGCATCAATCACATATGAGGTGTCACGTTCGGTTAGGGTTGACTTTGTATTTTGCAGATGCTTATTCATCTTGGCAACGTGGCAGCAATGAAAATGCCAATGGGCTGCTACATGAATTTTATCCTAAGAAAACAGACCTTGCGTTGGTATCCCAGAAAGAGCTAACACTAAATCTGCTCCTTATCAACTCCAGACCCAGAAAATGTATGGGCCGGAAATCGCCAATTCAAGTATTTCTACACGAAGTGGCGCACTTGGCTTGACAATCCATCATATAACATATAACAAAATATAAAGTTTAAATTGTCAATCTAGTCCCTAAAAAAACCATTCCAAATCTCACCGACGATACAGATTAAAACAACTGCGCTAAGTTTAAGAGGTGGTATAGATAATTTTTCGCACCTCTGGAGGGTAGTTGAAGAAAGTACTTAGGCAGTCCCAATTATTTTCCCAACTACGAATCGAGCTTGGGTATTTAGCACCCCATTTGTCTTTCATCGTCATTAGGTTATCCAGCGCAAGCTCTTCTGATACAGCACCATAAACGGTTTTCAGGTCTTGTACGAATTCTTTGATGTCTTTATAGCTGACATATCGTGTGGAAGAACGAATTTGATGCACAATACAACGCTGAATCTGTGCCTTTGGGAATGCCGCACCAATCGCTTCTTTGAATCCAGTTAGTCCGTCTACACAGAACATACAAACCGTTTTCACACCACGGTTTTTCAGCTCATTCAGAACTGACATCCAGAACTTGCTGGATTCATTTGCGCCGACATAAATGCCCAAAATCTCTTTGTATCCGTCTAAATTCATGCCTAAAACCACGTAAGCTGCCTTACTGACAACTGTTTTGTCTTCACGCACTTTGTAGTGAATCGCATCCATAAAAACAAACGGATACACCTCATCTAATGGTCTGGACTGCCACTCTGTCACGAGTGGCAGCACTTTGTCCGTAATACGGCTGACAAGCTCTGCGGACACCTCCACGCCGTACAACTCCTGAATCTGATCATGAATATCACGAGTAGACATCCCAGCTGCATATAGCCCCAAAACGTTTTCTTCTAAACCTGTGATATTTCGTTCGTGCTTTGTAATGATTTTCGGCTCATATTCACCGTTTCGATCCCAAGGGATCGAAAGCTCTACGGGACCTAGTTGGGACTTCACCGTCTTCTTGGAATAGCCGAGTTGTGCTTCCCGTTCGGCTTCCATCGCACCCTGCAGCACTTCCTTAAACATTTCCCGTAACAAATCCAACACTTCTGTTGTACTGTTGGGGTTAGCTTCCCGAATGAGTTGTTTGACCACTTCTTTTGGTATCATAGACATATAAAATGCTCCTTTGCAGTAAGTTTTAGATCTATTTCTATCCTTACCGCTTACGAGCATCTTTAAAACCAGAAACACAAAATTGTTTATAGTCTTAAAATACACATCAGACATTGCCTTCGGCATCAATACTGCTCTCATCGGATTCCGCATCATAAATATCATCGGGCATTGCTGACTTTACCGCATACAATTTTGACCATTTCAGCGGAGCTTTCATTTTCTTGTTGTATGCAAGAAGCATTGCTTCGGAATAACCAAGGAAACCAGCTTTTCTTTCTTTTGCGGTTCGGCTGATATCTTTTGCAGAAAATGCACCAATCTTTTCCTTGAAAATATCATCTTTCAGAAGGTCTCCAAAAGCAACGATCAGCTGAGCAATTCCTTTCAGCATATTTGCGGAAAGGGAATTATAATCACCTTCCCATGTTCCGATGCAAAGACGAAGAGTACGATCCAGCACATGAAATCCAAACTTCCGGTAAATGTGCTCCAGACATGCTACTGCACAAATTCCGCCGGGAACCTTATTGTTTGAGATAACCATACCATAGGATTCGACCAAAGATTTAATGATAAGCTGATCATCGTTGCCGGCTTCCACATTTGCCATGAAGATTTCATACGGTAACAGCGGCTTGACATATTTCAGTTGGTTTGCAAAGATATCTGCCTCGTGGGTATATTCCAGATCATCATAAATCATACACCAGAGAAATGTGGTACTCCTTGCTAAGCCGTTCTCTTGTCTGGCTGGCGGCGGTAGCAAAGGCTGGTTCCAGCGCACTTCTAAGCCCTTTTTTTGTGTATTGATTGGTTCTGTCCGCATTGTGAGCACTGATTGTTTTTTCAATTTCACATCGTTTCCCAATCAAGTACCTGCGTGCCTCTTCTGTGACATTGCGGGATCTCAGCTGATTGGCGCAAATCCATGCCATTGCTTCTTCGCGGTTTTTAGGATAGATACGCTTAACCATAAACGGGATTTGCAGCCTGGTGCATATTTCATAGCGGTTATGTCCATCTAAAATTGTGCTGTTCCAAACAAACAGCAGTTCCAGACATCCATCCTGAATAATATTTTCTTCCAGACACAGCAACGCTTCTGCCGACAATGGGGGGGATCAGCTGCCTGAAAGCGGTTTCAGTTTTTAATTTATAGATACATTGTTCTTCCACGGTACTATCCTTTCTCCCGGTTTAACAGAACAGATTCGTCCATGTGAAACTGAGCCACTCCTTCATTTGGAATTATTTCGCCATACAGGCGGTAGGATTGCTCCTCCTGCCAATGACCGCACAAATTGCGTAGGCTTTTTATAAGTAAACGACTGTATAGTTCAATTGATTTTTGATTCGATGATACGGCCTGTGTGATTTTGTGAGCCCGTGGATCAGAGCTGTCACTGCAAAGAACTGCAAGTGTTCGTTCTTCGGGATTTACTAAGAGCAGTATATGCTCGGGATTGCCGATGGAATGCAGGGTGTTTTTATGTATTCGGATACGGCATTTTTTCAAATCGACCAATATGGCAGGTCTTGAAACACTGGTTACGGTCATAAAGTATCACTCCTTCCATCAGACGGATTAGCCGTGATTTCAGTGGATTTTTCTTTTAGACCAAAGACGGTATAACCGTTGAATATATGTACCTGAAGCAGTTGTCGGTGCTCCTCGACGGGCAGTCCGAACTGGTTCTGCCATTGCGCCGGAAAGACCGGAGTGCGTGAAGTCTTCGGTTTTTCTCCATCACTTTGCAAGCGCTGATAGATTTCGGTTGCGGTAAGATCAAAGATAAAAAGATATTCGCTGCCGCTCTGGAGCAGTTTCCCAAGGAGTTTATAACGATAGTCAGGATTCCAGTCCATTAACTGAATAATTTTGGAAAAAAACAGACGGCAGGTTATCTGTTTTGGCTTTCGCTTTGTTCCATTGTTGGTGCACCAAAGAAAAGAATCCTTTTCGTCTTCCCTGCTGGGACGCACGGCAAGTTTTTTATCCTGTGGATTTACCAGTATCTGAACGTAATCTACATCCGGCATCCGGCTTAGGCAGGCTGTATTCAGCCATACCTTGCAGTTATTAAAAGTAATTGAAGGTTCATATACATGGGCAAAAAATTCACGCCGCACAACCTGATAGCCGTCATAACTGAAATCATCCTCGCGCGTGATGTTTTCTGGATCAGACAGGTTTTGTCCGTTGGGTAAATTCAATAGGACAGTACGATTCGTATATGGTAAAGCATATTCATTCTCCATCTTTTTCAGGCTCCTGTTCAATGTTGCAGATCATGTGTTTAATGGTGCTTCCGATTACCTCCACACTGGTAATATTTAATCCGAGAGAATCGGAAAAGGGCTGGCCTTCCTCATTGACATTCCATGTGCCTTTTCTGTCAAAGGCGGCTAATTCAAGAGCCTGCGCATGACGATAGAAGTTACTGCAGAAATTATCCGCCCATGCGGAAGGGTAGTCCATGATGTCTTTTTTAGGGCCGATGGTAAAGGGCTCCACGTCATTTGGAAGGAAGGAGTCTTCGGGGGAGCTATCCCGGACAGAGATCAAGGTATCCTGCGGTATAAATAGTTCTGTTTCCCTTATATCAAAGATTATGGCCGCCTCATCGTCTTTGCGCCGGTGGATGCCTCGCACACGGTATCTGCAGCCTGATTTCCAGTCAAAAAGATCATACAATGTTTTAATATATGCCGCGCAGCTAACGTAACGGGAACAGTACTGCCCTTCATTGAAATTTGCCCACCGGATGGCATTCTTTGTTTCTTTTGTGCAGGGGCGTATTACCAGCAGATGGTCACCCGGATGAACCAGCATTTCTATGTACAGAGCCTTGTCAAATTTACGGATACATTCTGTGCTGAATACGATATTATCAGCAGAAAAAGTAACACATATCTTTCTTGCAGTGTCAAAAAATTGAGAACGTGCAATTTCAAATCCACGAAGATCAAAATCCCCGGACTGTGCTTCAATCTGAACCCCTTCCAGTGGTAGATGAGCTACGGTTTCGTAAACACTCTCAGATGCAGAACGGTAGTCATCCGCAGAAAAAGCGGACCATCTGGGATTTACGGAGACAAACCCCTTTAAAGTACCATCCTGGATAACTTTCAGTTCCGGGAGGATTCCTTTGTTGCCATATCGTGCATTGCTGATCAGGCGCTGAACCGCAATGAAATCATCTCTGGAAATAATAGCTTCATGGTGATTTCGCTTACGGTATTGATTCCGATTCTGCTTGTTTTTTCTGGATTTATGGTCAAGGTAATTAGGTATCCATGTTTTTCGCGCAAGAACATCCCCACAATGCCGTTCATTCTGTAGAATCTGTAAAACGGAGCCTGGCGACCAAGAGGCATTATTTTTCTTAGTGAGTCGTCCAAGCTTGGTCAGGGTGTCGGCAATCTGAGTGCAGGTATATCCATAGAGGTACATGAAAAAGATTAGGCGCACTGTCTCAGCTTCGGATTGGTTGATAATAAGGTTTCCATCTTCATCCTGATCATAGCCGAGAAGCGGAGGAGTCAGGAAGATGCCTCTGCGAAACCGCATTTCAATGGAAGAATTCATAATTTCACTTTTGTTATGGGATTCTTCCTGAGCCATAGTTGCCATAAAGGATAAAAGCATTTCGCTGTTGCTGTTGAGGGTGTAGATATTTTCTGTCTCAAAAAAGACACCAATAGGGGGCTGCATAGCGGCAAGCTGACGTACATGACCAATACAGTCCACGATATTTCTTGCAAAACGGGCTACTGTTTTCGTAACGATCAGATCAATCTTTCTATTCTTGCAATCCGCTATCATATTTATGAATGCATCACGATGCTGAAGGGATGTGCCGGAAATACCCTCATCGGCATAAATTTTGACCAGATTCCAGCCGGGATGACGGCTGACAACGTCAGTATAATGGTTTTTTTGAAGTTCATAGGAAGATGTCTGACGCGGATCATCCGTAGAAACCCGTGCATATATGGCTACTCTCTTTTCGGCTGTGTCTTCATAGAAATTTTCTTTTGGCACAGCTGGAATGACATCAAGCTCTTCCAGGTCGATTCCTTTATATCGTGCATGTATACGTGCTTTTTGATCTTCGCTATCTGTTAATTGTGTTTCGTTTTCTCTCATTGCCCTGTTCTCCTGTAAAATAGTATTTAAAAAATTATATGGGGTATAGGGAAAAAAGAAAATGAACCACTGGTCAAGCAGTAGACCACTGGTTCATTTTCAAAGCTAAATAATTCAATTATTATTAGATGTTAATCGCCTGATAGCATAAATATAAACGATATAGATGAAATAGCAGACGATAGCCTATTATGTAGAATATCACATCATTCTACATAATAGGAGCATTCCTGTAAGGGGTAAAAACGGGAATTGCAAAAAAGACAACCTCCGGTTAGGATAGAGAGGATGAAATCTGGCCAGATGAAATCCCAACTCAAAAACAACGGAGGTCGTCAAAATGAATTTTACCCAAAATGAGAAGTTAAGTCAAGTTACAGCAGAGACAATGGTCATCGGAGTGGACATCGGCAGCGAAACGCATTATGCCAGGGCATTTAACTGGCGAGGCGTGGAACTGGGTCGTGTGTTTCGCTTCGCAAACAATGGAGAAGGGTTCGGACAGTTTCAGGCATGGATGAAAAGCTTGTCTGGAGAGACCACACAGAGCAACATTATGGTAGGCGCAGAGCCTACAGGGCATTACTGGTTTAGCCTGGCGTCATATCTGAAGAATCAAGACATCCGGCTCGTACTGGTCAATCCATATCACGTCAAGCAATGCAAGGAGCTGGATGATAATCATCCGAGCAAGACAGACAGCAAAGACCCCAAAACCATCGCCAAGTTGGTCATCGATGGAAGATATAACGTTCCATATATTCCGGAAGGGGTGTATGCGGAGCTGCGTATCGCTATGAACTGCCGTGAGCGGATCGTGCGGGAACTGGTGTCAATCCAGAACCGAATTCTGCGATGGCTCAAGATTTACTTTCCTGAATATCACGAGGTGTTTGGGGATTTCAAAGCACAGAGTAGCCTATTGGTGCTAGGCAATATGCCATTGCCAGCAGATGTCGTCAAGACAGGAGCAGAAGGAATCAACCAGATATGGCGCAAAAACAAGCTGCGGGCCGTTGGAATGAAAAGAGCGCAGACTCTGTACGAAGCGGCAAAACACAGCATGGGCTGCACCGAGGGTAGCAATGCCGCCCGCATGGAAATTCGGTTGCTTCTGGAGGACTATCATGCCAAGCATACGCAATATGACAGCGTTATGGCGCTTGTAGAAGAGCTATGCGTGCAAATTCCGTCGGTACTGAAACTGCTCGCAATTAAGGGCGTGGGACTACTCACCATCGCTGGTTTCTTTGCCGAGGTTGGAGATTTGGGACGTTTCCAGTCTCCAAAACAGATTCAGAAACTGTCCGGACTCGCGATTCGTGAAAACAGTTCCGGTAAACACCGGGGGCAAAGCGGGATCAGCAAACGTGGCAGGCATCGCCTGCGGGCACTACTATTCCGCGCCATTCTGCCGCTGGTAGCAACAAATCAAGAATTTAGGGAAATCCACGGATACTACACGAGCCGCAAAGACAATCCACTGAAGAAAAAGCAATCGCTCATTGCGCTATGCTGCAAGCTGATTCGGGTGTTTTTCGCCCTTGTGACCAAAGATGAGGACTATGATCCAGTACGGTTGCTTGGGGACATTCGCCGTCCGGCAGCAATGGCAGCTTAAGGGCAATACCGCACAATGACCTCGCCGGAAGCGTCACAGCCAGGTCATGTAGCAAAGCAATTCAAAGACAAAAGAGCAGGTAGTCAGTCATCATTACACCATTAGAGCAAGGACTCGGCAAAGGAGCATTGCTGACACCCATCTGCGGGCAGGCAGGACGAAGGAATTTAGGGCAATGACCCTGTTAGACATGGGAGGTTTGCTGCCGCAGGAAAAGTGGGTTACCATCGCCAAAATATCGCAAAACAAGCGACGCTTTGGTTGTCATGCCCATTTTCCCTGATTTGGTGCACTGGATGCAGTGCTGCTTCGCAATCGCTCTTTTGAATTTGGCGTAATTTTAAGAAAACGCGAGATTTTCAGAGAAAAACATTAGTTATTATAGGGAGGCACTATGCAAGGATTTTTGAAACCCTATCAAGTAGAACAGATTAAGAAAAAGTATCCTGTCGGCACCAAAATTCAGCTTGACCATATGGACGGTGAGAGAGATATGCCGGACGGTCTGTTGGGCGAAGTAAAATTCGTGGACGATCAGGGGCAGCTCCATATGAAATGGCAGAATGGAAGAACTTTAGCGCTTTTGCCCAATGAGGACAGCTTTCATATTCTGAGGGAAGCCGAGAATGAAAATAGTGAAAATAACGAATGCCCGGATGGCTGCATTCGGGTACTTGTGGTGGAACCACATAAAAATCCTTTTGTGTCCACCGTCAAAAATAATTACCGAGCAATGCAGGAGCTGGTAGGTGGTTGCATAGAGTTTGTGCCGTTATCAGAGTTAAACTGTCATCTCTACTGTAATGACGAGGGCAAGCTGAATGGATTAGCCGGAAACCGCCGGATGGATAATGGGGACATTATCTGCGGCACATTTTTTATCTGCACGGATGACTGGGAGGGAAACGACGCTTCCCTTTCCAATGAGCAGATTGGTTATTTTAGCAGTCGTTTTCATGAGCCGGAGTTTTATTCAAAAACGGAAGCCCACAGCTTTACTATGGAAGTCGGATATGCAAACAGCAAAGAAGAATTTATGCGAATGATGGGGATCGCGTCCGAAACTGATGAAAATGATTTTGAACGATAAGGAGCGAGTATGGAACAAGACAAAACCAGTATCTATGTAGATTACTTAAATCAAAAGGTGTTTCCTATCATTGACTATGACCGTTTGCAGGCATCCTATGGCACACAGAACAAAGATTATGCCAAGGCAGTATTACATCTGCTCCATCAGGCAATGGTACATTGCTATGGCACGGACTGTCTGACAGAGGGAGTAACCGATTATGTTATGGTTTCTGGTGTAGTACAGTCCAAAGAAAAAGGAAATCTATGCATTGCCCTTTTGGAACTTGACCTGACTTCTTCTGGAGAACACTATGAAACCAATTTCCTGACAGGGTATGGCATCCTATCCCAAAGTGATACTGAATTGCCGGATCATATTCGTGCCTATATTCAGGATACCTTCATTCCCTATGATTACGGCTATACAGCAGCTATTCCCTGCGATATTCATGTGGAGAAAAGCAGTCTGCCGGAAACTGTCAGGGAGATGCTCTCCACCTTTTGGAAGCATACAGCCACATTGGAAAACAGGCAGGAAATGTCGGAATCAGAAGAATTGGAGCGATAATCGTCCCGCAAAATTCATAATTACTGCGTTGAAAAGAACGCCGATATTTGGTATAATTTTAAGTTAAGAATAGGAGATGATGAAATGGCAGATGGCATGAAACAATATATATTGATGCATAAAAATATTCCGGTAGCCGATATAGAGCTGGATGAAGCGTCCAGTGCGATTTCTGCAATCGGCCATATTTATGAAGCACCCCATGTGCCTGTGGGAATTTCAGTGAAAAAAGGCTTGATAGACCGCAGTGCGCTAAACGAATGGTGGCGTGGGCGTGCAATCCCTGCAAGCCGTGCCGGAATTAAAAATGCACTGGCGGAACTGAATGTGTCTACGACACAAAAGCTGCTGGAAAAATGCCTTGGGTTAAGCCTTTCTGACCAGTATTGGATCTGTCCGTCTGGTTCTGGCATTCAGTGGTCACAGGTGAACTTCTTTGACAATTCTTTTTCGGAGGATATGGGAAATATCTTGTTTGGGCAGGGTTCCTCGAGCGACCATATGAGTCTGATGTCCCCGGATAACACTTCGGATGGCTGGCTCAAGAAAAAGTGGAAGATTATAGACGGAAAACGCTGCTTAATCAAGGGCGGAAGCGGTGCGACACAGCAGGAGCCATATAATGAGGTCTTGGCTGGGAAAATCATGGAACGGCTTGGCATTCCCCATGTTCCATATACCCTGCTTACGGAGGAGGAGTATCCTTACAGCGTGTGCGAGGATTTTATTACACCACAGACGGAGTTGATTTCCGCATGGTATGTGATGCAGATGGAGAAAAAGGCGAACCATGTGTCGATTTATCAGCATTATCTTGATTGCTGTGAAAAGCTTGGTATCTCCGGTATGAAGGAAGCCCTCGACCGGATGATGGTGCTTGATTACCTGATCGTTAATGAAGATAGACATCAGAATAACTTCGGTGTGGTGAGAAATGCGGAAACCCTTGAATATCTTGGAGCGGCTCCCATATTTGACAGCGGAACTTCTCTTTGGTTTGATAAGCCCATTTCTATGATTGGCTCGAAAGCAAAGCTATCCTGCAAACCTTTTAAGAATAACCATGAGGAGCAGATCAAGCTGGTAAGTTCCTTTGACTGGCTGAACCTGAACGCACTTTATAATATTGACGAGGAGCTGCGGGAGCTAGTGCGGGGGTCCATGTTTATAGATAATTCCCGTTGTGATGCATTGTGCTTTGCCCTTCGTGAGAGAGTAAATATGCTCTTGGAAGTGGTAAATTCCCGAAGAGCATGGATACCTGTAGATGACCGCCGTAGCGATGTGACTGAGGATATTGCCTACAGCGGTAAAGATGATTTAGAACGATAACAAAATATTAGACAACAGAAGTGCCTCCTGAAAGCGGATTGAAACTGCTTTCAGGGGGCATTTTTGCGTTTGAATGGAGGTGATAATCCATGCGTACATCGCCAAAGCCTATGCCCTTTACACAAGAACAGATGAAGCAGGTCTTTGACACCAATATCATTGATTTTGCCGTGCTAAATGGTTTTCAGATTGAAAAAGGTGATAAATATACGGTTCATGTGAAGAACAGCGGTGGGCTATACCTGTTTAACCATGGGCGCGGTTACTACTGTTTTTCTACACAGACCAAGGGTAATATCGTGGATTTTGCAAAGGAATATTTGGGGGCATCGGATTTCAAAAGTGCGGCAGAACTGATTTTGGGCTGCCATGCCTATGAGGGGACTACTTCCTTGGTGCCAAACGTTGAAAAAAGTTCCAAGGGCGATCTTGTGCTACCGCCCAAGGACAAGAGCTTTGACCGTACCATCGCCTACCTGACTCATACTCGTGGTATCGATAAGGATATTGTCTACGCCATGATTGCAGAGGGAAAAGTGTATGGAGCAAGGACGGAAAAAAACGGCTATACATTCCACAACTGTGCCTTTGTAGGTTATGACGAAACAGGCAAACCTCGGTACTGCGCACTCAGAGCACCCAGCTCTGACAGCAAGTTTCGTCAGGATGTAGAAAACTCCGATAAGACCTATGGCTTCTGTATGCAGGGGCGTTCTAACCGGGTATATGAGTTCGAGGCTCCCATAGATGCCATGAGCCATGCTACCCTGTGCAAGCTCCACGGCATTGATTGGCGGGAAGATCACAGAGTTGCCGAGGGCTGTTTGTCGGATAAGGCTCTATATCGATATTTGCAGCACCACCCAGAGATTGAGGAGATTGTGTTTTGCTATGATAACGATGTGGACGGCAAAGATGCCAAGGGTCAGCCCCATAACCACGGACAGGTTCAGGCGGAAATCTCCGCTGAAACCTTTGCGAGTTTGGGGTACAAGACCTTTTTACAGACCCCGCAGACAAAGGACTTTAATCTTGACCTGATTACCTTACTGGAAGCGACAGTGGAGATGTCTTGCTTAGAGTGTGAGTTGACTTTAGAACGGCAGTAAAACAATACAAGAAAGATATTGCTAGATTGTGCAACGTTCATGCAAAGGAACAACAACATCAGATAAACAATTTGCATAAAATTTCTATATTCAATAAATTATATTTATTTTAGTTGATCTATTAATAGTAATTCCTGCGCCAATAGAAGCTCTATTGATGAATAAGTATTTTTCCTTGCTTGATTCATTTGAGACTGTCCTGAATTTTGTGTTTCCGCTCCGTGCGGCAAGAAATAAAACGAGGGTTTAGCTGGCAAGTTGTTCCGCGAACAGCACCTGCAGCTGTGCCAGCACCAAATCCCAGCTGCGCTGACGTTGTGTCCACTTTTTCTGGATTTTGTCCTGTGCGAGCCACAGCATTTTCAGCAAACTTTGGTCGGTGGGAAATACGGCTTTTGTCTTGGTAACCTTGCGAAATTGGCGGTGCAGTCCTTCGATGCAGTTGGTGGTATAGATAATTTTTCGCACCTCTGGAGGGTAGTTGAAGAAAGTACTTAGGCAGTCCCAATTATTTTCCCAACTACGAATCGAGCTTGGGTATTTAGCACCCCATTTGTCTTTCATCGTCATTAGGTTATCCAGCGCAAGCTCTTCTGATACCGCACCATAAACGGTTTTCAGGTCTTGTACGAATTCTTTGATGTCTTTATAGCTGACATATCGTGTGGAAGAACGAATTTGATGCACAATACAACGTTGAATCTGTGCCTTTGGGAATGCCGCACCAATCGCTTCTTTGAATCCAGTTAGTCCGTCTACACAGAACATGCAAACCGTTTTCACACCACGGTTTTTCAGCTCATTCAGAACTGACATCCAGAACTTGCTGGATTCATTTGCGCCGACATAAATGCCTAAAATCTCTTTGTATCCGTCTAAATTCATGCCTAAAACCACGTAAGCTGCTTTACTGACAACTGTTTTGTCTTCACGCACTTTGTAGTGAATCGCATCCATAAAAACGAACGGATATACCTCATCTAATGGTCTGGACTGCCACTCTGTCACGAGTGGCAGCACTTTGTCCGTAATACGGCTGACAAGCTCTGCGGACACCTCCACGCCGTACAACTCCTGAATCTGATCATGAATATCACGAGTAGACATCCCAGCTGCATATAGCCCCAAAACGTTTTCTTCTAAACCTGTGATATTTCGTTCGTGTTTTGTAATGATTTTCGGCTCATATTCACCGTTTCGATCCCGAGGGATCGAAAGCTCTACAGGTCCCAGTTCTGATTTCACGGTCTTCTTGGAATACCCGTTGCGGTGGTTATCTGTCTGCTTGGCAGATACATCGCTTTTGGCATAGCCGAGTTGTTCTTCCAGTTCGGCTTCCATCGCACCCTGCAGCACTTCCTTAAACATTTCCCGTAACAAATCCAACACTTCTGTGGTACTGTTAGGGTTAGCTTCCCGAATGAGTTGTTTGACCACTTCTTTTGGTATCATAGACATATAAAATGCTCCTTTGCAGTAAGTTTTAGATCTATTTCTATCCTTACCGCTCCGGAGCATGTTTAAACTAGAAACACAAAATTATTTATAGTCTCATTCATTTTATCTCGTACATCTTCAAAATCCTCATCTTTTATCTCTCCCCATGGTTCAATTCGTTTCATTACTCCCATAGTGGTACTGCAAGGCTTAGTGTAATTCTGTATTAGCATTAATAGGTTACTAACGCTTGATAACATGTTATATTTCATTTGCTCAAGTGCTTCGCTATTGAAAAGAATATTGCTTAATCTTAGTATGAAGTTATCCATGTATTCTATTGCAACGATATGGAAAGGTGCTACGAAATCCTCAGAATTAACTATATTCATTAGGTTTTGGGCATTTGTTTTAATTGAGCGGATAGTGTTTATATCAGCTATCGTATTTTCCGCATGGATATTTTTTAAAAAGTTCTGATTAGTATGGAGCTGCTGGTGTATTAAAAGAACATTGGCTTGCTTTTGGGCACTCATAGTTCGGAACAGCCCCATAAGGCATTGAGTATCCCATATTTCAAAAGTAATGTCATTAAATATTTTCCTTAATTCTTCGAACTGCTGACTATTGCCCATAGAGACAGTTGCATCCAACTTGTTGTTAAATAAAAACACATATTTTGAAATTGGAGGAAAGTTACTATCAGATGCTATAAAATTCCATAGCTTATTGAAATCCTCTTTCATTTTGTTCTGCGCATAAGACAATGTCTGATTGCTAGGAGGGTTTTCTGGTCCGTACACTTGAAAATATGTACCGCTTCCGCTTAAATATCCATCACAACCATGGTCTCCTAATGAACCATGAGCTTTTATAGGCATAAAATCGGAGTATAATTCTTTCATTAGACGATAAAACAAATCTTGGAAGCTGTTTCCGTAAGATTTAAGCATTTGAATTTCGAAGTCCTTTTCATATCCCATAGTAGGGTTCTCCTTTTCGTTTTGAAATTGAAAGTGAATAATCAGAATTCTGAAATTACCAGAATATAGCTGAACACACCAAATTATCTTAGAAAATAGTCTACCATATCTATAACAAAAAATCAGTATACAAACACTTTAATTTTCGCCCTTTTAGGAGCGAAGCGACTTATGCCCCTGCCGCTTGCCGGCAGGGGTTACTTAATGCCAAAATCTCAGATTTTGGAGTTAAGGCAGGAATAGGGTTGTTAAACAACCCGCAAAAACACCGTACAGGCAAAGCCTGTACCTTTGTTAAAGAGCAACTGACGTTGTTAAGTTTTGACTAATGTCGAAGGGAGGATATCATGGCGAAAAAAAGCGACCGAATTATTACGTCGGTCTATCTTACCAAAGAAATGTGCAATGAAATTGATAAGCTGGCAACCCGTGAAAATGTGTCCAGAAATGAGCAGATCCGTCGCTTTATCGAAAAAGGACTGGACATTGAGGGCTACACCCAGAATGTGGATTTCATTTCCAGTATTATCAGACAGGAATTTACTGCGGTCTATCACATCGAGGACATCAAAGCGGTTGCAGAGCAACAGACCAATCGTCTTGCCAAAATGCTGATGAAGTCAGGCAAGATAGACGCTGCGGGGTTCTTTTTACTGATTAAGGTTTTGATGAACCTTGCCCACGAAGGAACAGAGGATCAGTTTGACCAAATGTTAAATGAGGCGGTCACGCTGGGTGTGGACTATATGCAGAAAAAAGATTTTCAAATCAACAGCTTTTTGCAGGACACGGATAATCTGCGTAGTCTTGCAGAAAAGTTATAAGGAGCATTCCTGTAAGGGGTAAAAACGGGAATTGCAAAAAAGACAACCTCCGGTTAGGATAGAGAGGATGAAATCTGGCCAGATGAAATCCCAACTCAAAAACAACGGAGGTCGTCAAAATGAATTTTACCCAAAATGAGAAGTTAAGTCAAGTTACAGCAGAGACAATGGTCATCGGAGTGGACATCGGCAGCGAAACGCATTATGCCAGGGCATTTAACTGGCGAGGCGTGGAACTGGGTCGTGTGTTTCGCTTCGCAAACAATGGAGAAGGGTTCGGACAGTTTCAGGCATGGATGAAAAGCTTGTCTGGAGAGACCACACAGAGCAACATTATGGTAGGCGCAGAGCCTACAGGGCATTACTGGTTTAGCCTGGCGTCATATCTGAAGAATCAAGACATCCGGCTCGTACTGGTCAATCCATATCACGTCAAGCAATGCAAGGAGCTGGATGATAATCATCCGAGCAAGACAGACAGCAAAGACCCCAAAAGCATCGCCAAGTTGGTCATCGATGGAAGATATAACGTTCCATATATTCCGGAAGGGGTGTATGCGGAGCTGCGTATCGCTATGAACTGCCGTGAGCGGATCGTGCGGGAACTGGTGTCAATCCAGAACCGAATTCTGCGATGGCTCAAGATTTACTTTCCTGAATATCACGAGGTGTTTGGGGATTTCAAAGCACAGAGTAGCCTATTGGTGCTAGGCAATATGCCATTGCCAGCAGATGTCGTCAAGACAGGAGCAGAAGGAATCAACCAGATATGGCGCAAAAACAAGCTGCGGGCCGTTGGAATGAAAAGAGCGCAGACTCTGTACGAAGCGGCAAAACACAGCATGGGCTGCACCGAGGGTAGCAATGCCGCCCGCATGGAAATTCGGTTGCTTCTGGAGGACTATCATGCCAAGCATACGCAATATGACAGCGTTATGGCGCTTGTAGAAGAGCTATGCGTGCAAATTCCGTCGGTACTGAAACTGCTCGCAATTAAGGGCGTGGGACTACTCACCATCGCTGGTTTCTTTGCCGAGGTTGGAGATTTGGGACGTTTCCAGTCTCCAAAACAGATTCAGAAACTGGCCGGACTCGCGATTCGTGAAAACAGTTCCGGTAAACACCGGGGGCAAAGCGGGATCAGCAAACGTGGCAGGCATCGCCTGCGGGCACTACTATTCCGCGCCATTCTGCCGCTGGTAGCAACAAATCAAGAATTTAGGGAAATCCACGGATACTACACGAGCCGCAAAGACAATCCACTGAAGAAAAAGCAATCGCTCATTGCGCTATGCTGCAAGCTGATTCGGGTGTTTTTCGCCCTTGTGACCAAAGATGAGGACTATGATCCAGTACGGTTGCTTGGGGACATTCGCCGTCCGGCAGCAATGGCAGCTTAAGGGCAATACCGCACAATGACCTCGCCGGAAGCGTCACAGCCAGGTCATGTAGCAAAGCAATTCAAAGACAAAAGAGCAGGTAGTCAGTCATCATTACACCATTAGAGCAAGGACTCGGCAAAGGAGCATTGCTGACACCCATCTGCGGGCAGGCAGGACGAAGGAATTTAGGGCAATGACCCTGTTAGACATGGGAGGTTTGCTGCCGCAGGAAAAGTGGGTTACCATCGCCAAAATATCGCAAAACAAGCGACGCTTTGGTTGTCATGCCCATTTTCCCTGATTTGGTGCACTGGATGCAGTGCTGCTTCGCAATCGCTCTTTTGAATTTGGCGTAATTTTAAGAAAACGCGAGATTTTCAGAGAAAAACATTAGTTATTATAGGGAGGTGTTATTATCGCTACCACAAGGCTTATTTCCATGCACCAAAACAAAGGAAAAACCATCGCAGATTGTCTTGCTGACCGCACCGATTATGCGAAAAATCCCGACAAAACAAATGACGGAGAACTGCTATCCTCTTACCAGTGCGACCCCCGAACAGTGCAAGGCGAGTTTATGCTATCTAAGCGGCAATATGATGATATTACAGGCAGAAAACAAGCAAGCAATGTCATTGCCTATCAGATACGGCAAGCCTTTAAGCCGGGGGAAATATCGCCGGAGCTTGCAAATAAAATCGGCTATGAACTTGGTATGAGCCTCACCAAAGGCAACCACGCTTTTATCGTTGCTACTCATATAGATAAAGCCCATATTCATAATCACATTATCTTCAACTCAACTACTCTTGACTGCAAGAAAAAATTTCGGGATTTTCTTGGCAGCGGTCGGGCGATCGCTAAAATATCAGACCGTATTTGTCTTAAAAATAACCTTTCAATCATTGAAAATCCCAAACGCTCTAAGGGGCATTATGGCAAATGGCTTGGCGATAATAAGCCCCTCTCACACTCTGATAAATTAAGACAGACCATTGATGAAGTGCTTGCTCAAAAGCCAAAAACCTTTGATAAATTTTTACAGCTTATGCAGAGTGCAGGCTATGAAATTAAAAGCGGTAAGCATTATGGGTTTAAGTGTGCTGAACAGAAAAAGTTTATCCGGTTGCGCTCTCTTGGTGAGGGATATTCAGAAGATGAAATCAAGGCAATCATTGAGGGGAAAGCTTCGCAAAGAGAAGTCAAAAAAACCGCTGCCAAACAGCCAAAACGGCAAGAAAAATCGGTCAATCTGCTTGTGGATATACAGGCAAAATTACAGCAAGGCAAGGGAAAAGGCTACGAGCAGTGGGCAAAGATTTTCAACCTAAAGCAGATGGCACAGACCGTCAATTTCTTGCAGGAACATAAGCTCCTTGCCTATTCTGATTTACAGGAAAAAACAAAGAAATGCACTGCTACTTTTGACGAGCTGAACACTCAAATTAAAACCTCCGAAAAGCGTATAGCTGAAATACAAGTGTTAAAAAAGCACATTATCAACTATGCCCAAACCCGAGATGTTTACACCCACTATCGCAAGGCAGGCTACTCACAAAAGTTTTATGAGGAACACCGTGCCGAGCTGACATTACACAAGGCGGCAAAGGCGGCTTTTGATGAGCTTAGTATGAAAAAGCTCCCCACCATTAAGACCCTGCAAGCTGAATATACCGACTTGCTTTCAGAGAAGAAAAAGGCATACGGGCAGTACCATTCAGCGAAAAAAGAAATGCAAGATATTTTGACTGCCAAGGCAAATATCGACCGCCTTTTAGGACTGGAACAGGAACAAAAGGCAAAAGAAAAATCACAGGAACAGCGGTAAGCTGCTCTGTGATTTTATCAGCTCCCAAAGGGAGCGTAGCACGATGATTTATCATCGTTTCAGTGGGGATTGGGGATACTCCCCAACAAGCAAAAGCATACGGTGGTCACCCGTATGCCCTGCTTGCCACTTTACTTCAGCTCAGATATCAATAACAACGAGAAAATAAGTTTTCTTAGTAAGTATAAAAGAAAAACGCTGCAAACCCGTATCGGCTGCAACGTTTCTTATTCCATATTCTGTTGTGCTTGGGACATTCATTCGTCCTCTGTTTCGACTTCCTTAACCTCTTTTGCTGTGGCGGTAACTATCCGCAATCCATTATCGCTTATATCATCAAGCAGGCTTTCAAGCTGTCTGCGCTGCGTAGATTTGTCCGTTTCATTATTTGGAAAAAAGAACTGGTCTACCGACACATCTAAAAGAGTGACAAGTTCATAAAAGATTTGCAGGCTGGGATGCTGTCCACTATTTTCAATGGACGCAATATACCGAGGTGCAATGTGCATTTGGTCTGCTAACTGATTCCTCGATATTCCTTTTGCTTTTCTTGCTGCTTTTATGGCTTGACCGAAAGCCTTAAAATCATATTTGTCGATTTCACGCTTCATTATTATTTCACCCTATTACATCTTACCGTTCACCTTTATGCTTTGCATATGATTACACATATCATATTCATGACTTAATTAGATCTAATTATTATACTTTTCGCAAAATTCTATTCTAGTCATTGCAAAGAAATAAAAATGGTGATAAAATATAGTTAACCCACTCATATATTAACTATGTCACATAAATAAAAGTGAGGAAAAAGTATGTCTGATAATTATATTCAGGTATCAGGTGCAAGGGAACGAAATCTAAAAAACATAAATGTTCTGATACCCAAAAAAGAAATTACGGTTTTTACAGGTGTTTCCGGTTCAGGAAAATCATCTTTGGTATTTGATACAATAGCGGCAGAATCGCAAAGACAATTAAATGAAACCTACACCAGTTTTATCCGCCACCGTATGCCACATTACGGAAAACCCGATGTGGACACCATTGAAAATTTGTCCGTAGCCTTTATTATCAATCAAAAACGATTAGGCGGTAATGCTCGTTCAACAGTTGGGACAATTACAGATATTTATTCTGTATTACGTTTATTGTTTTCCAGAATTGGAGAGCCATTTGTAGGTTATTCAGACGTTTTTTCATTCAACAATCCGGCTGGAATGTGTGAATATTGCGAGGGCTTGGGCAAAATTGAAACCATTGATATTGAAAGGCTGTTAGATAAAAATAAATCCTTAAATGAGGGGGCTATCCGTTTTCCAACTTTTGAACCCGGCGGTTGGCGATTAACCCGCTATATTCATTCAGGCTTTTTTGATAATGACAAAACAATTAAGGACTATTCTGCCGAAGAACTGGAGCTGTTACTTTACGCTGATGGAATTAAGGTTAAAAATCCTACCCCCGAATGGCATAAAACCTCATTGTATGAGGGTTTGATTCCACGCATTGAACGGAGTTTTCTTAAAAAAGAAGATGGCGAAAAGGTTAGATATGGAAAAGAAATTGAGCGGTTTGTTGTAAAACAGGATTGTCCCCACTGTCATGGAACACGCTTGAATGATAAGGTACTATCTTGCAAAGTGAACGGTAAAAATATTGCGGAATGCGCAGATATGCAAATAAATGAGCTTTTGGATTTTGTTCAATCTATTCATGCTCCCGTAGCCGCTACAATCGTTTCGGAACTTGTGAATCGGATTCAGCACATGATATCCATAGGACTGGGCTATTTAAGTTTAAGCAGAGAAACATCTACACTTTCAGGCGGCGAGTCTCAAAGAATTAAAATGGTTAGCCAGCTTGGCAGTAGCTTGACTGACCTTACTTACATATTTGACGAACCAAGTATAGGGCTTCACCCTCATGACATAAGCAAGATTAACGAGCTTATGAGGTTATTGCGTGATAAAGGGAATACTGTTCTAATCGTAGAGCATGACCCTGACATGATAAAAATTGCAGACCATATTATTGATATGGGACCAGGTGCGGGAACCCACGGAGGGGAAGTTGTATATCAAGGAAATTTAGATGGGCTGAAAACAGCGGGTACTCTCACGGGAAAATACTTATCCTACTGCTCCAAACTAAAATCTGATATTCGTGCCCCAAAAGGTTGGCTTTCTATTCAAAATGCAACCATGCATAATTTGAAGAACCTTTCGGTTAATATACCAAAAGGGGTAATGACTGTTGTCACAGGGGTTGCCGGTTCAGGAAAAAGTACGCTTATTAATGGGGTATTGCCTCGGTTATATCCAGAAACTGTTTTTATTGATCAGAAAGGGATTCAAGCATCAAAACGTTCCAACATTGCCACCTTTACAGGTATCTTTGACATTATCAGAAAATTATTTGCGAAAAGGAACGGTGTAAGCGCCTCCCTATTCAGTTTCAATTCCCAAGGTGCTTGTCCTGCCTGCAAAGGTCTAGGAGTTACTTATACAGATTTGGCGTTTATGGATACAATTGTTACGGTATGTGAGGAATGTCACGGAAACCGTTATTCGGACGAAGTACTTGCCTATCAGCTAAGAGGAAAAAGTATTGCCGATGTCCTTAAAATGACGGTCACAGAAGCCTTAGAATTTTTTCAGGAAAAAGAAATCGTAACGGTACTAAAACGGCTTTCAGACGTTGGTATCACTTATGTTTCTTTAGGACAACCATTAAGCACGCTTTCAGGTGGTGAATTACAGCGAATTAAACTTGCTTCCGAACTTGAAAACGGTGGACAGATTTATGTTTTGGACGAACCGTCAACAGGTTTGCATATGGCTGATATAAAACAGTTGATTAGTGTAATGAATCGCCTTGTAGAACAAAATTCCACTCTTATTGTTATAGAACACAATTTGGATATTATCTGTCAAGCAGATTGGATTATTGACATAGGCCCCTATGCAGGACAGAATGGTGGTAAGATTATGTTTACAGGATTACCGAAAGATTTAATCAACTGTCCAGATTCTTTAACTGGAAAGCACCTGAAAAAGTATATTAATGAAAAATAGGAGGTTGTCTTAATGGCTATAAAAGAATTAGAGGAAAGTTATGTTCCCTTTCAATGCATGATTGTATCAGATTCAAATCGTTTCAATGTTGAGGGTGTTTCAACGGCACAATACTATATACTCGATACATTGAATAAGCAGGGGGCGAAAACCACGAAAGAACTTGCTGAAATGAGAGGTATCTCACAATCTGGTATTTCAAAATTAACAAAGCGTTTGCTGGAAAAAAAGTATATTATTCAGGAAAGGCAGACGAATGACCGCCGCTCTTACAATATTGTTCTTACCAAAGAGGGGAAAGCTTTTTTAAATCGTGTTGAGGATTTTGGGAATGAAATTATGAACCTAATTGAAGAAGCATTAACAGAGGAAGAAGTGCATGCTTTTTCATTGATGTGCAAAAGGATTACGAACTTATACGCAGAAAAGCAATAGGCATACTTAGTAGAATACGAGAATTTATCTGCCCTACGGTAAATAAAAAAAACCGTAGTTATGGCAGATGTTTCGTTGTGCTGTAATTGCATAAAGAAGTCAGACGGCGGTTTTGAGATAAAATCAAAGCCGCCGTTTTTCTGAAAAAAATTGAATTGCGGAGGGTGTATTAAAGTCGCCCATTTTTTAGGACACGACGGTATTAGGAGGTATCGTTGTGTCCATTTTTATTTGTCATACACCACCTGATTTTTATTATTCATTAAAAAAAGTCCAGCTCCACCAACGGGATATTTCGTTCATCAATATGAATACACACATCATCATGTAACTTCTAATAATTCCCTTATGCCCGGTTGCACTATGCAGCTGGGCCTTTTTGCTTTTATAGAGCCTCACTGCCGATCTCCACCACTGTCCTTTCGATTTCAGCAAACTCCAAAAATTGAAAGGATGGAAAAATATGAAAACAATAAATTTAAAAGATTATTACCCCTTCTACACACAAGACACCTTTGTGGACGTTCCTGATGAACTATTAGCTATCTTTGAGGAATCTGCAAAAGCTGAAGCAGCATACGAGAGAAAAAAATTTCGCTATAAAGCTCACTATTCCCTTGACCGTGGCGATGGAATTGAGCATGACATCTTGTTTGTTTCGCTCTCACCCGATGAGATTTACGAACGTAAGCTCACAAGTCAGCAGCTCCATGTTGCCATTGCCTCTCTGCCTGACAAGCAGGCAAAGCGGATCTATGCTCATTATTTTATGGGCATGAGTAAGACTGCTATTGCCAAAGCTGAAGGAGTTAATAAAAGTCAAATATCACGCTCTATTGAAAAGGCTTTAAGAAGTATAGAAATATATTTAAAAAATATTTTTTAAAAAATAACTCATAGATTATGAACCAGTAATTTTAAGAGATACATTCAGTGAATAGCAAAAAACTCGACCACACCAAAGTGTAAAACTTTAGTGTGGTCGTTTCCTATTTTGTATTTGTCCAAAAATCCGCAAGATTCTCTGCTTGTTTCATAACATGCTCAATAGCAATTTTTTGCTTATCAGGAGGATAACCGTATTTATTAAGTATTCTTCTCACGATGACCATAAGCCTTGCTCTAACACTTTCTTTTACAGTCCAGTCAATCGTTGCGTTTTTACGCACCTTTTCTGCTAGTTCACGAGCAATCTCTCTCAGTTGTTCATCACCTAAAACTTTTACCGCACTATCGTTTATTTCCAAAGCATCATAAAACGCAAGCTCATCTTCTGTTAACCCAAGCTTGTCTCCTCTTTTATCAGCAGCGTTGATTTCTTTTGCTATACGTATCAATTCATCGATTATCTCCGCTGTCGTTAAAAGGTTATTTTGATATCGTTTTATTGCACCATCTAGCATATCCATTAATGATTTAGATTTCGTAAGATTGTGCCTAGATCGTATTTTGATTTCATCTGAAAGCAATTTTTTTAATAATTCAATGGCTACATTTTTGTATTTCATTCCTTCAATTTCTTTTAGGAATTCATCTGATAAAATTGATAGTTCTGGCTTTTCTATTCCAGCAGCATTAAAAACATCAATAACTTGGTCTGATGCAATAGCAGAATCAACTATGTTTTTAATAACTGTATCATACCCATCGCCACCACGACTACCCGTTGATTCAAATTTCGAAATACGAGCCTTTACAGCTTGGAAAAAAGCTATTTCTTCAGCATTTTCTATTGTCTTAGGGTCTGGTTTCGCAAGGGCATAAGCTTGTCCCAAAAGAGTAACTTCCTTAATATATCTGTTCTTACCGTCATCAAGAGCAAGTATGAAATCTTCCGCTTTAAGTATTAAAGAGAGCTTGTCCTTAACCTGTGCCGAAAAGAAATCAGAATAATCAAATCCACAAAACAGCTGTCGTACTACTTCTAGCTTTTCTATCATAATTGCAACTGCTTTTTCATGAGTTTCGGCAGGCACACCTTTTCCGCCACTTTCTGCATAAAAACCTAATGCTTTTTTAAGGTTTGTGGCTATTCCAATATAATCAACTATTAGTCCACCCGGCTTGTCCTTAAACACACGATTTACACGAGCAATTGCTTGCATTAAACTGTGATCTTTCATTGGCTTATCAATGTACATAGTATTCATACAAGGTGCATCAAAACCCGTTAACCACATATCACGAACAATTACTATTTTTAGCTCATCATTTTCATCCTTCATGCGGTTTGCCAGTGCTTTTCTTTGTGCTTTTGTTGTATGGTGTTTTTGCAATTTTGCACCGTCTGAGCTTGATGTAGTCATAACTACCTTGATAACACCCTTGTCTAAATCATCGCTATGCCAATCCGTTCGAAGCTTAATAATCTCATCATATAAATCAGCGGCTATACGACGGCTCATTGCAACAACCATAGCTTTTCCTGTAAACACCTTTTGCCTGTCCTCAAAATGTGTCACAATATCATTTGCCAAAATTTTAATACGATCTTTATTACCAACAATAGCCTCAAGTTTTGCCCATTTTAACTTAGCCTCTTTCGCTTCGTCAATTTCATCTGTTTCATCAAGTTCTGCATCGAACTGCTCTATTAGCTTCTTTCCTTCTTCTGTGAGATTTACTTTTGCTAATCTACTTTCATAATAAATGCGAACAGTCACCTTATCTTCAACTGCCTGCGCAATATCATAAATATCGATATAGTTACCGAATACAGCCGGAGTATTTGCATCTTGTTTTTCAACAGGCGTTCCAGTAAAACCAATAAATGTTGCATTAGGCATTGCATCTCGCATATACTTAGCAAATCCATATGCTATGCGTTGGCCTATAATATTTTTGTTTTCATCCTTAACATCTCTCAATTTTGCATTAAATCCATACTGGGTTCTATGTGCTTCATCTGCAATAACAATTATATTATCTCTTGACGAAAGCAGTTCATATACAGATTTATCATTGTCTGGTATAAACTTTTGTATAGTAGTAAATACAATCCCTCCAGACGCTACCTTCAAAAGTTCTTTCAATTCCTCGCAAGAGTCCGCTTGCTTTGGTGGTTGCCTAAGCAGGTCACTGTTATCTGCAAAAGTATCGAAAAGCTGATCGTCAAGGTCATTGCGATCATTAATGACTACGATAGTCGGGTTGTTCAGTATCTGTACCATTTTCCCAGTATAAAACACCATTGAAAGAGATTTTCCAGCGCCTTGCGTATGCCATACGACTCCCGCTTTTTTTGTTCCATCTGCTTGTGCCGCATCAATGGTTCTGGATACAGCCTTATTCACTGCATAATACTGATGATAAGCTGCAATTTTTTTTACTGTTTCAACCTTTGTAACTTTAGTTTCCTTATCTTCTGTCTTGGTCTTTTCATATGTGATAAAATTCTTTATATAATCGAGTAAGGTAACAGGATTGCAAAGCCCATGTATTAATGTCGACAATTCATCATCAAATTTTGATGCTTCCTCTATACCGTCTTTTGTTTTCCATGAACTAAAACGAGAAAAAGAAGCCGTTAATGATCCTGCCTTTGCTTCTAGCCCGTCAGATACAATACATATTTCATTATAAGTAAAAAGACTTGGAATAGTGGCTTTGTATGCTCCTATCTGGTCAAAAGCTTTACGAACCGTTGCATTTTCATCGGCTGGATTTTTTAGTTCAAACAAAACCATTGGAATACCATTTATAAAAATCAATACATCCGGTCTTTTGTTATTGTTATTTTCTATGATGGTAAACTGATTTACTACAAGAAACTCATTATTCTTTATGCCATCCCCCGAAAAGTCACAAATCCGAATGGTATCACCAACAATATCACTTCCACTACGGTATTCCACAGGAACACCATTAACAAGCATACGATGAAAGTTTTCGTTGTCCGTAAGCATATTAGATGACGCTATCCGAGATAATTTTTTAGTTGCATCTCTTATTGCTTCAGAGGGCACAGCAGGATTAAGCCTTGCAAGAGCATTGCTCAGTCTATCCATGAGCAGTATATCTGAAAAGCTGTTTCGTTCCGCATTTGGCATTTCAGGTGCAATATCAACACCAGCAAGATATGTATACCCCAGAGAAACAAGTTCTTCTATGGTCATTATTTCTATTTCAGATTCGCAGAGTTTTGGCATTTCACTCACCACCTTGTTCTTCAACTGTTAATGTGTCCTTTGCTAAGCTGTCGTAATAAGCCTGTGTTAATTCAGAACGTAAGTAATCATCGTTTAACAGCTTCAAAAATTGTTTTTTTGATTCCTTTGTATCAAGATGCAACTTGCTTTCGTCTTGAGTAAGCTTAATCTTATCCTTTAATTTAGGATGATTTTTGACAAAGTTTATGATGGCTGGCGTTGGTATTTTGCCAAGTACAGGTGACCCTTTTGCGGTTTTGGTAAGCTTTCTCGCAAAACTCACTTCATCTACCATATCTCTCAGAACTTCAGCATTATCAACAATGTCTGCCTCTGTGATAGCCTGTACACTTACAGTAGCCTCTCGTTTGATAACATCATGGAAACCTGCATATTTTTCTAATGTGTCAAGTTTTTTAATTACGATTGTCCCATCAACATAAAGCATCTCGAAATTAGTATCAAGCCTAATCATTGGTTTTTCTAATTTAGTAAACCTATGATCTGATTCAAAAATACAAAACTTTTCAGGACTAAAATAACTTGTTGTAAAATGCTTTTTAAAGAGCAGCGCTTTGTTCTGATTGGTACCTACAGCAATCACATATCCGAATAAATCTTTTAAACTATCGTTATTGGACGAAAAAATTTGTTGTTCTCCATCCTGTGCAATTGTATTAAAAAATGCGAGTTCATCAGGAATGTCCTCGAGGTCATATTCATATAAGGCATTGTCTCTTTGGTCTGCAACAGATATTTGCAAAAGTTGTAATTCTTCAACTCTAGCATCCTCCGTATTCATTATTGAGGTAGAAAGACTGTTTAAATAACAAGTTTTTAAGTCATTCAGGAATTCATTCTTAATATCAACCATTCTAATACATAATTGGTTATCAATTTTAAGAATAAAATATGCAACAGCACCAGCTCCGTCTTCATAAAGGCAATTTAATTTTTCTCTTAATTCAGCAATCGTCATATTTTACACCTTCCTGACAAAAAACGCGTTTCTGTCTAGTCTTATATATCGTATTTTTTCATTCTCTTCAATATCGCCTTGGGATATCATAATTCCGCATATATCTCCGTTTTCTGTTTTAATATCATTGATTTTGTAACCCAACAATGCTAGTGTGGGATTCGATAGAAACATGTCTGTTTTCACATACATAAAACCTATTGAAATAAGTAGCAATATCAATATCAGTACTTGCCTTTTTGAATCAAAGTTAACAAATACAAGAGGTATAATATAAGTAGATAGAAAAGCTAAATAATCTGCATTCCTATTGCACACCTTGGTTACCTTTAAAGGCAACTGAGTAGTACCACTTAGCTCATGCTTGAATTGAAAGTAAAATATTATGCACAACACGAGCATTATGATGCAAACAATTGGAATAAAATTTCCAGTCAACATATTCAACCAGTCTATCTTTTCAGCACAAAAGCTTTTGCATATTATATTAAAATCCAGCGTGGCTATACTGATGAAACAAAATAGTAGCCACAAGGATAAAATATACATTTTTACTTTTAGTCTAACATTGTTTTTTCTGTTTTGCATAATTACTCCTTACATTTTGACCCTAACCTCACCGCTGATAAGCTTCGGAAGTAGGGTATCTCTTAATTTTTGTAGAGTGATTATTTCGGCTTGGTTTTTATCCACCTTTTCCATAACAGGTGTAAACACTTCATTAAATTTATCAAGTAATATACCATCTGGAGCAGGTGTTTCAACCTCTGTTATATATTCTGGCCGGATTCTCTGATGACTACCGCTTGTGCCAGATGCACTCATAGCAAATGATTGAACTACATCATAAGACTTCATCAAGCAATACAAGAATAAATAGTATTTCATATCAAACGGCTTTAATACTTGAAACTCTGTAGAGCACACGCTGTTTGACGCTACAGTTTCACCAATTCTCCAAATGCGAGGTTTTATTGGGTTTAGTTTTGAAATTAAAATAGTGTTTGGCTGCACAATATATTTGTTGCTTAAAATGGCTTGCCCCAATTCGATAATAGGGGTATGCCCGTCATCGAAAGACGGTATGCTGTAATGATAAAAAGATTCCAGTGGCTTCTTTGATGGATTTACGCTCACATTATCTAGCTTCGCAAGGTCTGAAACAAAAATATTATCGTTATTGTTGCCCTCTACAAACCACTGTCTAAAATAAGTCTGTGCCAAATCTTCAAGGGTTTTGTTTTGGCGATTTAATAATTCTATTTTATCGTCAAGTGAAGATAGAACTTCTGCAATGGCTTGTTGTTCTGGAAAATCAGGAGTCAAAAGTTCTAAATTTTCTAGCATTCCTTTTGTTAATGCCCTTCGTGTAGCTCCAATTTCAGATATGCTAAGCAAATGATCCTTCATAGCTAAAAGAGTATATTTGGTAAAGTGTTTATTCAACTGAAAACCATCAGCTCGTATGATAGCTACATGCTGATTTACTCGAGCAGGCAGTATGGTATTAGGAACAGAACATACCCTAGCAACTGAATCGCCTGTAATATTAATAAGTACATCATCTTTTTCTATAGTAACATTATCCAATTTTCTAGCCTGCTCATTATCAATATGTGCAAGCCCCTCGTATAGAAACATATAATCTGATACATTTTGGCTCCTAATTAAAGATATTCCCTGCTCTATATAGCTTTCTTGACCTCCTGTTGGAGTTGCACCACTACCTATTTTAGTACACATTGTGCCTAACCTTTTTGATTTCCACTCACTCACCACTTTTCACCTCAACTTTTTCAAGGTTTTCTCTGATGCGTTTATCAAGTTCAATACTTTCAAACATCTGTTTTTCAAGCTCTGCGGTAAGGGTTGCCACTCGATCGTTAAAATCGAATTCTTCATCATCATCTGCAAGACCGATATACCTTCCGGGTGTTAATACATAATCCAGTGCTTTTACTCCACCTTCACCATCGAGGTCAGCAGATTTACAAAAACCAGGAATATCCTCATAACTACCATCATTCTTTTTCCATTTGTGGTAGGTGTCTGCTATCCGCTGAATATCATTTGTTTCTTCGCCCTCTGCACCACTTGTCAATTCTCTTGTTTTACGACTGATCAGCTTGCCCATGTTACGAGCATCAATAAACAAAATTTTATTTCTACGTGGGTGGTTAGGGTCATTTTCTTTTTCACGTGACAAAAACCATAGACAAGCAGGTATTTGAGTGTTCAAAAACAATTTTGTGGGTAAGTTTACAATACAATCCACCAAGCCAGTATCGATGAGAGCCTTTCTTATTTTGTCCTCACCGTTTGTTTTACTTGATAGTGAACCCTTTGCCAAAACAAAACCCGCTGTTCCTTTTGGTGAAAGGTGATAAAGGAAGTGCTGAATCCATGCATAATTCGCATTACCTGCCGGAGGTGGATTATCTTTTGCATAATGCCAACGACCATCATTACGAAGCAATTCACCACTCCAATCACTGTCATTAAATGGTGGGTTTGCAATCACAAAATCAGCCTTGAGATCGGGGTGTGCATCATTAAGGAAAGAACCTTCGTTGTTCCACTTTACATTGGTACTATCAATACCACGAAGCGCAAGATTCATTTTACAAAGACGCCAAGTGGTTTGGTTGCTTTCTTGTCCGTATACAGACACAACGCTGTCAAACAATTTATCAATTTCGCTTGTTTTCCCATTATAACGGTCTGCGTGTGCCTCAATAAACTTTTCGCTTTGCACAAACATACCACCACTACCACAGCAAGGGTCTAAAACTCTACCCTCGTAAGGCTCAAGCATTTCGACAAGCAACCTAACAACGCATTGTGGTGTGTAGAACTGACCACCCTTTTTACCTTCGGCAAGAGCAAACTGTCCGAGAAAATATTCATATACACGCCCTAAAACATCATTGGAACGAGAAATACTGTCGCCCAATGCAATGCCACTTATTTTATCGATTAAACCACCCAGAGATTGCTTATCCAACTTTTCTTTGGCATATTCCTTTGGTAAAACGCCTTTTAGCGAAGGATTATCCTTTTCGATGGCATCCATAGCATCGTCAACATCTTTACCGATAGAGGAAAGCTTTGCTCTTCCTTGCAGATAATCCCAACGAGCTTGTGGTGGGACGTAAAACACGCCCTCTGCACGGTATTCGTATGGGTCATCGGGGTTAGCGCCCTCGTATTCACCTTCGCCAGCTTCAAATTTACTATACAATTCATAAAAATTATCAGATATGTACTTTAAGAATATGAGACCTAGTACAACATGTTTATATTCAGCTGCATCCATGTTTTTACGCAACGCATCTGCAGCCGACCACAGCACCTGCTCAACAGGTAATTCTTTCTTTTCTTTTTTAGCTTTTGCCATTTATTTATCCTCGCTCTCTTCTTTTTCGTCTGGTACTAACTCAATTACATCTGAAATATCAGCCTTTAAAGCAACACAGACCTTTACTAGCACATCCATACTTACATATTCATTTTTAGAGAGCTTAGCAATTGACGATGAACTGATACCTGCAATAGTCTGTAAATCTCTCTTTTTCATATCTCTATCAATTAGTAATTTCCATAATTTTTTATAACTAACTCTCATTTTGCACCTCGCTAAAAGTTTGGTTTTATTTACGTGTCTTACTTGGTTTTGTTCATTTTAACATAAAATCTTTGAGAACACAATGTTTATTCGCCATTAATAAAGACAATCTTTATATTCTAGCCGTTTACATATGTATTTACATATGTATTGCATATGTATTTTAAACATTAAACATTAAACCTTTTTCTTAACTTTTTTCTACCCAGTGAACAAGGTGAAACAGATTATGTATGAATACAAAAGCATACTTAAAGGGAGCAACTTTTTTCCTATTTTTGTCATGGTTAATGAAGGGAGATATTTTCTTCCATTGTTCCTTGACAACCGAATATACGGTATTTTGAGTACGAAACTTATGTGGCTGAAAAGCAAAGCGACATAATGGGCACCGCCATGATGATTGCTGTAACACACTTGCCAAAATAGGAAACCAAATAATTGATTAGAGCCTTTATGAGCAAGGGTAAATACAGCAGTCGGAGCGATAAATGCAGCCATTAGACCGAATGGTAGCACGTTCGCCGCAATAACACACATAAGGGATAATGATACTTTCTCACGACCTCCCACAGACTTGAGGGGGAGTTCCTGCGGTATGCGAAGCTTTTGGGACAAGCACATACGGTATTGCGGGGCTATGATGCCGAGCTAACGGCAGCTCAAAATATCCCCTTGCCAGGGTGCGTGGCAAATATGGCAAACAGATAAAACTAACCACACCGCATTTTTGTTTTAAGCAAATTTGCGGTGTGCTTGGTTTTACAATAAATGATGCAGTGACAAACTTTTCATAAATGCTATATATGCTTATACTTTATATAAGCAATACACTTGGAGGTGATTGCGAATGGAAAATATCAAAAATGCACCTGATCCTACTGCTACGGCTGCTACACCGCCTAAATCCTATGAGAAAGTCAAAGCATATCAGGATTTTATCAATGTGCTTTCTCAGATTATAGAAAAACATGGTGCAGAGGTCTTAGAAGAAATCAATCATGATATCTAAAAGAGCAGTGCTTATGGATTGATGTTTTCCAATGATTTATTGGAGGTCAACTACTATGAATAGGAGTGGAAAAAAATGTGTACTTTACCCTCGTGTAAGTACCGAAATGCAGGTTGATGGGTTCAGCTTGGACGGGCAGAAAAACAGCTTAAAGCGTTTTGCAGACAGAGAAGAAATGGAGATTGTAGACATTTACGAAGATGCTGGTAAATCGGGCAAATCCATAGAAGGCAGACCCGCTTTTAAACAAATGCTGTGTGATATTGAAAATGGGTTAGAGATTGACTATATCTTAGTCTATAAGCTCTCCCGCTTTGGCAGAAACGCAGCCGATATTTTAAATTCTTTGGAACACGTTCAATCCTTTGGCGTAAACTTAATTTGCATTGAGGAAGGGATTGATTCCTCGCAAACAAGCGGAAAGCTTTTGATTTCAGTGTTGTCTGCTGTTGCTGAAATAGAACGTGAAAATATCATAGAGCAGACAATGAATGGTAGAAAAGAAAAAGCCCGTCAAGGTGGCTGGAATGGCGGGTTTGCTCCCTATGGTTACTACCTCAAAGATAAGCAACTCTATATCCAAGAAGATGAAGCCGGAGCAGTACGAATTATCTTTGATAAATATGTAAATGGCGATATGGGATTTTATAAAATTGCCAACTATCTTAACTTGCAGGGTATCCAAAAAATCAAACGTGCCAACGGTACTCTCTCTCAGTGGAGTACACATTTCGTCAGAATGATAATCGACAATCCTGTATACTCTGGAAAAATTGCTTTTGGCAGACGGACAAGAGAAAAGGTCAAAGGCACAAAAAATGAATACCGCCAAGTACACCAAGATGAATACATTATTGCAGACGGTCAGCACGAGGCTATCATAGATGAGGAACTCTGGAGCAAAGCACATGAAAAGCGAGAAATAACAGGCATAAAATCCCCATCTAAAATTGGTCGGGACAGGACGCACTTATTAAGTGGTATTTTAAAATGCCCGAAATGCGGTGGCCCGATGTACACCAATAAACACGCTTGGACAAATAAAGACGGTACATATCAAGAGATTTACTATTATGTGTGCAGTAAATCTCGAACAGCACGGGGAAAAAGCTGTGATTATAAAGCTATGCTTAAGAAAACTGACATTGAGCCGCTTGTCATTGAGGCAATCAGAGAGCTGATAAAAAATCAAGATTTTGCAGCAGAAATCAAATCAAGGATAGGCAAGGAAATTGACACTTCTACTTTAAACAGAGAACTAAGCAATTATGAATCCAAACTGCGAGAGGTCGAGCTTAATAAAACCCGTCTTGAAAATGAAATTGACAGTCTGCCGGAAGATACTCGTTTTAGGGAACGCAAGCTCCACGATATGACTCTTCGTCTTGATGGACTGTATGACACCATTGTAGAACTGGAAGAAAAGATTGAAGATGTAAAGCTGCGCCGCAAAGCCGTGGAGCAAGATGCCATCACATTGGAAAGCATCTACACCCTGCTGGCAAACTTTGATAAAGTGTATGATAAAATCAGCGATGAAGAGAAAAAATCTCTAATTTCTTCGCTAATCAAAGAGATAGAGATTTTTCCATGTGATGAGGCTGAATTGCCTTTGAAGTCTATTTTATTCAATTTTCCCGTTTATAAAGACGGTGGAAATGTTTGTGGGTTTTTGTGGGACAAAAGTACGCACGTCTCAACATGCCTTGAGTAGACAAAACTGATGTTGCCAAGACCTGGTAAGGCCTTGGCGTGAGTGGTTTCCATAATTGCATTGGTACTTTCCAAAGAAACAAACTATATAATAATAAACATTTTATTAACAAGTTCGGTCATTGCATCTCCAATCTCTTCTGCAATTATGTTAGCAAATTGATCTGTCCCAAATAATTTCCAGAAGGACTCCTGCATTTCACGAATAGTTGCATCGTAACTAATAGGTTTATTATATACCTTATCAATTACATGTTGAATCTGTTTATTTCCATATGATAGTTTAAATGCCACTTTATCCATCACCATATAATATTTCTCTGAAGAATTAAAGTAATGTCTAAAAATGAGATGTAGCTTCTGTAACTTTCGAATCTTTAAAGGGAGCCCATCAAAAATTGCTGGATTAATATCAGCAAATGCAAACTCTGTTATTTGACGATTTGCATCAAAAACCTCTATCATTCGGTCAATTTCGGACTCAGTCAAATTATCTGCCAAGGTGCTAACGACTTCAGACTCATACAATGTTATGAAATCTGGAATAGTGTCGCAAAGAACCTTGTTCAGCATACCTTTCATATTGATGCTAAAATTGCCATACACGTAAGCTCTCGTAGTATGTCCTTGACCCCTCTGCAACTTACCATAATATGTCACTACACTTTTACCGCTAATAGTGTGTGCCTCTTTGATGAGATACCCATTCACCACAGCTTTATCCTCAGTAAGAGTTGTTCGTACTCGATTAAAAACATCTGCAATAATTGAACCATCAATCTTAAGACTAACTGCTGGTAGTTCTGCATCCTTTACAGTAACAAAAAGCGGTTCTTTCATTCCCTTTGGAAGAATTCGATACTGTGTATCGCGTACTACTGAATCAATCTTCTGATAAAGCCCTTCTGGTTTGAATTTAATGAGTTTCTCTGAATCAAGTGTTCGCAATGCAATCTGAATAGGATCAATGCTCTCCTCTAAATATCGAATGGATAACCATGTTGCGCTCTCCTGTGGCAATTTTTTTAAGTATCTTTCGATTGATACTTCCATTGAAGCAATTGCTCGAGCTATATGCTTATTATAATCTGCTTGTGTTAATTCTACTGTTTCCTTATCAGCCTTATTGATGATATTACCAATAATCCTGTCAGCTTTTGTAAAAATAACATTTACTGGCACATCAAGTTTTTTTGCCTTACCAATTTTCGCTCCAATGACATCACAGCAATCGGCAATAACATCCTCTCTTTCTTCCAAGTTCATAAGAAGAAGAATACTATCTGGACTACAGTTCAAAGCGATGTCCAGCGCATCCTTAATTGAATTATCATCCATATCAATCTGATTAAGGCCCATGGTGTCTCTTAAGCAAAAACGAAGCGGATTATCCTCATCAACCATTTCTATCAACTCTGCACGTGGTCTACAAGACACCACAATATCTTCCACAACTAAACTAAAAGGTTGAAACGGATCAAATAATGACTGAAGAATATTGCCACCATACGGAAGAGAATCATCTTCATCCACACTGTATTCATTAATTTCACCTATGCAATTTCCAGCACCAACTAACAAATTCAGCATATTGGTAATCTCATCACCTATTGATTTTAGCCACGCATAATAATTATCTAAAATTTCTGACTCCATTGAGTTCCATAATTCTTCGAACACCATTTTTCGGATTATAGAAATAGCAACTTTGTGTTTTTCCAATTCTTTCTTTTTATCTCTTACGCGATCATTGAAAGCTGGTTCTACGTTCTCAATAGCAGTAATAATATCCGATATAGCATTTTTAAACTCTTCGATTGATATCTTCTCTGCTATCTTTCCTAAATGGTATGCTGCATTCTCTGGCTCTAGCACGCTCTGAAATACTGTCTCATCAATTGAGTCCAAAGTGTCCTCTGCACACATGCCATTTGAAGTAAATTGCTTTGCCAGCATTTCAAGAATTTCTAAATGAATAGTTTTGGCAGAAAACTCCTTAGTTTTGATTCTCATTGAAAAAAATTCATCCTTTGCAATTCTTTCATCAAAAAGAAAGCTACAGGGAATGATAGTCGTCTGACACTTATCACCAATGCCTACAAGAATAAACTTAATAATTCGATGGTTAACCAAGGCATAAATAAAAGTACTCTTTCCAGATGATGTCGGTCCGATGACAACAATGGTTTGTGCCGACTGTATGCGCTTATGTGCTTCTCCTGGCATAAGTCTTGTAATTTCTCGTTTTTTCATAATAAAAGCCTCCCTATAATAACTAACGTTTTTCTCTGAAAATCTCGCGTTTTCTTAAAATTACGCCAAATTCAAAAGAGCGATTGCGAAGCAGCACTGCATCCAGTGCACCAAATCAGGGAAAATGGGCATGACAACCAAAGCGTCGCTTGTTTTGCGATATTTTGGCGATGGTAACCCACTTTTCCTGCGGCAGCAAACCTCCCATGTCTAACAGGGTCATTGCCCTAAATTCCTTCGTCCTGCCTGCCCGCAGATGGGTGTCAGCGATGCTCCTTTGCCGAGTCCTTGCTCTAATGGTGTAATGATGACTGACTACCTGCTCTTTTGTCTTTGAATTGCTTTGCTACATGACCTGGCTGTGACGCTTCCGGCGAGGTCATTGTGCGGTATTGCCCTTAAGCTGCCATTGCTGCCGGACGGCGAATGTCCCCAAGCAACCGTACTGGATCATAGTCCTCATCTTTGGTCACAAGGGCGAAAAACACCCGAATCAGCTTGCAGCATAGCGCAATGAGCGATTGCTTTTTCTTCAGTGGATTGTCTTTGCGGCTCGTGTAGTATCCGTGGATTTCCCTAAATTCTTGATTTGTTGCTACCAGCGGCAGAATGGCGCGGAATAGTAGTGCCCGCAGGCGATGCCTGCCACGTTTGCTGATCCCGCTTTGCCCCCGGTGTTTACCGGAACTGTTTTCACGAATCGCGAGTCCGGACAGTTTCTGAATCTGTTTTGGAGACTGGAAACGTCCCAAATCTCCAACCTCGGCAAAGAAACCAGCGATGGTGAGTAGTCCCACGCCCTTAATTGCGAGCAGTTTCAGTACCGACGGAATTTGCACGCATAGCTCTTCTACAAGCGCCATAACGCTGTCATATTGCGTATGCTTGGCATGATAGTCCTCCAGAAGCAACCGAATTTCCATGCGGGCGGCATTGCTACCCTCGGTGCAGCCCATGCTGTGTTTTGCCGCTTCGTACAGAGTCTGCGCTCTTTTCATTCCAACGGCCCGCAGCTTGTTTTTGCGCCATATCTGGTTGATTCCTTCTGCTCCTGTCTTGACGACATCTGCTGGCAATGGCATATTGCCTAGCACCAATAGGCTACTCTGTGCTTTGAAATCCCCAAACACCTCGTGATATTCAGGAAAGTAAATCTTGAGCCATCGCAGAATTCGGTTCTGGATTGACACCAGTTCCCGCACGATCCGCTCACGGCAGTTCATAGCGATACGCAGCTCCGCATACACCCCTTCCGGAATATATGGAACGTTATATCTTCCATCGATGACCAACTTGGCGATGCTTTTGGGGTCTTTGCTGTCTGTCTTGCTCGGATGATTATCATCCAGCTCCTTGCATTGCTTGACGTGATATGGATTGACCAGTACGAGCCGGATGTCTTGATTCTTCAGATATGACGCCAGGCTAAACCAGTAATGCCCTGTAGGCTCTGCGCCTACCATAATGTTGCTCTGTGTGGTCTCTCCAGACAAGCTTTTCATCCATGCCTGAAACTGTCCGAACCCTTCTCCATTGTTTGCGAAGCGAAACACACGACCCAGTTCCACGCCTCGCCAGTTAAATGCCCTGGCATAATGCGTTTCGCTGCCGATGTCCACTCCGATGACCATTGTCTCTGCTGTAACTTGACTTAACTTCTCATTTTGGGTAAAATTCATTTTGACGACCTCCGTTGTTTTTGAGTTGGGATTTCATCTGGCCAGATTTCATCCTCTCTATCCTAACCGGAGGTTGTCTTTTTTGCAATTCCCGTTTTTACCCCTTACAGGAATGCTCCTTGTTGGAATTAAGACGTGACTTCCAACAAGGAGGCTCTGATAATAAAAAAGCTGTGCACTCATGCACAGCGAATTATCAAAATCTCTCGCCGCATACAGTGATTACAGGTGGTGTTCCTATAACATGCATTGGTAATGACTTCAAGCTCAGCGTTTCCGTATTTCGCTTCTTGCTAGAGTCACATCTTTGAATAAGATGATACCGGAAATGGGTACCATTGTCAATACAAAACAATAATTTCAAAAATATTTATCACAATTAAAGATACGAAAGCTTCTACTCTCATATCTTTAATTATTTGAATTGCCTTCTACTCACTCATTTTAGTCGTTTTTACAATTCAACAGCACTATGGCTTCCACTCTAAAATGATGTCATACGGACTCATAGGTTCTTTGTCGGAGAGTAATTATTCTCGAAAATAGATTACTCATACTCGATTTTTTAAAATCTGTGTCACTCTTTTAAGATTGAAAGGGTATCAAATTTGTTCGGTATGCCATGGTGTTGCTACAAAATTACCAGTAAATAAAATTTATGAGTAATAATATATTCAAACTCGTTATGATTGAGAGCTTTATTCTGAAAAATCCACAGATAAGAAGCTCCATTTTAGGAGCTTCTTATCAAAAAAGCAATAATCATATTGCAAGAAATGAATATGTTTAACGTCCACATTACATCATATTCCTTTTAACTCTTAGTAAATCTATAGCCTGTCCAAGTGCAGAATAGATTTCATCATTATCCTTTACTCTGCGCTGTAACCCAATCATGTTCATCAACAAGAAATCTAGTCTATGGATTTCACCATCCAGGCCCAACAATTTATAAAATCCATTTATAGTTTCGTTGGAACTTTTATCAGTCGCAATAGTTATGTAGTATTGATCATCTCTCTCAAATGTTTGTAAAATTTTATCAACATCTGGGTGAAGTAGTTCTCTATCAACTTCTGGGATGCTGAAATCGGACTTTTGGTGATTGCACGAGTGACACGCCAATACGAGGTTTTCAATGTACCCCGCCTCAGATTTCTTTGAAAATGATTTTGCATAAAGAAAATGATCAATTTCAAACATTTCTTTTGGCATTAAATCAATTGATGCTCCACAATATGCACATTTAAAATTATAAGCCTCCATAAATTCTAGTTTATAAATATCATCGTTTACCCTGATATAAGTGTGCATGTCTTTTGCTTTTGGGTGCGCTGTCTTAATTTTATCAGCTACACCTTGTTTTTTTTCTTTCAATTCCACGATAGGAGGGCAATATTTTGTTGCTCTGTAATCATTAGCCATCTATCTTCTCCTGAATTTCTTTAAATGTAGAAATAAGCTTGTCAACATCGGTTTTTGATAGCTCATCATAAGTTCCTATTCCATTTAGAGAATTTAATATTTTTTCAATTAGCGCCCGCTCCCAACTTGTATTAGTTTCCAATTTTCCTGCAAGCCGTCTATATATCGAGATATTAGCGATAGCCTTATTAATAAAATCTGGTAACAGTTCGGCGTAGTACTCACTATTAGTTTTGCCACAATTAGAATCATATTTTGAGATTGTGCCAACACTTGGATCTGCTTCATTCTGAGTAATTACGATAACCTCAATAAAAGGATAATATTTTTTGAGAATGATTTTAAACTCTTCTCCAGTGAATTTCCCTGCCGCAACGGACCTATTTTCAAACAATCTAGAGTCAATAAAAATTATATTAGCTTCTTGAACTTTAGGATTTCTAATTAGGCACTCGTATCCGTCTTCAGGCATAAATTGAATTTCTGAGTAATCTATTTCATATTCAGAATTTGAGTACTCACTATCAAGGTAGCGACCAAGCCCCTGCTCAGGGGAATCATCAATATACAATATATTATACTTTTCCACTATATTTTACCTCCAATAAGAAATTCAATTGAAAAACCATTATTTCCGCTAATCTGTGTTATTTCTCCGCCAGACATAACTATCGTGTTATTAACAATCCACATTCCAAGACCATGTCCGTTTTTTCGTGTAGTCTCATGTACTTCTAATATTTTTCTTGGATTTGAGATATACTTCTTATCTAACCCTTTACCATTATCATTATAAATACAATGCACCATATTATTTCGTTCGACAGCATTAATGGCAATTTCAAGATGATCTTTATTCTCATTTTGCTGGATACTATTTAATATAAGATTATCAAAAACAACGCGTATAATATCTTCTGACATAAGCAAGCGTATGTCCTCACTCATTTGAGTATTTATTGTAACCCAAGCGTAATCTCTTTCCCAAACACTCTTTATTTTATTCAAAAAATCAAACATACTTTGCCAAGTCGCCTCAAATTGCTTCTTTTCAACCTCTGAGAGCATTGTATCCATAAATGCTACTATCTTTTTGCTAACTTCACTGTTTGATTTTATTAAATGAGGAACATTCTTATAAGCTTTTTCTGTTTTATCCGGAGACAAAAGTTCTTCCCACATATCGTACTCTTTAAGTGCAAGTATGATGTTGCTACTATTATCGGAAATAGAATTTCGATCATTTCTCATTTCATGAGCAATTGATGATGCTTTTAACCCAGTTGTAGCTAAAACATTTAAAATTCGAACATCATACTTATAACGTTCTTCAACATTAGCTTTCTCACGTTTAAATTCATAACTTTCTTTTCGATAGGTTTTAATCTCAGCGGCTAACTGTCTAGCTTCTTGAGCGGATAATTGTGAAACTGTTACAGGGTTTGAAAGGACTTTATCAGAAACTGGTGTAGGCTTTTCGTCCTCTTCAACGTTATTCTTTACGTCAATCTGTCGAATAATACTTTGCCGATATCGTTCAAATTCTTTTATTCCTGTTAAGATAATCTCTAGGAATATTTGATAATAAATGTTTTCATCTAGTCCCTGTCGATTTGATAAATCTTGTAACACAAAATTCAGCTTCTTATCAATTTCAACCTTTCCAGCCAATTGGTTTTCACGAACTCTCCATGCTCCTGTTGGATGTGACGCTGCTGCTGGAGACTTTCGAGAACGTTTACCTAGCCCTAACCAGTCCTTTTTTCCTTCATACGCTGAGATACTGAACGCATTTCGGTATAAAACTATCCCACCTTTAATTGGCTCAGGCAAACTCGAATATTTATATAAAAATTTTTCCATTTCAATTGAAGTTGAGTTAATGTTAAAATACATCTCAGCAGAGAAATCACCGATTTTTAATAGGCTTTCCCTAAGTGCATCCACAGATAAATCTAGTTCTTTTGAATCCTTTAACTCGTCAATCATATCAGATACAACACTGTATTCTTTGAGATTTGTACCAGAGCAATAATTCGATGCGTTATCAAGAAATTCATCTGACTGTATTTTGGTAGTAATTATGCATTTATTGCTATCATAAATTATCTGAATATTACTCAAACAATTTCCACCTAATTTAGGAGTTGGAAAATATTTTTTTATCGTTTTTAAAACATCGGGATGTTTAACTTCGATTTTCATTGAGCTGTCATTATACGTCTTTGATATAAACTCAGCAAGATTTTCCACTTTCCTCTTGCCCCATTTCTCTCTCAAGTTGCTAATAATGATTTTAGTACCACACTCTTTTAGCGTCTCATCTTCATTTAATAAAGAATTATTCCAATCAGTTATCCATACAATTCCCACTGCATCAGCTTTTTTTGAAAATATTTGAACATTTCTTCCTAATTTCGACAGTGCAAACCGACCTATTCCTTTGGATCCAGCCAATATCCTAATGTTATTATTATCATCTACTACTTCATATTCTTTATTACTCTTACCAACATGCATCCAATGTCTTCTAATGTCATTTGCATCCATTCCCGTTCCATTATCTTCAATAATCAATTGATTCGCTTCAAATGTCAAAGAGAGCAGCGGAGCTCTTGCATCATATGAATTTTTTACTAATTCAAGCACTGCAGACTCATCATTTGTAAAGTTTTGAATACCTAATAGCTCAACAATTGTGCTATCTTCAATGATATATTTTAATTCTTCCACTTCAGTAGCCTCCTATTGTTTTAATCTTCTTTTTAAATATCGATTTCTCATGTTTTGCAAGTTATGTTTTTGCTGATCTGATAATTTTAAAACAATGCTATCAACATAATCAACTATGTCCAGGTAATCACATTTTCGCCTAAACATCGAATCCAAAGTCATTATTTGATCTTTACTTACCCTACAATATGGTATGTGCAATTCTTTAAACTCGTTTGGAACTAATTCACCAACCCCACCGCCATAAAAGCGACCATTATATTCACATAGCACTAATGTCAATGAGTTATAAAAGCAAAAAGCAAATGATTCTTTATCAAAATTTTGATTAAATCTTATATTATATGCAATATCAGTCGTAAAAACATTTGCTTCATTAACAATAATTCGTGGCAGTATATTATATCTTTTAAAAAAGCAAGCATCTCCCTTTTTTATAATTGGAACATCATACCAGCGTTTTCTTTTTGAACACTTATATCGTTCACTTATTTCTTTATCCTCACCACTTTTTAAGTATTGTTTTAACTCAGCCGAGAATGTGTCTTCTTGAACATCATTTAGATTAAGCATTTTAACCTTTTTCTTTTCATCAACAAGCAAATTATAGTCTTCGACAGAAAACAATAGTTTATCTGCCAAATCAGCGCTTTTTGACACTATCTTTAAATCGTTTTCTACAGCACCTAAATTACTAATTGCGTCTTGATTAAGGATGAAAAAGTCATTTGCGCCAGTTACTATCCCAGGAGAAATATCCCCAAACTCTTTAACTTTTGGATATGCTTCACATATGTTTCTGAGCGTTTCGGTTTCAATATCATTAAGAATACAATTTGACCATTTACTCAATGGTTTATTTCTCTTTATGGTACTCTCAAAATTCGGCTCTGTATTCAACAAATTCTTAATTGTTGAATATCTAATAAATGAATCAACGCTATCCTCATTTGATAAATAAACAAGGCAAACATCTTGCTCAATATAATCAAATATCCTTTCTTCAAATGTAATAATCTCAATTGAACTAAATCTTGTTTCGAGGTAGTTTCTTAATTTCTCAGCATATTGAACTTGCAAAAACTCAAAAGGCAAAACGAAAAAAATTGAACCATTTGGCGAAAGTAATTTGATAGAAGCCAAAATGAATGATACCCAAAGATTTTGAAACAAACTATTTGGCAAGTTAAAATACTCCATCAACTCGTATGACAATTCCCTACTTGCTTCCTCCAAATTTCTTTTACTTATATAGGGCGGGTTGCCAATAATTAAATCATAGCTCTCCTCATGCGTGAGTGCATATTTAATAAAATCAGCTGAAGTAATTTTTGTATTTTTAAATTCTTGTTTTTCCAGATATTCCGACTTAGCTTCATCGATTTCAATTGCATGAATATTATAGCCAAATTTACATAAGGCTTCAACAAACCGACCATCTCCAGCTGATGGCTCTAGAATTCTTTTTACTTCTGTCTTTTTTCTAACAAATGAAATCATATATTTTATTAAGTCGTGTGGAGTATAATAAGACCCAGTGGATTTTTCATCCATTTTATCATTTCCGATTGTTTCCATTTTATTCAACATACTAAATTTTCTCTCCCCTTTTTAATACAAAATAACGTTCAAATTCACTACCTACCGCTTCAGCAATTTTCTCAAGCTCAGCAATTGAAAAGCTCTCCCTTTTCATCTTTGCGTTTAAATTCTGCGGAGTTGTGCCAATTCTTCGCGCTAACTCTGAAACACTAATATTTGATCGAACACATAAAACTTTTATCTGCTCTGAAATCGTCATAATCAATCACCTATATCATAAATTTTATAGTATTAATTATAAAACCTAGATTGTATATCGTCAATTAAATCATTCAAACAATGAGTGATCACGTTGTATAAAGACGTTATATAAATTAGATCAACTGTTTGACTGTTTAATACATAACAAATGTTGATATTATACAAAGAGACTTTATTGCATCAATAAATAATCCAAATAAAAAACCGCAGCCATTTAGCAGCCACGGCTATTATTCCTTATTCGTTATTCCTATTTATTAGTCTTCGTAATAATCCACACTTTCCGTCATAACAATCCCAGAGTGAAACTGTATGATTATTTTCATGCCCTTATGAACCTTGATGCTATAGATAAGTCTTTTCACAAGCTCATGATCAAACTCTCTTACCTCTGGGTTTACGGTCTTGATTGCCTTGTCCAGTTCATCAACTCTTTCAGCATAGTTCTTCAGCCTGTTTCTGTGCCCTTACAACCTGTAATTTCGCCTGTTTTAACTCGTTTATCTGTTCGGATAACTTTCTGTATGCTTCATCAAACTCTTCGCTGACAGCCCCTTGTCGTGCATTATCTTCGATAAGCGTCAGCATCTGTTTTTGCAAGGCATCAATCTGCTTCTTCTTGAAATAAAAACGATCTAAGTAGATGTGATCCTTTGCTGCACCATCTGTGGTCTGTAAAAACAATGTAGCTAGATAGAATGGGTTTCGTTTTTCAATCGCTTCATTTTGAATTCGACAGACCGTTTGGAATCTAGAACGATGCTTAGGACTTAAGAAGAGTTCCCTATCATGGTTCCTGATTAAATCCCCAACCCGCACGTACAGATGATGCGACTCGCATCTATCGAAGCAACTGCAGATAGTCTCTTCATAATTAATGTTTCCACCAGCAATTTTATTCGAGACTCTACCGGATACATTTGAATTGCAATATGCTTTGATGTATTCATAATCTTTTTCAAATCTACTTGGTACTTCTTCATTTCTAAACCTCTGCACAGCAAACACCCCTACTTCTTCTTGGTAAATATTTGGAACAAGCATAATTAGGTGTTCAAGTTCTTGAAGCTCTGAGCCATACATAAAAAATTTCGACATCCTTGTTCTCCTCGCTTTCTGATTTTGGGCATAAAAAACAGCAAGTCTGTAGATTTTTAAATCAACCTAAGACTTGCCGTTAGATTCTATAGTTATTGATTTCCTTTGCTAGAAAATCATGACCAAATACCAAATCGGAATTTAAATATTTCTCTATAACACTTTTTTATATCAAATTTCAAATTGGCTTAACAAGTTATCCAACTTCGCTTGAGAAAACCTTAGAAGATAATAGTATTTGTCAATAATTTTAAACTGTGTATTCTCATTTATTTGCTCAGAGCAATAGTCTATAAGCTCTTTTATAAACTCTTCACAAGATGAATAGTAATCTTGTGCGAGTATATTATTTTCTGGGAAATGTAAATAATTAAAGATATATTTTCCATCAATATCTTTCTCAATAATTCCATCACCCGTTTCAGGCATTTTGGGTATCAATCCTGATCCCAAATAAAGCATATACTCGGGGTTTTGTACTGCTATTTTATATTTTACCGATGTTATGTTTTCCAAAACTGCAGTAGCAATAGAGTCATCAATAACAATACGAGGATGTATGGCTATTTCTGATTCCAACTTGTAAGCTTTATTCACAGCATCACCAAAAAACATACTCCTGCACGAATCAACATAAGCATCGCCGTAGGATACTCCGCCTCTAAAAAGAATTTTTTCTTTGATAAACCTTAAGAATATAGGCTCGCAATTACATAATGCCACTTTAAATAATTGATCCACGATTTTGCGCTCATCAGATATTGTTTCTTCATCTTTAAAACCATAAAAAATATAAGCACAATCAGAAAAAGTGTATATCTTTCTAAAATAGACAGTATGAGACATATCATTTTGCCTGTTTTTTTCAAGTTCTTCATGAAATATCTTATTAATTTGATATGTTTTTTGAAAATCATTTCTATTCTGGCTTCCAAGAATGTCTACAAATATAACTAGATATTTAGAAAAACTGCTTGGTTCACTACTCACTTTAATCCCCCATTTCAAAATGTCATCTATATTTTCGCCCTTTTTTAGGGGTCAAAAAACGTCATTTTCCCACTGTTTTTTGACCCCAAAATCGGCTCAAAACCACAACATATTGTGGTCAAACTCTATTTTTCCGTACCTGAACCACTACGCGTCATCAGAACTATCGCTTCCACATGCCCCGTCCTCGGGAACAAATCAAACGCCCGACACTTCTCAACATAAAACCCCTGCACCTGCAGCAATTTACAATCCCGCGCAAGTGTTGCGGGGTCACATGACACATATACAATTTTTTCTGGCTGCATCTGCACCATCGCTGAAATCGCCATATCGTCCAATCCACGGCGCGGCGGGTCTACCACAATCACATCAGGTACATCTGCATTTGCAGCCAACATCATTGCCGCCTGTCCTGCGTCGGCACAAATAAACTCCACATTTTCGATATGATTTCTCTGCGCATTTTCACGGGCATTGGTGACGGCTTCTGGCACAACCTCTACACCAATCACACGTTTTGCATACTTAGCCATAGCCAGTGTAATGGTACCTGCGCCGCAATAAAGCTCCAACACACGTTGTGTGCCATCCAGTTGTGCAAATGCAATCGCACAGGCATATAAATTTTCTGCCTGCGCATGATTCACTTGATAAAAGGACTGTGGTGACAGTGAAAACACATTGCCGCATAGGGTATCTTCTAAGGTATCACTGCCCCAAATCGTTTTATTTTTTTGTCCAAGAATGCTATTATTTGGCTTTGCATTATGGTTAAGCACAATACTCACCAAGGATGGCACTTGTTCTGTCAACAATGCAATCAATTCTTGTAGTGCTGGCAGCTGAAAGGTTGCCGCCACTAAGCAAAGCTGGGTTTGTCCACTGGCTGTACCCGTGCGTACATACACATGTCGAATCATACCCCGCTTTGTATGTTCATCATATGCCGGAACATGGTAGGTGTTCATCCATTGACGTACCAATGTCGCAATTTGGTCGGCTTTTGGGGATTGAATCAAGCATTGTGTCATCGGCACAATATCATGGCTACGTATCCGATAAAATCCTGTCACAGCCTGTTCCTGCTGCATACCCACAGGATATTGTGCTTTATTGCGATAGTGTGTTGTCGTTTCTCCTCCCACGATTTCTTCCACCGCAATCGAAATTCCACCGATTCGGGTCAATGCATCCTGCACCTTTTTTTGTTTCGCACGCAATTCTTCTGCATACGTGATATGCTGCCAGCAGCAGCCACCGCAGCGGTCTGCATACACACATTCTGGTTGTATACGATGCTTCGAGGCAACGATGATTTTTTGAATCCGCCCAAAAGCCATCCGCCGATTGACTTTCAGAATCATAATATCACATTGGTCTCCTACTGCACCCCCTGGCACAAAAACAGGAATTCCCCCAATTTTGGCAATGGCAGCCCCATCTGTCGTATAGTCCACGAATTCCGCACGATATATCTTATTTTTTATCAGCTCCATAGCCAACTTCCTTTTCCAAAAATTAAAACCTGTATGCATAACATCAAACAGGTTCTTATCCAACACAATATATTCAGTATATCATCTATACATCCTATGATTCAATAAAAACTTCCTCGCATAAAACGGTTTCAAAAATGAAGTTTTCTAAGAAACTGTATTCATAAACGAGAGTGGGTGTAGTAGGTATAGATTTTTTTGCTAGACAAGGTAAAATGACGCAGGAATACTTGGTGTATTCCAAGGAGTTTTAACGCCGCATAGCGGAAAAGATATGCCTATTTGACCTACTCACCGTTATGAATACAGGTTTTAATATCGCCACAGCTCATGCACCAGCATCAGCCGCACCAAATCCTGTAAGGATAAATCATAATAATATCTCGAGTATCTTCTGCGCCGATGATAGGGGTTTGGATAGGGATAGGGGGTATATCGTCCCCAAGGATTGGTCTGTGTTGCAATGGTAGTTTCCATTGGCTCCTGCATCGGTTCTGTATTATTTGATAGGCTGCTGTTTTTTAAAATTTCTTCCACAATGGCATCAATTTGGCTATCCGTCAGTTCCTGACTCTGCAGCAGCTGCGCAATATGCTCAATATGCGGCTTGAGCTCGGGATATAGTTCTGGAAACAGCTCTTGAATCGTTTCATCAGAAATGTCTATATCTGTTTGATTTTGCACAAGGTCCTGCATTGGACCGAATGGATTATCTGGCATCATATGGTCCATCCACGGCACCGGCAGCATTGGTGTCATGTCTTGTGTTTCCTCTGTCATCGGTACTTGATATGGATTATAGGGAGTATTTGGCATTTTATCACCTCCTCTTCCCTACATCTTATGCCAGCGACCGAAAAAGCGTGCATCACGGCATCATCTCTGGCATCATGGGCTGCATTTTGGGTTTATTCATCCTTGACTGCATTCCATTTTTTTCTAAAAAGTGCTGATACATCTTCCGTTCCCCTTGTGCCATAGCTGCATAAACCTCGCTGATTTTTTGAAAATATTGCGCAAGCTGCATATCATATGAATAGGTTTGTGCATGCATTTGCGCCATCATCATCTGCATTTCCTCCATACGCATCTCCATCGTTCGCACACCTCCTCTTTATGGAATAGTCTATCCTATACCGTACAGCTGCAATCGGTGCATCCAAAGCAAATTTCATTTTCACTTCGATATTTTTCAACAAAAACAGTTGACAGCATACCTTTCTTTTGATATAATAATCTTCGTTGAGCAGATGATTGTATCGAGGTGTGGCTCAGCTTGGTAGAGCGCTTCGTTCGGGACGAAGAGGCCGCAGGTTCAAATCCTGTCACCTCGACCATAAGAAAACCCTGTAATCGTAATGATTGCAGGGGATTTTTCTGTTTTTAGGCGTACTTCCCCTTATAAAAGTTCTGTTTTGGTATAGGCGGTTTTGCTTGTACTATTTATTTTACCATTTATAGCTTTGAAACACCATCTATAAAGGCTTCCATAGGGTCGGCACTTTCCTTGCGCATTGTAATTGAAAAGCCTGATATAATGACGCCAGCAGATTTTATGGCAAAGTTTCTTTAAATATTTATGATTTTAACAAGTGCACGTTAATTTTTATAGCTCCAATCAAGCATTTCAGTGATATTTCTGAAAAGTTTAATTGGAGGTGTTTTTTTGTGTTGGCATCGGATAGTATGCTGTTTGAAAATGCTTTTGAAGTGCTGAACTCCGTATATTTCAGCAGTCAGCTTCCCAAAACGGTCATTACAATTCAAAGCAGTCCCAAAAACTATGGCTATATTACAGTAAACAAGGTCTGGAACGATGAAAAAAGCAGCTATCATGAAATCAATATCAGCGCAGAGCATCTATTCCAGACCGATTGAAAGCGTGCTGGCTACCCTGCTCCATGAAATGGTGCATTTGTATTGCATGATAAATGGTATTAAGGACACCAGTAATAACGGAAGCCGAAACAGTATCACACATCTAAAACCCTGTAATTTTAAAAAAACACTGTGATTTCAGAACAAAACAAAGCATTTCAAAAGAAAATCAAAACTTCTTTCATCTTTTTTTAAAAAAGTGTTGACTTAGGGCGATATATGCTATATAATAAATCTTGTCGCTAGGGAATGAGCGAAAACAAAGCAAGAAAATGCTGGTGTAGCTCAGTTGGTAGAGCAGCTGATTTGTAATCAGCAGGTCGGGGGTTCAAGTCCGTCCACCAGCTCCATTCCAAACAACTTAATATGGGAGGTTTCCCGAGTGGCCAAAGGGGACAGACTGTAAATCTGTTGTCTATGACTTCGATGGTTCGAATCCATCACCTCCCACCATAATATCACAAAAACTCAAATGAAAGATGTTGAGTTTTTGTGATATGCACTGTTTATTCAAACTGACAGTGTATATTAGTTTGTGTTATAGCTATAAGAAAGATGCTCCGCCTCCCCTTTACAGAAAAGGCGGAGCATCATAAAATATCTAGCATAAGGGCTTTTGCTCCCTTTGTTCCTCAAAGCCGCACAATGAGTTTTTCTCTAGTGCGCTATCTCCAGGAAGTCGTTCATACGTACTTCACAGAAATCACCGGTTCCGATCCGGCGCCGCCCTCACTTAAGGGTTTTCTATTGGTCCACGAGTGTCATTATTGAGTGCGGGATTTTGGTTTCGCGAAACAATATGTTTTATCGCTCGGTCAGCTTAGCTGATGTCTTGGCGCACATTGTGTCCGGCCTGCTACTTCTCCGTTACTCTGAGGAGAATATTATTTTGTCAAGGTGCCGTAAATCTCTCAACTTCCCACTGACAGAGGGGGCGCTCCGACAAAATTTAATATGTTCATCGGTTCGCCCGTTGAGAGATCGTGTATGTGGTTGTGCGCATACACGATTTTTTATTTTAACAACATTTCCACTGTTAAAACCTTGAGGAAACTTCTGAATAGAAGTTTCGGTACATACCTACTGAATAGCAGGGTTGTACCAGAAAGCACCAGTAATGTGTTTTTGCTAAAAAAATAGCTCCTCAACGGATTCTACCATTGAAAAGCCCAGTATCCGCTGTGGTACTGGGCTTTTGTTTATTTTGTACTTTTGTCGTCAAGTTGTCGTCAGAAAAAACAAACACCTCGAAAAAGTTGCAATAAACAACGATTTCGAGGTGTTTTAGCTTGGTGCGGGTAACAGGACTTGAACCTGCACATCGGAGATACCAGAACCTAAATCTGGCGCGTCTGCCAATTCCGCCATACCCGCATATAGACTTTCAATAAGAATACGATAGTTATATTACAATATCATAGTTCTATGCTTTTGTCAAGATAAATCTGCAAAGAAAGGGACTGTGTGTAAATGGTAAAATAAATGGTATAGAAAACGAGCGGGAGCAATTCCATTGTGGGGCTGCTCCCGCTTTGCTATGCCATGTAGCTTATGGCTTCAAGCACTTTCCACCCCTACCGTTACGCCGCCCTTGTAGAGTGCTTCCGGCGCTATATCAATATTCTAAACCGCATACAGTTCTTCTTCATAAATCGCTGCCCATGCCTGCACAAGTTTCAGATGCTTTATCGGAAGGCTGCCCGCCAACAACTCACCGTCCACACCCACGGATGCCTCATATTCTGCATAGTATGCGTGAAAATGGGGCTTGTTATGCTGTCCATTGTCTGAATACAGCATCTTGATAACGATGTTATAGAACCTACATAATTCAGGCACTTTCTACAGTTTTAGATAAAAAAATAAATGCGTCAGAGGTATAATACTCTTTCGCATTTATTATCTTACTTTTCACGTTTTCTTTTCAACGAAAAAGATATTGACAATCGAATAATAGCTTGCTATAATAAATAAGCATTAAAACCGGGTGTGGCGCAGTTGGTAGCGTGCTTGACTGGGGGTCAAGAGGCCGCAGGTTCAAGTCCTGTCACTCGGACCATCTAAGAGATAAGGTTCACAGAAATGTGTGCTTTATCTCTTTTTTTGGTTTCATAGTAACAAAAAGTACAGATTAAAGAAATGGTGATTTTCGTATTCGCACGCTTGATTTTATGTGTAATTTTAACGAATCAAGAGGTGCAAAATCATGGCTAAAATCACAATGAAATCACTTGAAAACCGCTCCATTGCGGAAACCATCGAGAAGTTTATAATTCAACGAAAAGTGCTGGGTGTTTCAGACAAAACAGCAATGTCGTACCACGGTCAATTCAAGTCCCTTTCGCGTCATTTAGATTTGTCTATGCCTATAGCAGATCTTAACAAGCAACATCTAGATCAGATGATTATATCCTTGTGCAATCAAGCTAGACCGATCAGTCCCAATACCATTGCAACTTACGTCCGTATATTCAGAGTGTTCCTTGGTTGGTGCAGAGATGAGGGACTGACAACCGTAACCTTACAGAAATATAAAGAGGTCGAAACAGTAAAAGAAACATATACGGATGATGAATTAGAAGCGCTCTTGAAAAAGCCGAACATGAACAAATGCAAGTTCACTGAATACCGCGACTGGGCGATCATCAATCTGTTAGTTAATAACGGATGCCGCGCATCCTCTATTAGAAACATTCAAATCAAAGATGTAGACCTATCTGGCAAAATGATAACACTGCGGCACAACAAATCACGGCGCGTGCAAGTCCTGCCCCTCTCTACTGCTATGGTTGCAGTGCTCAAAGAATATATGAAAATCCGTGGCGGCGAACAAACAGACTGCCTATTCCCGAATGAAGCGGGCGCACAAATGACAGAAAACGGTTTACGCTGTACTATTAAAAAATACAATGAGCGGCGCGGCGTTGAAAAAACAAGTATTCATGCTTTCCATCATACCTTTGCACGTAAATACCTTGTAGACTGCGGCGGCAATGCTTTTATGCTTCAAAAACTCTTAGGACATTCAACGCTCGACATGACGAAACATTATTGCCAGATTTACAATTCTGATATTGTCGCTGGCTTCGATGAGATTTCACCGCTTGCACAATTTCAGAAAAAGACAAAGAATAAAATTAAAATGAATTAAGTAATATAGACCTGCTGACAGTAACAGCAGGTCTATTCTTTTGTGTATTAGTTCAGCGTGTCCACTTTCTGCTTAATAGCAGATACATCATTCTGGATGCTTTCAAAACTTAGCCTGCTTGTCCTCCCACTCATACCGTGGGATGCCCCCAGCCTCGAACTCTAACACGGTGATGCGAGAATTATCTTTTTCCTTGTAGCGTACTGCCAGCAAGGGCGCTTCTCCAGCGTGATTTACCAATCCGATTCGGAGAAGGTCATTGCTCATGGTGTTATGACGGCGTATTGTCGATCGAAAACGAAGACCATACAATGGATACCGTCACCGCAATTACTAAGACCGCGCAGTTGCTGCAAAAGGTCAAAATCTGAATTGCGGAAACATAAATAAACCCATTTCTTACTTTTCACACACTCTCTATGCAGAATAGGTCGGGGAAGTAAAATCTATCGTCTTTCTGAAAAGGAAACGGTAGCAGAATTAATGAATACGGTATAATAGCCGCAAACGGCTATTATACCGCTATTTTAAAATTATACCACGAGCGGCATCAAAAGCAGATTCGGGTCTTCAACTTCCGCTCGCCGCTGCGGTATAATGTTTTCAGCTTAGGTAAAAGAAAGGGGCTGTGTCATACAGCGCACAAAAAAATCCGCCCTTTCCCCTGCACAGGCGTACATAATATGGTATACTGATAGACAACAAGCAAAAATTTGCAAACTTTAAAGAGGTACTATATGAATATCGCATTGGAACTTGCAAAAGAATTCCAGTTGACACAGACCCATGCGGAAAATATCGTCGCACTGATTGATGACGGCAACACCATTCCATTCATTGCACGCTATCGCAAGGAGCTGACCGGCTCCTGTGATGACCAAGTGCTGCGTGAGTTGTTCGACCGACTGCAATATATCCGCAATTTGGAAAAGCGAAAAGCTGAGGTTGTGGAAACCATCACGGCACAGGAAAAAATGACACAAGCACTTTCGGAAGCGATTGGAAACGCCAAAACACTCGCAGAAATCGAAGACCTATATCGCCCCTATCGCCCAAAACGCCGCACCCGTGCGACCATCGCGCAGGAAAAAGGGCTGCAGCCTTTGGCGGACATTTTACTGCAGCAGCTGCCACAGCAAGCCACACTGACCGACCTCGCGCTGCCGTTTGTCAACGCAGAAAAGGAGGTTTTCAGCTGGGAAGATGCGATTGCAGGCGCAAAGGATATTCTTGCAGAAACCGTGTCCGATGATGCCACCTGTCGCAAAAAGCTGCGCGAAAGCATCTGGAAAACCGGTTCTGCATCCTCTCGCGCCGCCAAGGAAGAGGATTCGGTCTATCAGATGTATTATGACTATACCGAGCCGATTCACAAGCTGCCCAGCCATCGCATTCTGGCGATGGACCGCGGCGAACAGGAGGGCTATCTGAAAATCAAGCTGGTGGCGGATGAGGACGCGGCGTTATCCATTTTGCAGCAGCAGTTTGTGCGCGCTGGCAGTGTGACAACCATTTGCGTGCAGGAAGCCATTGCAGATGCATGGAAACGACTGGTGTTTCCTGCGGTTGAGCGAGAAATTCGTGCAGAACTGACCCAAAAGGCGGCAGAGCAGGCGATTTCCATGTTTGCAGTCAATCTAAAGCCGCTGCTGTTACAGCCGCCCGTCAAAAACCAAGTCATTTTAGGGCTTGACCCTGCCTATCGGACAGGATGTAAAATTGCGGTGGTGGATTCGACTGGAAAAGTGCTTGATACCACTGTGATTTATCCCACACCGCCACATAATCGCATTGAAGATGCAAAAAAAGACCTGAAGCGCTTGATTACCAAGCATGGTGTACGCGTGATTTCCATCGGCAACGGAACCGCCTCCAAGGAATCGGAAATCTTTGTGGCGGATTTGATTCGAGAACTGGACACCCCCGTCAGTTATATGGTGGTCAGCGAAGCGGGTGCATCGGTCTATTCGGCATCCAAGCTGGCGGCGGCAGAATTTCCAACGTTTGATGTATCGTTGCGCAGTGCGGTTTCGATAGCGCGCCGCTTGCAGGACCCCTTGGCAGAGCTTGTAAAAATCGACCCAAAAGCCATCGGCATCGGACAATATCAGCACGATATGCCTCCCGCAAGGCTGGACATGGCATTGGGCGGCGTGGTGGAGGACTGCGTCAACAGTGTGGGTGTGGATTTGAATACCGCATCGGCTTCTCTGCTGACCTATATTTCCGGACTCAATGAAACGGTTGCAAAAAATGTGGTCGCCTATCGCGATGAAAACGGTGCCTTCCAAAGCCGCACCGAGCTGAAAAAAGTGCCGCGACTGGGGCCCAAAGCATATGAGCAGTGCGCCGGATTTTTGCGCATTCCCGGCGGCAAAAACATTTTGGACAACACCTCAGTGCATCCGGAATCCTACGCGGCGGCAAACCGCTTGCTCGAGCTGCTTGGCCTACAGCTTGCCGAGGTCACACTGCAGGGGATTCATACCCTGCCGCTTCGCATACAGGAACGCGGCGAGCAAAAGACGGCAGATGCCTGCGGCATTGGCATCCCGACCTTGCGTGACATCATCAGCGAACTGCAAAAGCCGGGGCGTGACCTGCGCGACAGCTTGCCGCCTGCGCTGCTGCGTTCGGATGTGATGCAGCTTTCGGATTTGAAACGCGGCATGGAGCTGGTCGGCACGGTGCGCAATGTCATTGATTTCGGTGCGTTTGTGGACATCGGTGTGCACCAAGATGGGTTGGTGCACATTTCACAACTGGCAGACCGCTTCATTAAACATCCGTCTGATGTGGTGAAGGTGGGCGATATTGTGACGGTGTATGTGTTGGAAGTGGATGAAAAGAAAAAGCGCATTGCGCTGTCCATGAAACCATCGGCGGCAGGGCAGAAATAGCACACAGGCAAAACAAGGCGTCATACCAACTCGTATGACGCCTTGTTTTTTTGCTGCATCGCTTCAATTACAAATCTGCGCCAGCTGCGCACAAATGCGGCGGTGCTCACAGCAGGCCCCTTTGGCATAGCCCGCAGAAGCCCCTTGGACATAGCCATTTTGGTAGCCCTGTGCACAGCCCTGCGAATAGCCTTGTGCGCGCCCTTGTGCACAGCCTTGCGAAAGACCCTGCACATAGCCTTGCTGGCAGCCTTGTGTGTAGCCCTGCACACGACCTTGTGCGCAGCCCGCGGCGCAGCCTTCCGCGCGCCCTTCTACATAACCACAGCAATATGGGTTATAGCATTGCATATTACGTTCACCTCTCCTTCAAGAGATGCTTCATTCTATGCCAAATCCCTGCAGCCTGTGCAGGGATGGAACTTTTGAAAACAAAACAATACAGGCGCATCTTGTGCATTTCGTCGTTTTTTGTAAAAAAATACAGTGAAATGTCGCTTTGCTCTTGTACTTTGGTGCACTTTGGGATAAACTAAGTTTAATAGCACTGCAATGGAATGCCGTGCTCGGTTTGCGCAGACAACGCCAGCATCTATATCCAAGGATGCTGTTTGGATTGCACATACATCAGCTTGGACGCTTTTTTTGAGATAGAGAACATTTGCACGGGTCATAGGGATGACTGCGAGGAAGGATGATTAGCTATGTTGGAAAGCTATGCCGAACAAATGGTGCGTTTGATGCCTTACGCATGTGCATACAATCAGGTGATATGCAATCAGGAAGGCCAGATGATTGACAGCGTCTTTTTGGAAATGAACCGTAGTTTTGAGCAGCAGTTTGCCATACAGGCATCCGATTGGCTGGGCAAAAGCGCATCCGATTTTTGGGAAAAATTAAACTTCAACCCGCATATTTTGTATGAGAAGCTGCAAGAAGCACCGCAGCAGGTGCACCTGCAAAGCCAAGCAGGATATGTGCAGCTCCATGCCTTCCTGCTGGAGAATGCCGTTTTTGCACTGGTATGCCATCCTCTTCCACGCGATGAAACCAGTGCGCTGCTGCTGCAAAAGCAGGCGCTGGAGGAAGCAAAATCCAATTTGGACTTTATTTTCAACAGCACACAAGATGGTATGTTTCTGGCAGAATATAAAGATGGCGCGTTTTACTATATCAGCTTCAATGCGGCACACGAACGCATCACAGGCCTGCACAGCCGAGAAATCAGCGGAAAAACACCGCATGAGGTTTGGGGGCACGCCACTGGCGAACGACTCACCAACCTCTATATGCAGGCTATTTTGAAAAATCACACCCTGATTTTTGAGGAAAATTTTAACCTGGGCGGAAAGTCCTATGTTTTTTTGACCAGCCTTTCGGTTGCCCAAAAAGCCGGGCGACAATACCTCATCGCTTCTCGCAAGGACATCACGCAATATAAGCAGCTGGAGGAGCACCATCAGGTTTTGCAGGAGCGTTTGCAGTCCATGTTTCATGACCACATCGCCAATATGCTCATCATAGACCCCCATACCGGTCAGATTTTAGACGCCAATCCTGCGGCTTGTGCCTTTTATGGCTATGAAAAATCCGATTTACTGCGGCTGAATATCCAAAACATCAATACCCTGCCGGAAGAAGAGGTGCAGAAGCAGCGGCAAATTGCGGTCGAAGAGAAGCGCGCACATTTCATCTTTCCGCACCGCTTGTGCAGCGGGGAAATCCGCATTGTAGAGGTCTATTCCTGCCCCATTGCAGACAAGAACAGTGCAAAGCTATTTTCGATTATCTTTGACGTTACCGACCGAGAAAATTATCGAAAGGTGCTGTTTCAAGAAAAAGAGCTGCTGCACACCACCCTAAAATCCATAGGAGATGGCGTTTTAACCACCGATACCGTTGGCAACATTACCTCGCTCAACCATGCCGCAGAAAACATGACAGGCTGGCGCAACCAAGAGGCAATCGGCAAGCCGTTTTCGGAGATTTTCATTCTGCAGAATGAGGAAACCGGACAGCCTGCCAAAAATCCGGTAGAAACCGTGCTGCTGACCGAAGAACTGACTGGTCTGGAAAACAACACCATTTTATGCAACCGCTGCGGTGAAAAAATCACCATTGCGGACAGTGCCGCTCCCATCAAAAATGAAAACGGCAAAATGTTCGGTGTCGTGATGGTGTTTCGTGATGTCCGCTTTGAAAAGGCGCAGCAAAAGGAAATTTTATTCCTCAGCTATCACGATGCCCTGACCGGCATTTATAACCGCCGCTTTGCAGAAGCAGAAATCAATCATGTGTCACAAAAAACGGATATGGCGATTGCCGTCATCATGGGGGATGTCAACGGTTTGAAAATCACGAATGATGTTTTCGGACATGAAACAGGCGATGCATTGCTCCAGCACGTGGCACAAATTCTGTTGGAAACCTGCGGTCGCCAGCACATGGTTGCCCGCTGGGGCGGTGATGAGTTTTTAGTGCTGCTGCGGCACACCACACAGGCACAGGCAGATGCGCTGGTACAGCGGCTGAAAGCAAATTTTCAAAAGCACACCGTGGGTCCCTTGCAGGTGAGCGTTTCGTTGGGTTGCGCGGCACGCAAGCGACCTGCGCAGGATATGCGGGATGTCATTCGAGAGGCAGAAGAGTTGATGTATCGCCAAAAATTGCTGGAAAGCCGAACCTTTCGCACCACTATCATCAACACCCTACTGTCCACCCTCCATGAAAAAAGCATGGAAACCGAAGCGCATTCCAGACGAATTGCCGCATCCTGCAAGGCAATCGCCCAAAAAATGCAGTTAAGTGATAAAATGAAGAATGAATTGTCGCTCTTTTCCGTATTGCATGATATTGGGAAGGTTGGCGTTTCTGCGGCGCTTTTGTGCAAAAAAGAGCCTCTTTCGGTGCAGGAACGCAGCGAACTGCAGAAGCATTCTGAAATCGGCTATCGTATCACGCAGAATACGCCGGAATTGTCCGTGGTGTCTGAATATATTTTGGCACATCATGAGCGGTGGGATGGCACTGGCTATCCCAAAGGCTTGCGAGGGGAAGAAATCCCACTTTGCTGTCGCATTCTTTCTGTGGCAGATGCCTTTGATGCCATGACCCACGAACGGGTATATCACACGGCGTTGTCCAAAGAAGCTGCCATGCAAGAATTACTGCGCCATGCAGGCACACAATTTGCACCGGATATTGTGGATGTTTTCGTGGAGATTTTGCAAAAAACAGACCTTGCAGAGCAGTTCTAGTACCATACTGCGAAAAGAACCGCCCAAGCGCTGCGTAGGAAATCCTTTCCGAACGCGGCAGCTTGGGCGGTTCTTCTTAGAAGTTGTATTCATAAACGAGAATGGTAGAAATGGGTATAGATTTTTTGCTAGGGCAACACCGCACAATTCACACAAAATTGTTTGATGCATCGCTTACTGGTAGAAAATCACCTAGGGGACTTTGTGTATTCCAAGGAGTTTTAACGCCACATCGCGGAAAAGATATGCCTGTTCACCGTTATGAATACGGCTTCTTATAAGGAAACGCGGTCTGTCTGCGGACATGGCTTTTTGGGGTGATGCAGCGGCTGAAAGAGATATGTGCGCACAAAGCCAAACCGCTGTATGCAAAACCGTGCCGTGGAGCCAATCAGCACAGACGCCACAACCGTGCCCTCCCGCACGCCTGCCAGCTTGTGCAGCAGAAGAAGACCCATAATGGTTGCGATGATGGTCATAGAGGAGTCAAATGCTACTTTTGTGTGCCCAAAATCGGTGTGAAAGGTGTCAGACACCACCTTCACGAAGGATTCCCCTGGCAGCATCACCACATCCGCAAGCACCTCTAAGAAGATGCCCACCCCCAAAATCACGCATCCAATCAGCAAAAACAGCACCTTGGCAAGATAGGTGTGCAGGGCGATGGCAGCGAGCAGCTGCATGGTCAAGTCAATAAAATAGGAAAACAGAAAAGATAGCGGAATTTGCAGCAGATATTCCTTTGGAAACGCTTTGCGCAGCATCAAAAGCTGCAAAATGATGAGTACAATGCTCATATACAATGTAAATTGTCCCAATGTCGGCGTATAGGCAAGGCTTAAGGTGTAGGTGATGCTGGAAATCGGTGATGTGCCCAAGCTGGCTTTGGTGACAAAGCTAATGCCAAAAGCACAGAAAAAAAGACCCAGTAAAAAAACGACATAGCGTTTGAATCGTTCGATGGTGTTCATTGCAGCCCTCTTATGTCCGTCATATTTGCGCAAATTTTGGTGAGTGTGTTTTGGAATTGGGTGCGCTCCTGCGCAGAAATTCCGGTGAAAACGCTCTCTTCCAATGCCAAAAAGGTTTGTTCGACCCGTTTGCATTTCTCCCGCCCGCGCGCAGTTAAGGAAATGTAGCAGGTGCGGCGGTTTTCCGGACGTATCTGCCGCGTAAGCAGTCCTTTTTCTTCCATTCTGCGCAAAAGACCGGTCATGGTTGCCGGCTCAATTTGACACGCATACGCAATTTCCTTCTGCATACTGCCATCATGTCGACGCAGATAATCCAGAATTTTGGGTTGCCCGGGAGAAAGACCGGCATCTGCCAAGTGCTCCATCACACGCGCGCGAAACAGTGCGTGCACAAGCATCAGTTGATAGTGAAAGCTGTTGTCCATAAAAAATGCGTCCCTTCTGTTTGTCTTCTTCTGTCATGCAAACTGTTAGCATGCTAATTATTAATATAGCAGGCAGCTTACCGCTTGTCAATAGGCCAAGCACCTGTATGTATAAACGAGAGGATTATATTTTTTTTAAACTTTTATTTTTTTGTTGACAAATGCATATGTGCTTGATATAATAAAGAAGCTGATTCAAGAGCAACGCGAAAAAAGAACTTTGCGAGTGTGCTGGAACTGGTAGACAGGCACGTTTGAGGGGCGTGTGCTATATGGCGTACGGGTTCAAGTCCCGTCACTCGCACCAAAAAACATCAGCGAAAAAGTGAATATGCAGATGTGGCGGAATGGCAGACGCGCTAGCTTCAGGTGCTAGTGTTCGCAAGGACGTGGGGGTTCAAGTCCCCCCATCTGCACCAAATGAAAACACCTCGAAATCGTTGGTTTTACCACTTTTTCGAGGTGTTTGCTTTTTTTTTGACGGCAACAATGCAAGCGGGAGGAGCTGCTTCAGCCCAATTTTTCAAACACCCATGCGGTCAGTTCGCTGAGGGATGGATGAATTACCATGGAATCATTGATGGGTGCATATGTGCCAAGATTGGGACACATCATACGAAGCGCGTCAATCTCGTTTTCGTGCAAGGACTGCGCGTGCTTTTTGCACTGGTATCCGGCGTTGATGAGATAAACAAACGGCTGCAGCAGCACGGCGGCCTGTGGTCCTACAATATGGACGCCGAGAATTTTTTTGTTTTCGCCGATAATCATTTTTACAAAGCCGTTGTCAGCATCTTCCTTGTGATACCCCATGGCTCTGCCGCCCACAACTTCAGAATAATAATTGCGCGCCATTTTATAGGGAATGCCCTGTTCCTGCACCTCTCGCTCGGTCATACCCAAGTGCGCCACCTGCGGATGGGTGAAAACCGTCCAGGGAACGGCATCATAGCGCACCTCTTTTTTGGATTCCTCACCAAACAGATTTTGCACCAAAATCTGTGCTTCATAGTTTGCTTTGTGCCGTAATTGATATTTGCCGTTAATATCACCCAACGCCCAAATATGTGGATTGGAGGTTTCCAAATAGGCATTGGTGACAATCCAGCCGTGCTTGTCCACTGCCACACCTGCCTGCTCCAATGCCAGCAAATCCCCATTGGACTGCACACCGGAAGCCACAAAAATTTCTTCACATTCCACAACGGTCTGCTGTTTGGTGATTTTATTTTCTGTGGTGATATATTTGGTTGTGCCATCGGTGGACACCGCAAGCACTGCGCTGTTTGTCCGCAAATCGATGCCGTTTTCCACGAATTGCTTGCCGACAAATTCTGAAATTTCCGCTTCTTCCTTGGTTAAAATGCGTTCTGACCGTGCAATAATGGTGACTTTTGTGCCAAATGCAGAGAAAATATGTGCAAACTCGGCACTGATTGTACCGGAACCCAAAATTGCAAGGCTCTTCCACGGCTTTTTCGGAAATTTTTCGCCAAAAAAGGTTTCGGAGGTCACATATCCTGCGCGTTCTAAGCCATCCACAGGTGGTACGAAGGTTCGGGCACCTGCTGCAATGATAAATTTATCTGCCGTAAGGGTTTCGTCCGGCTTGCCTTCACATGAAACCACCATACTGTTTGCACCAACAAATGCACCAACCCCTTTATAGATGGTTAAATTGGGGGTATGCAGCAGATTTTTTTCAATCTTTTGGTGAAAATTGATTTGCTCCCACATTCGGTTGGAAATCTTATCCCAATCAAAGGAAGGTGTACCCACCGTGATGCCAATGCGTGCAGACGCTTGCGCTTCGCGTATGAAATCGGCAGGATATACCAACATTTTGGAGGGGATACAGCCTTTTGTCAAGCAAGTGCCACCAAATTTGGCTTTTTCAATGATGGCACAGCGCAAACCTTTGCTCAGTGCAGCCTCCATCACCATCAATCCTGCACCGCTGCCTACAATCACTAAATCAAACTGTTTCAAAAAAATGCCTCCTATCGTCACACATCGTGTGCGTTTTTCTTTCATCCTTTGCGCGAATACAGGTGCTCAATAGGCACTAATGGGCAAGGAAGCATCATCTGTGCCGGTTTCCACCGAACGGATGAGCACATCATACTGATATGTGGCATTGACCTGCACACAAACCCGTTCCCCCACGCGATGTCCCATCACTGCTTTGCCGAGCGGAGATTCCTTGCTAATCAAGCCATTGAGCGAATTTTGGCGCAGCGTGGTGACAATTTGGATGGTTTGGGTTTCATCCTCTTCTTCAAAATAAAGCTCTACCTTGTCAAACAAACCGATTTCACCCGCTTTGGATGCCACCTCTATGACTTTTGCGGTTTTTATCATGTTTTCCAGATAGCGAATACGGCTGTCATTGCGGTTTTTTTCCCGCTTTGCTGCCTTATATTCGAAATTTTCACTCAAATCGCCAAAGGCACGCGCGGTCTTGACATCCTCTAAAATCTGCGGACGCAAAACCTGCACCCGATGGTCGATTTCTTCCTGCATTTTTTGTATATCAACCGCGGTTAATTCATCATACATCGCATTTTCACCTCATATATACCTGTCATCGGCGGTGGACTGCGCAAGCGTTTTCCTATCCTTTACAGTATACGCTATGGATGGGCATTGGACAACCTCACAACCTAAAAGATTTGCAAAAAAGATGCTTCGCGGATATGGCGTGCATCGATAGAGTGGTTATGGCTTGAGATGCTGCGTGCTCCATTCGCCAAGCGATTCAAAAATAGGAATCAGTTGTTTTCCGCTTTCGCTCAGAGAATATTCCACGTGAGGTGGTATCTCATTAAACTGCTTGCGTTCTACAAGCCCCAGTGCCTCCAGTCCTTTTAAGGTAGAGGCGAGCATGGTGTTGGAGATGCTGGGCAATGCCTTGCGCAGCTGTCCAAAACGCAAGGGTGATTGGAAGATGAGTTCAAACAACACAACAGCATTCCATTTGCCTTCAAAAATAGAAAGCCCTTGGTGCACGGGACAGTTTTTGTACTTATTTTCAATCATGGTATCCTTTCGGTAAGTTGCGTCTAACTATGTCAGGCCAAACTGCGTACTTGATTTCATTCTGATATATCGTATAATTTACTTACTGGCGATTGTCAAATGAAATGCATGAGGAGAAAAAATGATGACAAACATGGAAAAAGTATTGGAATACTTGGATAAGGCACAGATTTTTTATGTGACCACGGTAGACGGCAATCAGCCCAAATGCCGCCCTTTTTCGTTCAAAATGGCATATGAGGGCAAGATTTATTTTGGTGCAGGTACATTTAAGGAGCATTCCTGTAAGGGGTAAAAACGGGAATTGCAAAAAAGACAACCTCCGGTTAGGATAGAGAGGATGAAATCTGGCCAGATGAAATCCCAACTCAAAAACAACGGAGGTCGTCAAAATGAATTTTACCCAAAATGAGAAGTTAAGTCAAGTTACAGCAGAGACAATGGTCATCGGAGTGGACATCGGCAGCGAAACGCATTATGCCAGGGCATTTAACTGGCGAGGCGTGGAACTGGGTCGTGTGTTTCGCTTCGCAAACAATGGAGAAGGGTTCGGACAGTTTCAGGCATGGATGAAAAGCTTGTCTGGAGAGACCACACAGAGCAACATTATGGTAGGCGCAGAGCCTACAGGGCATTACTGGTTTAGCCTGGCGTCATATCTGAAGAATCAAGACATCCGGCTCGTACTGGTCAATCCATATCACGTCAAGCAATGCAAGGAGCTGGATGATAATCATCCGAGCAAGACAGACAGCAAAGACCCCAAAACCATCGCCAAGTTGGTCATCGATGGAAGATATAACGTTCCATATATTCCGGAAGGGGTGTATGCGGAGCTGCGTATCGCTATGAACTGCCGTGAGCGGATCGTGCGGGAACTGGTGTCAATCCAGAACCGAATTCTGCGATGGCTCAAGATTTACTTTCCTGAATATCACGAGGTGTTTGGGGATTTCAAAGCACAGAGTAGCCTATTGGTGCTAGGCAATATGCCATTGCCAGCAGATGTCGTCAAGACAGGAGCAGAAGGAATCAACCAGATATGGCGCAAAAACAAGCTGCGGGCCGTTGGAATGAAAAGAGCGCAGACTCTGTACGAAGCGGCAAAACACAGCATGGGCTGCACCGAGGGTAGCAATGCCGCCCGCATGGAAATTCGGTTGCTTCTGGAGGACTATCATGCCAAGCATACGCAATATGACAGCGTTATGGCGCTTGTAGAAGAGCTATGCGTGCAAATTCCGTCGGTACTGAAACTGCTCGCAATTAAGGGCGTGGGACTACTCACCATCGCTGGTTTCTTTGCCGAGGTTGGAGATTTGGGACGTTTCCAGTCTCCAAAACAGATTCAGAAACTGGCCGGACTCGCGATTCGTGAAAACAGTTCCGGTAAACACCGGGGGCAAAGCGGGATCAGCAAACGTGGCAGGCATCGCCTGCGGGCACTACTATTCCGCGCCATTCTGCCGCTGGTAGCAACAAATCAAGAATTTAGGGAAATCCACGGATACTACACGAGCCGCAAAGACAATCCACTGAAGAAAAAGCAATCGCTCATTGCGCTATGCTGCAAGCTGATTCGGGTGTTTTTCGCCCTTGTGACCAAAGATGAGGACTATGATCCAGTACGGTTGCTTGGGGACATTCGCCGTCCGGCAGCAATGGCAGCTTAAGGGCAATACCGCACAATGACCTCGCCGGAAGCGTCACAGCCAGGTCATGTAGCAAAGCAATTCAAAGACAAAAGAGCAGGTAGTCAGTCATCATTACACCATTAGAGCAAGGACTCGGCAAAGGAGCATCGCTGACACCCATCTGCGGGCAGGCAGGACGAAGGAATTTAGGGCAATGACCCTGTTAGACATGGGAGGTTTGCTGCCGCAGGAAAAGTGGGTTACCATCGCCAAAATATCGCAAAACAAGCGACGCTTTGGTTGTCATGCCCATTTTCCCTGATTTGGTGCACTGGATGCAGTGCTGCTTCGCAATCGCTCTTTTGAATTTGGCGTAATTTTAAGAAAACGCGAGATTTTCAGAGAAAAACGTTAGTTATTATAGGGAGGTCTATCGGCAATTACAGGAAAACCCCAATATCGAGATTTGCGCCAGCGATGGAAAAGGCTTTTTGCGTTATTATGGCAAAGCTGTGTTCGATTCAAATCCAGCAATCGCACAGGCTGCACTAGAGGCAATGCCAATGCTCAAGAATATCTATAGCGCGGAAAGCGGTCGCACATTGGGAATGTTCTATCTGGAAGATGGTACCGCTGAATTTAGAAGTATGTTTCAGGTTGAAGAATCCTTGAAGCTGTAAGAAACTGTATTCCAAGATGGGAACGGATGCATTTGGGAAAGGTTTTTCAAAATCCCTCGAAGATAGTATTTGCTTATTGACAAATACGTGTTTATTATTTTAAACCAAGCTTTTATGCATGAGGCGGACGGCGAAAGTCGTTCGCCTCATGCGTTTTCTATGCAATGTTTTCCTCGTGTATATGTTCAGCTACCGGCTCCACACTGTCCATCACGCCCACGTCGCGACGGTGTTCAAACATCTTGGAACGCACCGAGTCCCCCAAGGGGATTTCCTAGCAAAAAAATCGATACCTGTTTCCCAATTTTCGTCCATGCATACCGGTTCTTATAAAAATCCGTTTTGCTCCAATGCCAGACTTGCCGCTGGAAACGGCTTGAGTGCCCGCGGCAAAATCCCCATCACATACGCAATGAGCACACCATAATTGGTCACATAAACGCCCTGTTCCCGCGCCATCTCGACCCGATACTGCATTTCTCTGCGGTTGAGCATACAGCCGCCGCAATGAATAATCACTGCATATTCTGAAATATCCTTGGGATATTGTGCACCGCTCGCCCATTCAAACTCAATTTCTCCGCCTGCAATCTGGCGAATCCAGCGCGGAATCTTCACCGTGCCGATGTCATCCGACTGTCTGTGATGCGTGCACCCCTCGACAATCAGCACCTTATCCCCGGCTGTCAGCTGTTCGATGCGCTTGATGCCGCGCACCATTTCCGCCAAATCCGCCTTTTGTCTGGCAAATAAAATGGAAAACGAGGTCATCGGAATTTCGGGCGGCGTATCTGCTGACACCTTCAAAAACGCCTGTGAATCGGTGATGACGATTGCCGGCGGCTGTTTGAGCTGCTCCAAGGTCAGTTTCAGCTCATGCTCTTTGGTAATCATCGCCACCGCGTCGCATTCGATAATGTCGCGAATGGTCTGCTGCTGCGGCAAAATCAAGCGTCCCTTGGGTGCAGCTTTGTCGATGGGTGTCACGAGTACCGCCACATCGCCTGCATGGAGCAAATCCCCCACCAAGGCGGGTTCTGCGTCCTCATATGCGGCATTTTGGATAATTTGCTTTTTGACCGCATCGATGCCCACACCGTTTTTTGCACTCGCACAAACCACTGGAATTTTCAGCAGCTGCTCCATTTCCTGCCGTGCTTGTGCATCGGGCATTTGTTTATCGCATTGATTGATGACACAAATCGCTGGAATTTTACGGCGCAGCAGCTGCGCTGCAAATTCTCGTTCAAATCGGGTCAACCCCATTTCGACATCAACCACCACCAGTGCCAAATTGCACTTGCGCAGCACCTCATAGGTTTTTTCCATGCGCAGCTTTCCAAGGTCGCCCTCATCGTCCAATCCCGCCGTATCAATCAGCACCACAGGGCCGATGGGCAGCAGCTCCATCGCCTTGTGCACAGGGTCGGTTGTCGTGCCTGCCACATGGGAGGTCACCGCAATGTCCTGCCCCGTCAGCGCATTGATGAGCGAGGATTTCCCTGCATTTCGCCTGCCAAACAGTCCAATCGCAAATCGATTCGCCATTGGTGTGGCGTTCATATTCTCCATTTTCTATGCTCCTTTTCAAGCGTTGCCCGCGGGGTTGTCAGACTTTCGGGTTTTAGCATTTGTTCCAAGGTTTTTTCATCCAAAATCTGCTGTTTACGCACCACTTCACGCACACTATCCCCTGTTTCCAAGCATATTTTCACAATTTCAGATGCTTTATCATATCCCAGCACACCCGTCAGCGCCGTTGCCAAAATGCAGCTTTCCTCCACGTGCTGTGCACAAACTTCTGGATTTGCCTGTATGCCCTGCACACATCGCTTGATAAATACAGGCAAAATATTTGCGAGCAAATCCAGCATTTCCAGCAGATTTTTCGCAATCAGCGGCAAGAATGCATTCAGCTCCAGCTGACCGGACTGCGCCGCCAGTGTAATCGCCAAATCATCCGCCATGATTTGGAACGCCGCTTGATTGACCGCTTCGCAAATCACAGGGTTCACCTTCCCTGGCATAATGGAAGAGCCTGCCTGCACCGCGGGCAAAATCAGTTCTCCAAGCCCTGCCCGCGGACCGGAGGACAGCAGCCGAAAATCGCTGGCGATTTTGGAAAGGTTGATGGCCGCGGCTTTCAGCAGTCCGGAAACCTCAGCGAACACATCGCAATTTTGTGTGGGGTCCATCATGAATTCCGCACGCGCCAAGCCAATACCAGTCAGCTCTCGCAGCCGTTCAATCATGGTGAAAATATAGGCTTTGGGGGCATTGCTGCCGGTGCCGATTGCCGTCCCGCCGATGTTGACCTGTCGCAGCCGTTCTTCCGCTTTATACAGCCGCCAACGGTCGCGCGCCACCGCCTGTGCCCACGCGCCAAATTCCTGCCCCAGTGTCACCGGCACAGCATCCTGCAGTTGGGTTCTGCCGACCTTGATAATCGCCGCAAACGCCTCTTCTTTTTCCTGCAAGGCGGTCTGCAGCTCCGCAAACCGTTCCGAAACCGTTTTCAGCCTGCGAATCGCCGCAATGCGCACCGCCGTAGGAAACACATCATTTGTGGACTGGTGCAAATTCACGTGGTCGAGCGGATGCACCCGCTGGTAATCTCCCTTTTCGCCGCCCAGCCGCTCAAGGGCGCGGTTTGCAAGCACCTCGTTGACATTCATGTTAGCAGAGGTACCCGCGCCGCCCTGCATACAGTCCACCACAAACTGCTCCGCAAGTGCCCCGTCCAAAATTTCATCACACGCCGCAATAATCGCCTGTGCAATATCCTCCTCCAGTGCCCCAATGCTGCGATTTGTGCTTGCGGCAGCTTTTTTGATGGTCACCATCGCGTGCACCAATTCCGCATGGATGGGCACACCCGTAATGGGAAAATTCTGCATCGCACGCGCGGTATGGATGCCATAATATGCACTTTTGGGGATTTGCACTTGCCCAAGCATATCCTGTTCTGTCCTCATGCTGCCCTCCTCACGCGCTGCCAGATATGATGCACGCGCACCATATCCTACCAACTTGTATGAATAAGATATATACTGTTTGCTTGCAAACAGTATATCACAGAAAAATAAAAATGCCTACTGATTTTATCAAGAACCTGCTATGCAAAAAAGAGGAAGCGCAAGCACTGCGTTTCCTCTTTTCATGTATTCCTTAAAATGACAGCTGCTCTGCCCATACTGTGGCGTTTTTTGCCGCAGCTTCGGGCGTATGCTGCAAGGGGTCGAAGAATGCCATTTCCCCCACAAAGGTATTGTCAGGGATGCAGGCTTTTATTTTGGCAAAGCATTTTTGCGCACCGCCGCCGCCATGGCAGGCAAACAGCGCCACGTTCTTGCCGTGCAACGTATGCTGCTGCAAAAAGGTATGCACAGGCGGCGCAAATGACCCCGCCCAAACCGGCGTACCCAGCACAATGTTTTGATAGGCATTGATGTCGGCCATAGGATTGGTCAGCGGCGGCTGTTCCCCCAGCAAAACGCTTTTTCCGCCCCAAAGATACTTTTGCAGTCCCTTTTTGGGATATTGCTTCGCCACTTCCAGCTGCATGGTGTCCGCCTGCAAGGCTGCTGCCACTTGCTGTGCAATAAACTTTGTATTTCCTTCAAAAGAGTAAAATATCACCAATGTTTTCATGGAAAAAAACTCCTTTGCCGCAGACTTATTTTTCAAACGCAACGTTGATTTCCACCGGCACGCCATCCGCCAACAGACTGACGCACAGAATATCATTGGAGCTCATTTTAATCCCCATTTCATTGCCTTGCAGCATGGTAGGGGTTGAAATATCGATTTCAATGCCAATGTTGGAAAACGCCGTTGCGGCGTTGGCGGTCAGCATATTGGTCAGCTCTGACAGGGCACTTTTCGCCATTTCGTCAAACTCTTCCACCGGCATCCCCATCATCATCACCGAGGCAATTTGCTTTGCCGATTCGACATCGATGGCATACACCACATTGCCGCGCATCGCCCCCACAATGCCCAAAATCACCGCAATGCCGGTGACCTCCACCTCATTGTTTTTCTCGCCCATGGTGCCCAGCTGCACATTTTCAAAGCCCAGCTGCGGCATCACCATGGTAAAGGATTCCACGAACGGATTGATATATTTTACATCCATTCATCATCCCCCCTTTGAAAGCCTGCATTGAGCAGCAGCTTGCCAAATGGAGAGTCTGCGATTGCCGTGGTGGTGCTAAAGTTGGGGGCAGAAATCAGCACCTGTTCCCCGTGCAGGATGGAGGGCGGCGCCACGCGCAGACCAAACGCCTTGTCCTTGCGATTGAGCAGTGAGCAAGCATTTCCGGCAATGATGTTGGTGAATTCACTCATCGCCGCCATAATTTCCTCGTTGCTTTTTGCTTCCCGCCGGAAAATCGCCGCTGCAATATTGCCTGCGGTTTCCTTGGACAAATCGATGAGCATACGGCCAGAGAATTTCCCGATGATGCCAATGATGACCGTCATGCCCTCTGAGGGATATTCTTTTTCCGAAGGATATTCGTTTTGATAGGTCAGCAGGGTTTTGGTCATGCGGTTCAGCCCGTCCATCAGTGCCTCTTTGAACACCGCAAAATAGTCTTCCTGCAGCGCTGCATACAGCTCCTCCGATGCCATCACGCGGTGGATGGTGGTCACCAGTTCGTCCGCATCGATGGGCTTTTGAATATAGGCAGACACCTTGTTTTTCTTGGCCTCGTGCACAATTTCATCATCCATCATGGAACTGATGACAATGACCTTAATCTCTGGGTCAATTTCATGGATGGCGCGGGTGCATTCCAACCCATCGGTTCCAGGCAGTGTCATGTCCATCGTCACAAGGGTTGGCTTTTGTGCCTGCACCACTTCCTTGACCTCTTCTAAGGAGCCTGCTTCTCCCACAACCTCAAACCCTTTGTCTTCCAGCGCATTTCGGATAAAAGCAATGGAGAAAACAGAGTCATCCACAATGACGATTCGAATATCCTTCATAAAATTTCCCTAACCTCTCTCTTTCTAAAAAAACCCGTATGCATCCCAGCGAATCGATGAAACAGGCAGCTCTTCTCCCATTTCCGCTCATGCATATAGCTTCTAAATGCCGTTACCATTAGTATAGCACATCTTCCACAAAAGTCACTAGTTAATCTAAAATCTCAAACATTTTTTCGTATTTTTATGCATTTTGCCGATATATCACAGGTCCAGACGTAAGAAAATCTCGGACGAGCCGAGATTTTTTTACGTGTGTCATTAAAAAACAAAGACGCGTTTGCGCATTCGCTTAGGAAGCGTCATCCATCACGGATGCTGCCGCTTCAGCCTCTGCCGTGTCTGTGGTGCTGCTGTCGTCTTCACGAGATTCCAGCTCTTGGCTGGCTTCTGCCTGCGTGATGGTGCCCTCTGCCACCAGCTCCTGAATTTCCTCTTCGGTCAAGGTTGACAAATCGATGTCATCATCCTCGTCCTCTTCTTCTGTCGGCGGTGGTCCACCCGCCGGCTTTGCCGGCTTGCTGCCGCCCACGGAAGAGGTGCTGGTGTCATCAGAATCGGTATCCGTGCTCTCCTCTTGGGTTTCGTCCGTGGTGGTCGAAGCCGTGGCGGAGGTATCGGTGGATGCTGCCACTGCTTCCGCAGAGGTTTCTTGCGTGGTTACCGCGGTTTCACTCGGTGGCGGACCCATCGGAGGCGGGGGCGGTGCTGCTGCCTCGGTTTCCTCGGTTGCCGTGTCGGTGGACAGCGCATCCAACGCCGCCTGTGCCGCTTCTGCCGCCGCGCCGGTATCGGTTGCGGTGGTAGTTGCCGTTGCAGAAAGCAGCGCACTGCTGTTTGCGGTATAGGAAGCACCCACAACGCTATTCACCGTGCCGGATGCTGCTTGTCCATTGGACTGTAAGTATGCCTGTGCTGCTGCGCTCAATTCAATAGAATCCACGCCGTTTGTTACGGAAGCTGCCGAACCCTGCGTTTCCTCCGAAGTCACTGCGGATGCTGCAGTGGTTGCCGCGGTATTGGTGCTGGTGTTGGACGCCGTGCCGGATGCATTGGTGCGCTGCTGCATCCAAAGATAGTTGCTTCCGACTGCGGACGTAATCATGTTACCCATTTGCTCAACTCCCCTTTCTGTTTATGATGTATTACGTTACACTTCTTTTGTGTCAGCCATGTGTCAATATGGTGTTTTTTGCCCAGAAACCCAAATAAACCCGCACATACACGCACCGCTTCTCCGTAATGCAAAAAATCGGGGAACGTGCATTAGGAATGCAGATTGTGCAGCAGCTGCGCCACACCGACCGCATTTTGCACCGCCGCAGACAGCTCTTCCATAGAAGCGGACTGCTGCGAGGTGGTTTCCAGTGTATTATTGGCATTGTCCACGGTTTTTTGGATGCTGCTTTCCACTTTTTCACTGATGGTATCAATGGAGGAAACCGTTGCCTTGGTGCTGTCTGCCAAATTGCGGATTTCCTCCGCCACCACTGCAAATGCTCTGCCTTCCATCCCAAAGCGTGCCGCTTCGATGGACGCATTCATGCCCAGAATACGGGTTTGGTCTGCAATTTTGGTGATGGATTTGAGCACCGATGCAATTTCCTTGACATTCGTGCCCACATCATGAATCTGTTCAACAAGCTCACTCTGATTGCCGGAAATCGACTGTGCATCCTGCGCCAACCGCTCCACAGAGGAGGAAATCTGCATAAAATTGTTGGCAAGACCCTGCGCCATCACATCGGTTTTGATGCGATTATAGCCGCTTTGCGCCAGTGCATTGCTCACAACATACAGCACCTCTGCCGCCGCTTCCACAGTTTTCATTTCCACCACATCCACCTTGCGGGAAGCCGAAACCAAGCCTTCTTGGTCGACACCGATTTCCGATGCCACCTGACGGATTTTGTTTTCATCCGCAGGCTTATCCAAAATCTGACCGCCCAGCAGCGTGCCAATCAATTCGCCTTCCACCAAAATCGGCGCGGCAAAATCGATTAAACCCGCATGGCAATGCGCGACATAAGGCCGTCTGCGCGCCGTTGCCTGCTGCCCAAACTCCTTATGACAGGCGGCACAGCGTGCATCCCCCGCATCTGACGCGTGCACATAATTGGCGCAAAACGGACGATAATGGCTCGGTCTGGTGAACTCCTGCCCATCTCTGCCCACAGACACCGCCGCACAGTTGAAGCCTATCGCGAAGTTATCCAAAAATTTTTGCAGCACCTCTCTGTCAATGATGTCTGCCATTTCCAGCTTGCTCACGTCTATCTCTGCCCCATTTAATACGACCATCATTACAACCCCCTTATGTTTTTATATGCTGTATTTTTTCATCCTGTTTTTTTGATTATAACAAATTATTTCCCCAAGCGCAAATATTTTCTGTACATTTTTAACAAATTCTATAAAAAAAGCACCACAGCGTCTTTTCTCTCACTGTGGTGCTCCTGCCTATTCTTCCGCAAAAATACTCTGCACTGCCCCTGCTATTTTTTTAAAAATATTTACAATCCGTGCCCAAACGCCAATGTCCTCGGTCGTTGGCTCTGCCGCAATCTGCTTTTCCACGCTTTCAGGCGAAATTTCCGCCGTACGCACCACAAATTGCAGGCTGGAGGGCGCAGGATTCTCCTTGGAGGTGAATGACTGCAGCTGTAGGGAATTGTCGATGTTCAGCACATTGGTTTCATCCTCGAGCGAATCGAACTCGTCATTGGTGGTGTCATAAATGGTGTCGCTCGCTTGCTGCATGTCACGGCTTGCCGAGGAATCCAATGCCTTTTGCAGCACATCGAGCAAGCCGTCTACGGTTTGTTTGGTGCTGTCATTTGCCTGCTGCCGCACAGAGAGCAGGGTCTGGCGCAGCTCCACCATGGTTTTGTTTGTGGACACCATGGTCTGCTTGGTTGAGGTGAGCAAATCCATGCTCTTTTGCAGCATCGAGGTCATGTCCTGCGTACCCGTGTTCATCGTTTCCTGCATCGCCGGCAAATCGTCCATCACGGAATCCACCACGTCAATCGTGCTTTCCGCCTGCACCACCAGCTTGTTCAGCGTGCCGAGTGTTGCCGACAGATCGTCTGCGTGGTCCTCTATCGTATCCACATAGCTATCTACCAATGTGAGTGTGGATTTTGCCGAAGAGCTTAATAGTGCCACGGCATCCATCATGTCTTCCAAATGGCTGAATAGCCCCGAGGGCATTTGCTGCATAATGATAAGAAACGCCGTCATGGAATCGCCGGAATAGGTCCCGCTCGCCGTATCATAGGCAAGCTGTTCCAAATTGCCATGCAAATCGCTCAATGAATCCGCCAGTGCTGTACTGGAGCTGACCATGCTCGACAGTGCCCCCTGTACATTCTTCATCACATAATCATAATCTCCGTTGTCATAGGTCATTTGCGCCAGGTCATCGCACATCTCTATCATCTCTGTCAGATTTTCGTGCAACTTTTGCAAATCTTCTTTGTATGCCTCCAAATCACTCTGGCTTTCGATGAGTTTATCGAGAATGCTGTTCATGGTGTTGTTGGCATCGGTCATCGTCTGAATGCTGTTTTCCATCTCTGGCAGGCTGGCATCCATCTGGTCAATCATGGTCTGCAAATCCGCCAAGGTCTGGTCCATGTTGGCATCATTCTGTGCATCTGCCGCCTGTACCTGCTGCCGTGCCGCATCCAAGCCAGACACGCCGGACTGCACCGATGCAATGCCGCTTTTCATACTTTGCACGGTGTTCAGCATGGAATTCATGCCCTGATGCAGGTCATCGCTGGCATCCTCCAGTTTATCCTTTGCCTCACGTAGGTCTGCAATGCGGTCCACCTGCTCGCCGGTTGCCGGTGCCATCATCATGTATGTACCCGCATATGAGAAAGCATTCGAGCCGATGCGGGTGACAAAGGTGCAGTCCTCTCCGGGCAAGCCCATGAACAGCACGGTTTTATAGGTGCCGAGTGACTGCACCTGTGCCCCCGGTGCATCAATCGACAGATTTTCCGACATATCGATGCCCTGCGTCACGACGAGCGCCATATTGTTCTGATAATACGTGTCAGCATCGAGGTTTGGCGTGGCGTGCACGGTGATTTCCACCGTACCCTGTGCCCCTGCGCATTCCTCTGCCGTCACCTGCACACCATTGAGCCGATAGGTCACGTCAAAGGTCCAAGGCAGCTGCATGGTTTCTGCCTGCGACGGAATGCATTCATAATAGAAGCGTCCCTCGTCTGGGTTCTGCAAATCCCATGTCACCTTTCCCTCTGCAACGGTTGGGGTGTCATAGCTGGTCATGTTGAGCACCTGGGCATAATCGCCATAGTCGGTGAAGGTGTTCTGTCCGTTGAGGCTGACGCCCTTGACGATGCGCATATCCTGCAGCGCACCATAATAATCCAGATTGACATACACCGCCTCATCGGTTTCCACCGCGGGGGGTGCCGCTTGTGCCGCAGGGACAGCCTGCATCAGACACGCCGCCGCCAGCAAACCGGCAATGCTATTTTTACTCTTCAGATTTCTTTTCATCGGAATGCTCCTCCTGTTCCGGCTGCACATCTATGGTGTCTGGCGGCAGCAGATGCTCTTGTGTTGTCTGCGGTGTCACCTGCTCTGCTGGCATGGGGTCGGGCGGCAATGGCTCCTGCTCTTCCTCCGCCTCTGGTGCGGGTTCTTCGGTTTTCTTGCCGCGCAGTCTGCGCAAATCGGAATGCGCCTCCTGTTCCGGCTGCACATCTATGGTGTCTGGCGGCAGCAGATGCTCTTGTGTTGTCTGCGGTGTCGCCTGCTCTGCTGGCATGGGGTCGGGCGGCAATGGCTCCTGCACTTCCTGCGCCTCTGGTGCGGGTTCTTCGGTTTTCTTGCCGCGCAGTCTGCGCAAAAATGCCTGCCGCCTTGCCTTGCGGTTTTCGTGTATCTGGCGGTGCAGCTCACGTGCCTGTGTCTTGAGTGCACTCACCGTTGGACGAATGAGCTTGGTTGCACGAATTCGATTCATCGTGGCGTGTTTTTTGGTGGCATAATCCTGCTTGACTATCAGTTTATCAAAAATCATCAAGCAAATCGGCAGCAAAAACAGCACCAAAATCACCGACAAAAGCGCGCCGCGCCCAATCATCTCGCCCAAGGTTGCCACAGCGTCAATCGTGGTCAAGAAATACAGCCCATAGCCGATGAGCGTCAAAATAATGCCTGATGTCAGCACAGACAGTGCACTGGTGGTGACCGAACGAATCGCCGCCTCTTTGCGGTCGCCCTGCGCGCGGGCATCGAGATAATTACCCGTCAGCAAAATGGAATAATCGACCGTCGCGCCCAGCTGCACACAGCTGCAAATGATATAGCCCAAAAACATCAGCCGCTGTCCCATAATATAGGGAATGGCCATATTGATGAACACCGCGGTTTCAATGGGAATCAGCACCACAATGGGCAGCACCAACGAGCGGAACGCCACCGCAATGACCAGTGCCACGCCGAGCAATGACAGCACATTGACGTGTGCATAATCGTCCTTGATAATGTCGCGAATGTCCTGCGTGCTGGGGGTTGTGCCGATGAGATAGGTCTGGTCATCTGGGTAGGCATCGGCAATGGTCTGCCGCACTTCCTCGGTATAGGCAAACGCCGCTTCGCTCTCGCCGCCGCTGTTGACGCTGATGAGCAGTCTGGACCAATGCGCCGAGTGCAAATCCTCCGTCAAACTAGACGGCAGAAATTCCTCTGGCAGCCCCTCTGGCAGCGTCCCCGCCAGTGAGGTTGCATTTTTAACATAGGGCAGTTCTTCCAAGGTGTCGGTCAACTCTTTTTCGCGCACATTGTCCCCTACAGGCACAAGTGCCAGCATCATGTTGCTTTTGCCGAACTTGGCGTTCATCAGCTGTTCGCTTTGATAAACCTGCGTGCCCTCCGAATTGGTGATGGCTTCGTTTCCATAAGTAAAATCACACATTCCCTGCCCCACATAGCTCGGCAGAACGATGAGTGCAATCAGCACAAACACAGGCACACGCACTTTATACACCACTTCGCCTAGCTTGCGGAAGCTCGGCATAAAGGAACGGTGCGCCGTTTTTTCGATTTTGGATTGAAAGCGCAGAATCAGCGCAGGCATCAGCAGAATGACGGTCAGCAAGCTGATGACAATGCCCTTTGCCAGCACCAAGCCCATATCGCGTCCAATGGTGAATTCCATCAGCGTCAGTGCCAAAAATCCGGCAATCGTGGTTGCGCCCGAGGACATAATGGAAACGAAGGAGGTACGCAAAGCGTTTGCCATCGCCTGTTCGGGTTCAATGCCGTTTGCCTTTTCATGGGTGAAGCTGTGCAGCAGAAAGATGGAGTAATCCATAGAAATCGCCAGCTGCAGCACCGATGCCACCGCATTGGTCATAAAAGAAATCGTGCCCAAAAAGATGTTGGTGCCATTGTTAATGATGATGGCGATGAACATCACCATCAGAAACAGAACTGGCTCAAACCACGAGGTGGTGGTCAACGTCAAAATCAAATAAATCGCAAACAGTGCCACCACCATGACCTTTGCCACCTGTGCATTGATGGTCGGCCCCAGCATGGTGTCTGATGCCGCCGAGCCGGCAATCACGCCTTTTTCTCCGAGCAGGGTTTGGATTTCGTTCACCGCGCGGTGGGTGGCGGTGGACGCGTCTTTTTCTACAAAGGTCACGTCCATATAGGCGCAGTTGTCTTGATAGTAATCCTCGATATTCGTATAATCAATGAAGGCATCCGACCCCAAAATATTGGTTTCTGTATCGCACCACAGCACGGAATCCACGCCGTCTACCGCCGCGATGCGGTCTTTATATGCCTTTGCCTCATACAGCGACACATCGGTCAGCATCACGCGCGCCATGCCCGGATAGGTAAATTCCTGCTCCATGATGTCCAGTGCCTGTGAGGAGGGCGCATAGTCTGGCAGATACACGGTCAGGTCAAAATTGACCCCGACAAACGGTGCACACAGCAGGCTGCATAGCACCATCAGGATAAACAGCTTTTCGATGCCCTTTCGGTGGTTGACGATGCCGTCAATGGGGCTGTGCTTTCGCTTTGTCACCCAAAAAACACCAACCTTTCTGAAAACATACATTGTGTTTGTTAACGGTACGTGCTATAGTATATCTTGTAAGGTGTCGGGTTGCAATCGTCAATCGCGAACGTTTTGTATGTTATTCAACATCTGTATGTATTTTGTTCAATACAATAAAAATTTCTTTTGAAGGAGGCATTTGCATGGCACAAACCGAAGACCGCCGCGTGCGACGCACCAAGCGACTGCTGCGGCAGGCAATGGCAGAGCTGATGCAGGAAAAGGACTTCAAGGACATCACCGTGACTGACCTTGTCCAGCGTGCAGACCTCAACCGCGGCACATTTTATGTCCATTATAAGGATGTCTATGACCTGCGCGAGCAGCTAGAAAACGAAATGATTGCCGCCTGCTCTCAATTCATCGAAGCGACCGTGTACGCGGATAAAAACCATTCTCTGCACACGGTTTTGACCCGCGCCACCGATTATCTGCTGGAAAATCGCCAAATTGTGTGCAGTCTGCTGCGCACCAGCGGGGAGGACAGCTTCAGTGATAAGCTGATTGCGGTCATCGAGCAGTATCACCCGCTCAACAACACGCCATCCCAGCGTATGGGCGATTATATGGCACGCTTCATCGGCACAGGTACGATTGCGGTCATTCACAAATGGCTGCTGCAGGAGGAGTCTATCTCGCAGGAGGAAGTGGTGCATTTATTGGACGATGTCCTGCGCCGCATCCTGCTCCCCTATCAGGATATGTGCACCAACGTCTAACTGCGTCTGTTGGTTTTTTCATCGCTGCCCTCTTTTTTTCCAGCGCAGTCTATGCTATAATGAAGTGCACATCTTGCGAAATACAGGGAAGGAACGAAAATCTTTTGGAAAAACGGGTTATTATCGTCAACGGACGCGGCGGTGTCGGCAAAGACACCCTGTGTGCTCTGGCGGCACGCGACTATCGTGTGCGTAACATCTCCTCCATCACCCCCATTCTGGAAATTGCGCGCTTCGCGGGGTGGGATGGCGAAAAAACACCGGCGGCGCGGCGGCTGTTATCACAGCTGAAGCAGGCATTCACCGAATGGAACGACCTGTCGTTTCAATACTGCATGGCGCAGTACGCCGCATTTTTACAAAGCGAAGATGAAATTTTGTTCGTACACATCCGCGAAACCGCCGAAATCGAACGTTTTCGGCAAGCGGTCGGTGCAGATTGTCAGACGCTGCTCGTCCGGCGGCAGGCAGTGGAGCAGACAGGCCCGCTCGGCAACCACGCGGATGATGACGTTTCCCACTATCACTACGATTATTATTTTTACAACGACGGTCCACTGGATGGACTGGAGGACAATGTCCGCTGCTTTTTTGCCCAAATCCTACAGAACACTTTGCCGAAAGACGCTTTCACGTGGCATTATCGATAAAAAAAGTGCCGCTCTCTCTCGCGAGAGCGGCACTTTTTTAGTGATATATCGTTATGTTAGGCACGCAGTTCCATCGCCGTCCAGCGCAAAATAGATGCAATGACAGCTGGCGGCAGCGGATGCTGGCGCAGCTGGGCAAAGCGTTCGGGGCGTTCGATTCCGCACGCTGCAAAATGCCGTTCCATCTGCTGCACCAAGTGCGCACAGCCCGGCATCATCTGATACAGCACATACGCATCCTCCGCAGCAATCATGGGGATGGGCATACCTCCCAGTTTATGGATAGAAACAATGTCCGCGGACGTAAACGGATAGGTAAAGAAAAACCCTTGGTGATGCAGTGCCAAGCCGCTGACCACAGTGACATCCTGCCCCTCTATGGTGTAATGCCGAAAAAAGCGAGAGGCATAATGCGGCGACAGCTCGCGCTGATAGGCAGTGCCGATGGACATGAAGAGCGCATCGACCTTTTGCATCTCCTGCGTCCCAATGAAAATGCAGATTTGACTGGATTCTTCCAAAATCCCGCGCAGCCGCAGCATGGTTTCCCCGCCAAGCCCCCAAAACACCCCTTGCTCCGAAAGCAATTTTGCCAATTTGCACAATACCAGGTCCTGTGAACACAGCATTTAGAACACCTTCCTTTCCGAAAAATGAGAACACAACATAGCTTGCTTGTGGCACACCGTAACGGGGATGCATATGCATAGGCACGGCAATCTTCTTATAGGTTTATCATAACACACCTCACTCTTTTCGGAAATGTTTTCACGGACTTTGTCGCAAAAAATTCACAATTACGCCTTTCACGCGCAGGCGCACCGCCTCCACCCCCACCGTCTGCACGCACACAGCGCATTCCACTATACGCGTATGTGCCTGCAAAAAAACGAGAACTTTAGGAGGTTCTTTATGAATCATGCCCCTTCCTTCGACAGCGGGTTTGACCCCGCGCCCCATGCATCCTACCTCACCGAAAAGCAGTGCTTTTCGCGCATCGGCGTAGCATATCTGTCCATTTACATCCTCCAAGTGCTGCTGATTGCCTTTTTCTGGCTTACACCCGTAGAACTGGCGGACACCACCCTTGCCAGTGCGGTTGCCATGTTTTCGATGTATCTGCTCGGCGTACCGATAACCGCTTTGCTGATGCAGCGCGTGCCTGCGCGCACCCCCCAGCACCATGCACCGACCCTGCGGATGTTTTTGGCTTGCCTGCTGATTGGCATTTCGCTGATGTATCTGGGCAGCTTGGCGGGCACTCTGGCAATGCAGGGCATCGATTCTGTGTTTGGCACAACCAACAGCAACGATTTGGACGCCATCGCCTCGGAAACCAACCCCTTCATTTGGACGCTTGCCATCCTGCTTGCCGCGCCCATTTTTGAGGAAATTCTCTTCCGCAAGCTGCTGCTGGACCGCATTCGTCAATTTGGTGAAAAACCTGCTATGTTGCTCTCGGGCATACTGTTCGGGCTGTTCCATGGGAATTTTTATCAGTTTTTTTATGCCGCATCCATCGGCTGTGTCCTCGCCTATCTCTATCTGCGCACCGGACGCCTGCGTTACAGCATCCTGCTGCATCTGTGCATCAATCTGGTCGGCGGCGTGCTGACCCCCGCCATGACCGACCCCGCCGCATGGCTGCCGTCCGGCTTTGCCACGCCGTTTGTGTCTGCCCTGCTCAGCTATGGCTATGCCGCAGCAATGTTCCTGTGTGTGATTGCGGGCATCCTGCTTTTGCTGTCCCAGCGGCATCAGCTGCAGCTGCATCCACCGGAATGCACCCTGCCGCAGGGCTATGTTCGCACCGCCTTCGGCAATGTCGGCATGGTACTGTTTGCGCTGTTCACCCTTGCAGAATTTGCAACGGACATTTTTTTATGACAAAACCCCGCCTGTATCGACCAAATACGGGCGGGGTTTTGATTATGCAGCTTTATCCTGCAATCGAAATGCGCTGAGGAAATCGTACGCATCTAAAAAATTCGCAATGTGATAATCCAGCACCACCGTGTCGGTTTCACAGCAGCGCACATAGCTTTGCAGCTCCTTGGACAGATAGAGCCCCTGCGCAGCAAGCCGTTTCTGGCTCATTTCCCCGGGAATGGGGTTGGCGTCCATGTTGCATAACGCCTCCAACTCGCCCACCATCTTCTGCAGCAGCTGCTCACAGCCGCGCAGATATGCCGCTTCCTGCCGTCTTGCCGTCAAGTGCATCGCACGGCGGCGCAGGGTGATGGGTGGCTGCTGCTCAAAAATTTTCAGCTCTGCCGACAGCAAATTCATTTCTGCGCGCAATTCCGACAAATCTGGATAGCGATGCTCCAGCACACGCCCGCCCAGCAGCGGCACCACCATTTTTTGAATCTTTTCCATCAGCTTTTTGATTTTGCCGCGGTTGTTGTAGGGGCGAATCACCAGATTCACCAGCAGTGCCACCACCAGCCCCACAATGGTATCTGTGAAGCGATGGAAGCCATACACCACTGCATTCTCACCCGTGTACAGGCACACATCGGCAAACACGATGCACGCCAGCGGAATCGCAAAATGCAGCCGCAGGGCGATACACAGCGCAATCACCAAAAACGTACCAATGCCCATCCACAGAAAGAACTGCGGCGGCCACGGCAAATATAACACAAACAAACACGCCACCAAATAGCCGACCAGCGTGCCGGCGAACTGCATCACGCTTTCGCGTATGGAATCGCTCCACGTACGGCTCATGACAGAAATGGCGCCGATTGCCGCAAAAATCGGCAGTGAAGACCCCATCCATTGCGTCACCAGCAGCGACAAACCGACTGCAATGGCGGTTTTTGCCGCACGCTGTCCCACGTGAAATCCCTTGATGAAATGCACGAAAAAATCCCCCTTGTTTTGGCATCACCCCCACAGGGACAGCTTCCCTTTTCTGCCCGCGGTGTCATGCCGTTTTTGACCTGTATCAGTATAGCACAATCCCCACCGCTGTGCTATCTTTTTTTCGACAAAAAACGGATACAAACCATTTCCCCGTGGTTGTATCCGTTTTCGATGCTTTTTTAAAAGGTAATCTGTGCTTCCGGCAGGTCATCCTCGCGCAGCACTGCACCGATAGACGGAATGCTGCTGCAGCGATAGCGTCCGTTGTCCCGCAGCTTTGCGTCCTGCATCAGGCAGGCATGGGTGATGGTGTGCTTGCCACGCAGTACCATGGTCTGCACGCCCTGTGTGGTGCGTGTGCTCTTGATGTCGAGCACCCCGACAGAGAAGGTCAGCGCACGCCCTGCGGTGGAGAACATCGTGATTTCGGTATCATCCTCTGCCACAAAGAATGCAACCGCAGGGGTTTTGTCCGAATATGCTCCCGTTAGGCGGCGGCGATTGGTCTTGGTGGAAAAGCTTTCCAGCGCAAAGCGTGCCGCCTTGCCGTTTTGAAAGACCACCACCATGCTGCGCTTATAATCTGCGGGTAAAAAGGCGAAAATCGGGGTTTCGCCGTCCTCCATGCCCAGCTTTGCGTTCAAAAATTCACCCAAGGTCGAAGCCTTGCCGTCCTCAAACTCATGCAGACGGGCTTTATACGCCTGCTGACGGTCGGTGAAGAAGATGATTTCCGCGCGGTTGGTGGCTTCGGTTTGCCACACAACTGCATCCCCATCCTTGAGCTTGTGCTCACCGCTCATGCGCCAGGATTGGGGGGTGATTTTCTTAAAATAACCCTCGCGCGTCAGGAACAACAGCACAGGATAGTCTTCAATTTGCTCCTGCTCGTTATATTCCTCCACCTCATGCGCATAAATGATTTCACTTTTGCGCACCGCAGGGTATTTTTTGATAACCTGCTCCAGTTCACGAATGATGATGTCCTGAACCTTCTTTTTGCTGCCCAGAATGCCCTCAAGGCGTTCGATTTCATCCGACAGCGATGCGGTTTCCTGTACCCGCTTGAGGATATATTCCTGATTGATGTGGCGCAGACGAATTTCCGCGACATATTCCGCCTGCACCTTGTCAATGCCAAAGCCCATCATCAGATTGGGCACAACCTCGGCATCTTCGCGGGTGTCGCGGATGATTTTTATGGCGCGGTCAATGTCGAGCAGAATCTTGGACAAGCCTTGCAGCAGATGCAGCTTTTCGCGCTTTTTCTGCAAATCAAATGCCACACGGCGGCGGACGCATTCGGTGCGCCATGCGGTCCATTCCTCCAGCACGCCGCGCACGCCAAGCACCCGCGGCATACCGCCTATCAGCACATTAAAGTTGCAGGAAAAGCTGTCCATCAGCGGGGTCATTTTCATCAGCTTGACCATCAGCTTTTCGGGGTCTGTGCCGCGCTTGAGGTCGATGGCGATTTTCAGACCGTTCAGGTCGGTTTCATCGCGAATATCTGAAATTTCGCGCACCTTGCCGAGCTTTACCAGCTCCGCCACCTTGTCAATGATGGCTTCAATCGTCGTGGTATAGGGAATCTGCGTGATTTCGATGAGGTTTTCTTTTTTCAGATACTTCCATTTGCAGCGCACCTTAAACGAGCCGCGTCCGCTTTCATAGATGCGGCGCATCTCGTCCGCATCAAAAATGATTTCCCCGCCTGTGGAAAAATCGGGTGCAGGCAGGGTGGTCAGCAAATCATGCTGTGGATTGCGGATGCAGGCGATTGCGGTTTGGCACACCTCATGCAGGTTGAACCCGCAGAAATTCGATGCCATGCCCACCGCAATGCCGGTATTTGCCGACACCAAAATATTGGGGAACGTGGTCGGCAGCAGGGTTGGCTCCTGCATCGAGCCGTCATAGTTGTCGATAAAATCGACCGCGTCCGCGTCAATGTCGCGGAAAACCTCGGTACAAATGGCATCCAGACGCGCCTCTGTGTAACGCGATGCCGCATATGCCATGTCGCGGGAATAGACCTTGCCAAAGTTGCCCTTGCTGTCCACAAACGGCGTCAGCAGCGATTCGTTGCCGCGGGTCAGACGCACCATCGTTTCATAAATCGCCCCATCGCCGTGCGGATTGAGCTTCATGGTTTCGCCCACGATGTTGGCAGATTTGGTGCGATTTCCGCCCAGCAGCCCCTTTTTATACATGGTATACAGCAGCTTGCGGTGGGACGGCTTAAAGCCGTCAATTTCCGGAATCGCACGCGACACGATGACACTCATCGCATACGGCATATAGTTTTCGCGCAGTGTTTCGGTAATCGGCTGGTCCAGTGCCGGATATTCGTGCAGATTTCCTGATTGCGTTTTTTTCGTCATTCCTTATCCATTCTCCTCCGTTGCGAGGCACTCCCCTGTCTTTGGCACCGTTTTTTTATGAAATATCCGCTAAATCGATATACTGGCTGCCGTTTTCCGCAATGTATTCCTTGCGCCCCGCCAAATTTTCCCCAAGCAGCAGGTCAAACATCGCTGCCGTTTTCTCCGCTTCCTCTGCCTGCACCCGAATAAGGCGGCGTGTTTCGGGATTCATCGTGGTCTCCCACATCATGTCCCCTTCGTTTTCGCCCAAGCCCTTGGAGCGCTGGATGAGGATTTTTTTGCCCTCCAGCTTTTTGAGAATCTTGGCTTTTTCGGTTTCATCAAAGGCAAAATAGCTCTTATCACGATAGGAAATTTCATACAGCGGTGATTCCGCAATGTACACATAGCCCTGCTCGATGAGGGTAGGCACGAGCCGATAGAGCATTGTCAAAATCAGCGTACGAATCTGGAAGCCGTCCACATCGGCATCGGTACAAATGATGACCTTATGCCAGCGCAGGCTGTCCAAATCAAACGCGCTGAGGTCTTTTGATGCCTTGGAGCGTACCTCCACCCCACAGCCAAGCACCTTCAGCAGGTCAGTGATGATGTCGTTTTTAAAAATTTTATCATAATCTGCCTTCAGGCAGTTGAGAATCTTGCCGCGCACGGGAATAATCGCTTGAAATTCCGCATCGCGCCCTTGTTTGCATGAGCCGAGCGCACTGTCACCTTCCACGATGTACAGCTCGCGGCGCGAGAGGTCTTTTGTGCGGCAGTCCACAAACTTCTGCACGCGGTTGACCACATCCAGATTGCCCGACAGCTTTTTCTTGATGTTCAGACGCGCCTTTTCCGCCTGTTCGCGGCTGCGCTTATTGATGAGAATTTGCTCGGCGATTTTATCCGCCTCTGCCTTGTTCTCAATGAAATAAATTTCCAAACCTTCCTTCAAAAATTCGGTCATGGCTTCCTGCACAAACTTATTTGTGATGGATTTTTTGGTTTGGTTTTCGTAGGATGTATAGGTAGAAAAGCAGTTGGATACAAAAATCAAGCTGTCCAGCACATCCTGATAAGAAACCTTGCTTTCGTTCTTTTGATATTTGCCGCCCTGCTTCAAATAGCCGTCAATCGCGGACACAAATGCCGAGCGCACCGCCTTGTCTGGCGCACCGCCATATTCCAGCCACGAAGAGTTGTGATAATATTCCGTGCGGCTGACCGCGGACGAAAAGCAAAACGCACACGACAGCTTGACGCGATATTCGGGCTTGTCGGCGCGGTCACGTCCGCGTTTTTCCGCCTGCAAAAACTGCACCGTGGTCAGCGGGGTTTCGCCCGCCAGCTCGGTCACATAGTCGGTGATGCCGTTTTCATAACGAAACTGCGTGGTTGCAAAGCCGTTTTCAGTTTCGTTGCGGAACACAAACAACAGCTGATTGTTCACCACCGCCTGTCGCTTGAGCACATCCAGATAATACGCCTCGGGAATGGCAATGTCGGTGAATACCTCTAAATCTGGCTTCCAACGGATGGTTGTGCCGGTTTTTTTGGCATTCGTCGGCTGTTTGATGTAGCCTTCCTTTGCTTTGGTGCAGTTTTCGCCTTTTTCAAAGTGCAAATCATACGAAAACCCATCGCGCACCACATTCACATCCATATATGCCGACGCATATTGGGTGGCACACGTGCCCAAGCCATTGAGTCCGAGTGAAAACTCATAATTTTCGCCCGTTTCGTTTTGATATTTGCCGCCTGCATACAGCTCGCAAAAGACCAACTCCCAGTTGTAGCGTGCCTCGCCCTCGTTATATTCCACAGGGATGCCGCGTCCTTCGTCCTGCACCTCAATCGAGCCATCCGCATAGCGGGTGACCACGATACGGCTGCCATAGCCTTCCCGCGCCTCGTCGATGGAGTTGGACAGGATTTCAAACACCGCGTGCTCACAGCCTTCCAGTCCGTCCGAACCGAAGATGACCCCTGGACGCTTGCGCACACGGTCGGCACCCTTGAGCGAAGAGATGCTTTCGTTACCATATTGTGATGTTTTTCGTTTCATATATTTCACCTAATTTTATATCATCCATCGCGGTTATCGTCTATTTTTGCCGATGCTGCGGATTTCATGACAACAGCATTAGCTATTATAGCGGAATTTAGCACGTTCGTCAAACGCTTCTGTGGGATTTTATCCGCATATATCTTATCATAACACCAACGCCCCCGCCATATACTTGCTATAAAAAAGGAGGGGAGGACGATGTCTACCACCATACTCTATGGCATTCTGGCGATTTTTCTGGTGCTGATGGGCAGCATCCTGTTTGCACCGCTGCGCTTTCTGCTGCGGCTGGGTGTGCAGGTCTGCGGCGGACTGTTGGGGCTGCTTGCCTGCAGCCTGTGCGCTTCTCTGGTGGGCATCACCATCAGCATCAATGCCGTCACTGCCGCCATCATCACCCTGCTTGGCCCTACGGGTGCAGTGCTGCTGGTTTTGCTGAGCTGGAGTTTCTCTGGATAATTTTCGATAAAAGGACAGAAAAAAGCGTCTACACGTTAAAAAGAGAGGAGGAAAAAACGTGCAGACGCTTGCGGACAAAAGAAAAAAAGAGAGGGGGGAGATGTTTCCTTGTCCAATCATATTCAAAAAGGTCGGCAGCGAGGGGGGGAGTACGCCGCCGCACTGTTGTGGGTAGTCTGCCATATCCATTGATTGTGCGGTATTCCGACCCACAACCGGACTGGCAGGTTCATTATAGCAGGCTTGTTTGCCTTGTGTTCTCTTGGAACTGTTATTATCATACAAGAAAACTATGTCAAAACCTTGTCGTGAATATGAATTATTTATTAACATTTCCAGTTTCGCTTTTTTTCTTCCATTTTTCCCATTTCGTTCTGAAGATTCACAGAAGATGATAGTGTGGGATAATGTCCTCATACTTGCCGTCTTTCCGCAAAAAACCGCCTGGAATGACCCCCAACTGCACAAACCCCAGCTTTTCATACAGATGCAGTGCACCATAATTGGTACGCACCACCGCATTAAACTGTAAAATTTTAAAATCCAGTGCCTTTGCCTGCCGCAGACAATCGGAAACCAAGGTTTCGCCGATGTGCAGCCCTCGCTTATCCGCTTTGACGGCATAGCTGGCGTTTGCGATGTGCCCACAGCGTCCCACGTTGTTGGGATGCAGAATATACAGCCCCACAATTTCCCCTGTGCCTGCGTCCTCTGCCACCCCTGTGAAGGACTGTTCGGCAAAAAAATCCCACCCGCTGCTGGCTGTCAAGCATTCCATTTGCGGGAATGCAACCCCCTCCTGCACCACATCGTTCCAAATGTCCAGCATTTGGGCAAGGTCGGCTTTGGTAAATGCTCTGATGTGCAGCTTCATGGTGTTTCCTCCTTTGCGGTGTTGGATAACAAGGGCGGGGCTTACGTGCTGTGATTGCATCGATAGCCTTTCCCCAAAGCGGTTGCAAAACCCTGCACGCGCAGGTCGCGCCTTTTTTTCAGATTCCATGCGCACTGCGGTGCGGAGGATGTCATAAAAAAGGACAGGACGTAACGTCCTGTCCTTTTGAACTCTGCAATCGAAATCGTTCTTAGAACTTCTTCTTCTTTGCGCGTGCAGCCTCAGACTTCTTACGGCGCTTAACGCTTGGGCTTTCATAATGCTCACGCTTGCGGAGCTCGGAAAGCGTACCCGCTTTTGCGCAGGATCTCTTGAATCTTCTCAATGCACTATCGATTGATTCATTATCCTTAATGCGGACTTCCGACATCGTTTTCCCTCCCTCCGCGCGTCTCTACATCTCAGACGCATAAAAGACACGGCTTTTTGAATTTTTTCTACACACATAAATCGTGCAGAAAACCGTAAAGATATTATATCGTTCTTTGACGCAGATGTCAAGGGAAAATCAATATTTTCCGCAATGATTATTTTGCAACGATATTGACGATTTTATTTTTCACCACAATAGTCTTCACAATTTGCTTGCCTGCGAGCGCATTTTGCACCTTTTCGTCCGCCATTGCGGTATCAATCGCCTGCTGCTGTTCGCAGTCCATTGGCAGACGCACGGTGCTTTTCAGCTTGCCGCAAACCTGCACGGCGATTTCAATGGTAGACTCCACCGTCTTGCCTTCTTCATACATGGGCCACGCTTCGACAGACAGCACGCATCCGCCCTTCGCATAGCCGCCCTGCTCCCACAGCTCCTCGGCAATGTGCGGCGCAAATGGGCACAGCAGAGCCAGCAGCGTGCGATATTCCGCACGGTTGACACCCTTGTCATAGAATTCATTGACCATGCTCATCATCGCCGCAATGGCAGTATTCGCCTTGAGTGCTTCGATGTCCTCGCCCACCTTTTTGATGGTGCGGTGCATCAGCACCTCGTGCTGCTCAGAATAGCTTTCGCCGTCCTGCACCTGCTCGCTCAGTGCCCAAACACGCTCGAGGAAGCGGCGACAGCCCTTGATGGATTTCGGATTCCACGGCGCAGCCTTTTCAAAGTCGCCGATGAACATTTCATACAAACGCATGGTATCTGCGCCGTACACTTCCACAATTTCATCTGGATTGACCACATTTCCACGGCTTTTGGACATTTTTTCGCCATTTTCACCCAAAATCATGCCATGGCTGGTGCGCTTCTGATACGGCTCTGCGGTCGGCACAACGCCAATATCAAACAGGAACTTGTGCCAGAAACGGCTGTACAGCAGGTGCAGCGTGGTGTGCTCCATGCCGCCGTTGTACCAGTCAACCGGTGACCAATAGTCGAGCGCTTCCTTGGAGGCGAGTGCCGTGTCATTGTGCGGGTCCATATAGCGCAGGAAATACCAAGACGAGCCTGCCCACTGGGGCATGGTGTCGGTTTCACGCTTGGCAGGACCGCCGCAGTGCGGGCAAGTGGTAGCCACCCAATCGGTCATTTTCGCCAGCGGAGATTCGCCGTTTTCGGTCGGCTCATAGCTTTCCACTTCGGGCAGGGTCAGCGGTAGCTGGTCCTCCGGCAGGGGCACGTAGCCGCACTTGTCGCAGTGTACAATCGGAATCGGCTCGCCCCAATAGCGTTGGCGGGAGAATACCCAGTCACGCAGCTTAAAGTTGACCTTTTCGTGTCCCAGACCTTGGTCGGCCAGCCACATGATGATGGCCTTTTTCGCCTCTGCAACGCTCAAACCATCGAGGAACGAGGAGTTAACCAGCTTGCCAGTTTCCACATCGGTGAATGCTGCATTCTGCACATCGCCGCCCGCAATCACCTCGATAATGGGCAGGTCAAACGCCTTGGCAAAGTCCCAGTCACGGGCATCATGCGCCGGCACTGCCATGATTGCGCCTGTACCATAGCCCATCAGCACATAATCCGACACAAAAACAGGAATTTCCTTATTATTGACAGGGTTGACCGCGCGCACGCCATCCAGCTGCACACCGGTCTTATTTTTGTTCATTTCCGTGCGTTCAAAGTCGGATTTGTGCGCCGCTTCCTCGCGATATGCACGCACCGCGTCAATATTCGCAAGCTTGTCTGCCCACGTTTCAATCACGGGATGCTCGGGCGAAATGACCATATACGTTGCGCCAAACAGCGTGTCAGGGCGGGTGGTGTAAACGGTCAGTGTATCACCCTGCGTGGTGGTGAAGTCCACCTCTGCGCCAGTCGAGCGACCAATCCAGTTCTTCTGCTGGGTCTTGACGCGCTCGATATAATCGACCTGCTCCAAATCGTCAATCAACCGCTGTGCATACTGGGTGATGCCCAGCATCCACTGGCTCTTGGTCTTGTGCACGACAGCAGAACCGCAGCGTTCACACACGCCGCTGACCACCTCTTCATTTGCCAACACGCATTTGCAGGAGGTGCACCAGTTGACGTTCATTTCCTTTTTGTAGGCAAGACCCTTTTCAAACAGCTGCAAAAAAATCCACTGGGTCCATTTATAGTACTGTGGGTCGGTGGTATTGATTTCGCGCGACCAGTCAAAGGACAAGCCCAGTGCCTTGAGCTGGCTTTTGAAGCGGGCGATGTTCTTTTTCGTCACTTCCGCCGGATGCACATGGTTTTTGATGGCAAAATTCTCGGTCGGCAGACCAAATGCGTCCCATCCCATCGGATAGAGGACATTTTTGCCCTCCATACGCTTTTTGCGTGCCACAATGTCCAGTGCGGTGTAGGAGCGCGGATGTCCTACGTGCAGCCCTGCGCCCGACGGATACGGAAACTCGACCAGTGCATAAAATTTTTCTTTTGCAGCATCATTTTCCGCCCGAAAGCATTGTTTTTCGTCCCAAATATCCTGCCATTTCTTTTCTATCTGCTTATATTCGTACTTCACAGTAGCCTGTTCCCCCTGCCTTTATTCTTCGTCCGTAATCCCCAGCTGTGCCAGCGGCACGGGCGTGCCGTCCCTCCACAGATTTTCCAGTTTGTAGAACTCGCGTGCTTCAGGCATAAATACGTGCACCAGCACACAGCCATAATCAAGCAGAATCCACTGCGCAGATTCAAAGCCTTCTGTGTGATGCGCCATAATTTGGTGGTCATTTTTCATGCGAAAATCCACATTGTCCGCCAGTGCCTTCACCTGCGTGGTGGAGGTTGCCGAGCAGATGACAAAATATTCTGTCAAAGCCGTCAGCTGTTCAATATGCAGCACCTGTACTCCACGTGCTTTTTTTTCCAGAAGTGCCAAACAAATCTGCTTTACCGTTTCTTGTGCGGTCATAAATTCGTTTCTCCTTTTTTATGCTTCAGGGTCGACGCTTGTGGTCGGCGCTGTCGTTTGGGTTTGGGTGTTCGTATCGGCAGCGGGCGCGCTGTCTGCCTCGTCCGCCTTGTCTGCTGTGCCCGCCGTATCCGTATCGGTCGGCGTGGTGGGGTCTGCCGTCGGGTTGTCTGTCGCAGTGCCGTCGTCCGCAGTCTGCGCAGCTGTGTTGTCCGTCACGGCTGTAGGGTCAGCCGCCCCGCTGGCTGCGTCAGTGGGCGTGCCTTGTGCAGCCTCTGCCGCATGGCTCTCGCCTTCTTCCTCCACTGTGTCCTTGCGCGTGGTGCGTTTTGACGAGCCGGATGAGCTGCCGGAGGACGTTTGCTTGTCCGGTCCGCTGACGACATTTAAACTGGTAATTTCTGTGGTGTACGGATTGAAATATTCGTTGACCAGTGCCAATGTTTCGGTTTCATTCGGGAAAAAGAACGACAAATAGCTGGATGTGCCCGCATAGGAATAGGCGCTGTAACCTGGCAGGGTAAACATCTGGATGTTTTCGGTGCCGATGCCGGATGCCTGTGTGCCCATCCACAAAATCTCGCCCCAATCGAAGTCGGTTTTGACATTTGCAAACACTGCCTTGGCAATGGCAGGCATTTTCGAGGCATTGGACACACTCAGCACCTCGCTTGCCAGATATTTCAAAAAGTCCTGTTCCTTTGTGATGCGCTCCTCATCCCCGCCGGTATAGCCGGAAGAACCGGTGGAAACGCCGTGGGCATTCTTGCGCCAGCGCAAAAATTCCACCACCTCTTCGCCGTCCAAATGGGTCATACCCGGTTCAAAATCAATGGACAAATCCTGCGAAGGGTCTTGATAATACATACGGAACGGAATTTCATAATCCACGCCGCCAATCGCATCCACAATGTCGGCAATGCCCTTGAAATTGACAATCATATAATAATCAGGCGCAAACCCAATGACATCCTCGATGTCGCTTTTGGTGGTTTCGATTTTGCCCTTGGTGCCGTATGCGGCATTGATTTTCTTGGATGCTCCCACGCGGGAGGAGTTGGTCATGGTATCGCGCGGAATATTCAGCACGCTGATTTCCTTATTTTTGGTATCAAAGCTGACCACCATCAGCGCATCGGTGCGGGTCTCGTCCTCATCCACCGCACCCACCACAAAGGTGAAATAATCCGCGATACGCTCGCCCACCTCACCGGTGCCGTCCTGTGCGGTGTCGCTGACGTTTGCCGCCTTGACGGGCGTGGCAGGTGCACGCACGGTGCTGGACCAAAATGCCGCCGCACCTAAGCCAATCGCCAGCAGCAGCGCCACGATTAAAACGCCGCGACGAATCTTCTGTTTGCGCGTCAGCGGCAGCTTTTGCGCTTTTTTGCTGCGCTTTGCGCTGTTTTTTTCGGGTTTGCTTGTGGCTGTGCTACTGTTTTTCACAGCCGCACGGTTTTTGGATTTTGCGTCCTGCTGGGCAGGCAGATTTTTTTTCTGCCGTGCTATGGTGGGAAGCATTGCGGTTTCGCCGTAATCCTTACGTTTTTGACTGTTTCCGAATAATTTCATGCATAGCCTCCGTCGGGCTGCTGCTCTGCTGCATCCTTTAGCCGCGTCTGGTTCCCAGCGCGATGAGTGAATTTCGTGCTGCAATGGTGTCTCCATGAATCAGTTTGCATCGTTCAACCAAATCCCGAATAGAGCCATCAAAGCAATAAAGCAGTGCCTCGTCAATATCTTTTTTTACAAGTGCGCGTGCGGTTTCTACCCCATCAAAACTACGTGTTTCCTCAATATAATCTGCCATATACAGCACTTTATCCAGCACTGTCATGCTACCGCGTCCGGTGGTATGGCAAGCGATGGCGTCCACCACCGCGCGTGGTGCGCCATATTCCTGCTGGGCAATGGCGGCAGCCGTTTTCCCATGCAGCATTTTCCATTCTTCTTTTTCAACATCACTGGGTATTATATCGTATTTGCGGCACAAATTCAACTGTTGTTCTTGAGAAAGCCGTTTTGTAATGTCATGAAAGCACGCCGCACACGCCGCCTGCTCCTCATCCGCGCCATATTGCTGCGCCAGCCACCGCGCGGCACGCTCCACCCCCAACGTGTGGGTATAACGGTATCCGGTCAATCGCTGCAGCACACTTTCCCGCACTTTCTCATTCCATAACATAATGCCATTCCGCCTTTCCGCTCGATGTCGTTTTGTATAGGGCGATACCGCACAATTCTGATGCATTGCTTACGTCAGCAGAAATTCCGGCAGATGAAACAAAAAACGCAGGTAATACTCTATGTATTAGCGAGGCTTTTTGTAAAATATGACGGAGTTTCTACCCGTAAGCGATGCATCAAACAATTTTGTGTGAATTGTGCGGTGTTGCCTTAGGTCTTTTGCCGTTATGAATACAGGTTCTAAAATCGATACAACTGATTTTCCCGAATATAGTCTGCCACAGCAGCAGGCAGTGCCGCGGCATCCAGCTGCCCTGCGCGCACCTCAGTGGAGGAAACGGGAATGCTGGGGCATTGCACCAGCGTGATGTCCGCATCAAATGCACTGCGCAGCTTTTGCGCCTGATTTTCCAGCGTCTGGGCATCCCTTTCATCCCTCGCTACCACAGCCAACGCCGCCAAGCGGCAGATTTCCTCGGGCTGATACCATTTTTCAAAGCTCAAAAGCATATCTGTGCCCACAATCAGTGCCATTTTGTCTGCGCTGTGCTGCAGCCTGCGTAGGGTGTCCACGGTGTAGCTTGCGCCGCCACGCGCCAGCTCAATGGCGGACACCTGCGCCCACGGCTCGCCCTGCACCATGCACTGCACCATTTCAAATCGCTGCTCCGGCGTTGCGCTGCGGCGCGGCATTTGCTTGTGCGGCGGCTCATTGGTCGGAATAAACAGCACCTGGTCCAGCCCCAGTGCGTGGTAAACATTTCGTGCGGCTTCCAAATGTCCGATGTGCGGCGGGTTGAAGGTTCCGCCCATAATCCCCAGCTTCATATGCTACTTCTCCTGTCGTTCCAAGGCGTATTACCGAACCGATGGATGCAGTATCTCACGTCCGCACTGCATCGCTTTCTCTATCAAAAAAGGTTCTTATTTCTCTAATACAATCTTTCTCTTGTCAGGGTCGCTGGACTGCCGATACAGCACGGCTTTGGTGCCGATGCACTGCACAGGCTCGGCGTGCAAGGTTTCACATAGCTCTGCCTGTGCACCCTTCGGTGTTAAAAATGCGGTTTCCAAAATCTTGATTTTCACAAGCTCGTGGCACTCGAGCAGCTCGTCGAGCTGGCGAATCACGCCCTCGCTGATACCATCCTTACCGATGTGCAGGGTATCAGGCAGGGTGTTGGACAGTTTGCGCAGTCCTGCGCGTTGTTTGCTTGTCAGCATATGGTATATTCTCCTTATTCTTTCTCTGTTTGTTTCATACATGACATATCCCAGCCGGTTTGGCAAAGCCGCTCCTGCAGCGCCGCCAGGGCATTGGCGCGGTGAGAAATTTTGTTTTTGATTTGCGCGGGCAGCTCGCCAAAGGTGCAGTCATAGCTTTCCACATAAAACAGCGGGTCATAGCCAAAGCCGCCTGCACCATGCGTATCGCGCAAAATTTTGCCCTCGCACATCCCCTGCACGGTAAATTCCCGTCCATCAGGGAACACGCAGGCAATCGCGCAGACAAACCGCGCCATGCGGTTGGCATCTGCCACGTGTTCCATGTTGCGCAGCAGCAGGGCGTTGCGGTCAGCGTCCGTCCCGTCGCAATAGCGTGCGGAGTAAATACCCGGTGCGCCGTCCAGTGCATCGACACACAACCCGCTGTCATCTGCCAAGGCAGGCATCCCCAGCAGTGCACACGCCGCGCGTGCCTTGATGAGGGCATTTTCGGCAAAGCTTGCCCCGTCTTCGATGGGTTCGGGTGCATTTTCCGGCAGCAAACGCACCTGTATCTCGTTGCCCATCAGAATTTCTTGTACTTCATTGCATTTTTTCGCATTGTGTGATGCCAAAACAAATTCCATTTACAGCTCTCCTGTGCTTTTTATAGTTGCATGAATCGTTTCTGATTCCTCGCCTGGCAGCAGCGCTTCGATAAAATCCTCACGGCAAAAATCCATCAAATCGTCGATTTTTTCGCCCACGCCGACCAGTTTCACCGGCACGCCTAAGCCCGCAGAAATTGCCACCACGATGCCGCCCTTTGCCGTGCCGTCCAGCTTGGTCAGCACGATGCCGGTCAGCTGTGCCGCCTTGTTGAATTCCTGCGCCTGATGCACGGCGTTCTGCCCTGTGGTTGCATCGAGCACAAGCAGGGTTTCGCGCGTAGCATTTGGCAGTTCACGGGTCAAAATGCGGTCGATTTTCGCCAGTTCGTTCATCAAATTGGTTTTATTGTGCAGCCGACCCGCAGTATCAATAATGATGATGTCACAGCCGCGCGCCTTCGCCGCCGAAATCGCATCAAACACCACCGCCGCAGGGTCTGCCCCCTCGCCATGGCGCACGATTTCCGCTTCGGCACGCTGCGCCCAAATCTCCAGCTGGTCTGCCGCCGCCGCACGGAAGGTGTCCGCCGCCGCCAGCATCACGCGCTTGCCCTCGCTGACATAGCGCGCCGCCAGCTTGCCGATGGAGGTGGTTTTGCCCACGCCGTTGACCCCAATGACGAGCACCACCGCAGGCGTGCCCGACACCTCCAGCGGCGTGTCCGGCTGCATCTCTGCAATCAAAATTTCCTTGAGCACCGCGCGCAGCTCAGCAGAGGTGTTGATTTTCTTACGCTTTGCACGGTTTTCCAATTCTTTGACCGACCTCGCCGCGACATCCGCGCCCAAATCCGCCAAAATCATCGCTTCTTCCAGTTCTTCGAGCAGGTCTTCGTCCACCTTGACAAAGGTCGCCATCACATCCTCAAACTTCTCCGCCACCGCTTCGGTCGTGCGCTTCAGTCCATTTTTGATTTTATCAAAAAAACCCATCTTTTCTCCTTTGCTGTCTGGTCTAAATGGTTTTATATGCAGTATTATAGCCAATTTTAGCCGATGATTCAACTTTTATTTCAGCTTTAATCCCAATCGCTGTTCGGCTTCGGCAAAATTGAGCATCAGCAGCTTGGACACGCCCTGTTCCTGCATCGTCACGCCATAGAGCACATCGGCTTCTTCCATCGTGCCGCGGCGGTGCGTGATGACGATGAACTGCGTTTTGTCGGACAGCCGCCGAATGTATTTGGCATAGCGCACCACGTTGACATCGTCCAGCGCGGCTTCAATTTCATCCAGCACACAAAACGGCGTGGGACGCAGCTTTAAAATCGCAAAATACAGCGCAATCGCCACAAATGCCTTCTCTCCGCCGGACAGCAGCGTCAGCGTTTTCAGTGCCTTGCCAGGGGGCGATACACGAATTTCAATGCCGCAATTCAAAATATCGTTTTTGTCCTCCAGCAGCAATTCCGCCTGTCCGCCGCCGAAAATCTCCCGAAAGGTTTCCCCAAACAAGGTGTTGAGCTGGGCAAAGCCACTGGCGAAAATCTCCTTCATGTTGACGGTCAGCCGCTCGATGATTTGGCGCAAATCGTGCTGTGCCTTCTCCAAATCCGCCTTCTGTTCCCCCAAAAAGGTATAGCGTTCCATGAGTGCTTCATATTCTGTAATCGCATCCAGATTCACGTTGCCAAGGGCACGCATTTCGGCTTTTCGTGCCGCCGCCTGCTGTTCGGTCTGCTGGATGTTTTCGATGGGCTGTGCAATGGCAGCCGCAGGGGTAGGGGTCAGCTCATAGCGTTCCCACATTTGGTCTAAAATCTGCTTTTCCTCGTTTTTCAGCTGTGCGGTGCGGTTTTCCAGCCGTGCAAGCTCGCGTTCCAGTGCCAAAATGCTGTCTGCCTGCGCTTGCGTTGCCTTTTCAGCGGTGGCTTTTTCGCCCTCAATGCGCATCCGCTGTGCCGCCGCGGCAGTCATTTGCTGGCGCAGAGCATCCGCGGCTTGGTGGTCTGCCTGCTCCTGCTCGTGGGTATGCGCCAAATCATAGCGCATGGCTTCGATTTCCGTCCGAAACCGCGCGATGGTCGCGCTGATGTTGCCGAGCGTATCCGCCATATCCTGCTGTAAACGCTCCAAATCCTCCAGTGCACGCTGTTCGGAGGCACGTTCCGTGCGGTTTTGCGCCAATTCGGTGGACAAGCTCGCCACTGCGGCATCCAACTGGCTTTGCGCCTGCGCCTGTGCCTTTTGCTTGCCCGCCAACGCCTTGGCATCGGTTTGCAGTGCGGCCAGCTGGGCCATCTGCTGGGCAATGTCCGCGCTTGTGGCGGCAATGCGCGCTTCATATTGTGCGCGGGCATCTGCGAGGTTGTCGCGCTCCAAAACCAAGGCCCCATTACGCTGCGCAAGGCTGTCGAGCAGGGCGCGGTGCTGGGTGAGGGCGGCGGTCAAGCGCACGCACTCTTCCTGTGCCCGTGCGCCCTCGGCTTCGATGGCTTTGCGGTCAAATTCCAGTGCCGCCAACTCTCGTTTGGCATCTGCCAAGGCAATTTCTGCGGTTTTGCGCGCCTCTGCCAAGGTCTGCTGGTGTGTTTCCAAGGCACGCAGCTTTGCACCGCGCGCGAGCACGCCCGAGGACTTGGATGCCGAACCGCCTGTCATCGCGCCGCCTGCCTGAATCATCTGTCCATCCTTGGTGACGATGCGAAAGCGGTTGCGATAGGCGTTTGCAATGCCGAGTGCGGCATCCAAATCCTCTGCGATGACCGTGCGGCCGAGCAAATTGGAGAACACATCCCGATAGGGCGCGTCACACTGCACCAGTGCATCCGCCACCCCGCAAAAGCCACGGGTTTGTTCCAATCCCTGCTCGCGCAGCACATTGGGGCGGATGGTATCCAGCGGCAAAAAGGTCGCGCGTCCGCCATCGACCCGCTTGAGATACTGGATGGCATCGCGGCCAACCTTTGGCGTATCCACCACAATGTTGCCCGCCGCCGCACCGAGGGCGGTTTCGATGGCGGTCACATATTCATCGGGCACGTGGATGAGCGACGACACTGGTCCATGAATCCCCGCCATTGCACCGCGCTCGACCTGCTCCATGATGCGCTTGACACTGCGGGAAAAGCCCTCATAATCCTTCTGCATTTCGGTCAGCATTTTGATACGATTTTCGCAGTCGGTTTGCTGTGACAGCACATTCCGATGTGTTTCTGCCAGCTGTTCCACCTTCATGCGGCGATTTTCCGCCTTCATTTGGGCGCCCGACAGCTTATTTTTGGTCGCCTCAATGATTTCTTGACACGCCGCGCGCTGGCTCTGCAAGCTGTCCTGCGTGGCTTGCTCTGCGGCAAGTCGGCTCTCGCTCGCTTCGATGTCCTGCGCAATCGTGCCGCGCCGCTTTTCCATGTTGTCCAAACCCGACTGTGCAGACGCGCGTTCCAGTTCGATGCGGAATTTGCTGTCGGTCAGCGTCTGCTGTGCGGCTTGGTTTTGCTGCAATGCCTGCTGCATCGCGTCCAGCTCCGCGCGCAATGCCAACCGTTCGGCTTCCTGCTGTGCTTGGGTATCGCGCAGGGTGGCGTGTGCGGCATCCAATGCCCCCAGATGGGTACGGCGCGCAGTCAGCTGCGTTTCCAGTGAGTGCTCCTGCGCACTGGTGCGTGCACTTTCCTGCTCCATACGGGCAATGTTGCCCTCGTGGTTTTCAATGTTGGTTTGCAGCACCGCACGCTGACGGTCATGCCCTGCAATGCGCTGTTCACAGGTGCGCAGCTGCCCGCGCAGGTCATCCATGGAAACCTCTGCCTGCCGCAGCTGCGTGCCGAGTGCATCGGCTTTTTGATACAGCGCGTCCCGCGCAGTGCAGGCATCTGCCATTTGCTGTGCCGCCGCGTCCTGATTTGCCTTGGATTGCGCGGTATCCTGCCGAATGCGCGTGAGCGACAGCAGCCACAGGGAAATTTCCAGCACCCGCAGCTGTTCGCGCAGCTTGATATAGGCGCGCGCCTTTTCGGACTGCCGCTCCAGCGGTTCGCGGCGCGCCTCCAGTTCGGCATAGACATCGCGAATGCGCACCAGATTTTCTTCGGTTGCGTTGAGGCGACGCTCCGCCTCCTCCTTGCGATAGCGAAACTTTGTGATGCCCGCGGCTTCCTCAAAAATTTCGCGCCTGTCCTCGCTTTTCAGCGACAAAATCTCATCAATGCGCCCCTGTCCAATGCTGGAATAGCCATCACGCCCCAGTCCCGTGTCCATGAACATCTCATGGATGTCTTTCAGGCGGCAATGGCGTTTGTTGAGAAAATATTCGCTTTCGCCCGAGCGATAATAGCGCCTGGTGACCATAATTTCGGAAAAATCCGAATGAAACACCCGTTCTGTGTTGTCCAAAATCAGCGAAACCTCGGCAAAGCCGACCGGTCCGCGGCGCACGGTGCCGCCGAAAATAATATCCTCCATTTTCGCGCCGCGCAGGCTACGGGAGGACTGTTCGCCGAGCACCCAACGGATGGCGTCGGAAATATTCGATTTTCCGCTGCCATTTGGTCCGACAATGGCGGTCAGACCTCCGGCAAATTTGATTTCGGTTTTATCCGGAAAGGATTTAAACCCCTGCACCAGCAGACTTTTCAGAACCATGCGTTACCTCAAATCCCATTTTTTCATTCAGAGTACATACAGTTTACCACTTTATAGATTGCAAATCAATGCAAACCCTCACAGATTTTCGGTTTTTTCCCGCTTTTTCGACATTGCCCCCTGCCACAGAAAGCCACCGCCGTTTTTTTCGGCAGAAATGGGTGCTTTGGGGCAGGATTTGCGCGGTATTTTATCCCTTGCAAGGCTCTCCCGCACCCTTCCCCTCATCAGCGGCACGCCTTTATCACATTTGTATGTATTTTTATTCAATTTTTGTATACTTTACCCCTGTTATAAACAGGGTTTTTTCCAGCAAAATCATACACAACGCCCCAATTTTGTGGTAGAATAATATCGTCTACACCAATCACTGCTTGGAGAGAATGGATAACCGATGTCTAATTTATTTCAAAAGTGGCGTTGTCTTGGCTTTGACCCTGAAAAATTATATGATTATTCTGAAAAAATGATTGCCACTAACCTTTCTATGATGAAAAACATCAGCTTGCTGATGTCCCTGCTCTTGTTTTTTGGCGCATTATATCCTCTGCTATATCAGCACAGCATTGTGCACGCCATGCTGTATCTGGTGCAATCGCTTTTGAGTCTGGGATTTTTCTTTTTAGGGGATCATCTCCAGCAGCGCACCGAAACCGCACAAAAAACCTCGCGCCGCTGTGTCGTGCTGTTCATGCATACCATTTCCGCCTTCGGCATTTATCACAGCGTCATCTCCAACCCACACATGATTAGCGTGCTGTTTTTCATTTGCATTCTATGCCTGCAATTTGCCTTTATTCTGTCGCCCATGACCAATATGCTGTCCATTTTTGTAGATTGTGTGGTGTTTTGCATCCTTTCCTTCGTGGTGAAGGGTATCGATTTGGCAATACTGGATTTTCTCAACTGCGTGGTTACCTTCATCGTCAGCAGTGCCATCGGCTGGCAGATTGCGCGTCTGCGCGTCAATCAGCTGCAGGCAGAAACCGAATTGTCCCTGCTCAACCACCACCTGTATGAGCTGAGTACCACCGATTCGCTGACCGGCTTGCACAATCGCCGCCGCTTCACCGAGGAAGCCGCGCGCCGCATTGTGGAGCACGCCCCAGACGAAACCTATATCGCCACCTTGGTCTGTGACATTGATTTTTTCAAGCAGTACAATGATTTTTATGGGCATGACCAAGGTGACATTGCTCTGCAAAGCGTTGCCAAGCGGCTGATGGGCTTTCGTGACAACTATGACATCTTGCTGTGTCGATGGGGCGGCGAGGAATTCATGGCACTGTTTTTAACCCACACACCCGAAAAAGCGCACCAAATTGCCAGCTTGATGTGCAACGCGGTGTATGATTTACATCTGGATAACGAACCGTCCGCCGTGTCCCCGTATTTGACGATGAGCGTGGGTCTGTACATCGTCCCCAGCGATGATATACAGGACTGGAACGAGCTGTATCGCAAAGCAGACGAGGCACTCTATCTGGCAAAGAAAAGCGGACGCAACCGCGTCATTACCATAGCATAGCATCAAAAAAGCAGGAAAGCGACTGTTTACCATGCCGCTCTCCTGCTTTTTCGTGCTTATGTGCACCTTTTCAGTGTCCCTTGTGCTTTTCTCGGCGTTTTTGCTGCCGTAGTGCAAAAATATGCTCTTGCTGTGCTTCTTTTGCCGCACGAGAGGTGGTTTTTCGCTCTATTTTCCCCTGCTCCTGCTGCAATTTCAGTGCCTTTTGCGCCTTTGTGCCAACACCGTCTGCCTGCAGCTGTTTTTTGATGGCACGCTGCATACGTTTGGGATTGGGACGCTTCTGGGCACAGTTCTGCACCTGCATCGACGGACTGCACCGCAGTCTGCCCCAATTTTTGAGAAAGAAAGCATAAACCTCTGGCTCACGGGGTTCTGCACCAAACGTCACCTTGCAGACGGTATATCGCCCGCCCTCTGTGCGCTCATAGACCCCCACCCAAAAGGGTTCCTCAAAAAATACGGTCAGTGCTGCCATGGTCTGTTCCATCGCACTTCCTCCTTTCGGTTTGCTTTTTACAAAGAATGGACAACCAAGGAGGCAGGTTACTGACGGCTTTCACCGCGTCCGGACTACCAACCGGAACTGTGTTTTTTCTTTGCAGCGGATGGGATGCAGACCCCGTTTGGGTCATGCCCTTCATCCGCAATTTCAGCATAGCACAGCCTTTGCCTTTTTGCAATCTTTCCCACAGAAAAACCGCCGCAGAACCATAGGCTCTGCGGCGGTTTATTATGCTTTTATGGGGGAAGTTTGGCTTACTTCTTCAGCTCGCCGTACATCTTTTCCAGACCCTGCAGCTTTTCATAGCGTGCTTCTGCCTGCTTTGCAGATTCGTCAAACAGGGCTTCTGCACGTTCTGGGAAGGAACGGGTCAGTGCAGAGTAACGTGCTTCATTCATCATGAATTCACGATAGCCGCCTGCCGGTGCCTTGCTGTCGATAACCATCGGGTTCTTGCCTTCGACCTTGAGGGACGGATTGAAGCGGAACATATTCCAGTAGCCGCAGTCCACAGCCTTCTTCATTTCGTTCTGGCAGTTTGCCATGCCGCCCTTGATGGAGTGCATTTCGCACGGTGCATAGCCGATGATGAGGGACGGTCCCGGGAATGCTTCTGCTTCTGCAATCGCCTTGAGTGTCTGGTTCATGTTTGCACCCATTGCGACCTGTGCCACATAGATGTAACCATAGCTCATTGCGATTTCCGCCAAGCTCTTCTTGCCCATCGGCTTGCCAGATGCTGCAAACTGTGCCACTGCGCCAATCGGGGTAGACTTGGAAGCCTGTCCGCCGGTGTTGGAGTACACTTCGGTATCGAATACCATAACGTTAACGTCTTCACCAGACGCCAGAACATGGTCCAAACCGCCGAAGCCGATGTCATATGCCCAGCCGTCGCCGCCGAAAATCCAAACGGACTTCTTAGACAGGAATTCCTTATCTGCCAGGATTTCCTTGCAGGTCGGGCAGCCAGTTGCGGCACCCTTTTCCAGCTCTGCCACGAGTGCTGCGGTTGCAGCATCGTTTGCGGCGCCGTCGTTAAAGGTGTCCATATAGGTTGCAGCAGCCGCCTTGAATTCTGCCGGACAGCTGTCGTCTGCCATGCAAGCCTGAATCTTTTCTGCCAGACGGTCACGGATTGCCTTCTGACCATAGAACATACCCAGACCATGCTCTGCGTTATCCTCGAACAAGGAGTTTGCCCATGCCGGACCACGACCTGCCTTGTTGACGGTGTACGGAGAGGTAGCCGCAGGTCCACCCCAAATGGAGGAACATCCGGTTGCATTGGAGATATACATGCGGTCGCCGCAAACCTGTGTAATCAGACGTGCATAAGCGGTTTCTGCACAGCCTGCGCAAGCGCCGGAGAACTCGAGCAGCGGGGTCTTGAACTGGCTGCCCTTGACGCTCTTGGTGTCGGCAACGTCGGTCTTTTCGGAAACTTCTGCAACCATGTAGTTGAATACATCCTGCTCTGCAGCTTCCTGCTCCTGCGGTGTCATGGTCAGCGACTTGGTCGGGCAAACGCCAGCACAAACGCTGCAGCCCATGCAGTCCAGCGGAGAAATCGAAATTGCATACTTGTACACGCCCTTGCCTGCGCCCGCCTTGAAGTCCGCAATCTTTGCGCCCTGCGGCGCTGCTGCTGCTTCTGCGTCAGTCAGTGCAAATGCACGAATGGTTGCGTGCGGGCAAACATACGCGCACTGGTTGCACTGGATGCAGGTATCCTGATTCCAGGTCGGAACGGTAACAGCTACGCCGCGCTTTTCATAAGCGGCTGCGCCCTGCTCAAAGGTACCGTCAACATATTCGCTGAAGGCGGATACCGGCAGGCTGTCGCCGTCCATGCGTCCGATGGGTTCCATGAGGTCGCGCACCATCTTGACGGTTTCTGCGCGTCCAGCCGGTGCCTCTGCCTGTGCCGCATCGGCAGCAGTTGCCCAATCAGCCGGAACCTCTACCTTATGGTATGCGGTTGCGCCCAAATCAATCGCCTTGTGGTTGGTGTCAACCACGTCCTGACCCTTCTTCATGTAGGACTTGGTTGCCGCATCCTTCATGTAGCCAATCGCTTCTTCCTGCGGCATGACCTTTGCCAAGGTAAAGAACGCAGACTGCAAAATGGTATTGGTGCGCTTGCCCATACCGATTTCGATTGCCTTATCGATTGCATTGATGGTGTACAGCTGGATGTTGTTTGCCGCAATATAACGCTTTGCTTCCGCAGGCATATGCTCGCTCAGCTCTTCGTCAGACCACTGGCAGTTAATCATGAAGATACCGCCCGGCTTGACGTCGTTTACCATCTTATATCCCTTGATGACATAGGACGGGTTGTGACACGCCACAAAGTCCGCCTTGTTGATATAGTAAGGGCTGCGAATTGCCTTGTCGCCAAAGCGCAGGTGGGAAACGGTCACGCCGCCGGTCTTCTTGGAGTCATACTGGAAGTATGCCTGCACGAACTTGTCGGTGTGGTCGCCGATGATTTTGATGGAGTTTTTGTTTGCGCCAACGGTGCCGTCACCGCCCAGACCCCAGAATTTGCACTCGATGGTGCCTTCTGCGGCGGTGTTCGGAGAGGGCTTTTCAGCCAGCGACATATTGGTCACGTCGTCGTTGATACCGAGGGTAAACTGACGCTTCGGGGCATCCTTAGCCAGTTCTTCGTAGACTGCAAAAACAGAGGACGGAGGAGTATCCTTGGAGCCAAGACCATAACGGCCGCCGGTAACGACCTTATCGGTAATGCCTGCATTTGCCAGCGCGGTAACAACGTCGAGGTACAGCGGCTCGCCCAGTGCACCGGGTTCCTTGGTGCGGTCGAGCACTGCAATTTTGGTTGCGGTTGCCGGAATGGCTGCAATCAGCTTATCTGCTGCGAACGGACGATACAGACGAACGGTCACCATACCGACCTTTTCGCCGTTTGCATTCATATAATCGATAACTTCTTCTGCCACGTCACAGATGGAGCCCATCGCGATAATCACGCGGTCCGCGTCCGGTGCACCATAGTAGTTGAACAGCTGATAGTTGGTGCCCAGCTTTGCGTTGACCTTGCCCATGTATTCTTCTACGATTGCAGGAACCGCATCATAATACTTGTTGCAAGCCTCGCGGTGCTGGAAGAACACGTCGCCATTTTCGTGAGAACCACGCATCAGCGGGTGCTCCGGATTCAGCGCATGTGCACGGAATGCATCGATGGCATCCATGTCGCACATTTCCTTGAGGTCTTCAAAATCCCACACCTGAATCTTCTGGATTTCGTGAGAGGTACGGAAGCCGTCAAAGAAGTTGATGAACGGCACGCGGCTCTTAATGGTTGCCAGATGTGCCACCGCGGACAGGTCCATGACCTCCTGCGGGTTGGTTTCTGCCAGCATTGCAAAGCCGGTCTGGCGGCATGCCATAACGTCGGAGTGGTCGCCGAAAATGTTCAACGCGTGAGAAGCCACGGTACGTGCGGAAACGTGGAACACGCACGGCAGCAGCTCGCCCGCAATCTTGTACATATTCGGGATCATCAGCAGCAGACCCTGCGACGCCGTATAGGTGGTGGTCAGTGCACCGGCTGCAAGAGAGCCATGCACAGTACCCGCCGCGCCTGCCTCAGACTGCATTTCGACAACCTTGACAGTGGTACCGAAAATGTTCTTCAGACCGGTGGCCGCCCACTGGTCAACGCTGTCTGCCATGGGGCTGGATGGGGTAATTGGATAGATGCCCGCAACCTCGGTAAACGCATACGACACGTGCGCCGCAGCGGTGTTACCGTCCATGGACTTCATTTTTCTTGCCATGATAATAACTCCTCCTTGTCCGGTTCGCCCGGAATTTCGCACAATTTAGCCTTGGGAAACATTTTGCCCCAATATAAATCGTGAAATTACGATAATTTGCCTTATTTATTGTATCAAAGAAAGCAATTCCTGTAAACCATTTCGGACATAAAATTTTGAGTAATTCCTTAGCACGTTTTACACAATTTTTGTGCAAGGTTCGGTTGCTGTTGCAAACAGGCGTCTTTTATATTATAGTGGTAGTATATTGATGTTTTACAGGAATTTGAGAGACGTTTTTGTGCTTTCCGCCAAAGATACCGTCTGTCAAAAAGAAGCTTTTCAGGGAGGACAGCGCATATGAAATGTGAAAATTTGCAAGCGGTTCGAGAACAAATCGACCGTATCGACACCGAAATTATCCGCCTTATCGCCGAGCGAGGCACCTATGTGCAGCAGGCTTCTGCCTTCAAAAAGAGCGAAAACGGCGTGCAGTCCCCTGCAAGGGTGGAGGAAGTGATTGCCAAGGTGCGCGCCAAGGCGGCGGACTGCGGCGCAAATCCCGACATGGTGGAAGCCCTGTACCGCGAAATGATTGCCCGCTTCATCCAGCTGGAAATGCAGACCTTCCGCAGAAGAATTTTATAACCCCACTGGATACCGGAGGATCGTATGAGAAGAAAAGAGAGAGAAGTCACGGATTGGAACGATATGCTTGCGATTCTTGACACCTGCAAGGTGCTGCGCATCGCGGTGCAGGACAAGGACGGACTGTACATTGTTCCAGTGAATTTCGGCTATGCTTCTGCCGACAAACAGCTGACATTGTTTTTCCATTCCGCAAAAGAAGGGCGAAAAGTGGAGGCGTTCGCACAAAATAATGCCATTGCCTTTGAAATGGACTGTGAACATCGCCTCATCGAAAGCACCAATGCCTGTGACCATTCCTATGCATACCGCAGCATCATCGGCAACGGACACATTCATATCATCGAAGATGCTGTGCAGAAAAAACAGGCATTAAACGTACTGATGCAGCACCAAACCGGAAAAGAATTTACTTTCCCAGACCAAATGCTGCATGCGGTTTTGGTGTACCGCATTGAGGTCACCCAAATTTCAGGCAAACAGCATCTATGAACATAGTAACTTCATCCTATATTTTATAACGATTTCGAGGCTTTTTTTATGGTTTCTACAGTTTCTTCCGCAGGCATTCAGGGCATCGACGGCTATGTCGTGACGGTGGAGTGCTTTCTCTCCAATGGCTTGCCGCGTTTGGATGTGGTCGGTCTGCCCGACAAAGCGGTGTCCGAAGCCGCCGAACGGGTGCGCGCGGCGGTCAAATGCGGCGGCTTTGACTGGCCTGTGTCGCGCGTCACAGTCAACCTCGCCCCAGCCGACACCCGCAAGGAGGGCACGGTGTATGATTTGCCGATTTTTCTGGGGCTGCTTGCCGCCGCAGGACAAATTGACTCGCTGCCCCCGCGCAGTCTTTTCTTTGGGGAGCTGTCGCTGACAGGCGGTCTGCGTCCTGTGGCAGGGGCACTGTCCATGGTGCTTGCCGCGCAGGAAGCGGGCTTTGACACCGCCTATGTGCCGCAGGAAAACGCCGAGGAAGCCGCCTTTGCCACTGGTATCACCGTCATTCCAGTGCCGCACGTGTCGGCACTGCTTGCGCATCTCAAAGGGCGCGCCCCGCTCGCGCCCTCTCCCACACCAACCTTCGAGGATACCCCCGCACCATCGCTGGATTTTCAGCACGTGATGGGGCAGCAAGCGGTCAAGCGCGCGCTCGAGATTGCCGCGGCAGGCGGACATAATATATTGCTCTCTGGCTCACCTGGCAGCGGCAAAAGCATGATGGCAAAGCGTCTGCCCTCCATCCTGCCGCCCTTGACCCATGCCGAACGCTTGGAGGTCATCCGCGTCTGGTCGGTCTTTGGCGATGGCGCAAACGCAGCACAGTCTGCGGCGCGTCCCTTTCGTGCCCCGCATCACACCATTTCGGGCGCGGCGATGACAGGCGGCGGCGTACGCTCTCTGCCCAAGCCGGGGGAAATCTCGCTTTCGCACAGGGGCGTGTTATTTTTGGACGAGCTGCCCGAATTTCGGCGCGATGTGCTGGAAACCCTGCGTCAGCCGCTCGAGGACGGACAGGTTTCCATCTCTCGTGTGGCGGGACGGGTGGATTATCCTGCACAGTTTATGCTTGTGTGTGCCATGAACCCCTGCAAATGCGGCTGGTATGGCACCGAGCGCTGCACCTGCAAGCCCGAGCAGGTGAAAACCTATCTGCAGCGCATTTCCGGGCCTCTGCTCGACCGCATTGACCTGCAAGTCGCGGTGCAGCCTGTGCCCTTCGCGTCCCTTGCCGCCCGCAGCACCGCACAGGAGGAATCCTCCGCCGCCATTCGCGCCCGCGTCTGCGCGGCACGCGACCGCCAAAAGGCACGCTTTGCGCACACCGCCATCCCCTGCAACGCTGCCTTGCCGCCTGACCGCATCGGCGATTGGTGCAAGGTAGATGCCGCCGCCCAAACCATGCTGGAAGCGGCATTTGCCAGACTGGGGCTGACCGCCCGCGCACATGACCGCATTCTGCGTGTGGCACGCACGATTGCCGACCTTGCAGGGGCGGAAATCATCGCCGCCGCCCACCTTGCTGAGGCGCTGCAATATCGCCAGCTCGACCGCAGTGCTGCGCTGTAACATGGCGAAAACCTGCGCCCATTTTCCCTTTTCCACAAATCCACAAAAATCCACAGCATTTGTGGATAACCCTGTGGATATTGTGCAAAACTCTTTTATTTGTTGCAAAATTCTTTACTTTGTAATGTTTCGTGTCGAATAAGAGCGATAAAAGATGTCGATTTTTATCGCCCATCCACTCTGTCCACAGACTTATCCACAACCACTGCTTTCAGAAAGGATGTTTTCCCCATGGTGTTTCGCTCGTTTTTCTGCGGTGCAATCGCCTGCGCCACGGTCATTTCAGCTCTGCCGCAGGCTGCCGCCTTGACCGCCATCAGCCATTGGGCCGCCACCGAGGTTGCCGCCGCCGAGCAGGCAAATCTTGTGCCCGACAGCCTGTCCACGCAGTCCGCCACCGGCAGCATCACGCGCGCAGAATTTTGCGGCATTGCCCTGCGGCTGTATGAAGCCCTGCGGCAAACCACGGTGTCCCCTGTCACCGACAGCCCCTTCACGGACACCGACAGCCAAACCGTTGCCACCGCCTATGCTTTGGGACTGGTCAGCGGACGCAGTGCCACCACGTTTGACCCCAGTGGTCAGCTGACGCGGCAGGAGCTTTGCAAAATGCTGACCAATGTGCTGACTGCCGCCGATGTGTCGGCAACCGATGCGGACATATCGGCACTCGCCGCCTATACCGATGCCGACCAAGTGGAGGATTGGGCGCAAACTGCGGTGTCGCTGATGCTGTCACGCGGCGTGGTGGGTGGCGTTTCCACCCGACAGGATGACCCCACAGGCGAGGTGCAGACCATCGTTACGCTTGCCCCTACTGCCGCCACCACACGGGAACAGGCGTTGCTGGTCAGTCTGCGGTTTTCCAAGGCATTTGCTGACGATACCACTGTGCAGGGCACAGAAACCGACCCCGAAAACAACGCCACCTCCACCGACCCCGAGAACAGCGGCGAACCCACCGATACCGACTCCGCCGACAGCGGCACATCTGCTCCTGTCACACCGCCGCCGCATTTGACCCTGCCCGCCGTCCTGCCTGCCACCCACGCCGAAAAAATGCAGTATGTGTTCGGCGAGACGGCGGCATATTACACCGAAGAGGCCGTCGCAGAAACCGCCATGACCGAAATAGAAGTCCCTGTTTGGCGGCTGCAATCAGACGGCTCGAAAACGGCGGATACGGCATATATCATGGTAAATACTGCCCTCGTGCCGATTTATGAAGCCATTTTTCAGGAGATTTTCGACGGCGCACAGCAGTTCCCCATCCACGATGTCGGCGGATATGCATGGCGCGCCAGTGCCTCCAGTGAGCATCGCCAAGGCACAGCAATCGACATCAATTATGATGCCAACATGGAGTGCACGATTGACGAAGCAGGTGCGGTTATCGCCATCACCTGTGGCAGCACATGGTCGCCCGACACCGACCCCTACGCCATCACCGAGGACAGCGATGTGTATCGCGCCTTCACGAAATATGGCTTCTCTTGGGGCGGCAACGCATGGGACACCAAGCGCGACTATATGCACTTTTCCTACTTCGGTACATAACGCCACAATCCCTCTGTACAGAATGCGTACAGAGGGATTGTTTTATGTTTCCCGCATATAATTGAAGGTTTGCAGCAGATTCAGCGTGCCATAGCCCCATTTGTAGTTGGGATAGACCATATCCTCGCTGCGGCTGCACCCCCGCACCAAATACGCACGGATTTGGTAGGTGCTCATGGAAGGGTCTTTGCGATTTACCACGCCCCATTCCATCAGCAGTGCCGCCGCCCCTGCGGCAATCGCCGCCGCCACGCTTGTGCCGCTCATGCTGCCATACCCCCTTGGATAAAATCCGCCGACCCGCACCCCTGGTGCCAGCAAATCCGGTGCCATCTCCCGCAAGCGATTCGGCCCCCAAGAGGAGTTGGTGTTCAGGCTGTTGGTACGGCTGTCATATGCCCCGCAGACAATCGAGCCGTGCATCGTGGCAGGCACAACCACTGTGCCATAGGGGTCAGGGCTTAAAAATTGGGCACGCGGTGAGGAAAATCCTGTCATGGGCAGCCATGCGTCATAGGTGCCGTCCAGCACCAAATCGCCATGCACGGTCAGCGTCCAGATGCCGGGGGTCGGCTTATGGATGCGAATGATGGTCAGCTGTGCGCCCGTTTCCTCCATCGGGAAATAATATTCCACCTCCACAATGCTTGCCTCCAGCAGCAGCTGAAAGGACCGCGGCATATTTGACTGCACCGGCACCCGCTCAATCAGCTCGCCTGTCGGGCTGCGAATCGACACAGAAAAGCGGTCTGCCGCGCTGTTGATGATGCTCATGCGCACACCAATGTTGCCGATAGAACCGATTTTAATATCAATATTTTGTGCTTCCCCCTTAAAGTTCAGCCGTCCATGGGCATGGTGCTGTGCCTGGCTTTCATTGCCCGCTGCGGTGACCAGGCACACGCCGCGCAGATTGGCAACACTGCTGAGATAATCCTCAAAGGGGGTTGTGCCGTCATGCGTGCCAAAATTCGTGCCCAATCCAATGCAAATCACCACCGGACGCCCCAGCTGACGCGCTTTTTGCAAAATATATTCCACCCCCAGCATCACCTTGCTGGATTCAAAGGCATTTTCCTGCTCTGGCGGCACAAAAGCACGCTCTAAATAAAATTCCCGCGCGCGGCGCAGCTTCACCACCACCAGCTCGGCTTCAGGTGCGGCACCCACAAAGCCATCCACCTCGCGCCCTGCCGCCACCGATGCCAGAAAGGTGCCATGCCCTGCGGTGTCGCGCTGCGGCACAATGGTGTAGGGGTCCTCCGCCTGCAGGGCTTCATTGATTTGCGCATTGGTATATTCCTGCCCGACGGTGAAGCCCTCTGGCGGCGTGCCGTCTGCGCTCTGGTCATAGAGATACAGGATTTTGCTTTTGCCGTTTGGATATACAAAAATCTCTTTCGTGTAGTCAATGCCTGTATCCACAAAGCCGAGAATGACCCCGCTGCCGCGCAGATTGAGATAAGGCTGGTTGTGCACCTCCACAATGCCCGCGCTCTCCAGCTCCACGCGGTCGGTCACACCCAGCACGAGCGATGCCGCATTGACAAAGGTGCTGCCCAGCTCGGTCAGCAAATTTGGCACATTGTCCCGATGGGCATAGACCAGCATATATTTTCCCATCAGCGTCTGTGCCACGTAGATTTCTGGATGCTCCTGTGCATAACGGTCAAAATAAGGGTTTTTACGCACAATAAAATCCACCGTATCCGGATGTTTGATAAATTCCCGCTCGGTCATGCCATATATCATGTGCTCCTCCTGCCCATTACCGCTGTTATTCCACTTCTCGCATCAAATTGAACGTTTGCAGCAAATTCAAGCTGCCATAGCCCCATTTTTCATTGGGATATACAATCTCGGCACTGCGGTCACAGCCGCGAATGAGCAGCGCACGCACCTGATAGGTGCTCATGGAGGGCGCATTGCCATCCACCACGCCCCACTGCATCAGCAATGCCGCCGCACCCGCGGTGATTGCCGCCGCCGGACTGGTGCCGCTCATGCTGCCGCGTCCGCTCGGATATACCCCGCCGACATCCACACCGGGCGCGACCAAATCTGGCGCTTGTTTTTCCACCCGTGTCGGTCCCCAGGAGGAGGTGGAACCCAGCATTTCGGTGGTGCTGTCATACGCCCCGCAGCTGACCGAGCCGCGCATGGTGGCAGGCACAACCACGGTATAATAGGGATTGGGATTCAAAAACTGCACCTGCGGCGAGGAAAAGCCCGTCATGGGCAGCCAAGAATGATAAATGCCGCTGAGCACAATATCCCCATGCACCGTCACCGTCCAAATGCCAGGGGTTGGCTGAAAAATGCGGATGATGGTGATTTGCGCGCCAGTTTCCTCCAGCGGGAAGAAATATTCTACCTCGACCATGGCAGGTTCAAGCACCAGCTCCTGCTCGATATGCAGTCCGTTTTTGGCAGGGATACGCCGCACCAATTCTCCGGTAGGGCTGCGAATAGACACCGAAAAGCGGTCTGCCGCCGAATTGAACAGCGAAATTACCGTGCCCACATTGCCATCCTCGTCCACGCGGATTTCCAGATTCTGCTGCTCATCCTTGACATTCAGCCGCCCTTGGGCATGGTGCTGCGCCTGACTTTCGTTGCCTGCCGAGGTGATGAGGCACACGCCGCGCAACTGCGCCACACTGCGCAGGTAATCCTCAAACAAGCTGTAGCCGTCATGACCGCCGTAATTGGACCCCACCCCCAGACAAATCACCACCGGACGCTCCATCTCCCGCGCTTTTTGCAGGATGTATTCCACCCCCACCATCACTGCACTGGATTCATAGGCTTCCTCTTGCTCTGGCGGCACCATCAGCTGGTCCAGATAATAGGGGCGTGCGCGCCGCAGCTTCACCACCACCAGCTCGGCATCGGGTGCTGCACCGATAAAATCCGTGGTTTTACGCCCTGCCGCCACCGATGCCAAAAACGTGCCATGCCCTGCGGTATCCCGCTGTGGCACAACGGTATAGGGGTCTTCCGCCTGCAGCGCCTCGTTGATTTGCGCATTGGTGTATTCCTTGCCAATGGTGAAGCCCTCTGGCGGTGTTGCCTGTTCGGTTTGGTCATAAATATATTGGATTTTGCTGGTGCCATCCTCATAGAGAAAGATGTCCTGCGTGTAATCAATGCCGGTATCCACAAAGCCAAGCAGCACGCCGCGTCCACTGAGATTGAGATATGGCTGATTTTGAATGGCAATGATGCCGGAATCCTCCAGCTCTGCGCGGTCTGTGATGCCCAAAATCACCGAAGCCGAGCTGATGAAGCCACTGCCGAAATCCTGTATGATGCGCCGCATATTGCCGCGATTGGTATACGCCAGCAGATACTGCCCCAGCAGCGTTTGCCGCACCAAAAGCTCGGGATGCTCCTCGAGATAGCGGTCGACATACGGGCTTTTGCGCACAAAAAAATCCACCGTATCTGGATGATAAATAAATTCCTGTTCTGTCATACCCTCTATCATGGGCACTGCTTTCACCTCGCTTTCGCTTCAGTGTATGCCGAAAATCCACACAATAGCACCCGCGGCACGCAAAAAGACCGACGGCAGAACCCCCTTCTGTCATCGGTCTTTGCCCTTGCTATAGATGTTATGCACGGTCGAAAAAAATATTTTTGCCGGAAACGTGCAGTGGAATACCATGCCAAATCACCTTGCCGCTGGCCTCATAGGGCATTTCTGCCGCTGCGCGCCCCACGGAAAACATCACCCGATTGTCCACATGGTCGCGTGCCGCAACCTCGGCTGCTGCGGCGATGGCAATGCCCAGATGCACGCCGTCAAATACGCAGCGCGCCCCCGCCGCCCGACAGGCGGCGCAGTCCGCAAAGCCACACAGTCCGCAGCAGGGTGCGCCCACATAAGACGGTGCAATGCCCAGCAGCACAACCGCCTGCGCCGCGCGCAGATTTTGTGCATCGCGGCGGAAAATATTCGGCTGCTGTCCAAATTCCCGCTGTGCGATTTCGTCCATCTTGGCGGCCAGTGCCGCCTTGTCGGCATCGGTCAGCACCAATGTCAGCAGGTTGTCCACCCCCCGCGCCTTGGGTGCGGTTCGTGCCGCGGTGCACATACGCGCCGCCGTGGCAAGTACCGCTGTTTTTTCCAGTTCTTGTTGCATATAAACCATCATTTTGCCGCCCTTTCTGTCTTTTTTCGTTCCTCTCTTGCAAAATCTGTGTCTAGTGTCAGTATAGCATATTTTTTGCGGTGTTTACAGGTATATTTTCGGGTTTTACGGGCATCCTTTCCGTATCGCAGGAGGGGTATGTATGATTGTTTTGCAGCAGGTTCACAAATGCTATGCCAATGGCGTGCACGCGGTGCGCAATCTTTCTCTGCACGTGCCACGCGGGACATATTGGTCGATTGTTGGGGCATCCGGTTCGGGCAAAACCACGCTGCTGCAGCTTTTGGGCTGTCTGGATGTGCCTACCGCTGGAACCTATTTGCTGCAAGGCATTGCCACGCAGGATTTGGATGCCGCAGCCTTGGCACGCCTACGCCGCGCACTCATCGGCTTTGTTTTTCAGTCCTTTCGGCTATCCTCTGACCTGACCGCACTGGAGAATGTTGCCTTGCCGCTGATTTTTCGCGGCGTGCCGCGTGCCGAACGAGAGGAACGCGCCGCCGATGCCCTGTTGGCGGTGGGGCTTGGGCATCGGATGCAGCATTTGCCCTGTGCCTTGTCGGGCGGACAACAGCAACGCACCGCCATTGCACGCGCTATGTGCTGCAAGCCCGCATTGCTGCTGGCGGACGAACCCACCGGCAACCTTGACCCGCAGTCGGCACGCGAAGTGCTGGATTTGTTTGACACCCTGCACGCAGACGGGCACACCATCGTGCTCATCACCCATGACCCCATCGTCGCCGCACGCGCCGCGCATTGCCGCACCATGCAAAACGGCTGCCTGCGCCCCACCGATGCCCGATAAAAAAAATCCGCAGCCGATAAGACTGCGGATTTTTTGCTGTGCTTTTTTGTGAGAACCCATCTTCGCCGCAAAAAAGCCTGCAGCAAATCGCTGCAGGCTTTTGGAAAACACTGTGGAATTACTTCGCTGCCAAACGGCGAGCCTTTGCTTCCATTGCTTCACGGGTAACGTCAATGAATACTGCCAGAATGATAACCGCACCGACAACGATATACTGAATATCAGACTGTGCATTGAGCAGGGTCAGGCCGTTACGGATGACAGCAATAATCAGCGCGCCAATCAAAGTGCCCCAGATAGTACCCTTACCGCCCATGAAAGATGCACCGCCGATAATGCAGGCTGCAATCGCATCAGTATCATATGGCTGAATTGCATTTGCCGGGTTTGCAATGCCGCTGCGTCCAATCAGAACGATTGCCGCGATAGCGCACATAAAGCCAGACAAAGAATAGCAGAAGGTCAAAACGTTCTTGGAATCAATACCGGACAGACGAGCTGCTTCCGGGTTGCCGCCCACGCAGTAAATCTGACGACCCAGCGCGGTTTTGTTGAGGAACACATGGAATACGCAGAACAGCAGGAGCACCGCGATGAATGCCACCGGAATGCCAGGGAAGCTGCCGCTGCTGCCAATGGAGTAGGAGCCGAGCCATGTCACGCCATTGGGGAAGTTTGCAATCATCTTCGAGTGTACCACGAGCAATGCAACGCCGCACAAGATGTTCTTCATACCGAGGGTAGAAACGAAAGGATGCGGCAGCTTCAAGCGCGTCAGCAGCATGCCGTTGCACCAGCCGATGAAAGTACCGACAACCAGTGCACCCAGAATCAGCACGAAGGTGTTGTTGATGCCCATGACATCCTTCATCATACCCATGACGCAGGTACAGGTGATGGCATTTGCACCCACCGACAGGTCAATGCCGGCAGTAATCAAGCATACGAGCATACCGGACGCGATGAGCGCGTTTACCGCGGTTTGCTTGAGAATGTTCATAATATTGGTAACTTGCAAGAAGTTCGGTGTTGCAACCGACAAAATCACACACAAAATCACAAGCGCCAGCAGTGTGCCCAGCTTGCTAAGCGGGTTTGAACCCTTTTTCAAGTCCTTAGTCATCCAGATTTCCTCCCCATGCTGCTTTCATAATATCCTCTTGATTGAAATGCCGGCTGTCGCGTTCTACCGTTGCCATAACACGACCGCCACGCATGACAACCACACGGTCACTCATGCCCAAGATCTCCGGCATTTCAGAGGAGATCATGATAACGCATTTTCCCTTTTTGACCAAATCATTCATAACATTATACACTTCGACCTTTGCGCCGACGTCGATACCACGGGTCGGTTCGTCAAAGATGTAAATATCCGCATCGGTGTTCACCCACTTGCCGATGACCACCTTCTGCTGGTTGCCGCCGGAAAGCTGTCCTACGATTTCATCCAAGGACGGGGTCTTGATGCGCAGTGCACTGATGTGCTCTTGTCCAGATGTTTCGATGGTCGAATCATTCAGGAACGCACCCGTGCTGAAACGGTTCATGCTTGCCAAAATCAAGTTGGTGCGAATCGGCTGTGCCAATACCAAACCCTGACCCTTACGGTCCTCGGTCAGGAAGGCAATGCCTGCTTTAATCGCATCCTTCGGGTTGCGAATTTTGACTTCTTTGCCATGAATATAGACTTTACCGCCGTCAATCGGGTCTGCGCCAAAGATAGCGCGCATGGTTTCGGTACGGCCCGCGCCAACCAGACCTGCAAAGCCCAAAATCTGTCCACGGAAGGCTTCAAAGTTCACGCCGAACAGCACGCCGCCTTCTTCCAGATTTTCAACCTTCAGCGCACAGTCACCCTTGACACCAAATTCCTTCGGGAACTGGTTTTCCAAGCTGCGGCCTACCATTGCGGTAATCAGGGAATCGTTGTCCCACTCGCCGATGTCCTTGGTTGCAATGAATTCGCCGTCACGAATAACGGTGACGCGGTCGCACAGCTCGAACAATTCTTCCAGCTTATGCGAAACGAACACGATAGCAATGCCGCGCGCCTTCAGGTCACGGCAAGTATTCATCAGCTGCTTGACTTCCTTTTCACCCAAGGAAGAGGATGGTTCGTCCATGATAATCATTTTTGCATCAATCAAAACCGCCTTTGCGATTTCAATCATCTGCTGTACGCCCATGCCGAACGTGCCAGCTGCTTTATGGGGGTCAATGTCTTGTCCGAGCGATGTCATGATTTCCTTTGCCTTTTTGTGCATCGCATCATAATCAAGCAGACCATTCTTCTTCTTAATGTACTTGTTGATGAAGATATTATCCGTGACGCTCAGCAGCTTTTCAATGTTCAGCTCCTGATAGACACAGGCAATACCTGCCGCCTTGGATTCATTCGGATTCTTGAAGTGGTGCAGCTTGTCCTCGACAAGGATTTCGCCCTCGTCTGCCTGATGCACACCGGTCAGAACCTTGATGAGGGTCGATTTGCCCGCACCGTTCTCTCCAATCAATCCTAAAATTTCGCCTGGTTTCACCTGAAGGCTCATATCCTTCAGCGCGACGACACCAGGAAATCGTTTCACCGCGTTTTTCAACTCTACTACATATTCACTCATCTATTTTCCACCTTTTCTCTGAGATGGGTGCCTTTCTCAAATGAAAGCGCACGACTTGCTTTGCCGCCTGTTTCTGCTGAAACCGCGCCATGCCAGGGGGTTTGGGAGCTTGTTTCAAAACATGGAACTGTCCCTGCTTTGAAACAAGCTCCACCGTGGGCAAGCAACGCCCCTGCACGGATTCTATCATAAAAATCTGGCAGGGGCGTCTTTTCTGTTCTGTTGAAAGAACTTCGCTTCCCTTGACTAATGGGTCACCTTAGTTGGTGTAGCTGTTGAGCTTGTCCAGACGAGCCTGTGCGTTGTCCGGTGTTACGATTTCACAGCCAGAGTCGATGAATGCTTCCAAGGTCTTGCCGCCAACAGCGTCTACAGCTGCTGCAACTGCCTTGTAGCCCATGCCGTAAGCGTCCTGTGCAACGGACATGGTTTCTTCACCATTGATGATTGCGGTGCAAGCAGAGGAGATGCCGTCAAAGCCTACGAAAATGGTCTTTTCATATGCTGCGTTGCCCTTTGCTGCACGAGATGCTGCCATTGCCATATCATCGTTGTTGCAAAGAATCATTGCAATGCCTTCCGGATGGTTCTGCATGATTGCTTCCATAGAAGTAACTGCCTTGTCAGCAACTGCGTCTGCATACTGGGTTTCGTCTGCCAGGAATGTGCCGCCTGCTGCTTCAACACCCTTCTGATAACCGGTCAAACGAGCGGTTGCAGTGGAGTCACCCTGTACGCCAGAGATGGAGATTGCCTTCAAATCAGTCCAGCCAGCTGCCTTTGCTGCTGCAACTGCTGCTTCGCCGCCCTTTGCTGCTGCTTCTTCGTTACCGGTACCTACGAAAGACAGAACCTTATCGGATTCAATCTTAGTATCCAGTGCGATAATCGGCAGTTCGGTGCTTGCAATCTTAGTTGCAACCATGTCCGCCTGCAGCGGAGCGATTACCAGTGCGTTGTACGCATTGGAGCCCAGAGAGGTCTCAATGATGTTCATCTGCTCATCATAAGCGGTTTCAGAAGCTGCGCCTACCACGTCAACCTTCACACCCAAGTCTTCGCCAGCCTGTACGCAGCCAGCCTGCACATAGCCCCAGTATTCGGAAGCCAGTGTCTTGAGGATAACCTGTACGGAAACATCGCCGGAAGCGGCTGTGGAATCCGCTGCGGAATCTGTTGCTGCGGTGTCAGTGCTCGGTGCTGCTGCTGTGTCTTCTGTGGTGCTTCCGCAACCAGCCATCAAACCGGTCATCATAGCGCCAGCCAGAAGCATTGAGAACAATCTCTTTTTCATTTACATTACCTCACTTTTCTCTTTTCCACTTTTTCCTGAAGGACTTTCCCTCAGGTTTTTCTCCAACCGAAACGCACAGCGCTTTCCACAACGTTTGTGCGTTCTGTCTAAGTGCATTGTACCTGTCTGTGCGGCGACCTGTCAATGCACACAGATTTTATCGTGTATTTTGCTAAATGCGCCGCGTGCTTTTTGCATATATTGCGTATCGAATCCCACGAATCCAAGAGCTTTGTAATTGTGCAATGTGCATTTTTGTTCACAGTTTTTTTTCATTTCATTATTTGATAATAGTTTCACAATTATACGCAAATTTAAAATAAATATCACTTTACCTATAAAAATGTTACTATTGCACCTGTACATATAAAATGTTTGCACACTTTTCGTGCGGTTTCCCATGCGGTTTTGTTTCTGTTTTCCTGCGTGCATTTTATCTCTTCCTTCTAAAGGATTGCACAATACTGCGAAATCCTGCACGCACCGCACTGCAGCCACACCTTTTAGATACTTTGCACAAAACGCACCGCTTTGATTTTATATCTTGACATTCTCCAAAAATACTATATAATAGACAGGTATCCTTGCTCATATGCAATGTATGGGCCAAAGTCCAAAAGGAGGTGCTAAAAGCATGGCTAAAATCACAGGTAAGTACGAGACAATTTTCATTGTCAACCCCACAATCGGCGAGGAAGCAGTGACTTCCGTTGTGGACAAGTTCAAGGCGCTCATCGAGGCGAACGGTACAATCGAAACAGTGGATGATTGGGGCAAGCGTCACTTCGCGTATCCCATCAACGACTTGACCGAGGGCTACTACACACGTGTAGAGTTCACATCTGCTCCGGATTTCCCGGCAGAGCTGGATCGTGTCTATAAGATTACCGATGGTCTGATGCGCTCCCTGATTATTTCCCTCGACTAAGGCTGGTGAAGGAAAATGCTCAATAAAGCTATCCTCATGGGTCGCCTCACGCGTGACCCAGAACTGCGCCATACCCAATCTAATCTGGCGGTCTGCTCGTTTTCTTTGGCGATTGACCGCGGCCGCAAAAGTGCCAACGGCGAGCGCGAAACCGACTTTGTCGATTGCGTTGCCTGGGGCAAGCAGGCCGAATTCGTTGTGCAATGGTTCACAAAGGGTGCCATGGCGATTGTAGTAGGACGCATCCAGTCCCGAAATTGGGAAGACAAAAACGGCAACAAGCGCATTTCAGTGGAAGTCAACGCAGACGAGGTTTCCTTCGGCGAAACCAAAAAGGCGCGCGACAGCTTTGCTGGCGGCAGCGCTCCGGCTCGTCCGGCGTCCAGCGGTGCACAAACACCGCCGCCCAGCTTTGATTTGCCCACCGGCGATTCGGATTTCAGCGAGCTGGATGACGATGACAGCGATGTTCCGTTTTAACCACAAAACCCGAAAAAAGGAGGTTGTCTGACATGGAAGAAAAGAAGGAATATACCGGCCGTCCGGACCGTGGCGATCGTCGCGGCGGTGGTCGTCGTCGCAGAAAGGTTTGCAATTTCTGCGTAGATAAGGTGGATTCTATCGATTATAAGGATGTCGCAAAGCTCAAGAGATTTACATCTGAGCGCGGCAAGATTCTGCCCCGCCGTATGACCGGCACCTGCGCGGCACATCAGCGCCAGCTGACCGAGGCGATTAAGCGCGCTCGTCACATCGCGTTCCTGCCGTTCACCGCAGAATAATTCGATGCTTCAAAAAGGACTGTCCGATGGGCAGTCCTTTTTTCATACACACTGCTGCATTTTTGCAAAAAAAATTGTATTCTTACAGGCAGTGTGCTACAATAGAGCAAACACATCTGCCCCTCTGGGTTGCAAGGGCAGGTGCCGCAGGGAACAGAGGGCATTTTTCACGCACGGCATCGCTGGCGCACCGCTCCAATCCACGTTTTGTTGATGATAATCCGCCGTATTGAAGGAGGTTTTCTCTCGGATGAAGCGTTTTTTATATGTTTTTCTTGCACCGAAGATGCTTTTCGCGTCTTTTTTTGTTTTTTTCTATCTCTTGCAAACTGCGCCGCCTGCCAAAGCCGCAGGCGAGCCGCTCCCCACTTTATCCGAATTGTCAGAAAAACACCTCTTTCTCCCCATTGACCCTCAATTTGCGCTCATTTTATTGGCATATTCCATCCTCATGCTGGCATTGCTGCTGCTGTCACTCGACCGCAGACAAAGCAAAAAACTGCTGCTGGATTTTCAGGAGCGGGACCAATTCATGACCCATTTGATGGATCGTCTGCCTGGCGGCGTGGGCATTTTGGAAACCGATGCTGACTCCATTCTCCCTCTTTTTTTAAACGAAGGCTTTCTCAATATGCTGCATCTGACCACGCCGAGCGCCTATACCCATGCCATGGTGCAGCGCGGCGTGCATCCGGATGACTGGCCAGAGCTGCTGCAAGCCATGCGCATCGCCATTGCCCAAAAGCAGCCGCTGACACATACACTGCGGATATTTTGTGCTGAAGATTCCTATCGTTGGGTAAATATTCGCGCCAATTATGTGGAGCAACGCGATGAAAAACATATTTTTTACGCATTTTTCACCGATATTGATGATATGAAGCGCACCCAAGACCAGCTGGAGCTGAGCCGACACACCATCAGCATTTCTATTGAGCAGACTGGTTTGGTTTTTTGGACGTATGACATTGCGTCGCGACGCATTGACTTTCAAAACCAATCGCGCAATATTTTCAATGACCCGAAGCTGTTGGAAAACTTTCCGGAATCGGTGCGGGACTCTGACCGAATTCATCCCGAGGACAGGCTGCACTTTATGCGGCTGTTTGAACGGGTGCAGGCCGGCGAAAAGTCCTCCACGGGTGTCATTCGTCTGCGCCAACCACACACCGAACAGTATTGGCACGCGAAAATCGTTTCCACTGCCGTCTGCAATGATGCCAACGAGCCCATCAAAATCATCGGTTCTGCGCTGGACATCACCTCTCTGGTGGAGGCAAAAAACCGCTATCGCGCCAAATTGCACAGCATTACCGCCCTGTATGCTGATGTGGTTTCGGTGGTACACGTCAATCTTACGCAAAATACCTGCATCGAGGGCTTCAGCCCCTTTTTTGGTGCCTTGCCGCGCACCGCACAGTCCTTGTTTGAAATGCTGTATCTGCGGCTGTGCAATCTTTCGGAGTACGCCAAATTCTGCACCTTATTCAATCGCGAAAGCTTGATGGAGCAATATGCCCTTGGCAACATTACCGTTTCCATGGATTGCCGTTTTCGCTTTGATGACACCTCTGCCAAATGGCTTTCGGTTTGTGCGACCATCACCAAAAATCCCAACACCGGCGATGCGGAAGCCATTTTGCGCTTCACCGACATTGATGACAAAATGACCATCGAAACCCTGCTGCACACGGTTGTGGGCAATGATTATGACTTTATTTTGCTGATTGACTGCACCAGCAGCAGCCTGCGCATTTTCAACGGCAAGGAATCTTCGCTGTCCACCGCCTCCTCGGATGCGCCCTTTTCGCCGCGCTTTTTCGCCCCCGAAAACCTCAGACGGCATTTGTTGCGGCACTATGTTGGCAACGATGTGGAGGAATTTCTGCAAAAAATTTCACTTCCTGCCGTTTTGGCACAGCTGCGCACCGAAAGCCCTTATTGTCTGACCTATTCTGTACGCGACCTGGTGGGCACCATTCGCCGTAAAAAGCTGTCCTATTCCTATATGGAGCATTCCAATTCGCTTGTTTGCTGCACCTGCCATGATATTACCGACATTTATGAGGCAGAACAGTCCAAAAATCGGATGCTGCAGCACGCGCTGGATGTGGCGATTCATGCAAATGCAGCCAAAAGCGACTTTTTGTCGCGCATGAGCCATGAAATTCGCACCCCGATGAATGCCATTCTTGGGATGTCCTATCTGGGGCTGCAGGAAAGCACCGACAGCGTTGCGCATTGCTATTTGTCCAAGGTGCATGATTCGGCGGAATATTTGCTGGGGCTCATCAACGATATTCTGGATATGGCAAAAATCGAAAGCAAAAAAATCGAGCTGCACCCATCCCCCTACGCGATGACTTCTCTGGAGGATACGCTGAACACCATTATCCGCCCACAATGCGAACAAAAGGGCGTTTCTCTGGTGTATGACACCGATGACGTGGCGGAAAAAACCGTGCTGCTGGACAAGCTGCGCTTTCATCAGATTTTCCTCAATTTGTTGTCCAATGCTATGAAATTCACCGAAAAAGGCGGTCAAATCGCGCTGCATATGGAGCAAATTGCAGAAACGGAAGATTGCATCACCGTGCGGTTTACCGTGCGGGATACCGGCATTGGCATGAGCGATGCCTTCCTGTCGCATTTGTTTGAACCGTTTGTGCAGGAACATTCTACCAAAAATTCCAATTATACCGGCACTGGCTTGGGGCTTGCCATTGTGCACAATCTGGTGTCTATGATGGATGGCACGATTTCGGTCGAAAGTGCACTGGGGCACGGCACAACCTTCCGTGTGGTGCTCAACCTCCCTCTCGCCCAACCCCATATTACCTGCGTGCGCCCCACAGAGCCGCCCCAGCCTGCCTATGCTTATGATTTCACGGGGCAGCGGCTGCTGCTTGCAGAAGACCATCCGCTTAATGCTGAAATTTCTATGAAACTCCTAAAAAGTGTCGGTTTTGATGTTGACCACGCAAAAAACGGTCAGTTTGCCCTGGAATTATTCCAAAATGCACCCACCAACTATTACAGCATGATTCTCATGGACATCCGTATGCCGATGATGGACGGTCTGACCGCAACGCGTGCCATTCGCGCCAGCGTGCATACCGATGCGCACACCATCCCCATCATCGCCATGACCGCAAACGCCTTTGACCAAGACATTTGCGATGCGATGGACGCTGGGATGAACGGACATCTTGCCAAGCCTATCAATCCGCCTATTTTATACAAAACGCTATCATCATATATTTCTTAAACCATTTGTAGTTTCTATTTTTCCGCTGCAAAGGAGCTGATTGTTTCCCATGAATACCCTGCTGCACACCTGCTGTGCGCCCTGTGCCATCCAATGCGTCAAACAACTGCGTGCCGAGGACATCGAGCCGACCGCATTTTGGTATAATCCCAACATTCACCCCACGACCGAATATAAACAGCGCAAAAATACCCTTGTGGACTATGCGCGTTCCATTCATTTGGCGTTGGAGATGCAAGGCGAATATGGGTTGCGTGCCTTTTTAGATGGCATCGAATCCTATGACCAGCGGTGTGATTTTTGCTACACCTCCCGCCTGCAATGCACGGCGCAATATGCCGCCGCACACGGATTTGACAGCTTTTCCACCACACTTCTCGTCAGCCCGTATCAAAATCAGGAGCGCATCCGCGAAATTGGCGAAGAGCAGGCGAAAATCCATGGTGTTTCCTTTTTATATCGCGATTTTCGCCCTTATTTCCGCGAAGGACAAGACGAAGCACGTGCACTGGAGCTGTATATGCAAAAATACTGCGGCTGCATTTTCAGCGAAGAAGACCGCTACAAAAAGCGCAAAAAGAAGCCGAAAACGACTGTTGAAACCTAAAAAAGAACCCCTCTGCCATACAACAGAGGGGTTCCTTGCGTTAATCACTGCCCAGCAATACTTCCAGTGCCTTGTGAATCGAGCTATTCCAAAAATACCAATCGTGCCCGCCTGCAAACTCCGCATATTGGTAATCCATGCCTGCGCCCTGCATTTGGTCGCGAAAGCTGCGGTTCATCTCCAAGGTGTAATCCTCTGTGCCCGCCGTCGCAAAATAGCGCACACGATGGGCACTTGCCGCCGCTTCGGCAACCATATTTCGCAAATCGTGTGCAGGTCCGGTTTCATAGTCCAGCCCAAACACCGCCTGCACCTCGGGATTGCCCGGCCCTGCCGCATCCAGCAGCATATTGACATCGGTCAGTGCCGAAAATGCGCCGCACATCCCAAACACATCCGGTCGGCGCAGGGCACATTGCAGCGCACCATATCCACCCATGGACAGCCCAAACACGCCTGTATTTTCACGTTCGGGGCAAATATTGAACAAATTGCGGCACAGCTTCGGCAATTCATCTGCAATATAGGTAAAATAGCGTGGACCATATTTCATGTCAATATAAAAGCTGCGCGCCACCTCCGGCATGACAAACACCAGCTGATATTTGTCTGCCAACAGCGAAATCTGTGTGTTATGCGCCCAGCTTCTGTAATCATCTGACAATCCATGCAGCAAATAAATCACGCGGTAGCAGGCTTCATAGTCCGCATTTCTACGTGGGGTCACGACCGTCAAGGCCGTATCCAAATCCAAGGTTTTGGAAAACACATCGCCAGTGAATCTTGCCATCGTTGCCACTCCTTCTTTCGACACACCCTCTTTTCGGCAGCCTCTGCCGACCAACAGACCCTGTTATAATATTACCATATTTCTGAAAAATTACCACTCATTTTTCCAAAAATCGAAAATAAAAAAGAGAGCGAAAAACATACTGGCACGTTTTTCGCTCCTTTGCTTTTTTGTTCTTATGCGCTTGCCGATGCCAAAGCCGCGGTTGCAGCTGGCAATGCTTCACCGGCGTAGGCAATGTTGATGATGGACAGCACAACCATCGTGCACGCTCTACAAATATACACCATGTCGTTTGCAATGCAGTGCCGCTGCGTAGTCGTTATGTATTGACGGTGCAGCTGCGTGATTTGCTCCACCAAGTTTTCGGTGGTGAAGGGCGGAATCACAGGGCTCACCCAACGGCTGAATTTTTCTTCATCAATACGGCGACCGATGCGGAAGCTGATGCGCTTTTCATAGATGTAGTGCGCGAGCAGATTGCGGTCATAGATGTCGTCATTGTGCGGAAATGTGAAAAAATCCGTAATATAGTGGCAAATTTCGCCCAAATCTGTGCTGAGTTCACGGTTGTTCTCGTCGGCAATGGTATGTCTGTCGACAAACGTCCTGATTTTCTCCATCACCTCGTCAAACATCAGCGAGGGATAATGACGCTTTGTGAGATAGGTTCCTGTCAAATCCGGCTTCAAATTACCGTAATAGAAAGCAGATTGGTCAAAGGTGACGCCGCACGATTCTTCCACGTAACCCAGCAGAATCCGCGCGACGCGGGTATGCGAGATTGAATCCATAGTATTCCTCCAAAAAGTACCCAAAAGCGCAAACCAAACGGCTTGCCCTGCGGGTTTGTCCGATTCGCGGCAAAGAAAACCGCGAGGGATGGGTGTAGGACCGCTGCTGCTAGTGCTTTCATTATAGCATAAAATCGTTGACAGTTGCGCAAGTTCTCAAAAAAAACACCATTTTGTTAACAACATCGTGAAAACGCACAAATCAATGCTCTTTTTTTCGCCTTTTCTCATCTTGCACGGAAGGATTCACTGCGGAATTTGACCTTGCCGTCCAACGCTTCCCGCAGGCGGGCAATCATGTGTGCGCGGTCCTGATTGAGCGTGCCTGCCAAATTGACATAGTTCGAGGCGTGATTTGCACGGAACACACAGCCTTCGCAGTCCAAATGCTCAAGCAGGGTCAGCGTTTCCGCGGCAATTTCCTTGGGTTCGAGCAGATGGAACCGACCTTCCTGCCAGTCGCGCATCAGCGGCGTTTCCAGTTCAAACAGCAGGGTCAGCAGACCGATATAATCCGGCTTCATGCGCGAGAGTGCCTCGCCAGTTTTGATGGCGTGCTCCTGCGACAGTTCATCGCCGCCCAGACCTGCAATGGCAGTCACCGACAGCTTCATGCCCGCAGCTTTGACCATTTGTCCGGCGCGCACGATTTCATCGGCGGTTTCGCCCTTGTTGACGCGGCGCAGCACCTCATCCGAACCGGATTCCAGCCCCAGATAAATCATATCCAGTCCCAAATCATGCAGTTCATTCAGTTCTTCCTGTGTTTTGCACAAAATGGATGCAGGAGAGCCATAGCTGGTGACGCGTTCGCACTCGGGGAACAGCTCGCGGATATAGCGCAAAATTTCTGCCATATGCGCCGCGCGGCACATCAGCGCATCGCCATCTGCCAAGAAAATGCGGCTGACGCGGCGATATTCGCGGCGTGCCTCGTCAAAATCCGCCTTGACTTCCTCGATTTTACGCACGCGGAATTTTTTCTCTTTATACATATCGCAGAAGGTGCAGCGGTTGTGGCTGCAGCCAATCGTCACCTGTACAATCAGGCTGTATGCTTCACTGGGCGGACGAAATACACGCCCTTCATATTGCATCATGTTGTTAATTCTCCTTATTTTGTTCGTTATTCTCGCCAAAAACACGCGCTTTGGTCGAAAAAACGCGAAACGCTTGTCATGGCTTCAGCGGAATTTCGGGCTCGTCGGTGTCGTCCAATGTATCTGCACCATAAAATGCCGCTGCTGCCGCTGCCGCCGCCGCCGGCACGGGTTCTTCATCCTCGTCGATGTCGGCTTCTTGTGCGGGAATGCCATTTTCGGTCATGGAAATCTGGCATTCGTCCGCGCAGTCCTCGCAGCTGCAGCACGGCACGCATTCGTCGATGCCCTCGCACTCTGTGCAAGCAGAATCATCCTCTGCCATCATATCGTCCAGCTCATCCATTGCCTTGAGTTCTGCCTCGTGGTATACCTGCTCACGATGCTTCTGCCGCAGGATTGCGGCAATCGTTGCGCCTGCACCAATGGCAGCACCCGTCAACAACAGACCCAAACTCCATTTTTTCTTATTGCTCATATTGGCACACCTCTTTATATTCGACTCACGTTTGTTTCTGCAAAACCAACTGTCAACACTGTACCACAGGAAAGTATGTTTTGTCAATTCCCCCACAAAAAATTCATATTTTATTTATTTTTTGTCCGTTTCTTACTACTTTTTCAAAATTTCATTTGAAATATGGACTTTTCACCAGTACACTGCACAGGGGGCTTTTCAGCCGCTCAATCTGCGCCCAATTCATAGGCACGCTTGATACACGCATCGCTTGCCTGCGCCAAAATCCCTGCAAAATCGCGTGTTTCTAGCACTTTTACGGCTTCCAAAGTGGTACCGCCAGGCGAGCACACCGCCCGAATCAGCTCTGACGGGGTTTGTGTGCCTGCCGCGACCATCTCCGCCGCGCCCACACAGGTTTGACAAATCAGCCGCAGGGCATCCTCGCGTGCAATGCCATGCTGCGCCGCGCTCTCCGCCATGGCATCGATGAAGGCATACACATAAGCGGGCAGCGAGCCGTTGTAGGGAATGACATCATTCAGCGCGTCCTCGCGGTCAAACACCACGGTGATGCCCATGCTGTCGAGCAATTTCTGCACCTGTACCACCTGCTGCGGGGTTGCCGCGCCGTTGCCGACCAGTGCCGATGCACCCTTGCCGCACAGCAGCGGGGTGTTGGGCATGACACGAATCATCGGGCAATCTGCACCCAGTGCCTGTTCCAATTTGTGGAAGGTAACCCCTGCCGCAATGGAGATGACCAGCGGCTTTTCTGTGAGCGCACACGCGGCGAGTTTCGGCAAAATTTCGCTGAAATTCTGCGGTTTGATGCCCAAAATCAACCAATCGCACTGGGTAAAGGTGTCTTCCATCGTGTCCGTCACAGCATAGCCATGTGCCTGCTGCGCTGCGCGCTTTTCCGCTGTACGGTTAAACATCAAGATTTCCTGCGGCTGATACATCCCTGCCTGCACCGCGCCCGCGGCGATGGCACCGCCCATATTTCCTGCCCCTAAAATGCCCAAACGATATTGCTTCATTGGAATCTCCCCTTTTTTTCTCTTATTGTATCACAGACTTCGACAAGCTTCAACTTTACATCCTCCGTTTTTATGGTATACTACCCTTATATATCCATGTGAAAGAAGGATGATTTTTGTGCAAACGAATCATTTTTTTCCGGTCATCCGCATTGTTGCCACGTGCCGACACCTTTTCTTCCCATGTTTCCATTGTGAACGCATCGTCTGCGACCTGTCCTGTCTGCGCCGCTTGATGATGCTGGAGGTGCTCCCCTGCATTTTATTGCATGAAGCGGTCAATTTCCATAATGTACAGCGTGCACTTTATCATTTATCCCATGAATTACGCATTTTTGAGCACAGAAAGCGCCATCGTCTGCTGTATCAGCACGCCCAGCGGCGTAAGGCTCTGCTGGATGATAATTGGCTGCATAGCTGTGAGCAGCTGCTTTATCGGATGCATACCGAGCTCACCGCCCTGTCTGCTGCCGACCCGTTTTGTCTGCCCAGTCCCCGCGTGCGGGAGCGGCTGCGTAGCTATGGCGTTCGTCTGCCGCAGATTCCCCATACCCACACGCACAGCCATATCATGGATTATCACGTGCTGCGCCTGCTCAATATCTGCGCCTATCTGGATGATATGCTGGCGATTGCCGAGGATACCCCAAAAACACACACCTGCTTTATGACGCAGCCGTGAAGGTGATGGGCTGCACGGTGTTGTCCAGTGCCGCAAAGGTGTAGCCCTGCGCCTGCAATTTGGTCAGTGCTTTTTCCAGTGCTGCGGCGGTCGTGCTTTTGCCTGCGGCATCATAGAGCAGCACGGTCGGATATTTGGTGCTTTGCACGCCAAACACCAGATTATTCGCCAGTGTTTGTGCCGACATTGTCTGTGTGGATTCCTTGGTTTCCGCGGGGGTGTCGGTCGTGTTCGCGGTGTCTGCGGTACGGTCGGTGGTTTCGGTATCTGCATCTTCCGCGGTACTGTCGGTTTGGGTTTCGGTGGCGGTCACGGTTGGCGCGAGCGTGTCCGCGGTCACATTCCAATCGTAATACACAAAGCCGCGCCGCAGCATTTCCGCCACATAGGGCGTATAATTCGTGCTGGTATAGCGGTTGATGCTGCCCGCAGGGAAACGAAACACTGCCGGATAGACCCCGCAAGCGTTGTAAATCGCCTCATATGCGCGGTTTTCATCCTCCAAAAAGGTTTTGACATCGCTATAAATCGAATCATACAGATTTGTGTAGGTATACAGCCCAATGGCGTGCCCTTCCTTCACCATGCGCTGCAGCAAATCCTCATGCCCTTTGATATTTGACCCGCGCACAAAAAACGTGGCGTGTGCGCTCTGCTCCTTGAGGACATCGAGAATCGCCTCGGTGTTGCCCGATGGTCCATCGTTGAAGGTTAGATACACCTGCTTTTCCTGCGGTTCGGCAAAGGCAGTCGGCACATTCGCCACCTGCAAATCCGGATACATCTGCTGATAATCAAAGCTTTCCTCGCCGCCTGTTCCCGCTGCGGTGACCAAGCCCTGCGCCTGCAACGCTTCGTTTTCCTCGGTCAAATTCTGCTTTTCCTGCTCCAAATCGCTGACTTGGGTTTGCAAATCCGCAATCTGTGCGGTATATGCGGCAAGGCTTTTGCTCTGTGCCTGCACGTGCAGGGTCTGCACCGTGCTCATGGCAACCAACCCGCCAATCAGCACCACGGTCAGCAGGGTTGCAAGCACGGTATAGCCTGTGCCTGTTTTGCGGCGGCGTTTTTTGTGGCGTTTTTTTTGCGCTATCCGCTTCTGCTCGGCATCCCATTCTTTTTCCAGCTCGGATTTCAGCCCGCCCACACGTATCAGCGGATGCTCTGTGGGAGGTTCATTTTTCTGATAGAGGTTATGCCATGCGGGTTTTTTCTGCGCCATGCAGTCCATCTCCGTTTCTTATCTGTACAAATTTGGAGGGCGCATCTGCCCTCCTCCCCCATCGGCGAGGGTTTTTTTTGTGGTTATAGTCTGCCTTATTATAACACAGCCACGCCTGCAAATACAGCATCTGCACAAAAAAATCCGACTCTTTCGAGCCGGATTTGGTTGCCATTTGGGATAAAATTTTACTTGACGTTGAAGAATGCGTCACGGCCGAGGTACTGTGCCACGGTGTCCAGTTCTTCTTCGATGCGGAGCAGCTGATTGTACTTCGCAACGCGGTCGATACGGCTCGGTGCACCGGTCTTAATCTGACCTGCATTGAGCGCCACTGCCAAATCTGCAATGGTGGTGTCATCGGTTTCACCGGAACGGTGCGAGATAACCGCGGTATAGCCTGCACGGTTTGCCATCTGGATTGCATCGAGGGTTTCCGTCAAAGAGCCAATCTGGTTCACCTTGATGAGGATGGAGTTTGCAACATCCATATCAATGCCCTTCTTCAGGCGGGTGGTGTTGGTTACAAACAAATCATCGCCGACCAGCTGCATCTTGTCGCCGAGTGCCTTGGTCAGCATTTCCCAGCCTTCCCAATCTTCTTCAGCCATGCCGTCTTCGAGGGAGATAATCGGATACTTCTCTGCGAAGCCCTTCCACATCTTAACAAGCTGCTGCTGGGTCATCTTCTTGCCGGATTTCGGCTGCAGATAGCACTTCTCTTCTTCGTTCCACCATTCAGAGGAAGCTGCATCGATGGCAATCATGAAATCCTCGCCCGGCTTGAAGCCTGCGTCTTCAATCGCCTGCACGATAACCTTGAGTGCATCTTCGTCGCGCTTGAGGTTCGGTGCATAGCCGCCTTCGTCGCCCACGCCAGCTGCCGGAGTGCCATTTGCCTTCAGCGTGCCCTTGAGGGTGTGGAACACTTCTGCGCACATACGCAGTGCTTCGCGGAAGGTAGGTGCAGAAATCGGCATAATCATGAATTCCTGAATTTCCACGTTGTTGGTTGCGTGTGCGCCGCCGTTTAGGATGTTCATCATCGGCACCGGCAGGGTCTTGCCGTTTACGCCGCCGATGTAGGTATACAGCGGCATACCGAGTGCTTCAGCAGCTGCACGTGCGCAAGCCAGAGAAACGCCCAAAATCGCATTTGCGCCCAGACGGGTCTTGTTCGGGGTGCCGTCCAGTTCAATCATGGTCTTGTCGATTTCGACCTGATTGAGCACGTTCATGCCGATGAGGGCTTCTGCAATTTCACCATTGACTGCATCAACAGCCTTGAGCACGCCCTTGCCCAGATAGCGTTCCTTGTCGCCGTCACGCAGCTCGCAAGCCTCAAAAATACCGGTGGATGCGCCAGACGGTACGCCTGCACGACCCATGTAAGAGCCGGTGTCGCCCTCCACATATACGTCCACTTCCACGGTCGGATTTCCGCGGGAGTCCATAATTTCGCGGCCTACGATGTCAATGATTTCAATGTAACCCTTCATAAAAAATTATCTCCTTTTTATATAAAATATTTGAATTGTCAATGGATAATCAACGTTTTGCCCGTCATTTCTGTCGGTTGGGGCAGTCCCAACACCTCCAGCATGGTCGGTGCGATGTCTGCCAGCACGCCTGTGTGCAGCTTGCAGTCCTTGCCGACAATGGTGAACGGCACGGGGTTTGTGGTGTGCGCGGTGAATGGGGTTTTGCAGTCCTCTTCCAGCATCTGGTCAGCATTGCCATGGTCAGCGGTAATCATTGCCACACCGCCTGCTTTGACGATGGCGTCCACCACCTTGCCCACGCAGGCATCCACGGTTTCCACCGCTTTCACCGCCGCATCAAAGATGCCGGTATGTCCGACCATGTCGCAGTTTGCAAAATTCAAAATCACCACGTCATATTTGCCGGATTCGATGCGTTTGACCGCCTCTTCGGTGACTTCCAGCGCGCTCATTTCCGGCTTGAGGTCATAGGTTGCCACATCCGGAGATTTAACGAGGGCACGGTCCTCATTTTTGTATTCCTGCTCCACACCGCCGTTGAAGAAGAAGGTCACGTGCGCATACTTTTCGGTTTCTGCGATGCGCAGCTGGGTGAGCCCCTTGTCGGAGATATACTCTCCAAAGGTATGCTTGAGAGAGGTCGGCTTATATGCCACCTGCACGTTGGGCATGGTTTCGTCATACTGGGTCATGCAGACATAGTGCACAGAAACCGCCTCGCGTGCAAAGCCATCAAACGCAGGGTCAACCACTGCGCGAGTGATTTCGCGGGCACGGTCAGGACGGAAGTTTGCGAAAATCACGCTGTCACCATTGCGGACATTGCCGCCCTCTGTGACGATGGTCGGCACGATGAATTCATCGGTCACGCCCGCCTTGTAGGAATCCGCCATCACAGCAACCGGGTCGCTGTTTGTCGCTTCTGCCTTGCCGCAAACGATGGCATCATATGCCTTTTGCACACGGTCCCAACGCTTGTCGCGGTCCATGGCAAAATAGCGTCCTTCAATGGTGGAGATGCAGCCCACGCCAACCTCGTCAATCTTCGCCTGCAGCTGCTTTATATAGCCCAAACCAGATTCCGGCGGGGTATCGCGTCCGTCCATGAAGCAGTGGAAGCAAACCTTCCACAAGCCTTCACGCTTGGCAAGCGCAAGCAGCGCGAACATATGTGTGAGATGGCTGTGCACGCCGCCGTCGGACAGCAAGCCGAAAATATGCAGGGTGCTGTCATTTTGCTTGCAGTTTTGCACAGCGGCAAGCAGGGCTTCATTGGCAAAGAAATCCCCATCTCCGATGGACTTTGTGATGCGGGTCAACTCCTGATAGACGATGCGTCCCGCGCCCATGTTCGTGTGTCCCACCTCTGAGTTGCCCATTTGTCCGTCCGGCAAGCCGACATCCATGCCGGATGCACCCAAAAAGGTGGTTGGATTTTGTTTATAAATCCTGTCCAGCTGCGGTGTTTTGGCAGCCAAAATGGCGTTGCCGCACTTGTCGCTGCGCTCGCCCCAGCCATCCATAATAATCAGTGCAAGTGGCTTTTTATTCATGCAGATAACTCCCTTAAGTCCTAAAAAGGGGGCGAAAGCCTGCCGCCGGCATTGTTTCGCCCCCTTGCGTGTTTCCCCGCGGATGATGTCTTACGTGCATACGGTTTGCCGATATGCACAGGGACGACAGAAACCCTTTTGTGCTTACTGATTTGCCGCTTCTACGATAGCTGCAAAGTCTGCAGACTTCAGAGATGCGCCGCCAATCAGACCGCCGTCTACATCCGGCTGACCCAGCAGCTCGTTTGCATTCTTTGCGTTCATGGAACCGCCGTACTGGATGGTGATAGCGCGTGCATTGCGTGCGCCATACAGCTCGCGCAGGCAGTCGCGAATCTGCGAACATACTTCGTTTGCCTGCTCGCTGGTTGCGGTTTTGCCGGTGCCGATTGCCCAGATGGGTTCGTATGCAACAACAACCTTCTTGATGTCCTCTGCCGCCACACCGTTCAGCGCGATTTTAATCTGGGTGCGGATGATGTCCATGGTGACACCCTGCTCGCGCTGCTCGAGGGATTCACCGCAGCACAGAATCGGACGCAAACCGTTTTCAATCGCTGCCAACACCTTTTTGTTGCAGGTTTCGTCGGTTTCTGCGAAATATTCGCGACGCTCGGAGTGTCCGATGATGACATACTTCACGCCCAGCTCACGGAGCATATCAGCGGAAACTTCGCCTGTGAATGCGCCGGACTTTTCAAAGTGCATATTCTGTGCACCGATTGCAATCTTAGAGCCCTTTGCAGCCTTCACAGCAGCCTGAATGTCGGTAAACGGCACGCAAAGCACCATTTCACACCACTTGGTCTTGGAAAGCAGCGGCTTCATTTCTTCAATCAATGCCTTGCCTTCGCTCGGTGTTTTGTTCATCTTCCAGTTTCCGGCAATAATCGTCTTGCGGTATCTGCGGTTCATTGGTTTTACCCCTTTCATAGGTGGACGATATGTACTCTCGTCAAGAAAAAATATATTTTATGTTTTTTAGAGCCTGTATTCATAAACGTAAACTGGTGAAGTAGGGGAAGATTTTTTGCTAGGCAAGGCGAAAAGATGCAGGAATACTGGGTGTATTCCAAAAATTTTTAACACCGCATAGCAGAAAAGATTTCCCTAATACGACGGTTTGTCGTTGTGAATGCAGGTTCTGAATCTATAGCAGGGGCAAAAACTGCCCCTTTCTATAAAAGCAATGTATCAAAAGCTGTGCCCTGCGGCACAACCCGCCCCGCGCTGGATTACTTATCTTCCAGACAAGCGATGCCCGGCAGCTCCAAACCTTCGAGGAATTCCAGAGATGCGCCGCCGCCGGTGGAGATGTGGCTCATCTGGTCTGCATAGCCCAGCTTTTCCACAGCCGCTGCGGAGTCACCGCCGCCGATGATGGAAATCGCGCCGGATTCTGCGATTGCCTTGGCAACTGCCTTGGTGCCGACTGCGAACGCGTCAAATTCAAACACGCCCATCGGTCCGTTCCACACCACAGTGCCTGCGTCCTTAACCGCGTCAGCGAACATCGCAATGCTCTTTTCGCCGATGTCCAGCCCCATCATTTCATCTGCAATTTTATCGGAATCGCACGCCACCGGGGTTGCGTCTGCTGCGAAATGGTCTGCACACAGTGCATCGACCGGCAACAGCAGCTTTACGCCCTTTTCGGCTGCCTTTTCGATGAGTTCACGTGCCAAATCCAGCTTATCTTCTTCGCACAAAGAGGTGCCGATGCTGCCGCCCTGCGCCTTGACGAAGGTATACGCCATACCGCCGCCGATAATGATGCTGTCGCACTTGTTAATCAGGTTGTTGATGACGCCGATTTTGTCAGAAACCTTCGCGCCGCCCAGAATGGATACAAACGGACGCTTCGGGTCGTCAAGTGCCTTGCCCATGATGGAAATTTCGGTGTTGATGAGGTAGCCGCTGACTGCCGGCAGATAGTCTGCCACGCCTGCGGTGGAAGCATGTGCACGGTGTGCCGTACCGAATGCATCGTTGACATAAATTTCTGCCATAGAAGCCAATTCCTTGGAGAAGGCTGCATCGTTCTTTTCCTCTTCCTTGTGGAAGCGCACGTTTTGCAGCAGCATCACTTCGCCCGGCTTGAGGTCAGATGCCAGCTTCTTTGCGCTGTCGCCGATGACGTCCTCCGCCATGGCAACGGGCATGGAAAGCAGCTCGCTCAGACGCTTTGCAATCGGCTCGAGGGAATACTTCATCTTGAATTCACCCTTCGGACGACCCAGATGCGAGCACAGAATCACTGCCGCGTTGTTCTTGAGCAGATAGCGGATGGTGTCGAGTGCCGCCACGATGCGCTTATCATCGGTAATGCTGCCGCTGTCATCCTGCGGCACGTTGAAGTCGCAGCGTACCAATACCTTCTTGCCGGAAACGTCGATGTCTTCTACGCTTTTCTTATTGTACTTCATATATCACGATACTCCTTTTCGGAACAAAAATTGTCACAATACATTTTTCCTCTGTGGTATATCCGGAAAGGGATGCCCCTCACTTGTGTGGATAGGTTTCCACTTCCAAATCAAGATTATACTTGGTTTTGCGGTATGTTTCAATAGATTATTTGAAAAAAGACGGAAAAAAAAGTGCATTTTCAGGTTTTTTGAAAATCATTCCTGCCGCAGGTCGGCATAATAGGCGATTGCGAAGGCTTTGGGACCCACATTTGTCACCACAGCGGGGCCAATCGGATACCGCTCTACGCGCGCAAAACCGCATTCTCCCAGCAGCAAGGCTTCGATTTCATCGAGCACCGCAGGGGGCAAATCGGCATACAGCAGCTCTGCGGTTTGCTGTGCGGGCATGACTGCACGGCGTTTAACCTGTGTAATCGCGCCCTTGGGCACGTTTTTATCGCCGCGCACCTTGTCGATGACCTCGACCTTACCCGCCGCAATCAAGCTGAGGGGGCGCAGACCCAAGGCTTCGCCTGCAAACGCCGCCGCGCCCGAAATGCGCCCGCTTTTTTTCAGATGCTTGAGGCTGTACACGCCCAAAATAGCCTCCGAGCGCAGCAGTCGGCTGTGCACCACAGCGCAAATCGCCGCAAAGCTTTCGCCATCCATGCGCATCTGCGCCGCGTGCACCACAACGCGCCCATAAATGTAGGTATACACCTCAGAATCGAACAGTGTAATCTGCATGACTTCGCCGTGTTCTTCATAAAATAAATCACGCGCGATGCACGCCGAAGCATACGTGCCCGACCCCTTGGCATTCATCATCACGCCCAGCAGATGGGTCACGCCGCGCGCCTTTGCAGCACGATAGACCTCCAAAAACACGTTTGGCGTTGCCTGTGCGGTGGTGGGAATGGTGGGACTTTCGGCAATCAGCTTCCAATATTCCTGTGGGGTGATGTCATAATATTCGCGAAAGCTGCGCGCGCCGCAGGTGATGGTAATAGGCACGATTTCGATGCCATACTGCTCGCACAAAGGGTGCGGGATGTCCGCCGTGGAATCGGCAATGATGTGTATTTTTTCCATAAACAACGTTCTCCTCTTACCTTAGAAGCTGTATTCACAAACGAGAGCCGATGAATTTGGGAAAGATTTTTTGCAAGGCAAGGCAAAAAGACGCAGGAATACTTGGTGTATTCCAAGGGTTTTTAACGCCGCATGGCAGAAAAGATTTCTCAAATATGGCGGTTCGCCGTTGTGAATACAGGTTCTTATAGGGGCATCTCCCCCGGAAACGGCCCCGCCTGCGCAAGGCCTGCAAAGTCGCCCTGCCGCAGGGTTTCAAACACCATGATTGCCACGGCGTTGGAAAGGTTCAGACTGCGTGCGCCCTCGCGCATGGGGATGCGCAGGCAACGCTCTGGGTGCTTTCGCAGCATATCCTCTGGCAATCCGCGTGTTTCGGGGCCAAACAGCAGATAATCATTGTCCCCAAATGTCACCTCGGTATACGCACGCGGCGCTTTTGTGGTGAGATAATAAAAATTGCCGCCCGCGTTTTTCTCCCAAAATTCCGCGATATTTTGATAGCGGCGGATGTCCAGCAGATGCCAGTAATCCAGCCCCGCGCGCTTGAGTTTTTTGTTGTCGATGGCAAAGCCCATCGGTTCGACCAGATGCAGCACTGCACCGGTTGCCGCGCAGGTGCGTGCGATGTTGCCGGTGTTTTGCGGAATCTCCGGCTCAACCAGTACAATATGAATCATAAAAACCGAAAGTCCCCTCCTGCATTTTATATAACTTATTTTATCATAGGCTATCTGCTGGCAATTTTCAAGCAAAAACTCGCAATTTTCTTGAAAAATTCTGAAAAAACACCCCCTCACCCCTGCTTGCTGTGTCCTCAGACGGTGTGACGGCAGGGTTTGGCACGCCGCACGTCCCGCATTTTTTCGAGAAATGCGGCAAAATCACCATTCTTTTGAAAAAACACCTTGCCAATCCACCTATATAGTGCTATACTGAATGTACTTAGTATAGAAAGAATTGTGGAGAGTGGGGCAACCCACTCTTTCTTGTTGCTTAGGAGGATATCCATGCAGTCAAAAGACCTAATCCGCCGCGTGTCTGAACTGGCGCAGCCCATCTGCGAGCAAGTCGGCGTTGCGCTGTGGGATGTAGAATTTGCCAAGGAGGGCGGACAGCACCTGTTGACGGTCACCATCGACCGCGAGGACGGTGTGGACATTGACCACTGCGAGGCAGTGTCCCGCGCGCTTGACCCCTTGCTCGATGCCAAGGAGTTCGACCGTCTGCCTGCTTATACCCTGTGTGTTTCCTCTGCCGGACTGGGGCGCCGCCTGCGTCTGCCCGCGCACTTTGCCGCCTGCATGGGGCAGGAGGTAGAGCTGCATTTCTATAAAGCCATCGACGGCTCCAAAACTGCCGAAGGCATTTTGGAAGACTATGACAACGGGCGCGTGACGCTTGCTGTCGGCGAGGAACGCCGCATTTACGAACCCACCGACCTTGCCTCTGTGCGGTTGACGGTTCATTTTTAACAAAAGCTACGACAAGGAGTGTATTATAATCAAATGAACGCAGAATTTTTTGCTGCCATTGAGCAGCTGGAAAAGGAAAAGGGCATCCCAGCCGACTATATGCTCGAGCGCGTGGGACAGGCTCTCATCACCGCCTACAAGCGTGATAACGCCGGCATGACCGACAACGTATATGTTGTGCCCGACCGTCAGCGCAAGGAAATCCGTATGTTTGTGCGCAAAACCGTGGTGGATGATGTGTACGAACCGTATGAAGAGCTTTCCGTGGAGGAAGCACAGGAATACAAGCGCGGTGCGACCTTGGGCGATGTCATTGACATCGACATTCCAACCCGCTCCTTCGGACGCATTGCCGCGCAAACGGCAAAGCAGGTCATCATTCAGGGCATCCGCGAGGCACAGCATGGCATGGTGCTCTCCGAGTTCTCCTCTAAGGAGCACGAAATCATCACCGCCACCGTGTCCCGTGTCGACCCGCGCAACGGCGCTGTGGTATTGTCCCTTTCCTCACAGGGCGAGCGCACCGAATCCATGCTGCCCTCCTCCGAGCAGGTGCGCGGCGAACAGCTGTTTGAAGGACAGCACATCAAGGTTTATGTCATGGAGGTGCGCAAGGGCAACCGTGGGCCGCAGGTCATGATTTCGCGCACCCATCCGGGTCTGGTCAAGCGATTGTTTGAACTGGAAGTGCCGGAAATCCACGATGGCGTGGTGGAAATCCGCTCCATCGCCCGCGAACCCGGCAACCGCACCAAGATTGCGGTGTGGTCCAATGACAGCAACGTCGACCCCATCGGTGCTTGTGTCGGCACACGCGGCGCACGCGTCAACCACATTGTGGAGGAGCTGGGCGGCGAAAAAATCGACATCATCAAATATTCTGCGAATTTGTCGGAATTTGTGTCCACTGCGCTGGCACCTGCAACCGTTCTGGCATCCAATGTGCTTGCCGACGGCAAAAGCTGCTATGTGATTGTGCCCGATGACCAGCTGTCGCTCGCCATTGGCAAGGAGGGGCAGAACGCCCGTCTGGCGGCAAAGCTGACCGGCTGCAAAATCGACATTGCGGCGGCATCACAGGCAAGAACCCTCTCACCAGAGGACCTTGCCCCCGCTGTTGCAAAAGAAGACTTGTTTGCGGACGAAGCTGTGACCGAGGACGAGGATTTGTTCGAGGAGGAAGCCGCAGAAGCTGCTGCCGATGCGGAAGCTGCAGAAGAATAAACCCACCGCCGACACATAGAGAGGGAGTCCCGATTCGCGGAAAGGGGGATGTTATGCAAAAACCACGAAAAATACCCATGCGGCAATGCCTTGGCTGCCGCACCATGTTTCCCAAAAAAGAGCTGATTCGTGTCGTTCGTTCGCCGGATGGCAGCAGCATTACGTTGGATTTTAAGGGCAAATCGCCTGGGCGCGGCGCCTATCTGTGCCGCAATCCGGAATGCTTAAAGCGCGCGCGTAAAAGCCGCGCACTCGAGCGTGCCTTTGCCGCCGCCATCTCGGATGAGATTTACGACGCGCTGACACAGCAGATGGAGGAGGGCGACGATGGTACCGAATAACAGTGTTCTGGGCGTGTTGGGGCTTGCCCTGCGCGCAGGCCGCCTTGCCATTGGCGATGAACCGGTGCATGACCTGCTGGCGCTGGGCAAGGCGCGCTGTCTGTTCATCGCGAGCGATGCGGGCAGCGGCATTGTCCGCAAAATCCGCCGTTTGGCAGAGGAAAAGCAGGTGGTGGTGCTGACCCTGCCGCAGACCAAGGCGGAGCTGGGCTTTGCACTGGGGCGTGCCTCCTGCGCCGTCTGCGCCACGAGCGACAGCGGCTTTGCCGCCTCGGCTGCCAAAAAGCTGTCCGACATTGATGACAGCTTCACCGAAGCCGCCGCCGCATTGCAGAAAAAGCACGAACGCCTGCTGTCACGCCGCAATAAGCCCCGCAAAAAGGGTGCAGGCAACAAGGTGACCACATATATCGATATAGAAGAAGAAGCGTTTGACCTGCAATATGGCAGTGCAAACGATACTGACCGCAAAGACCACAAATAGAAAGGTGGAAAGATTGCATGGCTATTGAAAATAAATATCGTGTCCATGAAGTAGCAAAGGATTTCGGGGTGACCACCAAGGAAATCACCGACATTCTGACGGAGTATCGCTCCGCCCCCAAAAATCATATGCAGGTGCTCGATACCGAGGATTTGAGCGTTATTTTTGAGTATCTGACCGCAAAAAATCAGGTTGCAGACATCGAAAGTGTGCTCAAGGAGCAAATGGCAGCGCGTCCGCTGGCGCGTCAGGTGCCGCCGCCGCAGGCAGCTGTGCCCGAGAAAAAATCTGCACCCCGCGCCGCAGGCAAGCCGGAAAACCGCCCTGCGCCCACAGCTGGCACAGCAGCTGCATCTTCCGCTCCGACTGGCGATGCAGCAGAAGATGCCAGCCATAACAAAAGCCGTCAGGTGCACCGCATCGACACGCGCGGCAGCGGCGATGTCAATCTGGCCAAGTATGACGACCATGTCGATTCGCTTGTGCCGCAGAACGCAACCCGCGAAATGAGCGCGCCCAAGCAGAAGCTCACCAAAAAATCCGAACAGCGCAACAAGCCATTTGGCAACAAGCGCCGGCAGGAAGAGCAGGAGAAGTTCCGCCGCCTGCAGCGGCAGCAGCAGATGGCAGCCCTCAAGAAAATCCCGCTCAAGGTTTCCATTCCCGATGAAATCAATGTCGGCGAGCTGGCAAGCCGCATGAAGCGCACCGCGTCCGATGTCATCAAGGAGCTGATGAAGCTGGGCGTCATGGCGTCCATCTCCGAGATTATCGACTATGAAACCGCGGCAATCGTTGCCGAAGAAATGGGTGCCAAGGTCGAGCGCGAGGTGCACGTCACCATTGAAGAACGTCTGTTCGACGAGAGCGAAGACCAGCATGAAGATTTGCAGCCGCGCGACCCTGTCGTGGTGGTGATGGGTCACGTTGACCATGGTAAAACCTCCCTGCTCGATGCCATCCGCAAGACCAAGGTCATCGAAAACGAAGCCGGCGGCATCACCCAGCACATCGGCGCATACCGTGTGCAGATTGACGGCAAGCCGCTGACCTTCCTGGATACCCCGGGACACGCGGCGTTCACCTCCATGCGTGCGCGCGGCGCGCAGGTCACTGACATCGCGATTTTGGTCGTGGCGGCGGATGACGGCATCATGCCGCAGACCATCGAGGCAATCAACCACGCTAAGGCGGCAGAAATCCCGATTATCGTGGCGGTCAACAAGATTGATAAGGAAGGCGCAAACCCCGACCGCATCCAGCAGCAGCTGACCGAATATGGTCTGGTGCCGGAAGCATGGGGCGGCGACACGATTGTGTGCCAGATTTCTGCGAAGTTTGGCAAAAACATCGACCAACTGCTCGAAATGGTGCTGCTGACTGCCGAGGTGCAGGATTTGAAGGCAAACCCGAACCGTCAGGCAAAGGGTACCGTCATCGAGGCAAAGCTTGACCGCGGCCGCGGTCCTGTGGCAACCGTCCTCATCCAGAACGGTACGCTCAACACCGGTGACATCATTCTGGCAGGCACAGCAGTGGGTCGTGTCCGCGCGATGACCAACGATGACGGCATCAAAATCGAGCACGCAGGCCCGTCTGTGCCGGTGGAAATCATCGGTCTTGCGGAAGTGCCGTCCGCAGGCGACCTGTTCTATGCGGTTGACGATGAAAAAATGGCGCGTCAGCTGGTTGAACAGCGTAAGGACCAGGAAAAGAACGAGCGCTACAAGGCGCTGCACAAGGTCACGCTGGATAACCTGTTTGAATCCATTCAGGATGGTCAGATGAAGGAACTGCCGATTATCATCAAGGCAGACGTGCACGGCTCGGTCGAAGCGATTCGCTCCTCTCTTGAGAAGCTCAAGAGCGAAGAGGTGCGTGTGCGCATCCTGCATGGCGGCGTAGGTGCCATCAACGAATCCGACATCATGCTGGCAGATGCTTCCGGTGCAATCATCGTGGGCTTCAACGTGCGTCCTGACCGTGCGGCGGCAGAGTCTGCCGAGCTGCGTGGCGTGGATATGCGTATGTATCGTGTCATTTATGACTGCATCGAGGAAATCGAGCAAGCAATGAAGGGTCTGCTCGACCCGAAATTCAAGGAAGTCATTTTGGGCCATGCCGAGGTGCGTCAGGTCTTCAAAATCACAGGTGCAGGCGCCATTGCGGGCTGCTATGTGCAGGATGGCAAGATTCAGCGCAATGCGCAGGTGCGTGTGGTGCGTGACGGCATCGTGTTCCACGAAGGCGTGCTCAACACCCTCAAGCGCTTCAAGGACGATGTCAAGGACGTTTCTGCGAACTTTGAATGCGGCATGAGCATCGAAAACTACAACGATATTAAGGAAGGCGACATCATTGAATGCTTCCTCATGGAAGAAATCAAGCGATAAACCGCCCCACGGATGCGGCACAATGGAAGTTCTTTCTGTTGTGCCGCCTGTATACCAACTACTTTTTTGACCGATACTACACGGCAGACTCCCACAAAGGAGGGGTTTTTTATGGCAACGAATCGAATCGACCGCATCAGCGAGGAAGTCATGCGTGCGCTGGCAGACGCCATCCGCACCGTGAAGGACCCTCGTGTGTCCAGCGGTCTGGTTTCCGTCACCCATTGCGAGGTGACGAATGACCTGCGCTATGCAAAGGTTTATATTTCTGTGCTCGGCTCGGATACCGACATTGTCGCGGTGATGCGCGGGCTGAAATCCGCAGGCGGCTATCTGCGCCGCGAGGTGGCGCACCGTGTCCAGCTGCGCTATGCCCCCGAACTGGTGTTCCATGCGGACAGCTCCATTTCCTACGGCGCACACATCACCGAGCTGCTGCACAAGCTAGAGGAGGAATGAGCGCATGGGAAAGGCTGTGACGATACAGGAGGCGGCACATCTGCTGTTGTCCTCAAATGACATCATGATTCTCTCCCATCGCCGTCCCGATGGGGACACGCTCGGCTGTTCGTCTGCGCTGTGCCGTGGCTTGCGTTCCATCGGCAAAACCGCCTATATCTTCCCCAATGCGGACCTCACGCCGCGTTATGCGCCGCTGATTGCGCCCTATTACCCGCCCGCAGGCTTTGTGCACCAGCTGCTGGTGACAGTGGACATCGCCGACACAGGGTTGTTTCTGGATGCGGCGAAGCCCTTCATCGGGCACGTGGATTTGGTCATTGACCACCACCGCTCCAACGTAGGCTTTGGCGCGCGCAACCTCATCGACCCCGCCGCAGGTGCGTGCGGCGAAGTGCTGTATGATGTGCTGATGGCGTGCGGTGTGCCGCTGACGCAGTCGCTTGCCGAGCCGCTGTATGTGTCCATCTCGACCGATACGGGCTGTTTCCGCTATGCCAACACCACGCCCCACACCCATGCGGTGGCGGCGGCGTGCCTGTCCACAGGCTTTGACGGCAGCGAGTGGAACCGTACCCTGTTTGAAACCAAATCCCGTCCGCGTTTTGAGATGGAACGCATTTTGTTTGATAAATTGGAGTTTTTCGAGGATGGAAAAATTGCGCTCGCGACCCTGTATCGTGCGGATATTGAGCGTGTGGGCGCAACCCCCGACGATTTGGACTCCATCGCCGCACTGCCCCGCCAAATTGAGGGCGTGCAAATCGGCTTGACCATCACCGAAAACCGTGACGGCACAGGAAAGGCATCCGTGCGCACCACCAAAGAGGTCGATGCCGCCGCACTGTGCGCGCAGTGCGGCGGCGGCGGACATCTGCGGGCGGCAGGGGCAACCTTGCCCTCGTTCGAGGAAGGACGCAAAAAAATGCTTGCGGTGGCACAGGCGGTGTACCATGGCGGATAATATGCTTTCGGGCGTGCTGATTATGCACAAACCGCAGGATTTCACCTCGCATGATGTGGTGGCGAAGCTGCGCGGCATTCTGCACACCCGCAAAATCGGACACGGCGGCACGCTGGACCCCATGGCGACAGGCGTGCTCCCCATTTTTGTCGGCGGCGCGACCCGCGGGGCGGATTATGCGGCGGCGCAGGACAAGGAATACGTGGCGGGGTTCACGCTGGGGCTTTCCACCGACACGCAGGACACCACAGGCGAAACGCTGGAAACCCGCACGCTGACGGTCGACCGTGCCACGGTGGAAGCCACGCTCCACGGCTTTTTGGGCACACAGGAGCAGCTGCCGCCGATGTATTCCGCCATCAAAATCGATGGGCAGAAGCTCTATGATTTGGCACGCAAAGGCAAAACCGTCGAGCGTCCGACCCGCACGATTACGCTTTCCGAACTCGAGCTGCTTTCCTTTGACGAAGCCGCACAAACAGGCACGTTCCGCGTCCTCGCGTCCAAGGGCACCTATGTCCGCACCATTGTGCACGATTTGGGGCTTCGTTTGGGCACACTTGCGGCAATGCACAGTCTAGTGCGTACCCGCTCCGGCGCATATGCCTTGGCAGAGGCGGTGGACTTTGCGGCGGTAGAGCAAGCCATGGCAAATGGCACGGTGCAGTCACTTCTGCGCCCAACGGACAGCCTGTTTTTGTCGCTTCCGCGCGTGGATTTGACCGATTACGGCTTGCAGCGGGCAAACGCAGGTGCATTCGTTGCGCCGGAGCACGCCGCTCCCCTGCCGCAGACCATCGGCACTTTGTGCCGTGTCTATCACAACGGGCAATTTTTGCTGCTCGGTCGGGTGGATGCGCTGCAAAAGGGCGGTCTGGCACTCTTTGTACATAAAAATTTTCGCTGACGATGCGGTAAATTTCCTCATTCTGTGTCGTTTTTCTTAAGGAGGTCGCTTCTCATGTCACAGCAACCTGTTCGGCGCGCCATTGCGCTGGGCTATTTTGACGGCGTACATCTGGGGCATCGTGCGCTGATGGACTGCGCAGTGCGCCGTGCGCGCGAATGCAATGCCCAGTCGGCGGTGTTTACCTTTGATGTGCACCCTGACACCGTGGTTTCGGGTCGTCCTGTCCCGCTTTTGACGGCAAATGCCTTTCGCCGCGATGAAATTAAGCTGCTTGGCGGCGTGGACGAGGTCATTTTCGGGCATTTTGATGAAGCCATGCGCACGATGGACTGGCGTGACTTTATTTCTGAACTGCTTGTTGGGCAATTTGGGGCGTGCTGGCTGATTTCAGGGCGCAACAACCGCTTTGGCTATAAGGGGCAGGGCACGCCCGAGGGCATGGCGCAGGAATGCGCACGCCTTGGCATCGGTTATGACTGCATCGAGGATGTGCGTGTGGACGGCATCGTGGTGTCCTCCACCTACATCCGCCAGCTGATTTCGCAGGGCAATTTGCCAGGTGCGGCGCACTTTTTGGGGCATCCCTACACCGTAACAGGCGTGGTGGAGCATGGGCGCAACGTTGGCAGCCGCACCTTGGGTGTGCCAACCATCAACCTGCGTCTGCCTGCTGAAATGGCGATTCCGCCCTATGGCGTGTATGCCGCGCGTGTCATGGTGGGCAGTCAGTCCTATCTTGCCGCCACCAACATCGGCATCCGTCCAACCTTCTCTGACGGCGGCGCACCGACCATTGAGCCGCATCTGCTCGACTTCAGCGGCGATTTATATGGCAAGCTGGTGCACGTGGAGCTGCACCGCTTCCTGCGCCCTGAGCTTGCCTTTGATTCGGTGGATGCCCTCAAGGCGGCGATTGCCAATGACATTGCGCAAACACGCGCCTGCTTTGCCTAACCCCGCACATTTCTGCACGAAAAAAGCCGCATGGAACGTTCCATGCGGCTTTTGTGCTATATGCGCATACGTAAATCCTCATTGTTGCAACAACGAGGATTTACGTAAAAAGAGATGAAAAAGATGGTGATATGGACGGAATAATGGGGGGCATTCCTAATGTGGTCAGGCTACATCGAAAGCGAAAATCTTTTGGATTTGGCTTCCTACTGACCAAATATAGGATACCATATTTGTATGTTAAAATCAACAACTTTTCGCCTTTTTTTCGCCATCTATTGTTTTTGTTGCACAATAACCGAACCAATAACCGGTGAATTGTTGATTTAAACACTTTTTTCTGCGTTTTGGATGAATTTCCAAGTTCCTTTTTTGGCAGTTATTCCCCAAATTCAATTTTCTGCACAAAAAATCCCCTTTCCACATAGCACTTTCGCCATATGGAAAGGGGAAGCGTCTGCATCGCTTAGTTTTCATAAATCAGCACGACATAATATTCCGTGGTGTCATCCTCCAAAAAAGTGGTGGCAACCATATAATCACTGCCCGAAAACACATAATAATCTGTGTAATCATAGGTTTCGATGCCCTCATAGGAAAATCCGCTAGTGTCCAGCAGCGAATGATATGCCTTGATGTCCTGGGCGGTCAGGTCTGCGGTGTCATAGGTATACCCCGCGACAAAGCCTGTGCTGCTCTCGCTCTCGGTGTCCTCCATCGACGGCTCTACACCGACCAACGCCCCAAAATCGGGCACCGCACGCGCCGCGCCGTAACCCGTGGCATTGCCTGTGGAGGTGCTGTTTTGTGTGCCCGCAATCGCCGCGAGGGTTTGGATGCCATTTGCCGTTTGCAGGGTGCTGATGTAGGTGTAGGGCGTTGCCAGATTGAAATTCTGCCCTTCCTCCAAGGTGGCGGTGATGATGCCGATGACCTGCCCATATTTATTGATGAGCGGACCGCCTGAGGACCCATGCGAAATCGCCGCCGAGGTTTGGATGTACGAATGGTCATACAGCACGCGGTTGACGTTGGAAATAATGCCCTGCGTGATGGTGTTGGACAGCCCCAACGGACTGCCAATGGCATACACCGCCGCACCGCCGACAATGGTCGAGGTGTCGCCCGCCGACAGATAGGGCACGCCTGTGCAGTTCACCTGCAGCAGGGCAAGGTCCCTGTCCACATCATAATCATACGCGCCGCGGACATCGTAGACACTGCCGTCCGTCATGGTGATTTTAGCGGCGGATGCGCCGTCAATCACGTGATAATTGGTGACGGCAAGCCCATTTGCACTGATGAAAAAGCCACTGCCCGAGGCAAACGCCGCGCCTGTTTCATCATACACTTCGACATAAAACACCGCGTCCGAGCACTGGGCGCTGACCTGCTCGGCATCCAGCACTGTGCCGGAGGTAATGCCTGTGGTGGTGCTGGGCAGGATCGTGGTTGTGCTTGTGGCGGGCAGCTGTGCCGCGGCATTGCCTGCGGTCAACGCATCGGTCAGGTCTGCCGCCTGCACCTGCGCATCCGTCACCACGCCATCGTCCACCAAAATCGCCAAAAGCGTGGTGTTTGTGCCCTTGATGATGCAAAAAAGTGCCTGATAACACGCCTGTGCCGCATCGCCGCGCGTGAAATTCGTCACTGTATCATACTGTCCGTTCGCCAGAGAAACCGCATCCGCCTTGTCCAGTGCAGTGGCTACGGTGAAATCACCGTTTGCATCGCTGTATCCGAGCGCGCGGAGCAAAAAGGTCATAAATTGCGCCGCTGTCACGGCATTTTGGCTGCCGAAAGCGGTCTGCGACACGCCGTTTGTCCATCCCTGCGCATAGGCATAGCCGACATAGGGCACTGCCCAGCTGTCCACATCTGCGAAGGGAATGTCCGCCGCGGTCTGCTGTGCCGCGGTTTCCTCACCCAGCATACGCACGAGCATCGTAATGGCTTCTGCGCGGGTCATGGTGCGCGACAGGGAAAATTCCGGCGTGCCGTCTGCGTTCTGCGCGGTGCCGCTCATCAGCCCCAAGGTATACAGTGCCTCCGCCGCGCCATCGGCAGTGGGTGCTGCCAGTGCGGTGGGCAGCATACCAAACAACAGCGTAAACGCCAAAATCATGCTAATCCATCGTTTTTTCAAGAGCAAAAGCCTACCTTTCTCGCATCTCCAGCTTGCTTGGAGCACACGAATCTATACTGTAAGGATAGCAGATTCTATACACCACGTCAAGCACCGTCGGGTGTACACTTGGGTGCGATTTGGTGAACAAAACGGCGGCGGACACAGCAAAAGCCTGTGCGGCACGAGGGCAGCACAGGCTTGCAGCGCATTATGCAGTTTCTGCGGCATCGTCTGCGGCGGTCTGTGCCCTGCGCTCCTTGATGTAGCGTGCCAGATACAGCGCCGGGGTGTCCGCCAGCGAGGTGAAGATGAAGATGATATAGCTCGCCCACACGATGGACACGAGCGTCGGCGTATCATAAACGCCCCAGAACGCGAACACCGAAAACAGCACGGTGTTAACGATTTGGCTCAGCAGGGTCGAGCCGTTGTTGCGCAGCCACAGGAAACGACGCGCATCGCCGAACTTTTTCGTGGTGAATGCCCACCATTTGTGATACACCCACACATCAAACACCTGCGAAATCGCATAGACCGACAGGGATGCCAGCATCATGCGCGGGGTGTTGGAAAAGACCGCCGCAATGCTCGGCGCTGCCCAGTCGTTGGCGCTGGGGGCGTACACCATCCAGCTTTGTGAAATCACAATGAATAAAAACGAGGTGGCAACCCCAATGGAAACCGCCTTTTGTGCGGTTTTTTTGCCTGCAACCTCACTTAAAATATCGGTCACCAAAAAGGTGGATGCAAATAAAATGTTGCCCAGTGTCATTTCCATGCCGAACGCATTGACCAAAATCAACACCTCAATATTCGCCGCAATCGTGGCGAAAACGGTGTAACACAGCAGCCCCTGCGTGTCAAACAGCCAGTACCACAGCAGCACCGACCCATAGGTCACCAGCAAGCTGAGCACCAAAAGCGCTTCATTCCCCATTCTTTTTTCCTCCTACTCCAAAATCCGTGTTTGTCAGCAGCATATCGACACGTTCGTTTTGTAGGTAGCGCGGCGCGACCTCACGGCGGAAGCAGTCCACCACCTGCGGGTCGGGCTGGATGCGCGCGGAATTCGGCGTCATCACATTCACGCAAACGCGCTCAAACCAGTGCAGACCGGTTTCGATGTCACGCTGCATACTTTCCACCGTTTGTCCCGGCAGCCCCACGAGCAGGCAGCACTCCTCATACAGCACCGAAAGCTTGTCCGGCGCGGTTTCATCAATGCCCTTCTCCAGATAACATTCGCGAAACAGCGCGTCGAAGGTTTCCACCCCCAGCTTGGTGCGCACGCGGATGCCCTTTTGCCGAAAGCATTCCCGCATCGCAGGAATGGCGTGGCGGTCCTGCCAATGGCACTCGAACTGCAGGGTGCGGATGCCTTTTCTCACGCACAAGCGTTCGATTTCCGCCATGGTGTCGGCATCCAAATCCACGAAGGAACCCGAGTTCACCACTTCCAGTCTGCCAAATTTGCCCGTCACCTTCGCCAAAACCGTGCGATTCAGCGCGAAATTCGCTTCCAAGTCCTTGGAAAAATCCAAATGATAATCGCAAAAGCGACATCTGCGCCAACGGCAGCCATTGCCCCGCAGCAGCACAATTTCCCGCGGTTTCTTCTCGCGGATAACCGAATATCGAATCATATCCTCCATAAAAACCCTCCTAGACGCAAAAAATGCGCCGCAACAAGGACGTTCGAGCGCAAAAAGAAAAAAAACGGTGCATCGCCCCCAAAAAGGCGCACACCATCCGAAGCCGCGACCCATGCCCTAAAAATCGGCATTGCACGGATGTCCTAGTTTTGTTTATAGACAGGATGGTTACGAACTGTCTTTATGCAATTTTCTATCCTATTATAGCAGAAACCCCTGCATTGTCAATAGGCAATTACAGGGGTGCGGAAAATTTTTCTAAAAATTGTGCTTGCTCTTCTCTTCGAGGTAGAGGTCCAATGCGCGAATGCCTCTGCGCGCCAGCTTCAGCCAAAGGATGAAGCTGTAAATGCTAATGCCCAAGACCAACACATAAATCAGCACCATCACCAAACCCATACTTGCGCCTACTGCTGTACTCATCATTCAAATTCCTCCTCATAATATAGATTCTGCACCCTTGCAGGGCTATATCCGCATCGTGTCACACGAAAAACGGCACATAAGAAAGCAGTGTGCCAATGGCAAGCAGCGCATCGGCTGGCAAAAACCCTGTCTGAACGGGCATATCATCGCTCCTTTCGCAGCCTTTATGCGAACACGCATTTCACCAGATAAATGCGGTCAAATGCCGCCGCCTGCTCGGCGTTGGCTTCAGGGTCGGAAAAGACTTCGCTCGTGAAGGTGCCCTGCATCTTGGCGGGGTCGCCAAATGCCAGCTGGGAGAGCAGGACGCTGTCGCCACTCTCAAATTTTTGGTTTTCGAAGTGCAGGAGCGGGGTGTCATAGCGTCCAAGCTCTGCAATCGGCTGCACGGCATCGCTTGCCGCCGAGCTGATGACACTGCCGTCTGCCCCGCAGACCGAGGCGGAGAAGCGATAATCTGCGCTTAAAATCACGGCAATCGAGCCGCGGTTGTTTTCGTGCTCCTTATCCGCATTTTGCGGAATGGCACATTGCAGGTTGGTCACAGCGTCCGTCCGCTTGCCGTTTTGGTAGCACTCCACGGTGACCTGCACGGTTTGCAGGGACGGGTCGGTTTCAAAATCGGTGATGACAATATTTTGGCTGCCTGCCAGCATTTCTTCCCGCGGTGTCAGCTGTGCCGTGGTCAGCGTGTTTGTCGTGTCCACCTTTTCGCCTCCGCAGGCTGTCAGCGACGCAATCAATACAACAGACAGTAATAATTGTGCGATTTTTTTCATATTGTGACCTTCCCCCCAAATTACTTTGTGATACTAAGTATATCGTAATCCCAAAAAACTTGCAAGAAAAAAAGCGCATTTTGTCGCATACATCACAAAAATTCTCGCACCTGCCAAAAAACATGATTGCTGTGGGTTATCCATGCTCTGCGGCGGTTTCCTGCCGGGTGACGGTTTTCACCCATTTCCAGCTGCGCAGACGCATGACCACAGGAATCGCCTTATATAGTTGGTCCCACTTTAGGAAGAAAAACACCGCCACCTCGGGCAAACGCCACACAAACGCCGCCAGCGTGGCAATCGGCACGATGATGCCCCACATACTAATGACGTTCATTTTAGCACTGAAAGAGGTGTCGCCGCCGCCGCGAATGATGCCGTTATCCACCGCCATCTGGTAGGACGTGCCCACGGTGGTGACGGCAAGCACCGTCATGAACTGCATCGCCAGTGCGCGCGCCTGCTCGGAAATCTGGTAAATGCTCAAAATCGGCACCCGCGCCGCAAAAATCAGCAGCCCTGTCACCACGCCGATGCTCAAAAACAGCACCTGCAGCGTGTGCACCAGCTGCCGCAGCTTGTCCTGTCCGCCCTGGCCAATGGTGCGCCCCACTACGATGGCGGAGGCACTCGCCGCCCCATATGCCACCACCGAAATCACCTGGAACACGAGCACCGCAATGGCATTGGCCGCAATCGCCGCCGCGCCCAAATGCCCCAAAACACCGGTTTGCACCATCTGCGCAATGCCCCACATCGCCTGATTGATGAGCACCGGCAGAGAAACCCTGCGATAGTCCTGCAAATACGAGGTATCAATGAAAATCAGCTTGCGCAGGGTCAAATGCAGACGATGCTCCTTATATTTCAGATACAGCACCACGATGAGCAGCTCCACCGTGCGGGACACCATGGTGGCAATGGCCGCGCCTTGGATGCCCAGCTCCGGGAAGCCAAAGTTGCCATAAATGAGGCAGTAATTGAGACAAATATTGATGCACAGCGTGGATGCCGAAATGATATAGCCGATTTTGACGATGCCGATGGAGCGCAAAGACGCCGTCAAAATATTCGTGGCGGTGAAGATGAGATAGGTAAAGCAGATGATGCGCAGATAGCGCACGCCCTCGGCGATGACCGCGACGTCATTGGTAAGCAATCCGAGCAGCTGCTGCGGGAAAAACAGCACCGCGACAAACAAAATCGCCGCCATGGAAACCCCAAAGCGCAGCGCACAGCCGATGATGTGTCCAATCGGCTGATAATTCTTTTTGCCACAATATTGTGCCCCCAGCACCACCGCGCCCTCGCCCGCACCTGTCACGAGCATTTGCAGCAAAAATTGCAGCTGATTGCCAAGGGACGCACCGCTCATGGCGGTTTCGCTGTAGGCACCGAGCATGATGTTGTCGGCAAGGTTGACACTGTAGGTCAGCAGATTTTGCAGCGCGAGCGACAGCGTCAGCACCGCAAACATTTGATAGAATGACTTCTCACGAATCAAGACGAACCCTTCCTTCTTTTGATACAAAGAGCACGCACCTGTGTCATGCTTTTTGAAGCTGTCTTTAGTGTACCGAAATCCGCCGCGCCTTGCAATAGCAAAATCTTGCGATACATTGATATTTTATGCTCTTGCGCCGCTGCCCCTCGTGCATTTTGTGTGCAGGTATGCTATACTAACGACAGCCAAACCATTTGCGATGGTTTTTTTGGGGGTATCATCTGGTTTTAGGAGGATTTGCACCATGAAAGTCTATACAGAAGCGGGTGTGCTGGCAGCTTCCGAACGGTTTTTCTCCACGCCGTCTGCCACCGCACGCCGTCAATTTCTTTATATAACGCGCTGCGGACATTATTATTTGAGCACCGAATATGATTTCCGCGACACCTGCGCTGTGGGACAGGAGGAAAGCCACCGCAATTTTTTCCTGCTGTATGTGCGGCGCGGCGCGATGCGGTTTATCAGCGAAAGCCGCACCGAAACCACCGCCACAGGGCAATGTGTGCTGATGGACTGCCGCGGGGCACATCGTTTTTTGGCAATCGAAGAATCCGAAACCATCTGGATTCACTTTGACGGCCTTGCCGCGCGGGAATTTTTCGAGCAAATTCTCACCCAAAACGGTGGACATCACGTGCTCACCCCCACCGCAGAAAGCCATCTGGAGCGCACACTGGTGCAGCTGGTTGCCGCGGTGCGTGCGGAAAAAACCCCATGGACCGAGGTGGAAACCGCAAAACAGCTCTATGGGCTGCTTTGTGACCTGCTCGTGCCGCCCCTGTCCGATGCACACAAGGAAGACCACCCCGTCACGCAGGCAATGCACTACATCCACGCGCATTTGTTTGAGCCGTTGTCGGTGGAGCAGATTGCCGCCGCGGTGCATCTCAGTGCTTCGCATTTTTCGCGCCAATTTCGCACCCACACGGGGTTTTCACCGCATGAATACATGGTGCTGCACCGCATTGACGAGGCAAAGTCCCTGCTGCATGGCACGTCCCTTTCCATCAAGGAAATCGCCTTTCGGGTCGGCTATCACAGCGAAGTCAACTTCATTGCCTCCTTTAAAACCAAAACAGGCGTTTCCCCCACCGCCTTTCGCCGCAATCCTGTTTAACGGGACTGCGGCGTTTTTTCGCGGTTACTGCTGTTTTTGCAGGCGATACAGCATCTGCACCAAGGCTTCTCGGGTACAAAAGCTTTCATATTGCCGATTTCCTTTGTCGTCACCCGCAATCAGTCCGCTTTGCTCTGCCCAAGCGCGTGCGTCTGCGCTCCACGCGCTCGGTGCGGCGGCGGCAAGGGTTTTGAGATAGGTGTCCATCATGGTGTTAAATTGTGCCTGTGTCATGGGTTCTTCCTCCTGTGTGGTGAGTGTCTGTTGAAATGCCGTCCAGCGCGCGGGATTTTCCACAAACGGTGCAGGACAGCTTTTGTGCGTCACGTCATAGTGCCGTACAACGCGGGTCACGTCGATGTCATAGCGTGCCATCAGCTGGCGCACCAGCTGCAGCGCGTGGTCGATGCTGCCCTGCCGCACTGCACCGTTTTTGTCGAGCATACAGATTTCAACACCGATGCTGTTGCCGTTGCGGCAATAGGGATGATAATAGGTGCTGCGGGTGCCGCAATGCCATGCCACATCGGCATCGGGCACGCTCTGATAAATGGCGGTTTCGTCCACGAAATAATGCGCCGATGTGCCGGTGTCATTCTCTGCAAAATAGCGGGCGTTGGCAGCGGCAGTATCCCCGCGGTTGCCCGTATAATGCACCACCAGATAGCGGATTTCCGTATCATTTCGTCCTGTTTTCTTGTAATTGACTCGATTACACGCCTTTTGCGTGATAGAAAGACTCATTTTGTGCCCTCCGCTGTTTGCTCCAGTGCCTGCGCAAGCTTCTGCACCTGTTGGGCGTCCACGATGCCCTGCGCGGTGAGATAGCCAAGTGTCGAGCTTACCAGCAGGGTTGTGCCCTCGGTGATGCTGCCGCCGCGCAGTAAGATAACGCCCGACACCACCCCTGTCAATGCTACCCACAGCTTGCGGCTGATGAGTTTTTGCAACGCATTGTGCATTTTTATGCCTCCTTCATGCCTTCTGCGCGGTTTTGCCACGCTTCCAAATCCTCAATGCGGTGGTTTGCCACCTTCATTTTTTCCTCTTGTATATACATCCGCTCAATGACCGAATTGTGCCGGTCGACCTTGGTTTCCAGCTGTGACAGACGATAATTCGTCAGCCGATTTGCAGTCAAAATGCCGCCGAACGTGCCGCACGCTGTGCCCCCGAGCGAAAGCAGTGCCGCCAATGTGGTCTGCATCATGCCGTGCCCTCCCCCGCATATAGCAACGCCTGCACCTCTGCCTGCCAACGCGCGGGCACATCAGCAATGGTCATTGCGCCGTCTGTGATGCGTCTGTAATAAATTTTTGCCATGTACTACCCCTCCAATGCCGCCAATTCGATGAGTGCATCCTGCAATTCGATGATTTGGGTCTGCAATTCTTCCGCTGTCGGTGCGGATGGTGTTTCTACCACTTCCGCTTCGGTTTGCACCACATCGGTCAAATTGCCGTCCGCATCCAGTACAAAATCGAAGTTCGGATAATATGCCATCACCTTTTGCGCAAGTGCGCCCCCATCGTCCACGATATATAACTCATCATCGGGCGTGCTTGTCCAGTTGCTGTTTTGGTATCCGTAAACAATTTGATAATCTTTCGTTTTTTTATCTATAAGCATAAAATTTTCCTCACGTTCCGATTACTACCCAATCTATGACATAATTTGCCGCATTCGCGAATGCTGTTCCTGTATCAAGCAACCCCCTAAAATTTATATAGGATGTGGATATATCTGCGTTATTTACAAAGCCTCCATACGCCCAGTTATTGTTACTTGATGATTGGCGCATTTTAGCGCAAGCAAATGGAATTGTCGAAAAAGTTGTAGGAAAAGATAGATAATACGTTCCACTAGATGAAGAAAGAGTTGCTGTCCCGTGGTACACCTTAAACCCCAAACTTGCCGCAATCTGCGCCAGCACAAACGCCGTTGTGGCAAGCTGTGTACTGTTTGTCCCCACTGCCGCCGTGGGTGCGGTGGGTGTGCCTGTGAACGCAGGACTTGCAAGCGCCGCACGGCTTGCGTCAGACGGGTGCACATGGTCTTGCCTTGCATACAGCAAAGAAGAACCGACTGCTGCTGTGCCGTCCATCATCGGGGATGCCGTTCCCTTTTGCCCTAGCACAAATGCCGTGCTTGCCGCCTGTGTGGTGTTCGTGCTGACTGCCGCCGTTGGTACGGTTGGCGTGCCTGTCAGCGCAGGGCTTGCCAGCGGTGCTTTTTGCGCAAGCAAGGCGGTCAGCGCCGTCTGAAAGGCTTCAAAATCTGCCGTATCCAACTTGTCCACCACGCTCGCCAAAATCGCCGCCACTTGATTTCCTGTGTATTCTAATTGATAATTCGCCATAATTTCACCCCTTTAGAAATAAATGATTACACAGCCATTGCCGCCGTTTCCGCCCTGCGAACCTGCGCCGCCTGTGCCTACGTTTTGATAGGTATATGATGCGTCTTTCGCCAGAAATCCTGCCGCACCGCCGCCGCCAGAGCCGCCATGCCCGCCGTTGCCGCCAGAACCATAGGCTTGCGCATCCAGTCCGTTGGGCGGGGTCACTCCGTCTGCGCCCTTGCCTGTGACCATCGAAATAACGTGCGTTGGATAATATGTATCCCAAGTCACCACTGCATTTCCACCGTTCAATCCAGGTGTTTGATATGCCGCACCACTGCCGCCTGCGCCCGAAGCACTGTCTGCACCGCCCCAACCCTCGCCGCCATTTTCACCTGCCGCTGTGCCGCCAATACCGCCGCTTGCCGTACCAATGCTTTCGCCTGCGGTGCCGTTCTGCGCCAAATCTTCCTCGTCATACCTGCCGCCGCCGTTTCCGCCGTCCCCGCCGTCGATGCCCGCATCGCCTGTCATGCCGTAAGTCACGCCAGATAATGTTTCGGTGAAACCGAGCGTGTTGGCTGCGCCGTCCGTACTGCGATAGGTTGTGCCGTCAATGGTGCAAACGGTGCTGCCGCCTGCGGTATCGCTCGCCCCGCCTGTGCCTGCGGAAATCGTGAGGGACGTTGCCGCCGAAATGGTGACGGTGGTCACAAAAAAGCTGCCGCCTGCACCCGCTTCGCCGCCTGTTCCACCCTCGCCACCCTCGCCCCCTTCGGCATACGAAACGCCGCTTTCGGTTTTGATTTCGTTCTTTTCGCCGTCCGCACCGTCCGTACCAGATGTGCCGCCGCTTCCCCCGCCCATCACCACAATGCGAAGCTGTGTTTTGTCGATTGGAATGCCCAAATCGGTCAGCGAATACGTACCGCTCGCGGCCACAACCAACGCCGTGCTGTAATAATTGCCGACCCCAACAGGCGTATAATCCACCACAAACACCGTGTCTGCCCGCAAAATGCCAGACAGCGCAATGTCCATTTGGCGAATCAATCCCTGCGCATTTTCACCGAACGGTGTTACAAAGCTGACCGCATCGCCCGGGCGTTCCTCGCTCACCACCAACCCCGCCGAAACCGTCTGTGCAGTGCTGTGATACGCAAGCAGACGGTTGGCAACATTCTGACTGTTGGCGATGGATACCAACGTGGCATCCGTCACACTGACGGTATTTTTTTCGCCTGTAGCCGCCGCATCGGTTGCGGTAATGACTTTTGTGGTATGCGTATATGCCTGCCCTGTAAGCGTGCCCGTGCCGCTGATAATGGCATAATTGACACCACTTTCTTCGATGGTCAAACCGTCCGCCACAAGCGAATGACAAGGGTCTGCAAAGGTCACAAGTTCGCCCACAGCCACCCCCGAGCCGTCCGTATTGTCAAACAGCGTCACGGTTTCATCTGCCGTCAGCTCCACGAAATTATGTTCCGTCACCTGCGCTTCGGTCGCGGGCGTGATATAGTCCATCGAACCGCCCAAATACACACGGTCCCCTGCAATTTCTGCGGGGGATTCGTCGTGCAAAAAGGTGATGACCAATGCGCCCGCCGTGTCTTTTTGGATGCTCGCCCCCACCGCAAACAGCAGCTGGTGCAGATTTTCACGACAGGTTGCCACAGGCAGCCATCCATAAACGGGCACATTCTGCACCTCTTCGGCAATGGAATACGCCACCGCCCCGCCGATTATCTCCGCCGCCATCGCCGCCACCGTCACCCCTCGATACATCCCGCCATAGTGGGTTCTCTTGTCCAGCAATCCGATTGCCGAGGTGCAGGACAGCGCAAAGGAGGTTTGCGTTTTGCGTGTGACCGATTCCAGATAGAATTTTCCAATCAACGCCTCATCATGATACAGCTCCACAGGTGCGCCATACTGATAAGACGATGGCAGAAAGGCATCACCGCGCCGCACGAGTAGGGTTTTGCCGTCCAAAGTCACAAATCCGTCAAAATCTGTGGGTGCAAGCGTGTCTTGCAACAGACTTTCGGAAAATACCGTCACATCCAGCGTGTCAATCGCCAGTTCATCCCCTGTGATGCTTTCGCCGATGAAGCACGAGCCGTCCAAAATCGCTGTACCTTCAAACGCCAACCCCAAATATACAATTTTACTGCTCATATACCCCCCCTATGGTGTGCGGTACGGACGCATCGCGGTGAACGTAATGGACAGATTGCCCCAAAGCTGTTCTGTACCATTCGCAAAGAGCAGTTCGTCTGACACGCTGTCCACCGCCGCATCAAACGTGATGCTGTCCTGCCCGTACGGCATGGTGATGCTGTGGCTGTCCTGCGGGGCGGTCAGGATGTCATACAGCGTGTCATAGTCGCCCTGCGTCAGCGTATCCGCCGCCAGTTCCAAGGTGTAATGGTAATACACGCCCAGCAAATCTCGTTTGCGCACACCCGACAACATCGTGCCGCCGTTGTCGCCCTCGCTGACCTCCGCACTGCGCTTGAGCGATACCACGCCGACCGCAAACGCCGCGCCGTCTATCGAAAATATCGCCTGCATTTATGCCCCTCCTGTCACCAGATTTTTGCCCACCCGCACCTGCTCTGTTTGAATCACAGGGTGCAGTACCCGCCCCAAAGCGGACAAACTGCCCGTAAACTCCACTGTGGTTTGGTTCTGCACCGTCGTGCCCGCTACGCTTGTCTGCGCCGTATCATACGCCGCATTGCTCTGCGCCACCTGCCGGTTGACCTGCACCGCGCTGTCCGTCGAAAGGCTTGCGATGTCTGCCGACAGCGTGCCCTGTATCGTGCGGTACACCTGCGCCATTTGGCTTTCAAACCCCACGCCGATGCCTGCCGCCAGATTCTTGCCAATGAGGTCACGGGTTTTGCGGGAAGGGCTGTGGATGTCTGCCGCTTCCTTCATCGCCGCAATCGCGCGGTTTACAATATCCGTTGCCGCACTCGTGAGCGCACCAGACTGGCTGTACAGTCCCTCAATCATGCCCTGCACGCTGTTCACGCCAAGGTTTGCCATGGTATCGGGCACACTTGCCAGTGCTTCGGCAAGCTGTGCGGCAAAGCTGTCGTCCAGTGCGGTCAGCTGGTCGGCGTAAAACTGCTCGGCAACGTCCTTTGCCGTCTGCCGTTGGGTTTCCCACCCGTCCACATATGCCTGCAATTTTTCGTCCGACAACGAAAGCAGCTTTTCCATGAATCGTGTTGCTTCATCTATGTCCAAATCGGTGATTTCCGCCAGAAAATCCGTCGAAACGCCCTTTTCCTGCAAGGCTTCCAGTGCCGCCGCATAGGCTTCCACTGCCGCCGTCTGGGCATTCCAGTTGGCAAGCGTCACCGACCCTGTTTTGTCGTTTATCGCGAACAGGTCGCTTGTGGTCAGCTTGTCCTGCATCTTTGCAATGGCGGACTGGATTTCGTCATATTGCGCCTGCGCCGCATCGGTGATGGCGGTGACGCGGCTTTCCACGAGGGATAACGCTTCATCATAGCCCTGCGTCAGCGCGTTTTTGTAAGCGTCCGTCACCTCGTCCGCCGCCGATTGGTAGGCGGATTTTTGTGCCTTGGCGGCATCCTGCAGTTGGTCGATTTCCGCCTGCAAGGCAAGCTTGCCCGCATCCGAGGCGGTTTTCATCTGCGCCTTTTTGGCGGCAACGATGCTGTCCGTGCGTGCGTCCACCCGCTCGACATAGGCGGCAACATCTGCCTCCACCCAGTCCTGCATCACGCTGGCGGATTTGTCGCGCCCTGCTTCGATGCCATGCGTCAGATTTTCGATGTAATACGCACCCAAGGCACGGAAATTGCTTGCGCCGTCCTGTGCTTCTTCCAGTGCTTTGTCCGAAAGTGCGGTGATGGCGGATTTGATTTCGTCTGTGCCGTCCTCCACACCCAGTGCCATGCCAAGCGATAGCATCCGCCCCACCTGTTCGCGCATCAGCTGCGAGGGCGAATGGATGTCAAATGCCTGCTTGACCGTGCTCGTGATACTGCCGCACCACCCCTGCAGGCGGCGGAGCAGGCTGTCCTTTTGCGCTTCCACGCCCTGCCACAGCCCTGCCGACAGATTGCCGCCCACCTGCGCCATTTCCCCCTGCACGGCGGACACGCTGTCCTGCACCGTGTCCGCCATGGCGGTCATTGCCTGCTGAAATGCCTGTCCGCCCGCTTCCCCTTGCCCCGCGAGCGTCTGCGCCAAGCTTTCGATGCTTTTTTCGAGGTTTTCGGTGGTTTTTTGAAAGCCGCTGTCCTCGCCGTCAATCGAAATCACGACTGCGCCGTCCTGCGCCATGTGTGTTCCCTCCTATTCTGCGCCCCCAAGGGCAGTTTTGATGTCGCCATCTCCCATCAGCGCGGCGGTGAGTGCGTCCAGCTGTGCCTGCTGTGCTTTTTCCATGGGCAAGGCATAGCGTTTCTGCATCTCGCGGTAATAGCGCCGCAGGCTTTGGTCTTTCACGCCCCCCAGCTCCACACTGCGGCATCTGCGCACCTCGCAGAATTTGTGGTCATCCCGCAGTCCCTCCAGCAGGGCACGAAACGCCCACCAGTGCAGAAAGTCCACATGGAGCAAATCCACACCGTATTGGTCTAAAAACGCCGCATACAGCAGTGGGGCATCGTGCACAAAGGAAAAATCCGCCGCTTTTGGGTTTTTGCGTGCCATGGTCTGCGGTGCGTCCTGTCCACACCGCAAAAACCACAGCAGCCGCTCGACCGCCTGCACCACATCGGCAGGGATTCTGCCGCCGTAAAAAAGTGCCAGTGCCTGCCGTCCGCCGTCTGCCTCGTCCTGTGCGGTTTCCCGCAGGGCATCGATGCGTAAAAGCACCCGAAAGTCCGCACAAATCGGCACGCTCACGCCGCCAATCTCCACCCGCACAGGCAGGGTTTCGGTCAGCAAGCTCATGCCGATGCCGTAAAGGTACGCGTGCTCGTGTTAAACGAACCGTCCACGAAATCGCCCACTGCCATCAGGTTGCCGCTTGCCTTCATCGCCTCGCCGCCCGAACCACTGATGGAATCGACCTGCACCGCCACGGTGAATTTGCGGGCGGGATAGTCGTTGGTAGCGGCGTTCGTGTCGTCGAACAGCTCCACGCGCACATATTCCAGTTCGGCGTCCGCACCGGTTTTCTGATTGCGCCCCACGTGGTAAATCGCCATCACGGCATCCTCATCGCCCACCAAATCCGTGTCAAACGGAAAAGACGGCTGATAGGATTTGATGATGCTGCTCTGCGCCGTTTGGTTGATGTAGGTTTTGCTGTCCAGCTGTGCGGCGGGGCTTTCGTCCAGTGTATTGAACCCCACCCCCATCAGCGCATAGCTTGGCGTTTCGGTGGTGCCGGTGTTGAGATAGTCCGCAATTTGATAGCGCATGATTGTCTGTGCCATGTTAATTCTCCCTTTCTTGTATGTACGTTAGCTTACATTGGATTTGATAGCGTGCCGTGTGCGTGCCCTGCGACAGGACATAGCCGCCCGACAGCGGTTCTACTTTGACCGCCGTGCGTGCATCTCCCAAGTCGGGCAGACTGCCATTTTCGCTTTGGGTTTCCAGCCATGCGGCGAAGTCCTCATAAAATGCCAGAGGGCCCGCTTGCCCCGCAAGGCTCTGGTCAAACCCCGCGCGATGGGCGAGCACGAAGCGCAGTGCCTTTTCGCCGCTGCCGTCGATGTATCGCCGCACCCATTCGCCGCCGTCCGTCACCTCCAGTGAAAATGTCCCTGCGTCTGCCCCTAAAAAGTCGATGTCGAGCCGTTCCTCTGCCAGTGGTGTATACCCCTGCAAAAAATCATGCAGTGCCTCGACCATGCTCATCTGACACACCCCCCAACCACGCTTGCCACTGCGTTTTGCAGGTCGGTTTTATGGTCTGCCTGCATCCGCGCCATCCACAGCCTGCCGCGCAGACCGCTCGCGTTGTTTTGATACTGCGCCGCCGTGCCGTAATACTGCGCCTTGGCGTAGGGGGCGGTGTAGCGGAGTTGTCTGCCGTCCGCGAAGATTTCCGCTGAATCGATGAGCCGTCCGCTGTCCCGTGGCACATAGTCCTGCGCCAAACGCGCCGCCGTTTCGGCAAGGGCGATGCGTGCCCGATGGCTTGCACCCAGTCCCCGCTTTTGCAGGATTGCCGCTGTATCAACACGGTGTTTTACGGTGATTTTCATCCGCCCACCACCGCCCAATGGGGCAAATACCCCCGCCGATTGTCGGCAACAGACTGGATGGTGCAGTGTGGCATTTCCGCAAAGTCCGCCGTACTCACCGCCGCTTCCAACGCCCCACGCACCAGATAATCCCCCACCCCGGGCATGCAATCCGCAGGCAGCCTTGCGCGGACGGTGTTTTCCGCCACACTGCCCCGCTCCTGCGCCGCAATGGTGGTGGTTGCGTGATAGCTTGCATCGCTTATCGCCGTGCAAACGTAGCTTTCGCCTGTTTTGGTCCGCACAGGATGCACAAGCGTCAGCGTTTCGCTCAAAATCCCCATTGGTCACACCCCCCGAAAGAGCAGGTCACACCCGCCAAGCCACAGCTCTGTCGCTTGATAGAGCCGTTGCTCGGGGGTTTTACTGCGGCTGATGCCCGCGACATAGTCCACCTGATAGCCGTCATTGGACACACTCGCCACCGTGCCGCCCTGCTCCTGCAAATAATATTCCTCCGCCACCGCACAGCACGCATCCTGCACGCCGTCCTGCGTGCCATCGGTAATCTGCCCCTGCGTCACACGGTCAAGGTACACACCTGCACGGCGAGCCAAGCGGAGAAAATCCGCCTGCCCCATCGTGCCGCCATACGTGCCCGTGTAGTATGTATAGTCCGCATAGCTCATTTTGTCCTGTCCTTACACAGTTGCCGGATGCAGATAGACCCCGACCGCCTTGTTTTCATACACAAACGCGTCGTGATACATCCGATATTGGAACTTCCATGCGTCCTTGGTCTGGTTTTCGTCTGGGGTGAAAATCTTGGGCAGAGCGAACTTTTCCACCTGCAGCACGGACTGCGGATACACGAGCATGAAGTTGATGCCGGTCGCGCCGGTTGCCTTGCCAAAGCCCCACGCAGAGGAGCCGTCATTCAGGTCAATGCCGGTATAGAAGCGGCTCTTGGGCACATACATCACCTGCATCCCGTTGTAACCGCTCAGCACATTGTTGACATCGCTGTCAGACCCCCACTGTCGCTGTACGGCACTGCCCAGCACGCTTTTCAGGTCGCTCGACACGAACAAGCGGCGGCCTTCCTCGGGCACTTCGTCCTCGTCCATCTGGCGGGACGCTTCATCAATCGCATCCAGAATGGTGTCAGCGGTCAGGGTTGCGGCAGAAGCGGCGCGGATGCCTGTGGCACTGGCATATTTCGCAAAGCGATAGGCATCCAGTTCGGGCACGACATATTCGCTCATGAACTGGTTGACCACCGTGCCGAACGCCTGCCCCAGTGCCTCCTCGTTGTCCATGCGGTCGATGGAAATTTCCTTGCCGCGCTCCTCGGTCAGTGCCATGCTTTCCCAGGTCACCGTGACATCGCCTGTCGGATAGCCGCCCTCGCGGGAATAATCGCCCAATCCGCTGGTTGCCACCTTGAGCACGCGAATTTCATTTGCCCCGCTGAAATCCACCTGCGATGCGGTGTCCATGCCCGCGGTCACGCTCTTTTTCTTATAGATGCCGTCCATAATCGGCACGAATTTCTTTGCGTATTCCATTGCATTTGCCATACTTTTTGTCCGTCCTTTCTCAGATGCCTGCCGCCGCCATTGCCGCGGTCAAAAATTTATCCATCGGTGCTGTGCCCTGCGCGCCATGCGCTGTGCCTGTACGCACGATGTGGGTTTCCTCATCCTGTCCTGCGCCATTTTCAAAGAGATACGGTTCGTTCTGGCGTAAAAGTGCAATCTGCTCCGCCAATCCCTGCACCGTACCATTTTCCATGCGCAGGGTGTCGAAATGCAGCAGTGCGCGTGCCGCCTTGGGATTGCGCACCTTTGCCGCCAGCAGGGCGGCATCCACCGCGCTGTCCAGCTTTGCCGCCGTTAGGTCGGTTTGATACTGCGCCTGCAAATTTGTCAGTGCGGCACGCAGCTGCTCTGCCTCCTGCGTTGGCTTCGTCTGTCCGATTTGCACCTCGGGGTTTTGTTTCATTTTTTCGACAAACTGCGCCCAAGTCAGCGCTTCCTCGCCAAAAATCTTCTGGATTGCTTCCATGTCATCTCGTCCTTTCGGTTTCTATGTTTTCCACAAGCTGTGGATGGGTTTGTATCGCGCGAATCTTCTCGCGTGCGGCATCCTCGTCCTCGCCGCGCCAACGCATCCGATATTCATGCGGGGCGAGCAAGCCGTCCTGCACCTCTTGGCGGTCGCGGACGCGTTCGCTTTCCGCATCGATAATATAGCTGTCCTCAAAGTGGATGGTGATGGCGGTATCAGGGTCAACCGCCTGTCCGCAAATGGTCTTGCCAATGTACAAAATCGCACGAATGAGCGTGGTCAGTGCCTGTTCAATGAGGATATAGTGCCGACTGGCGTGCTGAATCAGCTGTTGTCGATTGCCGGCGTATTCGGTCGCGGTCATAATTTTGTCGCCATCGCCCGAAAATTGATAGTGCCGTGTGCCCAGTCCACACAAAAAGCCGAGATAGCCAAGCTGTGCCTGCACGCCATTTTTGTTTTCGTCCACGCGGAGCGAGGGGTTAAATTCCTGCACCATGGACTTTGCGTCAAAGTCCAAATCGCCGTCAATCTGCAAAAACAGCGATTGTGCCACGTCGTCAGGCGTGATGCCCTTGCCGTCCGCGGTGGTGCGCAGCATGGATTTGTTATAGAACACCTTTTTGCCGCCCAATTTAAAGTCTTTCACAAAGTTGTTGAAGGCAATGTCCACCGCTTTCAGCGTGTCGATGGCGTTTGCATAAATGCTCTGTCCCATGCCGCAGGCGTCATAGACATTGCTGACTTGATTGGGCTTCAAAATGGCGAACCAAGGGCGGGCAGAGCCAGTATAAATGACCTCTGCCATGCCTTTTGGCAAGGGTTTTGGCTCTGGCACACCATGTTCCATGCAAAAATATTCATTGCGAATGACATACGCGCCCTCCTCGAGGATATGTGTTTCCAAATAGACATAGGGCTTGCCGCGCTCGAGCACCTCGGACACAAACGCCGCTTCGGTGATGCAGCCGTGCGCCGCCGACAGGGGCACAATCGCCCCGCCCTCGACAAAATCGATTTCGATGCGTGCTTTGGGGTCTGGGCACACGCGTCCGTCTTTTGCGCGCCGCATCCCCTGCACCCGCACGAGAAACGCCCCCGTCCCCACCGCGAACACCTTTTCCATCAGGGCGTTGCCGCACTGCCAAAAGTCGTTGTCCCCCAGCACGCCGCCTGTACCGTTTTCCCCCTGCAAAAACAGGCAGGACGCAGGGTCGGCAAGGGTCACCGCGGTCTTTTCGTTGAGCAAAATGCTCGCCCAGTCGGCACAGACCTTTTTCGCCATGCGCAGACTATACAGCTCGCGTGTCAGCGTCCTGCCGTCCACACCCAGCTCTTGATAGCTGTGGAACGCGGGCACATACCCCTGCCACCACGCGCGCCACTGGGCCATTTGCGCGTAATATCCGCCATCGATGCTGCATCCAAAGCGTTCGCGCAGCAGGGCAATCATCGGTGATAAATCCATACGCTATCCCCTCCTTTCGGGTAATAATTTCGGCAAAAACCGTTCCCAAGCGTATTCAAACGCATCTAAAATGTCAATATCGCTCGAGAAGTTATCGAGCCGCACGTCTTTTTCGCGCCCCTTGTCCCACGCCGCACAGCGCAGTCCGTCAATGACAAGCCTACAATCACGGCACACGAACAAACGGCGGGTGTTGAGCAAGGTATTGGCACACACGATGCGCTGGACGATGGCGTGCTTTGCGCTGTCACCGATTTTGAGGGGCAGCCCCGCCGCGCGGCAGGCGTTCGCCATGCCATTGATGAGATACTGCGCCTCGCTGTCAGCGAAGCAATAGCGCACCGCTGTTTTGGGGAAATCCGCCTGCACCCTTTGCACAAAGCCGATGAACTCGCGGCACACACGGTCAGCGTCAATGTCACCCTTGCGCCCCTTTATGTGGTAATCCCGCAGAACGGTGATTGCGGCGTAGCCCCTGTGCACCCCCACCGCCACAAAGGTGGTCAGCGAGCGATTGCCGCCGAAATCCACCCCAATGGAAATGAACTCCATGTCCCCCTGCGGCGTGTCCACCAGCCACGGTTCGCTGTCGTCTGCAAATTGCGGATAGCACAGCCCTTCCGCCACCTTCCACTGCCCCAAAATCATGCGGTCATAGAACACGCCTGTGTACTCCCGCTTGAGCGATTCCACATAATCGGTTGGTAAAAACGTGTTGTCATCGATTAAAAACCGCTCCACCAGCATATCCAGACCGTCCGCTTCATATCGCTTCAGATAGCGTTCCATCAGCCAGTGATTGGGACTGTCGGGGTTGGTGGTGGCAATCAGCTTCGCCCCCGCCATCGACAATCGAGAAAGCAGCATCGCGAAAAAATCTTCTTGAAACAGCGTCAGTTCGTCGCAGTACGCCCCCTGCAGGGTCATGCCGCGGATTTTGCTTTCGGCTCTGGCATCGCTGACGCCCTCCAGATAAATTGTCCGTCCAAACAGCGTGCCTTGCTTGCGGGAGAGCGAATAGCGAAAGTGTTTTTCCCCCACCAGCTCGGTCAGCAGGTCGAGGCAGTTGCGCTTGAGCGAGGTCAGCGTTTTCGCCGCCATCAGATAGGCGCCCTGTTTGGGCATCGACCCCACCCAAAGCGCCCACAGCACCAGTGAAATCCACGTTTTGCCCGACCGCACCGACCCCTCCAGCAGATTGATGCGCCGCAGCTTCCCCCCGCGCCATTTTTGAAGCAATGCCTTTTGTTTTGGCGTAAAAACCTCATGCAATGTCCTGCACCGCCTTCAAAATCGACTGTAATTGTCCGTTTTCCTCTTCCTCAGGGTCATCTGCGGACAATTCCTTCAAAAAGATGCGCAGGGTGGTTGCCACTTGGTTGAGCGAAGCCTTGGCAATTTTTTCTTCATCGTGCAGGGCTTCCAGCAGCCTGTCCACAATGCTGCACATGGTCTGGCGGCGGCTTTCCAAATGCTGTGCCAAACTTGCGGCAGTGTCCTGCGGTGCGGTCTGCCCCGCCTCGCTTTGCGGCGGGTCACTGCCCGTGCAAGCGGTGTCTTGCGTGCCATGCTTTTGCACCGCCCGCTGTACCGTGCTGCGGCTCACGCCATATCGCCGTGCCACCGCCGAAAAGTTGCCGCAAGCGGCATATTCCGCCGCCATTTGGGTTTGTTCCTGTGTGGTCAAACTTTGTTTTCTCCTTTCTGTTGTGGGTTCAACGGGGCGGTTTCGCCCTGTCTGTTTGCATCATGCTGCCACCGCACCCAACATTTCCCCACATTTTTTCAAAAGTTTTCGCGATGTGCCAAATTGTTTGGTGTGCATGGTGCGGTGTTGCCGAAACGTCACAGGTAAAGACCGCGTTTCCGAACGCACTGGTTTGCCGTTGAGCATACAGGTTTTGCATTACGCCGATTTACCGTTATGTATGCAGGGCCTTATGCAGTTCTCGCAATGCCTGCCGATGCAGACGGCTGACCTGCATTTCGCTGTAGCCAAGCACCTGCGCCACCTGCCGCCAGCTTTGGTCGGTCAAATAGCGTGCCGTCAGCAGGGCACGCAGGCGGCTGTCCTCCACCGTTGCAATCGCCGCCATCATGCGGCAGGAAAGTGCCTCCAGTGTTGCCGCCTGCGTGCGCAGCTGCCGTGCCAATGCGCCCTCTTCGGACAATCCCCGCCGTGCGGCGGCTTGCTGCGCCAGCCGCAGTGCCGTCACCTCAAGCCCCAGTGCCCTGCCATTCTCCAGCCATCTGCGCACCTGCTGTTCCATCTGCCGCCTCCCGTTCCCGTCTTGCCTTGCGTTCCTGCTTTTGCAGCAGCCATTCCCGTTCCCAATCGGCGGGTTCTTGTGGCGCGGCGAGGGTTGCATCGGGTTTTTGATTGCGCAATATCGCCAAAATATACGGCTCTGGTTTGTCCACGTTTTTGCGCTGCGCAATTTCCATGCCCTGCTGAACCGCCCATGCCGACTGCCCCAGTGCCCCCACTGCCGCCCAAAAATCCGCCTTGGGTGCGCGTCCAAACAAGTCTTGAAATTTTTGTCGGCTCCGTGTTTTGTCGTCCGCGCTCCAAACACACTGCTGTGCTGTGCTTTGGTTTTCTGTGCTGTGCTCTACTTTCCTTTGTGTATTTTGGGTAGGATTTTCTGCGGTTTCTGCCGCGTCTTTTGGGGTTTCGGGCGCGGCTTTCTCCCCTTGCACGAGTGAATGCTTGCCGCTCAGCTCCCGCATTTCCTGTTGGGTCAGCCGCCAAATGGCGGGGTCAACGCGCACCGCGCGCCGTTCGATGGTCGCACTGTAATAGACCATTTGTGCCCGTTTGGAGGTCAAAATACCCTTATGATAACAATTAAGGTCAAACAATCGACTTTGCACCAGTGCCTCGACCACCTCTAAAATGGTATCCAGCTTGGGCTGATACTGCCCAATCAGCACCTCGGCGAGAATCGCCGTCGCCACCTCCTGCCGCTGTTCCGCATCAAACTCAATATAATACCCCTTGTCACGATACAGCATGCAAAGCAGCTGCAAATACACCACAATCGCGAGATACCCGAACTTTCGGCGGGGTGCTTGCAGCTTGCGGTCACTGAGCATATCGGTGTCCAGCGGAAAATAATCCAGTCCGGTTTTGCGTGGTCTTGCCATACTGTCCCCCTTTCTCACGCGGTGACGATGCGCAGCTGTTTGTCCTTTGCGCTCACTGTCAGCCGAATGGTCTGGGTGTCGAGCGGATGAAGCTGCGTCACGCTTTCTGCGTTGTCGATGAACAGCGGCACCCGCACGCCCAATGCCTGCCCCAACACCCCAATCACCTCCAGCCCCGCGTTGATTTGCGCGGCATGATTCAGGCTGCCATAGGGCACGCCGCCTACCATGGCTTCGCAGCATTCGGTGCGTCCGTCATTGGTCACGTGCTCCTGAAACAGCTGAAAACGCACCGCCCCAAACCGTGCATTGACCGCCTCGGTGATGTGGCTGATTTTCCATCGCACAAAGGATTCGCACAGCGCAATTTTTGCATCCAGCGCATCGATATGCGTCTGCTGTGCCTGCCTTTCGGTTTCCAGCTGCTGCAATCGTGCCTCATTTTTCCGCAGCACGGCTTCCTCCGCCAATGCTTCCCGCACGTTCCGCAGGGTATCCCCCACGGCGCACAGCTTGCGCTCGGTGGCTTCTGTCAAGGCATCCTCCTGCGTGGTCAAGGTGTAGATTTCGCTCTGTAAGGCATCTTTTTCCTGCATAAGCTGCCCTTTTTCCGCCCGATACTGCGGCAAATCGACAATATTGGCAGTGGCTGACGCTTGCGACTGCATCGCCGCTTCGCACGCTGCCACACGCCGCAGTGCCGTATCCAAGGTCTGCCGATAGGTTTTCAAATGCTGCTGCTGCGCCTTTTCCCGCGCTTTTTTGTCGGTTTCAAAGATATTTTGCGCCCGTTTCTGTGCTGATTGCGGCAAATCCTGCCCACACAAGCGGCAAACCGCGCCCCCTTGGAAGCGTTCCGCAGAAACGGCAGCCAGTGCCCCTTCCCCCTGCTCGAGCTTGTGCCGCCAATGGTCGGCATCCGCCTGGCATTGCCGCAGCTCGGCTTGGGCGGCTTTGTGTGCAGTTTGCATCGCCTGCTGTTTCTGCCGAAATTGGTTGTTTTCCGCCTCTAACGCACGCAATTTGGCATCTATTTCTCGCCACTGCGCTTGTTTTTGGGGCAAAGCCGTATGATTTTTGAGCCGTAATACCTCCTCGGCAAGTGTCGCACGCTGTGCCTGCAAGGTGTTTTCCCGTGCCCGCAGTGCCGCAAAATCCCGTGTACGCAGGCGGTCTGCGGTGCGGCGGCATTCGTCCATGCGGATGGGCAGACTGTTCATCGCCTCGATGGTGTCTTTACGCTGTGCTTTCAGCTGTTTTTGGTGCATTTCGATGCTCTGCGTTTGCAAAATCACACAAATTTCCGCAAACTGGGGCATACCTGCCGCCAAATCGGCATCGCTCGCCACCTGCGCCAGTGCAAATAACGTTTCCCGCCGTTTTTTCCATTCCAGTTCCCCACAAAAATAGGTCACGCTCGTCAGCATACGAAAGGTTTCCTCATCTAAAAGTGCAGAAACTTCCCGCTTATAGGCACTTTCCTTGCAGGAAACCCCATCGATTATGTATTCTGTCGTGTTGCCTGCCAACTGCCGCTGTGCCGTGCCCGCTGGTCGCTCCCACCGTTCCCGCAGGGTTTTGCGCAGGCAAAGCGGCGCGCCATCGATGGAAAACACCGCCGTCACCGTTGGCAGAATCCCGTGGCACACCTGCCCATCCGTCCCCCTTGGCTTGATGGCACTGCGTGCCATACCCCCGCTATCCTTGTCGAACAGCAGCCACATCAGCGCATCGTAAACGGTGGTTTTCCCCGTGCCGTTATCGCCAAAAATCTGCGTATTTTTCCCATGTAGTACAATTTTTTTTGCCGTTGTCCCCTTAAAATGTTCCAGTTCCAATTCCATCAGCCGTATGGTTTTCATATGGTTTCTGCCCCCTTCTGCGCGCTGTCCTCTGCGCCATAGTTTTGCACCGCTGCAACTGCCCGCTGCACAGCCGCACATGGCGGCGGTGTGCCTGCCGCACCTGTTCGTTTTCCCCACTGCATAGCCCTTCCCCTTTCATTTTTTGCGCTACGCAAATCATCATGCAAAAAAATATGCCCCAAATTCTTCATCTGCAATTTGCAGCATTCTTGCAATTTTAACGGCTTCTTCCAAGGACATGGGACGAATATTATTGATTTTCTGACAAATTGTCGAAGTCGCCAAATGCAGCTCCTGCGCCAATTTCGCCTGTGTTATGCCCTGTTTTTCCATCTTCCGCTTCAATAACATAGTATTCGGCATTTTTCCACCTCCTTCCAACCATACTTTAGCATAGCGCAAATTCAATGTCAATAGCACAGCGCAAATTTTTTCTATTCAAAAAAGTTAGAGCCTTTATTCATAGCCGAGAATGGGTTGATTTGAGAAAGCTTTTTGCTAGATAAGGCAAAAAGATGCGGGAATGCTTGGTGTATTCCAAGCGTTTTTAACGCAATATGGCAAAATAGATTTTTCAAAGACACCTGTTCGGCGTTATGAATACAGGTTCTAATATTGCGCTCCGCAATTTTTTGTGGTATAATAGCCTAAATAGGCTATTATACATCTATTTTAAAATTATACCACGAGCGGCATCAAAAGCGGATTCGGGTCTTCATTTTCCGCTTGCCGCTGTGGTATAATAGCCGCAAACGGCTATTATACAGCTATTTTAAAATTATACCACGAACGGCATCAAAAGCAGATTCGGGTCTTCAACTTCCGCTCGCCGCTGTGGTATAATAGCCGCAAACAGCTATTATACAGCCATTTTAAAATTATACCACGAGCGGCATCAAAAGCAGATTGGGGTCTTCATTTTCCGCTTGCCGCTGTGGTATAATCGTTTGCAAAGGCAGGTGACAATTCATGGACAAAGAGCTGATTGGCAGGCGCATCAAGTCGCGCAGAACGGATTTGGAAATGACCCAAGGCGACATTGCCGCCGCCATCGGCGTTGCAATTTCCACGGTGCAGCGGTACGAGGCGGGCACCATCACCAAGATGAAACTGCCGGTGGTCGAGGCGATTGCACGTGCCCTGCAGGTCGATCCCCTGTGGCTGATTGGAAAATCCAGCAAGTCCGAGCCGTCGTCCACACACACACAGCCGCCCTCCCGCGCGGTAATCCCCTTCCCCATCGTGCCGGAAACCGCCGCGGCGCAGCCGATTCCCTCCCTCGCCGCGTGGCAGGGGGAAACGCTCGAGCTGCCCCCAACCCTGCTGGCAGGGCACGCGCCGAGCGATTTTTTGGTGCTGTCCGTGGTGGGGGATGCGATGTATCCGCTGTATCAAAACGGCGATTCCGTGGTGATTTTGCGGCAAAACACGCTGGAACACAGCGGCGATGTGGCATTGGTGCAGCTAGAGGACGCACAAACCGTGCTGCGGCGTGTGGACTACGCATCAGGAAAAAATTGGATGCGTCTGGTGTGCATCCATCCGGATTTTCCGTCAAAAACACTGGAGGGCACAGCACTTGCGCGTTGCCGCATTCTTGGCGTGCCCCGTCTGCTGCTGCGCAAATTTTAAGAAGTGATTTTCCTTTTTCCAAACAGAAAAAAGAACCGAGAGCCTCCCGTTGGGACGGTTCTCGGTTCTTTATGCGATTATATCTGGTTTGTGCGCAGTCTTTCCCGCAAATCTGCAACTTTTTCAGCAATCGTCGCAATCGTCTGCGCAAACACCGCATCCGCCTTGCCGGACGGGTCATCCAGTCCCCAATCCTCACGATGGCGGCAGGGCAGATACGGACAGTTGACGTTGCACCCCATCGTAATCACCACGTCCACCGCCGGAATGTCGGTGATGAGCTTCGAGCGTTGGGTCTGCTCCATGTCGATGTCATAAATCGTCTTCATCATGCGCACGGCGTCTTGGTTGATGCGGTCTTTCACCTCCGTGCCGGCAGAATAGCTATCGAACACGTCTGCGGCGAGATGCTTGCCCAGTGCCTCGGCTATTTGACTGCGGCAGGAATTATGCACGCATACAAATGCGACTTTTGGTTTATTCATCGGTCAAAACCCTCCATTTTTTTAACAAATTATGCGTTCTGTACCTTTTTCAGCAGTTCCACAATTTCCTCGGTTTGCAGCACCCGACCATAGGAAAGCACGGTCTGGTCAAACACGAGCGCAGGGGTGGTCATCACGCCAAACGCCGCAATTTGTTCAAAATCGGTGACGTGCTCAATGGCGGTATCCATCCCCAGCTGCTCCAGTGCCGCGACGGTTGCGGCTTCCAATTCGTTGCATTTTGCACAGCCGCCGCCCAGCACCTTCACCCGTGCGGAAGATTCTGCACTGCCACAGCCGCTACAGCCACCGCTGCAGCCCGTGCCGCAGCCGCAAGTGGTCTGCTCTGCTTGCTTTTTCTTGCCAAATCCAAATAAACCCATATTCTGTTCTCCTTCTTAAAATCCCAAATAAAACATATATAGTCCAATCAGCAGCATCAATGCGCCCAAAATGCCCTTTAAAATGCCGCTCATCCGCCCATATCCTGCGCTGCCGGACAGCTTTTGCACCCATCCGACCGAAGTGCCCGCGATGACGGCAAGCGTGCCATGTCCGATGCCGTACAGCAGCATCAGCACCGTGCCCCACAGCAAGCTGCCCTGTCCTGCGGCGATGGCAAGCAGCGCGATGAGTACAGGCGTCGAGCACGGCGAGGAAAAGATTCCTGCCAAAATCCCTGCTAAAAATGCACCAACCAAGCCGGTTTTGCGATTTTTGGACACCAAATAGCTCGATGGAATCAGATTCACCACGCCCCAGGTCTGCAATGCCATCAGCACCATCAGCACGCCGAGCACCAGATACCACCACCACACGGCGTTGCCGAGCATTTGTCCGGCGAGCGATGCCACCACGCCAAGCACGGCAAACGTCAGTGCCGAACCCGCCGCGAACACGACCGACAGCCGAAAGGCACGCCGCGTGTCATGCTCCTGCACGCCGCCGACATAGCCCATGATGAGCGGAATGGAGGACAGCGCGCAGGGCGAAAACGCCGCAAACATCCCCGCCGCGAGGGCAAGCACGGGTGCCAGCCACAGATATTTCTCCATCAGCTGCGACAGCGTTTCCAGCAGTGCCGTCATGTCGCCACCCCCAGTTCCGCCAAAATGGCGTGCATCTCGTCCAGCGTCAGCATCCCAACATGCAGGGTATATTGCAGTGCGCCGCTGTCGTCGGTATACTGCTCAAAGTCATAGCTGTCCTGCATCGCCTGGCTCGGCTGATAGGGTGTGCCATCGGCATTGAAAAACGCCTGTGTTGGAATCACCTGAATCGGAAAATCGCCCACCGCATCGGGATTTTCCCACACATCTACAAACTGTACCACGGCTTTTCCCTGCATTTCGGCATAAAATTGCTCCAAATCGGGATACATCGCGCGGCAAGGCGGACAGCCCTCCGAGCCGAAATCAAGCAGCATCGGCAACCCATTTTCTGCAAGTGCCGCCACGTCATAGCCTTCCGTCACCACGAATGGCAAGCCGCCTTCCGCAGTAGACACGGTATCTTCCGTCGCGCTGTCAGTTGCTTCCACCGCAGCAGGTGCCGTGCTTTCTGCCGCCGCTGGAGCGGTAGTATCGGCATTTTTCATGCTCCAAACGCCCGCCACGAGCAGCAAAACCGCCGCAATCACCGCCACATGGATGATTTTTTGTTTTTCCATTGTCATGCTTCCTTTCTACGTTCTCATACCAACAAAAACTGTATCGCATTGAATCCATAGCCAATCAGCAAAATGCCGAACGTCACGATGCCCGCAAACACCGCCAACAGCTTGGGACGCACGGCACGCCGCAGCAAAATGAGGGATGGCGCAGAAAGTGCCGTCACCGCCATCATAAAGGATAAAATTGTGCCCAAACCCACCCCTTTTGCGAACAATGCTTCGGCAATCGGAATTGTACCGAAAATATCCGCATACATCGGCACACCGACGAGTACCGCCAAAAACACCGAGAATGGGTTGCGGTCGCCCAAAATCTGCTGAATCCATGTCGTGGGAATCCAGTTGTGGATGACCGCGCCGATGCCCACGCCCACCAGCAGATACGGCAGGACTTTTTTCACGGTGGCTTCCACCTGCTCCCGTGCAAAGGCACGGCGGTCCTGCACCGTCAAGGCAGGGGCATCCAATTCCACTTGCGGTGCGGCGGCGGCGCGCTGCACAAAATCCTCCAGTTGATGCTCCATGCCAAGCCGCTGAATCAGTGTGCCGCCCAGCACGGCGAGCACCAACCCCACCACGACATACACCACGGCGACCTTTGCCCCGAAAATGCTCATCAGCAGAATCAGCGAGCCCAAATCCACCAGCGGGGACGAAATGAGGAACGAAAACGTCACGCCCATGGGCAGCCCTGCGCCCGAAAAGCCGATGAACAGCGGAATCGAGGAGCACGAGCAAAACGGCGTCACCGTGCCCAGCAAGGCGGCGAGGATATTCGCCGAAATCCCTTTGAAATGCCCCAGAATTTTTTTGGTGCGTTCGGGCGGAAAATAGCTTTGGATGTAGCTGATGATGAAAATCAGCACCGACAACAGCACCAAAATTTTCACGGTGTCATACAGAAAAAACTGTACACTGCCGCCCAATCGACTGTTCAAATCCAGTCCCGCCGCCGCCAACCCCTTGCCGATGATGGCGTTTAGCCATTTCATGCTCAGGATTTGATTTTGAAAAAAGTCCCATATCTGTCGAAGCACGTGCATCTCTCCTACTCCCTTCGTGTAACACATCAAAAAAACTTGATGTATTCTTTACAAAAAATCCAACCGCCGTCCATCATCCTGCGTGCGGCGTGGTCAGCTGCGCCAGCAAATCGGCGGCATCCTGCCTGCCACTGTCGCTGATGCGATAATGCGTCCATTTGCCGTCCTGTCGGCTCTCCACAATTCCAGATTCCACCAGAATTTTCATATGATAGGACAGTGCCGATTGCCCAATGTCCAGCGCATCCGTCAACACGCAGGCGCATTTTTCGCCTGTACGAATCATCTCTAAAATCCGCAGCCGCTTTTCATCACACAGTGCCTTGAACACCTTCGCCTGTGCGCAATAATCGCGTTCCATACGCATCCCTCACATCAATTATTTTTGATGTGTCTAGTATAGCGGGTTTCCCACTGCCTGTCAAGCACATTTTTCCACACAGAAAAACGCCCAAAAACCGCGCATTTCACGCAATTTTCGGACGTTTACAGGCACAATTTTGGTGCATCACTGCACCTTACGAATCTCCTGCTCCAAAAAAGTTTTTTCAAACTGCTCCTTTGGCATCGGCTTGCCGAGCAGATACCCCTGCATTTCATCGCAGCCAAGCTCGCACAAAATTTGCAGCTGCTCGTCGGTTTCGACCCCCTCCGCCAGCGTTTTCATGGAAATAGATTGGGACATGGCAATGATAGCCTTGACAATGTTGCGATTATTGCCTGCTTTTGCGATGTTATCAATGAGGGATTTATCGATTTTGATACGGTTGAACGGATATTTCCGCAGATGTTGCAGCGAAGAATACCCCACGCCGAAATCATCCATGGAAACCGACAGCCCCATGCTCTGGAACGCCGCGAAGGTATTGTCCAGCTCGGTGCTGTCCTCCAGCATGGCGCTTTCGGTAATTTCCAAATCCAAGCATTTCGTATCCACACGGGTGTCGGCAATGATGGCACGCAGGCTCTCGATAAATTCGCGGTCCTTCAGCTGCACCGGTGAAATATTGATGCCAACCTTGAGCTTTCTGCCGTAGGAAAATTCCCATCGTGCCGCCTGTTCAATGGCGGTTTCCGCCACAAATGCCCCAACGCGGGTCATATATCCCAGCTCTTCCATCACAGGGATGAACACCGCAGGCGAAATATAGCCATGCTCGGCATGATTCCAACGCAGCAAGGCCTCTACTCCGACCAATTTACAGTCCGGCAGAGAAAATTGCGGCTGATAAAACAGCGTAAAATCCTTTTGCAGGTCGGCTTTCTTCAAAAGCAGCTCAATTCGGTTCTTTTTCCGCACCTTTTCATGCAAAAACAAATCAAAGAACACAAAGCGGTTGGTGCCCAGTGACTTGGCATGATACATGGCGATGTCGGCATAGCGCAGCAGCTCAATGCTGCTGTCCGAATCCTCTGGACAGACGGCAATGCCCGCGCTGAAGGTGATGTGAATTTCGTAATGATACACGCGAATGGGGTCGCTGCACGCTTTCATCAGCGACCGCACCTTGTCGGCAATCTCGGTGTGCGTGCTGCACCCCTGCAGCATCATCAAAAACTCATCCCCACCGTGCCGTGCCAACACCGCATCGCACGTGTTCCATCGCTGCATACGCTCGGCGATTTCAATCAGCACACGGTCGCCGATGTCGTGCCCATAGGTATCGTTGATGATTTTGAAGCGGTCGGTGTCCAGCAGCACCAGTGCCAAAATTTTATCGGGCGCATAGGTCTGCAATGCCTCTTCTAATTGCTGCAAAAAGTGCCGCCGATTGGACAGCCGCGTCAGCGGGTCCTCGTTGGCGAGCGCAATCAGCTCCTCGGTCTGCTCGCGCACCCGCCGCTCCAGCTCGGCATTCATTTCGGTTTCGCGGTGCAGCAGCCGCTCAATTTGGATGGATTTCTGCACATAGCCGCTGAACACCCAATACAGCACGATAATGCCGCAATACAGCAGCAAATCATAGTGCAAAAACGCATTGGGACGCACCAAACCCAGCGCCAGCGCCACGATGGGATAGCAGGACAAAAACCAATTTCGCTGCCGAAAGCCAACGTTTACAAAGGTTTCAATTTCCCGTTTTTTCTCTTTGGGAGAATGCCGCCAGCCCAGTCCGCCCAGTGCCGTAATCAGCAGTGCCGCCACATATGCAGCATCAATCCAGGAATTTGCAACATATATTTCGTTATAATCGAAATAATAATACAGCAAATCGGCGATAGCAAACAGGAAAATACCGCCCGCAATCACGCGGAAGCACACCGGCACGTGCCCCGACCGCACGGATAGCAGCCACACCAAAATGCCGACCATCACGCACAAATCCAGCAAAATGCACGCCGCACTGATGCTGTCGGACAGCATATAGTCCGCCGCCATCGCAAAGCTGCGATTGAAAAAACAGCTCCACAGCAGGGTCATGCTCAGCAGAAACACGGTGAGCGTGTCCAGAAACAGCTGTAATAAGTTCCATTTTTTCATATGCAGTATGATGAAGCCAGTCACGCCCACGGCAAACAGCGCATTTGTGGCGGAATAGCACAGCACCGATGGCATAAAGCGGTCCGGCTCCCAGCCGCTGTAATCCGCAAAGGTCCACAGCACATCGCCCAGCATCCAGCTAAAGCCGCCCAAAGACAGCAGCAGCCACACATAGCTTTTCGGATTCTTGCGGTTTGCCATCCAAAAGGTGCGCAGCAAAAATGCCCCTGCCAGCCCCGCGCAAAGCGGCGACAGCAAATTTCCCATCGTATCATTCACCGCGAGTGTGCCCGATAAATACACCAAAAACAACAACACCGTAGCAGTCACGGTTCTCCAATATACCGTTGGCATAGGCACGCCCCCCTCTGCTGCTGTTTTTGCATTCCCATTTGTGCAGTTCCCTCTACTGCTTCCATGCAGGGTTGTCCATTCTATCCGAATGCTTTGCACAAATTGTATCGTTTTATTTTACCATATCTTGCATTTTTGTGAAATATGAAAAATACACGATATTTTCATTCTTTTTTCAGCAAAATAGAAAATAGATGGGATTCTTTCCCTGTTTTTTTATCTACTTTCACCATTCCCTCACAGAAAAAACGCCAATTTCTGCCGTTTTCCGCGCTCCATGCGGTGCATTTTCGCATAAGCGGCGGTCGATGCCGTGCCCGCGCGCACCTGCTTTGCACAAGCGCAGCGGGCTTGCTTTCTCTTGTGTTCACTGTATCATATTTGCCCGCAAGATGCAATGTTTTTCATGTATATTTATGCCTGCACATCAAGTATATTCCACGCAAAAAAGCACCACCGACAACCCCGCTGCCGATGGTGCTTGATGGTGCTTAATACTTATCCGATGTATCGAATTGGCTGTCTGTTTTGGGTGCGCGTGGGGTCTGCGATTTCTGCGGCATCTGCCGTTCATTTTGATAGCGGAAGCCTGCAATCAGCTCCTTGAGCGTCTGCGCCTGCCGGGACATGGTTTCGCTCACCGCAGCGCTTTGCTGCGCGGTCGCGCTGTTGGTCTGCACCACGCTTGAAATTTGCAGCATACTGCTGTTGACCTCGGCGATGGATTTTTCCTGTGAAATCGTTTCGTCTGCGATGTGCTGCACAATCTGTGAAGACATCTGCGAGCCGGAGATGATGTCCTGCAGCGACTGTGCAGTGTCCACTGCAATTTTAGAACCGTTTTCGATGGCCTGCATCGAGTGCTGGATGAGTGCCGCGGTGTTTTGCGCACTTTCTGCCGACTTTCCGGCGAGGTTGCGCACCTCATCCGCCACCACAGCGAAGCCCTTGCCGGATTCGCCCGCGCGTGCAGCTTCCACCGCCGCATTCAGTGCCAAAATATTGGTTTGGAACGCAATGTCTTCAATATTACGAATGATTTTTTCAATTTCGCCCGATGCATTGCTGATTTCCTGCATCGCGTCCACCATGCTTTGGATTTTCGCCTGTCCCGCGTCATAGCCCGCGCTGGCAAGCTCCGCCATCTGCTTGGCTTGCTCGGCACTTTGGGTGGTGGTTTGCAGGCTTGCGGCAATCTGGCTGACAAAGTCTGACAGCTCCTGTACGGTCTGCGCCTGCTCGGTCGAGCCTTGCGCCAGCACGGTAGCGCCGCCGGACACCTGCAATGCGCCCTGCGTCACTTCGTTGGAAACCGCATCGATTTGCGCCATTGCCTGCGAAATATTGCTCACAAATTTGTCGATAGAGGTGTGAATGCTCTCCAAATCGCCGATATAATCGGTGTTGGACTGCAGCACAAAATCGCCGTTGGAAAAATCGCGCATGGTGTTGTCAATGTGCTGTACAATGCGGCTCAAATTCTGCACCGTTTGCTCGGCAGCTGTCGCCAGCACGCCAAATTCATCCGCTGTACGGATTTCCGGCACAGGCGAGTGCAGGTCGCCCTCGCTCAGCAGCAGCAGCCGCTTGGTGATGGCTCTCAGATGGCGTGTCATGCCGTTGGACAGCCAGCGCACAAACACCAGCCCCACCACTGCCATCAAAATGCCGCAAACAAGCAGTTCAATCAGTGCTCTGATTTTTTTCGTCTGGTAAGTGCCAATGGTAGCGTCCATGTCCTGATAATAGTTGCCGGTGCTGATATACCAGCCGTATTCGTCATATTTCGCGGTATAGGCACGCTTTTTGAAGCTGCCGTCTTCGTCCGGCTTGGTGAAATAAAATTCGGTGAAGCCGCCGCCGTTGTCGCCCGCTTCAATCAGATTTTGGATGTAATAGTTGCCCTCCAAATCCTGGTCATTCAGGCGCATCTTGCCCTCATAGTCCGCGTTCATATGTACGGCGCACGTGCCGTCCTGCTCGTCCGCCCAAAAATATCCATCGCCATCGTTATAGCGGGTATTGCGCACGATGTCTTCCGCTGCTTTCTTCTCCACCGCTTCCGGATAACCATTCTCGACACACATCTGGTGGTTGGCATCCAGTGTGCTGATAAGGCTCTCCACGCCGGTTTGAATCACTGTGTCAAATTTTTCTTTTTCCGCCTCGATGGCGGCGTTGTGCGCCTGTGTCAACTCGATAAAGGATACGATGCTTTGCGTAAAAATGGTCAACAGCATCAAGCATCCAAAACACAGGATGAGTTTGGTTTTCACCGTTGCTTTTTTCAGCATATTCTAGGCTCCTTATTTGATTGAATTGCATCAGACTGTCAGGTCCCTGCACGCCATACTTACTTTAGAAAAAACACTACGCTTCTCCCTCTAATCATCCCACATTGCTGCTTATTCCAATTTTTTGGCACACATTTCACTGATACCTGACAACCTATAGTGTACCATTTTCACAGAAATTCTACAACGGCTTGATGCGACTTTGTTTGTTTTTTGTCATTCTTACATGAATTTCGTCTGCATCGTGCTTGTTTTTATCTATAATGCCGTTTTTCTCCTTTTTGCCCGCACATTTCCATCCGTTTCTGCTGTTTTCTTTTGCTTTTACACCATAATTTTAGCAGAGCTTCCCCCATTTTTTTCTTTTTTGACAACGATTTGCATATCAATGCGTTCTTTCAGCTCCGCCACATGGGAGATGATGCCCACCAAACGGTTGCCTGTGGCAAGCCCCGCCAGTGCCTGCATCGCCTGCTGCAGCGAGTGCTCGTCCAGCGAGCCAAATCCCTCATCCACAAACATGGTGTCCAGCTGAATGCCGCCCGCAGCGGACTGGATTTCATCCGACAGCCCCAACGCCAGCGACAGCGATGCCTTGAAGGATTCCCCGCCCGACAGCGTTTTGACGCTGCGCATCGAGCCGTTATAATGGTCGAGCACGTCCAAATCCAAGCCGCTTTGGCTGCGGTTATTTTCCGCCACGGTGCTGCGGCGCAGCTCATATTGTCCGCCTGTCATTTGCATCAGACGGGTGTTGGCACGCACGAGAATGCGGTCAAAATAGGTCATCTGCACATGGGTTTCCAGCATCACCCGTTCCCGCCCGCTCAAGTTACCGCTCGCCGTGTTGCTCAGCGTGCGCACCCAGCTCCAACGGATTTCTGCGGCGGCAAGCTTGTCCTGTTGGGCGTGCATTTGCATGAGCAGGGCACGGTTGCGGTCCCATCGCGAGATGATTTGCGTGTGCTGTGCGGTTTTGCCTTGCTTGTCCTGCTGCAATGCCATCAGCTGCGTGCGCAGTGCCGCAAGGTCGATGGGCGCAGTGCCCTGCGTTTGCGCGGTCAGTGCCGCCACGGTGCCTTGCAGTGCATCCATGCGGGATTTGCCCTGCTCAAGCGTCTTTTGTGCGGTTTCCAAGGCATTTTGGAGGGTTTCCCGCTGTTTTTCCTGCGCCTTGAGGGCGGTTTCCGCCTGTGCACGGGTGGCAAAGGCAAGGCTTTGGCGGTGCGCTTCGATGGCTTCCGCAAGGTTTTGCTTGTCCCGCTCGCCGGTTGCCAGCGCGGTTTGTGCGGCGGCAATGGCGTCCTCCAGCTGCTGCTGCTTGCCTGCCTGCTGTGGCAGCCACGCTTCGATTTTGGCGGCACGCTGTAGTTTCTGCGTTATTTCCTGCTGTGCGGCTTGATTTTCGCCCAGCTGCACCGCAATTTCTGCCGCAGCTGCCTGCATTTTAGCGGAAATATCCTCCCATGCACAATCGCCAAAGGCTTCCGCTGCCCGCCGCAAAATTTCGCCCTGTGCGGTGTCCGCCTGCCCCTTGCATCCTGCCGCCGCGGTGCTGTCTGCCGCCGCCTGCGCCTGTGCCGCGTCTGCCTGTGCCTTGGCGTGCTCTAGCTGTGCGGCGGTGGGGGCGTGCGCGGGCAGCTGTGCAGGGGCAGGATGCGCGGTCGAACCACAGACAGGGCAGGGCACGTGCTCCGTCAAGCTTTGCGCCAAAACCCCTGCTTGTTCGTCCAAAAAGGCACGATGCAAGCGGTCATATGCTGCCTGCAACTGCGCCGTGTGCTGTGCCGCCGCGGTGTACTGCGCCTGTGCTTTGGCAAGTCGACCATCTAGCTTTGTCCATTCCTTCTGTAATCCTGCCAATTCGTCCATGTGCTTTTGCCGTGCCAGCAGGTCTTTTTGCGTGTGCTGCAATTTCTCCTGCTGCGTGCCTGCATCCTTATATAAGGTAAGCTCCTGCTGTGCCTGCGTGCGCTGCGTCAGCAGGGTGGTTTTGTCGGCGCGGTGCTTGTCCAGTGCCTGTGCGGCGGCGGCGAGGGTTTGTGTGGTTTGGTGTAGGCGTGCTTGCAGGGCATCCCGCTCGTCATAGCGGGGCAGTGCCTGCTTCGCCTGTGCAATCTGCTCCGCCAATTCCTCCCGCAGGGGTTGCTTTTCCTGCTCGGCGGCATATGCCATCTGCCAAAGCTGCATCTGCGGGGTGAGTGCCGCCACCTCCTGCTGCGCCGTTTGCAGCTGTGCCTGCGCTTTTTGCAGCTGCTGTGCCGTGCCAAGCTGTGTTTGGACGGTCTGCAAGGTGTGTTCGATGGTTTGCAGCTGTGTTTGGCAGGCGATTTGTGCAGTTTCGTCCTGCTTGCACAATTTTTCGAGCAATTCCAAGGTGTCTGCCATGGGCAGCTTGCCCTGCACCGCCGTGTTCCAGTCCGCCGCCTGTTCGCTTTCCGGCGGACACAGCACGCTTTCGATGGATTGCCGCAGGCTGGCTTGCAGGGCTTCGCAGGTTTTGTTCAGTTCGCTAGACGCCGCTTTCAGCCGCTCCTGCAGCACCTGATAGCGTCCTGTTTGAAAAATCTGCCGAAAGATTTTCTTGCGGTCTTCGGTGGAGGCAAGCAGCAGCTTGAGAAAATCCCCCTGCGCAATCATCGCAATCTGGGTGAACTGCCCGCGGTCGATGCCCATAATCTCGCACACGGCTTGGTTGACCTCGCGCAGCCGCGTCACCACCCGCCCATCGGGATAGGTCAGGGTCGCGTCCGCCTTTTGCCGCACCACACCGTCACCGCGCCTTGCAGGGCGGTCATATTCGGGGTTGCGCGTGATGTGATAGGTCTTGCCTGCGTACACAAACGCCAGCTCGACCTCGGTCGGCGTATCGTCTGCCGCATATTTGCTGCGCAGCATGGCAGTTTCGCGCGTTTCGCCGCTCGGCTCGCCATACAGCGCAAAGGTGATGGCATCGAAGATGGTGGTTTTGCCCGCCCCTGTGTCACCCGTAATCAAATACAGCCCCTGTGTGCCGAGCTTGTCCATGTCAAAGACGGTTTTGCCCGCATACGGCCCAAATGCCGACAGCGTCAATCGAATCGGTCTCATGCGTCCCCCTCCCAAATCTGTTCCATCAAGCCTGCCAAAAAGGCGTGCTGCTCGTCTGACATCGCCTGCCCGTTCTGCGTTTCATAAAAGGTTTCAAACAGCCCCATGGGGGTTTGCTGCGGTGTCTGTGTGAGGTCGCCCAGTGTGCCGCCCGCCCGTGTGCGTTGGTTGTCATAGGTCAGCTGCAGGATGTTGGGATAAATCACCCGCAGCTTGCCGATGGCATCGGGAATGTCGGTTTCATCCGTGAGGACAATGCGCAGATAATCCTCGGTTGCCGTGCCCTCGTAAAAGGATTTTGCGGTGATTTCCAGATAACTGCCGCGAATTTCGCGCAAATCGTGCAGAGGTGTCAGTGCAATTTGGCGCACGTGCACCGTTCCTTTTTCCCCCAGCTCGACGATGGTGACCGATTTCTGATGGTGCATTTCGGAAAAGGAATATTTCAGCGGCGTACCGCTGTAGCGTACGGTTTCCCGCCCCACCTTTTGTGGGCTGTGCAGATGCCCCAGCGCAACGTAATCAAACGGCGCAAACACCGCCGCGTCCACTTGGTCTGTGCCGCCGACCGACAGCTCCTCGGATTCACAGCGCATCGCCCCCGTCACAAACTGATGGGTGATGAGCACATGGCGGGCATCGGGGTCCAGCTGCATGTGGTCAATGACGGTCTGCAACGCATCCGTATAGGATTCGATGGTTTTTTCCGGAAAAAATCGCCGCACGTGCGCCGGCTTGACAAACGGCAGCATCCACACCACCACCCTGCCGAAATCATCCCGCAAGGTCATGCTTTGCACCGCCCCGTGGTACGCCGGCGCCACATAGACCCCGCTCCCCAGCATCAGCCGTGCGCCAAACGCCATGCGCTCCGCCGAATCATGATTGCCGCTGATGACGCACACGAGCACGCCCAGTGCCGACAATTTGACCAAAAAGCGGTCAAACAACGCCACCGCTTCGACTGGCGGCACAGATTTGTCATACACATCGCCGGCAATCAGCACGCCGCTTGGCTGTTCTTCCCGCACGATGGCGAGGATTTGCTCCAAAATGGCGGCTTGCTCCTCCAGCATGGAGCATTCATGCACCTGCTTGCCCAGATGCAGGTCCGATAGATGCAGCAGCTTCATAAAAGAATTCGCCCTCCCGCTTTTTTTAATTCATCGTTTCTTATTATACCGCCATGCTCTTCCAAAGTCTACAGCCGCCGCACGGGGGTGTATTTTATCGACAGCAAGATGAAAAAATATGCAAACTTTGTCAAAAGAATTGAACCCCTCCCCGCAAGCGTGTATACTATGGCATATATGGCGTGCGCTCCCCCTCCATCTTGACAGCATAGAGGCAGGTGTATTTCGTGAAAAAATCCAAATTTCTCCTCGTGATTTGCAGCGTTCTGCTCTTTCTGATTGGCATTAATATGATATATATTCAATATATGCAGGCGCATTTGGAGCGCGATGCGCAGCTGATGCGCACCACCAGCACCATCCACGTGGCAGTGCAGCGCGTGGTGAAGCTGGAGCTTGCCGAAATGCCTGCGGATGACCTGCTGGCGCAGGTGGATGCGCACCTTTCTGCGCTGCGCGCCGTGTGTGCCATGCAGCCAAATGACGCCGCGCACCGCACCCTGTTAGACGAACTTTATGTGCATTGGGATGCCCTGCACCAAAGCCTGCTGACCTATCGGCAAGCCCCCTCTGACACGCTACGTCACCAAATCGTGCAGGAAAGCGAGCATTTTTGGCAGGATACCGCAGAAGTCGTGTCCTTCACCGAGCTTTTGACCCGCGAGCAAACGCGGCATTTTCACTTTGTCCTGTTTTTGCTGACCATCGACATGGTGCTGCTGCTGTTCATCTTATATTTTCTCAAAATCTATGTGCAGGACAATCTGGAATTTTACTCCAACCATGACCCGCTCACCCGCGCCTGCAACCGCCACTATTTGTTCCAATATTTGCAAACCCTACTAAAAAAACAAACCAAGTGCTGCATCATCATGCTGGATATTGACGATTTCAAGGCGGTGAACGATACCTTCGGGCATGATGCCGGCGATATGGTGCTGAAAAAGCTGGTGAACACCATCCAAATGCTGCTCGATGAGGAGAACATCATCGCGCGCTTTGGCGGGGAGGAGTTTGTGGTGGTGCTGCAAGACAATTTAGAAATGGCGCAAACCTATGCCGAAGCCATCTGCAACGCCATCGCGTGGTCAGATTTCGGTCTTGGACGCCCTGTCACGGTCAGTCTGGGGGTTTCGGCATATGTGCCGGGCGAGCCCATCGACCAGACCATTAAGCGTGCCGATATTGCGCTGTACAACTCCAAAACAAACGGAAAAAACCGTTTTTCTGTGCAAATGTAGTCCAATTTCCAGAAAGGATTCCTGCCCATGTGTGACATTCCCTATCGGCTGCTGCGCTCCCGCCGCAAAACCCTTGCCCTGCAAATTGACCGCGAGGGGCGGCTGATTGTCCGCGCCCCATTGCGGCTTGGCGACGCACAAATTCGTGCCTTTGTCCGCGAAAAAGCGGGTTGGATTGCCGCAAAGCAGCAGCAGGCACAGGCATATCACGCCGCCCATGGCGCATGGACGCTGCAAGACGGCGAACGCGTGCTGTGGGGCGGAACAGCCTACCGCATCCATCTGGCATCCATCGCCCACGTGCAGGTCGCAGAAGATTGCCTGCTGCTGCCCGCCGACATGACCACGGACGGCTTTCGGCACTGGATGCAGGCGCAGTTTGCCCCGCTTTTGCAGGAACGCGTGGCGTTTTATGCCGCACGCATGGGGGTTACGCCGCGCGCGGTGCGCCTGTCGAATGCCCGCCGCCGCTGGGGCTCGTGCAGCGGCAGCGACACCCTGCATTTCGCGTGGCGGCTGGCGATGTGTCCGCGCGCGTGCGTGGATTACGTGGTGGTGCACGAGCTTGCCCACATCCCGCACAAAAATCACAGCGCGCGCTTCTGGGCGCACGTTGCCGCCTTTTGTCCAGCGTATGCACAGGCGCGCGACTGGCTGAAATGCCACAGCTATCTGATGGATAGTATTTGAAAAAACGTAACAAAATTGCATAGCGTGTACCCACACGCAGGCACGCAATACACCAATTTGCCAATCTTCCCCTGCATTTTTTGTTGTATCCTCCAAACTTTTCCCGCTTTCACCGATTCCACAAAATCAATCTATTTGTTTTCAAGATTTCTGTTGAAAACCGCCTAAATTGTTGGTAAAATAAAGACACTATAGATTTCTTGCTGTGTCCAGCACGAAAAGAACCATTTTTAGGAATACGCGTCGGGTGTACGATTGATTTGCAAGTAAGGGGTAAGTATGATGAAAAATTTAAAATTGAGCGCAAAATTATTGGTGGGGTTTGGCGTTGTGTTGCTCATGCTGCTGGTCAGTTCCGCGATTTCGATTGTGAACATGGTGGTCATGTCCGCACAAATCGACCAATACGCCAACAAAACACTGCCGAACATCAGCAGTGTCTGGGAAATCCGCCGCGATATGCTGTCCATTGAACGCTATATGCTGTCTGGGTTGATGGACATCAAAAGCCACCTGACCGGTGACGGTTTGGAGAAGGCAGACGCAGAATGCCAGAATATGCTGGCGGTTGTAGAGCAGTTTCGCAGCAACACCCGCGTAGATGCCGCCATTTTGGATGAGATGACAGCAAAGCTTGCGAGAACCACGCAGCTGCGCGAGGAAATCAACCAACTGGTAAAAGAAAACGATGTGCAGGCTGCCTACGAAAAGTTCCGCGCGGAATATGCCCCCGCGTTTGAGGATGTGTCCACCCTCATCATGGGCATCACCGAGGACCAACATGCGCGTGCCGAAGTGCAAAAAGCAACCGCGCACCGCGCCCTGTTCCTTGGCATGGTGCTGCTGCTGGCGTCATTTATCATTGCAGTTGCCATCACGCTGCTGAGTATGCGCGCGGTACGGCGGGCGATTTTGAAGCCGGTGGACGAAATCGGCACCGCGGCAAAGGCACTTGCCGCGGGCGATTTGAGCGCGACCATCACCTACACCAGCCGCGATGAATTCGGCGCGCTTGCCGTGTCCATGCAGTCCTTGGTCACCCGCGTTGTAGATATTATACGCGACATTGATGCTAACCTGCGCGAGATTGGCAACGGCAATTTCAAGATTGATTTCACATCTAATAACTTGTACATCGGAGATTTTTCCTCCATTTCCGCCTCTTTACATCACATTACCGAACGCTTGTCTACTACCCTGCAGCAGATTGACAAGGCATCCAACCAAGTGGCATTGGGGGCGGACCAGGTTTCCAACGGTGCACAGGCGCTCAGCCAAGGTGCTACCGAGCAAGCAAGCTCTGTGCAAGAGCTGTCCGCTTCGGTGACGGAAATTGCATCGCAGGTCAAGCAAAATGCGCAAAGCGCACGAAAGGCAAACGAACGCGCCGAGCTTGCGGGCACCGAACTGATGAACAGCAACGAACAGATGAAGCACATGGTTGGCGCAATGGACCAAATCAGCACAAAATCCTCCGAAATCTCTAAAATTATTAAGGTTATCGAGGATATTGCGTTCCAAACCAACATTTTGGCACTCAATGCGGCAGTAGAAGCCGCAAGAGCAGGTGCGGCAGGCAAGGGCTTTGCGGTCGTGGCAGACGAGGTGCGCAATTTGGCAAGCAAATCCGCACAGGCGGCGCAAAGCACCACCACCCTCATTGAAGAAACTTTAGCCGCAGTGCAAAATGGTTCTTCCATCGCCGCCAAAACCGCACGTTCGCTGGATGAAAGCGCAGAAGCGACGCAGTCGGCAGTGGTTTTAATCGATGAAATCACCCGCGCATCCGATGAACAGGCGCAGGCAATCGAACAAATCAACGTAGGTGTCGACCAAATTGCATCCGTTGTGCAGACCAACAGCGCAACCGCGGAAGAAAGCGCGGCGGCAAGCGAGGAACTGTCTGGACAGGCGCAGATGCTCAAGGAATTGATTGGAAAATTCCGCCTGCATGACACCGACACCGCTGTGTCCTATCCAAATGCCACCGATGAGGCATATGACAGCACCCCCACCGAATATAATATGGACATGGACAAATATTAAGCGCAACCACGCAAACGCCCGCTGGGATTCTCCTCTCGGCGGGTGTTTTTTGCCCCTTATCGGCACTTACAGCCGACTGCGCGACCATGCCTACCGATTTGCAGGATGAAATTTTGTGGAAATATTTGTTGAAAAAAGTATGAATTGTTGGTAAAATAGAGTCACTAGCATCTAAAATATGCTTCCACCAATGTGCTTGATTCCATTTTCATCGACCGAAACCTCACGTGTATGTAGAAAAGGAGCGCCCTGTGATGAAACGAACTGTGACCCGACCTCGCTCTGTCAAACGACAGATTTCTGTAACTGTGCTTATCATCTGTATTTTATCCTCCAGTGCCATCGGTATCTTCAGTTTGTTCAGCTATGCCGGGGATTATAAGCGCATGATGGCACAAAAGGCAATGGAAATTGCACAAACGGTCAGTCTGCAAGTCGATGGCGACCAGATTGCCGTCTATGCCCAATCCGGTGAAACCGATGCCGCATATGATGCGCTGCTGACCCATCTTTCGCAGGTTAAGGCGGCCGTTGGCATGAAATATATCTACATTATGGCGGATGCCGGCGAGGATTATCAATACATCGCCGAGGGTGCGCTGGACGGCGAGCACCCCTCTGTCTTGGGGGACACCCAGTCCAAGCAGGAGTATGGTGACGAACCCGCACAGGTGCTTTCTACCGGTAGCAGCACCTATACACAGGATTATATCGATGACCCCACCTATGGGCCGCTGCTTTCGGGCTTTGCACCGATTACAACCGACAGTGGGGAAATTGTGGGCGTTGTGGGCGTTGATATTGCTGCCGCCGCTTGTACACAAGAGATTTTGTCGCATATTCCTTTTTTTGCAGGCATTATTCTGATTGCCTGCGTGCTTGCAAACCTCTTGATTTTCAGCGCGGTGAACCGTATTTTCCTGCGTCCTTTAACAGAACTCGAGCAGAATGCACAAAGCATGGCAAGCGGACATTTCGACATCACCATTAGCGAACAAACGCAAGGCTTAAACAATGAAATCGGGCAGTTAACCCGCTCCTTTGCAATGGTTGCCGCGCATATGAAAACCATTATTCATGACACGGCACAAGCCCTGCAGGAAATGGAGCACCGCAATTTAACGGCACAAATACAGGGCGAATACCCCGGAGATTGCCGCATTGTACAGCAATCCATCAACAACATCATCACCACCTATCATGATATGCTGTACGGCTTTCGCAGCATCGGGATGCAGGTGGATGGCGGTGCCAAGCAACTGGCGGCGATTTCTTCGACATTGGCGCAGGGTGCTACTGAGCAAAACGCATCTGTGGAATTGTTTTCCACATTGGTCTCCTCGATTGCCGAAACGGCAAATGCAAATTTGACGCAGGTGGACGATGCCTCACAAAATATCAGCGCAGTGACCGCTGACATTGAGCAGTGCAACGCCGATATGCAGGAAACACTCGCCGCAATGACCGAAATCGAAAGCGCCTCAGCGGAGATTTCAAATATTATGAAATTTGTGGATACCATCGCTTTCCAAACTAATATTTTGGCACTCAATGCCGCCGTGGAAGCCGCAAGAGCCGGCGAATCCGGCAAAGGCTTTGCTGTGGTAGCAGATGAAGTGCGGCAGCTGGCATCTAAAAGTGCGCAGGCAGCGCAGCAGTCCGCTGTTTTGATTGAAAACGCCCTGCGTGCGGTTGCAAAAGGCAAAAACTATACTGAAATCACTTCTCAAGCCATGCAAAATGTTTCGGATAAGGTCTATTCCTTCCGCTCCACGGTGCAGCAGATTAAAAGCGACTCCACACAACAGGCGGCATCCATTGCAGACATTCAAAACAGTATGCAAATGATTGCTGATGTCACCCAAAGCAACGCGGCAACCGCGGAAGAAAGTGCGGCAACCAGCCAAACCCTCTCGGCACAGGCGGAAAAAATGGAGCAGGAAGTGCAGCAATTTCGGCTGTAATTGTCCCTGCACAATCCCCCATGATGCAGCACGCCCCTGCAAGAGCAGCCACCTGCTCCTGCAGGGGCGTCTTTTGTCTGCAGCGCCTATTTTGCTTGTCTGTTCGGCGTTGTATATATCGGTTCTACTCGCTTCCGCCGCTTGCGTTTTTTCGTCCTGTATGCACTGCGCTTTCCTATTCTTTGGGACAAGAAACACCGGCGTGCGCGACAGCTGTGGCTTGCGCATTTGTCCTTTCTCTTTTCGAAAAAATAAAAACGTGGATTTTCCTTGACAAACCATCCTCCCTATGATATTATATAAACACAGCATATGAGGCACTTACATCTGAATAACGCGGGGTGGAGCAGTTCGGTAGCTCGTCGGGCTCATAACCCGAAGGTCGTTGGTTCAAATCCAGCCCCCGCAACCATTAATATGTACGCCTATCTCAACGGTAAACGAACCGTCGAGATGGGCGTATATTTTTGTTACATGATATTTTACGATGTTTGGGATATTGTCCTCATTCCAGTTATCCACAGAATGTTGAAACAGGCGCACGATAGCGGCAGGGTCAACGGTCTTGTTCTCCCTGCTATTGGCGGCAATGATGTCCTCTACTTCGCTTTTACGTGTGCGTAAGCGCTGCAGTTCCTCTTCAAGTTCCGGGAACTCTGCACCAGACAAGATAGCCTTTACGCCGTTGTTAATCTTCTTTGTGATGTCTGCCAGCTCTGCACGCTCTTTAGACAGGTCGGCACTTGCACTGTTAATCTGATCGGCAATATATTTTGCAGTGGCTTCAAAATCGGTTCCTAAAAGATATGCCTTCAGCTGCTGAATCACGAAGGTTTCAATTACATTGGCATTGATATTCTTAGATGAGCACGAGCGGGTACGGTACTTATTTCCACAGACATAGTACCGTGTTTCATAGCCTCTGCTGTTGGTGCTGGTATGCCCTACATATGTGGAGCCGCACGCTTCGCACTCAATCAAACCTGTAAGCAAATATGTTCTTTTCGCCTTTGAAGCGGCTCTTCTTTTATGGTCACTCAATCTCTTCTGCACCCTTTCCCATACGTCCTTTTTGATAATCGATGGAATGAAGTTTTCAATGCGAACACAGTTCGGGTTTGGCTTGCCGCCTGCCCATTTCCGCATCAGCTTCATTTTCCGTTTGTTCCATGTGTAAACGCCTATATAACGCTCATTGCGGAGTATCGAGGTTATGCTATTCTTGCCCAGCAGCTGACCACGCTTGCCACGTGCGCCATGCAGAGCGTCAATAATCTTAGCATAGCTTGCCCCATTCCCGTACATTTCAAAAATGGTTTCTACCATGCTGGACTCTGCAGGGTTTATCACATACTCACCGTTTACAATATCATAGCCAAGCGGAGCGATGCCACCAAGGAAAGCACCCTGCTTTGCCTTGACTGCTACACCGTCAATGGATTTCTTACGGTCCGTCAGCACGTCATGCTGTCCCATACCGACCGTGATAAGTTCCACAATGAAATCATTGGGGTTCGTCATATCTCCTAGCTTTTGCGTTGCAGAAATAACCTGTATATCATGCAGCATCATTGCCTTGCGGAAGCTAAACCAGTCCCCCACATCACGAGAGCCACGGGAAATGTCATAGATTACGACGGCTTCAAAGTCCCCACGCTCTGCGCCGAACACCAGCTGACGGAAGCCGGGGCGGTCGGTGTTGGTGCCAGACTGCCCTTCATCAGTGTAGACGTTGCAAAGCTGAATATTATTTTCGGAACAGTATTTTTGAATCCCCTCAAGTTGATATGCGATTGAGTTTTCGCTCTGCATATCGGTGCTGTATCTGGCATATGCTGCTGCTTTCATAAAAAAAACCTCTTTCTTTTACCTTTGATTTGTGGTAAACTAGAGGTACTGATTCTGGGAAAAATTCAGTACCCTTTTTAATCTCCCGTTCGTGTTTGTACCACGAGCGGGTTTTTTATTTGCGGAAATAAAATTATACGTGAAAATACGTACGAAATCTATTGACATACGTAATGACACGTAGTATAATAAGAACATAGAACAGGAAAGGTTGTGAACGATGAAGTTTAGCGAATTGAAACGGTTGCTGAAAAAGAATGGTTGCTATATGCTGATGCAAGGCAAACGGCACGAAATCTGGAAGAGCAACATAACAGGCGAGGAATTTCCGATAGGTCGGCACAACACGGAAGAAGTTCCAACAGGTACATTGAAATCCATACTGCGGAGCGCGGGGCTGAAATAAGCCCCTCCACCCCCGCAATTCAAGAATAAATATAACAACCAATGAGGAGGTCTATTTCATGGCTAAATATGTTTTCCCTGCTATTTTTACAGAAGAAGAAGCGGGATACTCGGTAGAGTTTCCAGACGTTCACAACTGCTTTACTTCTGGTGCAGATTTAGAAGAAGCGGTGGAAATGGCGCAGGATGCGCTTTGCCTTATGCTATACCGCATGGAGGAAAAAGAAGAAGCAATCCCGCAGGCATCTAACATCAAAACACTTGCCACCGAAAGCAACCAGTTTGTTTCGCTTGTTGCGTGCGACACACTAGAATATCGCAAAATGTACGAAAACCGTGCAGTCAAGAAAACATTGTCCATTCCGTCTTGGCTCAACACCATGGCGGAAAAAGAGGGCATCAACTTTTCGGCAACGCTGCAAAACGCTTTAAAGCAAGAACTTCATATTTGATATATTCCCCCATCGGCTGTGCGCTGGTGGGGGATTTTTTATTTTGCAGATTGATATTATTCATAAAGCCTATGATAATAAGCTTAAAAATTTTGATGTAAATATAAATACAGTGAGAAGATTGAGAATTGTTAATACCGCGTATCCAATCATAATATTTTTAATAACATTGAGTGATTTGGTGGATTCATCCATTTTTTCGCACAAGGAGCTTTTGGTTGCTGCAAGCTCTTGCCTTAGTGAATTCAGTTCGTTATACTGCTCAAGAGAAACTGCAATGGCTTGAGCATCGGAACTCATAGGATTTACTACTTCTTCCGTAATGGTTCGTGTAAATTCGTCCGTTCCTTCGGGGTCTGGCATTGGCTTAGCATACATTACCGATTCACGTTTATAGGGCTTACATTTGTAGGTTTCTGTTCGTTCTTCCTTGTGGAAATAGCCTTGCTCTTTGAAAAAATCAGTCAATACGCTGTCAATATTTTTCATAGTATCCTCCCAATAGATTGACATTATCCGTCAATCCTGTATAATATTATTTGGAAGGTTCTTGTCAAAACTACTTTCTATTTACAAACCCTCGTCGGTATTCCCGTACCGGCGGGGGATTTTTCTTTTTCAAAGGCTACTTGTAATGAGTGGCCTTTTTGCATTTTAGGCGTGCTTTGTGTTTGGTAAAGCTGAAGATTCGCCCGCCCCTTTTCGCTCGAGTTCCAGTTCACGGCGGTATGCCTCCAATTCTGCTTCGATTTCTTCCTGTGTGGTTATCAAATCAAGTCCGCTGGCTCTATGCGGAACGGCATCAGTCTTTTGTATCTCTGCGGTATTCCCGCCGCTGTTGATGCGCTCATATTCGATATTTAGAATCGTATCTACCACTTCTTTGCCGTGATGGTCAAGGGAGTGGTATTTTTTCAGCAAATCTTCGTCATGCTTTGGAACTGCTTTTGTAGGTGTTTCGTCCAAATCATCAAGAGTAAATCCCATGCTATGCACAATCGCTTTGATAGTGTCAATGCTAGGATTCTTCGTTATACCAGCGGAAATTTTGCTAAGAGTGCCTTTGGGAACCCCTGAACGCTCGCTTAACTCATCAAGACTTAAACCTCGATCCTTTCGCATATCACTGATTTTTTCTAATCCCATAATGTGCCTCCTTTAGTTACATTGTATTATACAAAAGTGCATTGGTCAAGAAAAATATTTCCGAATTCGGAAACGAAAAACAAAAAAACGTGTTGACAAATTCCAAATACGGTGTTAACATGAAAACATAAATTCCAAACATGGCAATGAGGTGAGATAAAATGAAGATTAAATATCCTATTTTGGAATCTGAAATTGCAAGACGTGGAATAAAGAAAAAAGCGATTTATTCCAAACTTAGAATTTCAGGAAAGAGTTTGTACAACAAGATGGCGGGAATCTCTCCTATCACGTGGGTGGAGGTATGTGAAATACAATCTGCATTTTTCCCAGATATTTCAAAGGAACACCTTTTCGCTACGGAAGATTCCCCGCCGAGCCGTCGAGCGGGATAAGAAAGGAGGTGGTGGGGTGATTTTCATGATGCGGAAAAAGATACTTGCAGCATTAAAGAGCCAGAGCATCACTGCGTGGGTGGTGTTTGCTGTGTCGTTAATTGCATTAGCAGTGACAATATGGAGATTATGAGAGCCAAAAAGGCTATCCAGTTTTTCAATATGTACGATTGAAACGACATAAACGAAAATTCAAAATGGTTATGCCCTTTGTGTTCTATCTCAAAACCGACATTTCTTCCTGTCGAGCTTTGCATATATTTTATATAACCGTTCATAACCAAGAAGCGCATACAAGCCATATATGTGAGCATCTCCCCAGGCTTCAGCAGTATCTCCTGCTGCGGTGTTGGAGGAGGCATCACTAGCATACCTGTCGTGTTTACATTGGCATGACCTAACCGTTTTGATACGGTCTGTAAGTTGATGCCTGCCGCGATCATCAGCGTGGCGTTGGTATGCCGCAGGGAGTGAATCGAAATGGACGGTAGGTCTTTGTCCTGCAAGAAGCGGTGAAACCAGTTGGTGATAGTGTCGGGGTGTATCGGTCTGCCGTCCCATGCGGTGAAGATACGCCCGCTGTCGTGCCACTGGTCACCGAGTTTTAGCCGCTCCTGCATCTGCCACACTTGAAAGCTGCGCAGCATCGTGTTACGGATATACATATCCCGGTATTTCGTCTGTAGGTGTAATTTGCGTCACAGCAACTTGTGGTTCATCCTGTCCATCCTTTTCCCCATTATGTAGAATTCCCACAACAGTAACCCAAGTGTCTGCCTCAAGAGTAGATGCCTGCTCATATGTGCAAACCAATCCATAAGGCATTAAATCAGCTGTACAGCATGTCATTGCCAGTCTTGCTGCAGCAAATTCAGTGTCTGATAGATATTGTGAATTTTTGTAGACATACCCAGATAGGGTGACCGTATATCCTTCATAAAGTGCGGTATTCATATACAATTCATCCACCCATGCGCAAAAATCATCTGTTCCAATGTTGATACTTTTTTGCTCTGGATTGATTCCTGTAAGTAGGCGGCCAACATCTTGCTGCATGGAAGTTTGTATTTCATCTGGAAGCGCCGTTGTCGATGCGGTGCTTTTTTCGGTATCATCAGCATTCGCTGCAACCGTATTATTCGAAGAAGGATATGTGATAGCTCCACCACTAGCACTTGTAGAAATATCTGCTGTGCTAAGTGCGCTGTGCGGAAGTAAGAAAAACATAACTGGTATCAGCAATACCAAACAGTGCAATCCTCTTTGTCGATACTGCGGACGAAACAATTGTGAAATTTCAATGCCCGCCCAAATCAGCATTACGCCAGCAGTAAACCAGAGATATGGCTGAAGACGTGGCGTTACATATGTAAGATAGCTCCCCGTGCACAGCAGATAGAGTATACAGATTCCAAACGAAACATAGCTTAGCATTTCTAAGAGCACTTGTGTATTTAGCGCTTTTGTACGCATTTCACATTCCTCCTAAATTTGTAAATACAAATACCACTGCAAAGCAGATAACGAATGCAGTGATGCTCAGTCGCAAGATAAACCGCTTTGAAAATGCGGAAGAAAGCATTAACACATTTTTTATATCAATCATAGGACCGAATACAAGAAAACCGAACACAGACCCCAAAGGAAACTGTCCTAGCAGGCTACGTGCAATCACTGCATCGGCTGTGGAGCATAAAGAAAATGCAAACGCCATAAGCATCATCGTCAGAATAGCGGCGGCTCGTCCGGAGCCTCCTTGCAAACCGCCAAAAAGCGGCGTACTAATCATCTGAAAACAAGCAGATACTGCGGTTCCAACCAAAAGAAATTTACCAACTTGAAAGAACTCCGCCTGTGCATGCCGCAAAAATAGCGTTATTCGTTCTCTGCGTGTGTTGGCAGCTTCTGATGTTGTAGTACACCCGCAGCTGCACAGGAAGTTTTCGGATATCTGTCCCGATATAATGTCCTCTCTCGGTGCACGCAGTGCAAACGTCAGTCCAATTAGTACAGCAGCGATGATGCCGAAGCTTACTCTGTACGCCACCATTTTCACACTTCCGCCAAACGCATAATATGTGGACAGCATGACCACGGGGTTTACAACCGGTGCTACCGTCATAAAAGTCACAGCAGAGCAAAGCGGTACCCCCTTTTTCACAAAACCACGAAAAAGCGGAATCGATGCGCAATCGCACACAGGAAGACAAAAGCCTGCCAAAACAGCTGTCACGATGCCCATTCCGACCGATTTCGGAAAATGATTTTCTAAAAAATCCTGTGGCAGCAGAATTTGTATTGCAGAAGAAAGCAATACCCCAATCAGTAAAAATGGTATCGCCTGCAAAGTCACGCCCAGAAACACATTGATCCATGTGTTTATAGAAAATTGTATCGACTGTAAAAATGGAAGTATGGTAACTTGCAGCAATCCTGCCAGTAGAACCATAAACAGCAGGATTGTGAGAATCGGTACGTGTTTCGTATCCAATCTTCTCATAATCGACCGATGTGCTATGGTATCATAGAGTTTGATACCAGGATTGAGTGTACGCAAGGTTCGGCGTAGCCTTCGACCTTCTGATGCAGACTCCATACCACGTGCAATCACAAAATCACTATTGGCAATTTGCTCTGGCAAGGCTGCCCCTGTCTGCCCTAAGAAACGCAGCAAGGACTGTGCCTGCGCAATATGTATGACCTTTCGAATACGGCATATGCTTCGCAGCGATTCATCCAAAAAAATCTCGTAAAGCTTGTAAAATGGCTCCATACCATTCCATTCAATCCAGATTTCCTGCGGTTTTTGCTGCACAATCCAGGTTTGTATGCTTTTTGCAATTTCTGCAGGCGGCTCTTCTAATTGTGCTCTGGAAATTACAATATTGTTGCAGTTTGTGTGTTCGACTGCAAAGTCTTCTTCCCCCTCTTCAAATTGGAGAAGGAGTACCGGCGTATTTTTCCACCGTTCTAAGTACAGCAACTGATTTAAAAATGTGGTTTTCCCAGCTTCCAAAAATCCAGTTACCACATAAATAGGGATTTTCATACGTTACTTTCACCTCATAAATTTTTTCAATTATCGCATCCGAAGTTCTTTTCAAGTGATTGACAAAATTGCTTTTATAGAATATTATAATGAGAATGAGAATCATTTTCAAGTATAATTTAGGAGGATTTAAAAATGCTAAAAAAATTAGTAGCTGTTTTGCTCTGTGCTATCACTGTCAGTAGTCTATCAGGCTGTGAGAATTCCAAAGAAACGGCTGCAGAGAGCGAAAAAATCAACGTTTTGGTGTCTTTCAATGCGATGCAGGAATTTGTAACGGCTGTAGGGCAAGATAAGATCACCGTCACAACTATGATTCCAGACGGGATTGAGCCGCATGATTTTGAACCCAAAGCACAAGATTTAATCGCACTCACTGATGCAAATGTATTTGTTTACAATGGGTTGGGCATGGAAAACTGGGTAGACAAAGCGATTCAGGCATCTGAAAATACACAATTAATTGCAATTAACGCTTCAGAAGGTGCAGATACCATCACCAATACAGAAGAAGAAGAGTTACAGGAGCATGGACAGTATGACCCACACCTGTGGCTAAGCCTTAAAGGTGCTGAATTGGAAGTCCAAAACATTGCCAATGGCCTCATCCAAGCAGATCCATCAAATCAGGCGTATTATGAGCAAAACTGTACTGCTTACGTGCAGCAATTAGAAGCATTATATAACACTTATATTGAAAAATTTCAATCGGTTGCCCAAAAAAGCTTTGTCACAGGGCATGCGGCTTTTGGCTATTTATGCCGTGACTTTGGTCTTACACAAAACAGCGTGGAAGATGTTTTTGCGGAAGGAGCGCCAACTGCACAGCAGATGGCAGATCTCGTTTCTTATTGCAAACAGCAACATGTTTCCACTATATTTGCGGAAGAAATGGCAAGTCCGGAAGTTTCAGAAACACTCGCCAAAGAGGTAGGCGCAAATGTGGAAACCATTTATACGGTTGAAAGTAACGAGGACAACAAAACCTATCTGGAACGTATGACCATCAATCTCGAAAAAATTTATAAGAGCCTTAACGGTTAGTAACTGAAAAACGTTGTTTTCGGTTATCAACGCCAATCATCAGACAAGGATTCGGCAAGTAAAGAGCGGGAGAGTAAAATCTCTCACTTTTTTATGCAAATGCAGGTATTAAAAGTTTGAACCTTTAGCACAACGGGCGAACGGTACATCACTTTACTGAAAGAATATATTTCCGCATTTGCGATAGATTTTAGCTATCGTAAAGAATAGAAATCATATATTAACATATAGCGCTGGTTTTATGGTATCATAAGTTCAATGAAAACATCAAAAGGAGATAGAATTTATGCGTAATTTATATACGATTCGTGAAACAGCACCGTTTCGATATGATATTGTCGGAAGTTTTCTGCGTCCTGAAAAATTGAAGGCTGCGAGAGTGGGATTTGAAAACGGCAGCCTTTCAAAAGTGCAGCTGACAGCAGTAGAAGACCAGTGCATTCAAGCGTTGGTGGAAAAAGAACTGCAAGCAAGTATGTGCCATTGAATCGTCTCTGTTTGAGCCCGCAATGCGGATTTGCATCTACAGAAGAAGGAAATATTTTAACGGAAGAAGAACAGTGGGCAAAAATTGCATGGGTGAAAGAAATTGCCCAAGCGGTATGGGGGCAATAAAGATACAAAAGATGGAAACCAAATGCCTCCATGCAGGATGGAATGCAAAAAACGGAGAATCTAGACCATTTCCCATTGTATAAAGCACAACTTTCAAATATGATACCAATATTACAGTAGCATCCATAATAAAAGAAAAGTATTGAAATGGCAAAAGCCGAGGATTACTCCCCGGCTTTTGCCATTTCAATATAAAGATGTTCTTTCAAAGCTTGGCTTGACAATCCATCATTTAAAAGAAATATTGTAACTATCTACTATCGTGATGTGGGATTACTGGATTTAGCAGATGCACAGGCACTTCAAAGGGAATTCGGTGTGGCATAAAACTGGAAAAAGGCAGACAGCTGGTTTAAGCTGTCTGCCTTAATGCAGCAAAACCATTGCATTATAAGAACCTGTATTCATAACGCCGAACAGTCGTATTCCAGAAATCTTTCCCTGCAACACGGTGGTTAAATCTGCAGAACCCTTTTCATACACCATTCTCAGCCTTTGGGGGTGGATTGCACAAATGCGGCGGCACTTCTGCCGGCAATCATGCCTTCATACGCCGCTTTCATCACCTGCTGCAGCCCACCGATGCAATCACCTGCGGCAAACAATCCCGGCACCGTTGTTGCCATCTCTGCATCCACAACCATCCGATTTCCACACGTTGCAGCCCCTAGCTTCTTGGCAAGCGCACCACCGTCCAAGACGCCCCAAGCCACCAAAACGCCATCCACCTCCAAAGGGTCACCGCTTTCAAATGCAACTGCATAGACCTTGTCTTCGCCGACAATGGCACGAATCTTTCGCTCGTCTGCCAAAAGCTTCGCCGGAAGCTGCAAGGGCGCCGGCATTCCGCTTGTCAGCAAGGTCACAGTGCGCACCTTTTGCAGCAACTGCGTTGCTGCATGCAGGGCATATTTTCCGCCGCCCAATACGGCAACACGTTGTCCGCAGCTATGCTTCTCGTCACGTGTCATACAATCACCAACCCCTTGCCCTTCGTGCTGCACCAAGCCTTCCAGTCGCGGCATCATGGGTGTCGCTCCCGTTGCCAGCACAACGGCAGGTGCTGCATATGTTCCATGCAATCCTCGTGCATGAAACAAGCCCTTTTGGTGCTGCATTTCCACAATTTCGTCATAGAGCCAATGCACACCCATGCGCTCGGTCTGTCGTCTGCCTGCGTTTCGCAAGGCTTCGCTGGTTATGGGTTCTGCAAATCCATAGTACGCTTCGATTTTTTCCGTTTGTCCAACCGCACCGCAATCTTTGGCAACAATGGTAACGGACAAGCCCGCTTGCCGTGCATAGAGTGCGGCAGATGCGCCCGCCGGACCGCCGCCGATAATCAATACATCTTGCATCGCAATCCCTTCCCTTTCGCTGCGACCAATCAACAGTTACATCTATCCAGCCACATCGGCAGCAGCTGCTGCCGCAACAGATTACGCAAGCACTTCAATAATCGAAGCCTGCTGGCGATATTGCATCTCGCAGTGCTCCCCTGTCAGAATCGTGGCTTGTCCGATGGGTGCAAATGTCACGGAGGAAACCACGCCGAATTTGGCACTGTCTGCCAGCAAAAAGCAGCGTCTGCAATGCGCCATTGCTGTGGTTTTCACAATGGCTTCATCCGCATCCGGCGTGGTGCAGCCATGCTCAATGCTGATGCCATTGGCACCAAAGAAACCAATGGTGAAGTTATATCGCTGCAAATTGCTGACCGCCGTGCCGCCAACCAAAGCCTCTGTTGTGGGTTTGGCTTGTCCGCCTGTCACCAGCACTGCAAATCCCCGCTCTGCCAACCGCTTGGCAAGCAGCAGACCATTGGTCACGATGGTGATATTTTGCGCGGTGATATAGTTCGCCATACATCCGGTTGTTGTGCCTGTGTCCAAAAACACCAAATCATAATCCGAGATAAATGCCGCTGCACGCTGTGCAATCCGTTCCTTTTCCGCTTCATCGATTTGTGCACGTGCAAATGCCGGATATTCCTTGGCGCGATATTCCACCCGCAGGGCTGTGGCACCCCCATGCACCTTATGGAGCCTTCCCTGCCGACTCAGCACATTCAAATCCCTGCGTATCGTGGATTCTGAACTGTGGAGTGCCTCGGTCAGCTCTTGTACAGTGGCCGCACCGCGTGTTTCCAAAAGCCGCAAAATCGCTGTATATCGTTCTTCTGTCAGCATACCTGCACGCCCCCTCTTTTCTGTAAGTGTATGCTCTTTTCTTTGCAAAGTCAATCCTATCGCCGCTTTTTAAAAAAACAAGAACAGCAGAGATTTTTTTCTCTGCTGCTCCGATGAAATACTGTGATTAATTGCGATTTGCCAGCGGTATATACGCAATTTCAGGTTGTTTTGCCGGTTTGTATGCCGGACGGATGATTTTTCCGCCGGTTGCAATCTCTTCTAGCCGATGTGCCATCCAACCGGTAATGCGCGCGGTGGCAAACAGCGGTGTGAACAATTCCTGCGGAATGCCCAACATTTTATAGACCAGACCCGAATACATATCTACATTGGCACACATGACCTTAATTTCTCCGCCGCGCACCTCACTCATTGCCTTGGAGGTCAGCCGCTCGACCAGTTCAATCAAGTCCATTTCCTCGCCGAAGCCCTTCTTGTCTGCAAGCGGTCGCGCCGATTCCTTCAAGGCAACTGCACGCGGGTCGCTAAGGGTATACACCGCATGACCCATGCCATAAATCAGCCCCGAACGGTCGCCTGCCTCGCGGCGCAGCAGCTTGAGCATAAACTGATAGACCTCGTCCTCGTCTGTCCAATCCCGCACGTGCTCCTTGATGGCATCAAACATTTCCATCACCTTGAGGTTGGCACCACCATGGCGCGGTCCCTTCAAGGCACCGATTGCCGCCGCAATGGAGGAATAGGTGTCCGTGCCCGAGGAGGTCGCCACACGGGTGGCAAATGCAGAATTGTTGCCGCCGCCATGCTCGGCGTGAATCACCAGACAGCGGTCGAGCAGCTTGGCTTCTTCATTGGTATATGCCCCATCTGCACGAATCAAGCTGAGAATATTCTCTGCGGTGGATTTGGTGCGGTCTGGCATATGCAGATGCATGCTTGCATTGTCAAAATAACGGCGCTTTGCCTGATACGCATGGCACACGATAATCGGAAACCGCGAAAACAATGTAATGCCCTGCCGCAGCACATTTTCCAGCGCAGTATCGTCCGGATTGCTGTCATAATTATAAAGTGCAAGGGTGGCATACGCCAATTTATTCATAATGCTTTGGCTCGGGACGCGCATCAAAATATCCTCTGTGAAGTTAGAAGGCAGCTCCCGCGCCACAGCAACCGCTTCCCGAAAGCAGCGCAGCTCTTCACTGGTGGGCAATTTGCCGCACATCAATAAATAGGTGACTTCTGCAAACCCAAAACGGTCTTCCTGCTGGAAACCGTTGAGCAAATCATATAAATTGATGCCGCGGTATGTAAGACGCCCTTCAATCGGCTCGCGTTCTCCTTCATTGATGATATATCCATGCACATTGCTGATTCTTGTCATACCGACGAGCACACCGGTTCCGTCCGCATTGCGAAGACCCCGTTTGATGCCATATCGTGCATACACTTCCGGGTGAATCTGAGAATTATTCCGGAAGCTTTCGCATAGATTTTGTAGCAGTGCCGGACTGATTTGTTCTTCCATCTCCTGCATGGTCATCCTCCCTCGTCCATAAAATAAGATATGAAATATATCATATCCTATTCTTGCAAAATTGTCAATTTGCGAATTCAACAAACTTTTCGTTTTCAAAGGAAGTGTATGCAAATAATGAAAAAAATCCTATCATTGGGGCTGATTCTACAGGCTGTGCTTTACATTCTTCCGTTTGCCTACACCCATTATGGGTTATCCGCGCAAGCCGCACTTTCGCAAGACAGCACCGCAGTCAATGCAGATTTTCCGCCTGTAACGGCAGCCGCTACAGCCGAAGCCTCCGCCGAAGAGGTGTCTGCCATGCTATCCGACACCACCGACGCAGAGGTCACCATCTCGGTTCTTGTGGACGGCGAGGTGCAGACCATGCCGCTGGAAACCTATGTCATGGGGGTTGTGGCGGCAGAAATCTCGCCCACGTTTCCACCCGAAGCCCTGCGCGCGCAAGCCGTTGCTGCCCGCACCTATGCCATATATAAGCTGCGCAGCAGCTCTCCTCCCCCAGAACAGCACCACGGCGCCGTGATGTGCGACGATTTTCACCACTGCACGGCATATATGCCGCTTGCCACCGAAGCCGCCGCCCAGTGGGGAGAGCACGCCCAAACCTATGTCGATGCCATTACGCAGGCGGTGCAGGACACTGCCGGTGAAATTCTGACGGTCAATGGTTCGCCCATTGTTTCGGTCTTTTGCTGTGCTTCCAGCGCAAAAACCGAAGCTGCGCTCGATGTTTGGGGCTCTGAAATCAGTTATCTGCAATCCGTAGTCAGCCCCGGGGGCGATGCCTGCGCCAAATACAACGCCGAGGTTACCCTTGCGCTGGATGACTTCCGACAAAAAATTGCAGAAACCTTTCCTGCTGCCGATTTGAGCAGTGCACCGGAAAATTGGTTCAAAAATTCTGTACGGTCTACCGCTGGCGGCATCAAAACCGTGGCGCTTGGCGGCGTGAAAGTGGAAGGCACGGACCTGCGCACGCTGTTTGACCTCAACTCCACCAATTTCACACTGACCTTTTCCCAAGACAGCATCACCTTTCACACCGTTGGCTATGGGCACGGGGTCGGTATGAGTCAATACGGCGCAAAATATATGGCAGAGCACGGCAGCTCCTACCAAGAAATTCTCGCGCATTACTACGCAGGCACCACACTGACCCATCTATAACAAGCTGTATTTTTATCCTGTTTTTTTCTACTTTTCCGAATAACCCCGCCTTGTCCTGTCCATACTAGGCGCAGAGGTGAAAAAAAATGAAAAAAACAACCGCACACATCGGCTCACTCTTTTCTGAGGACAAAGGATTTTACATAATCCTGTTCCTTTGCATTGCCGCAATCGGAATTTCGGGTTATGTCTTATTCTTTACACCCGCGCCGCAAAAAAGCGAAACGCTGGATACCTCTATTTATGAGCCATCCACCACAACGGAGGATTTGACACCGGTTTTAGGCACCGATTCCTCCTTTGACACACCCGTCAACGCCACCATATCCGACCATATCACACCGGAAGAGGAGCACGAAACCCCTGCTGAACCCACACAGGAAGACGCCGCCGCTTCTGCCGCGCCTGCTGCGTCTGAAGCCGCGCCTGTATCCGCGCCCATTTATGTGCGCCCCATCAAAGGCACGGTTGCCATGCCCTTCTCCGGCGACGAACTGGTGTATCAAGCGGTGCTGGGCGATTGGCGCACGCACAACGGCACAGATTATACCGCCAACGCAGGTGACCGCGTCTATGCCATTACAGATGGCACGGTAGAAGATATTTATGAAGATGCCTTGTTTGGCGAATGTGTGGTGCTGCAGCACCCAAATGATTTGGAAACCCTTTATATGGGGCTGCACGAAACGGTAAAGGTGCACGTGGGTGACACGGTAAATGCCGGTGATGTTTTGGGCACGGTCAGCTCCGCCAACCAAACCGAAGGGGCAGCCGGCGTGCATCTGCATATAGAAGCGCTGCAAAACGGCGCGCGCATTGACCCTGAATCCTTATTCACCACCGCGCAGGAGTAAGCACCCATCTGCATCGGCTCTCGTTTGTGCATACAGGTTCTAACCCGATACCGCATAAAAAAAACCACCAGTATCAAATCTGATGCTGGTGGTTTGGTTTATGCCTGTCCCATCAAGCGCAGCGCCTCTTTTGCCGCCATTTGCTCGGCTTCTTTTTTGCTGCGGCCGATGCCAACCGCAAACACATTGCTGTTGAGCCGCAGCTGCATGGTGAATTGCTTGTCATGGTCAGGTCCGCTCTCGCCGGACAGATGATATTCCAAGGTTTCCTGTCGGTTTTTTTGCACAATCTCTTGCAGCAAGGTCTTATAATCCTTAAACACGCCACCGCGCCGTGCTTCTTCTGTCTTGCGCGGCACAAAATCCATCACAAATTTGCGCGCCGGTTCAATCCCGCCATCCAAATAAATCGCACCCAGCAAGGCTTCCGTTGCATCCGCCAATATCGAGGGGCGTTTTCTGCCGCCGCTGTTTTCCTCGCCGTGTCCCAGCTTGATTGCCGTATCCACGCCGATTTCTTTGGCGATTTCGCACAGGGTCTGTTCACATACCACCGCCGCACGCAGCTTGGTCAGCTCGCCCTCCGGCAAATCTCGAAACTGGTTGAACAAATAATCTGCCGTGACAAATCCGAGCACAGAATCTCCCAGAAATTCCAGACGCTCATTGTTGTGCAGATGCCGCTCCCGATGCTCATTGGCATAGGAGGAATGTGTTAAGGCTGTTTGAAACAGCGCCGTATTTTTAAAGGAATATCCGATTTTTTTTTGCAGCATACCTTCCTCTTTCCCACTGGCAGGGTCGCGCCTTGCTCATTTTTCCGTTGCTTCTGCAGCGTGCATTTTCTCCGACGCGCCTTGACTTTGCAGTGCTTCCCGCACCATTGCCAGCAAATCTCCGGCTGTCAAGGTTTCTAGCCGTTCTTTCCAATTTGGGCTGGGCAGCTGGATGGAAAATTCCTCATCCAGCATATACTCCAATTCCTGCAAGTCCAGCTCATCTGCCCACAGTTCATCTTCCACTAAGGTATTTTCCGTGATGCCATCCACATCTACTTCAAAGATTTCCGCGAGCATCTTCCATAAAATTTCTTTTTCCATACCATCACCTTTGCCGCTTCATCGTGTTACCTTGTTGCATAATTCTACTTTTCAATCTTCATATACGCCATATTCTGCTCCACCGCCGCAATCATGCCGCTGTTTGCATAACGAATCGCCTGTCCGACTGCGTGCTGAAACGCCACTTCATTGGAGGAGCCATGCGCCTTAATGACAGGCTTTGCAATGCCCAAAAATGGCGCGCCGCCAATCGTGTCTTGGTTGAACTGCCCGCGAAACGCATCCATTCCGCTTTTGCAGGGCAAATATGCCAATTTGGTTGCCAAATTGTGCATGAACACCTGCTTAATCTCCTGCGCCATGAATTTTGCCACGCCTTCGATGGTTTTCAGCATGATATTGCCTGCAAAGCCATCAATCACCGCCACATCACAGGCACCCAGCGGCACATCGCGCCCTTCTACATTGCCGACAAAGTGAATACGTCCTGCATCGCCCGCCGCTTTTAGCAGGTGGTACGCTTCCAGACGCAGGGCATCCCCCTTGGTGTCTTCCGAACCGTTGTTGACCAGACCCACCCGCGGCTTTGCAACGCTGCACATTTTTTCCATAAACAAACTGCCCATAAAGGCAAACTGTAATAAATATTCTGCGGTGCACTCGGTGTTCGCACCTGCATCCAGCAACATGAATTGTCCGCCTGCGCAAGGCATCAGCGGTGCCAATGCCGCGCGGCGAATGCCCTTGATGCGCCCGCCGTATAACGTTGCGCCTGCAAGCAGTGCGCCCGTGTTGCCCGCCGACACAACGGCATCGCCCTCACCGCTTTTGAGCATCTTTAGGGCAATCGCCATGGAGGACTGCGGTCTTTGCCGCAGTGCAGTTGCGGGGTCATCGTGCATATCCACCGCATCTGGTGCGTGCACAATGGAAAGGTGGGGCGTGGATTCTGCCCCCAGCTCCTTGAGCACTGCGCGCAGCTGCGCTTCATCACCCACCAGCACAACCTCTTCCCCATATGTCTTTGCCGCCAGCACTGCACCGCGCACAGTTGCATTTGGTGCGTGGTCACCGCCCATGGCATCTAACAAAATTTTCATACGTGACCTCCTAAGCATTGCTCCAAATCCGCAAGCGCACGCTGTGCAATCGCACTGTTTTTTTCCTTTTTCCCTTTGATACGGTATCCCAAAGGCTCTAAAATGCCAAAATTGATGTTCATCGGCTGAAATTTTGTAATGCTTTGGTTGGATATATACCGACCCAGCGCACCAATCGCTGTGGTTGCGGGAAAATCCGGCGCAGGCTGGCCCAGCAGGACACTTGCCGTTGCAAGCCCTGCCAGCAGTCCCGAGGCATTGGACTCAATATAGCCTTCCACGCCTGTCATCTGTCCGGCAAAGCGAATGCGTGCATCGCTGCGCAGGGCAAAATTATGGTCCAGCAGACGCGGTGCATCCAAAAAGGTGTTTCGATGCATCACGCCATAGCGCACAAATTCCGCATCTCGCAGCGCAGGAATCATGCCAAAAACGCGCCTTTGCTCGCCAAACTTCAAATGTGTCTGACAGCCCACCAGATTATAGAGTGAACCCTGTGCATTGTCTTTGCGCAGCTGCAGCACCGCATAGGGGTCACGCCCCGTTTTGGGGTCGGGCAGTCCCACTGGCTTGAGCGACCCAAACAGCAGGGTATCGTGCCCTCGCCGTCCCATAACCTCGACAGGCATACAGCCCTCAAACACTTTTTTATCCTCAAACCCATGCACGGGTGCTTCTTCTGCGGTGGTCAGTGCGTTCCAAAACGCATCATATTCCTCACGGGACATGGGGCAGTTGATGTAATCCGGTGTGCCTTTGTCATAGCGGGAAGCGAAATAGGCGCTCTCCATATCCACGCTTTCAAATGTCACAATGGGTGCGGCTGCATCATAAAAATGCAGAAATTCGCCGCCGACCTTGTCATGGATTGCTGCAAACAGGGCATCAGATGTCAGCGGTCCGCTGGCAACGATGACTTGCCCTTCCTGCGGCAGTTCCGTCACCTCTCCCACCTGCACGGTAATCTTCGGATGCGCTTGGATACGCGCGGTCACCATGCGCGCAAACGCCTCACGGTCCACGGCAAGCGCACCGCCTGCGGGTGTTTGGGTGGCATCTGCACAGGCAATAATCAACCCGCCCAAACGGCGCAGTTCTTCCTTCAGCAGTCCAGGTGCGCTGGATAATTCCGCGCCGCGCAGCGAGTTGGAGCAGACCAGCTCTGCAAAATCATCCGAATGGTGCGCAGGCGTATGCTGCACCGGCTTCATTTCGCACAATGTGACGTCTATCCCGCGTTCTGCCAACTGCCATGCCGCTTCACAGCCGGCAAGTCCGGCACCGATAACTGTTACCTTATGCATTTTCCGTGCTCACCTCCGGTGTTTCGCTCGCTTTCGCTTTCTTGGCTCTGGATTTTGTTTCCTTTTTTGCGGTTTCTGTCTTCTTTGCCGTTGAGGTCTTCTTGGTTGTGGTTTTCTTCGCCGCTGTCTTCTTGGCGGCTGTTTTTTTCTTGGGTTCTTCGCCCTCTGCCGCGGCGGCTTTCGTGGTCTTTTTGCGGGATGCCTTTTTGTTTTTCTTTTCTTCCTCTTCGGCAGCTGCCTTCGCCGCCGCACGCTCCTGCGCACGCGCGGCGCGCTCTTCGCGCCTAATGCGGTTCTTTTCCGCTTCTTCCGGCGGCAAGCCTTCTTTAATTAGTTCGCTGAAGCCGCAGCCCTCTCGCAGACAAACATCACGCACTTCCTTGGAATCGCGGTCTGTATGGCGGAACAGGGTGCTGTCACACACCGGACATTTGGTCTTTTGCGGCTTATCCCACGTGATAAAATTACAGGTCGGATATTTGTCACAGCTGAAATAGACATAGCCGCGTGCCGATTTCTTTTTGACCACCTTGTCCCCGCAGGTCGGGCACGCCGCACCCGTATCTTCGGAGATTGCCTTGGTATTGGTGCACTCCGGAAATCCCGGGCACGCCAAAAACTTTCCGAAACGACCGATTTTGATGACCATATTGCGTCCGCACTGGTCACAAATGACATCGGTCACTTCATCCTCGATTTTGATGCGTTGTCCTTCCAAATCGACCTCTGCCTGCTCCAGTGCCGCTTTGAAGCCACCATAGAAGCGATGCAGCAGGGTGACATACTCTAGTTTGCCCGCTTCCACTTCGTCCAATTCATGCTCCATTTTGGCAGTGAATGCATAGTCCGCAACCGATTCAAACTTTTGCACCAAAAGACCGGTCACGCCTTCACCGAGGGGCGTAGGACGCAGTGCCTTGTTTTCCTTGGACACATAGTTGCGGTCAATGATGGTTGAAATGGTCGGTGCGTAGGTCGACGGCCGGCCGATGCCACGCTCTTCCATCGCACGAATCAGGCTGGCTTCTGTATAGCGTGCGGGCGGCTGGGTAAAGTGCTGCGCCGGCTCAATTTTTTGGCTATTCAGCACATCGCCTTCTGCAAAGACCGGCAATGCCTTGCCGCCGCCGTCCTTCTTTTCATCATCGGTCGATTCCACATACACGGCGGTAAAGCCCGCAAACGCAATGGTGTAACCGCTGGCACGGAAGGTATATCCCGCACATAAAATGTCCGCCGAAACGGTGTCCATGATACAGTCTGCCATTTGGCACGCCATAAAGCGTGACCAAATCAATTTATACAGCTTATATTGGTCGGGCGTCAGTGAATCGCGAATGGCATCCGGCTCCAGCTCCACATGCGCCGGGCGAATGGCTTCATGCGCATCCTGTGCGCCGCCCTTGGTCTTGAACACGCGCACCTGTCCCGGATAGTACTGCTCGCCATATTTGCGCCGAATCAGTTCTGCCGCCGCCGCCGTTGCTTCATCCGAAAGGCGCAGGGAGTCGGTACGCATATAGGTGATTAAACCCGTCAGTCCCTCTTCCAGCTCAATGCCTTCGTACAGCTCCTGCGCCACACTCATGGTGCGCCTTGGTGTCATATTCAGCTTGCGGGAGGCTTCCTGCTGCAGGGTGGAGGTGATGAAGGGCGCGGCAGGGGTTTTCTTCTTCTTGCCCTTTTTGACGGTGCTGACCTGAAACGGCTGCCCTGTCACCGCCTGCACAATCGCCATGGTCTGCGCTTCGGTTTTCAGCTCGACCTTGCCGCTTGCATCGCCGTAAAATCGTGTGACAAAGGGGTTTTCTATCTCTTGGCTGGTAGCCAATGTGGCTTCAATCGACCAATATTCCTCCGGCACAAAGGCACGAATTTCCTGCTCTCTGTCCACCACAAGCCGTGTCGCCACCGACTGCACACGCCCCGCGGAAAGCCCGCGCTTGACCTTGCGCCACAAAAATGGGGACAGCTGATAGCCGACCACACGGTCCAAAATACGGCGCGCCTGCTGTGCATTGACCAAATCCGCATCAATATCCCGCGGGTGCGCAATGCCATACTGCACAGCGGGCTTTGTAATTTCATTAAAGGTGACACGCTGTGAGCGATGGTCGCCCAGCATCAGCAGTTCCTTCAAATGCCACGAAATCGCTTCTCCTTCGCGGTCCGGGTCAGTCGCGAGATAGACAAAGTCGCATTCGTCCGCCGCCTGCCGCAGTTCATTGATGATTTTATCTTTGCCGTCAATCGGGATATAATCCGGCTTAAAGTCATGCTCAATGTCGACACCCATTTTCTTTTTCGGTAAATCACGCAGATGTCCCATTGAAGCCTTGACAACATAATCCGTCCCCAGATATTTTCCAATCGTCTTTGCCTTCGCTGGGGATTCGACGATGATCAATTTTGACATTTCGTTGTCCTCCGTACCGTGTTTCTATTTGCTTTATATGATAAAAGGACAGGCCTTTTGGGTCGCATGTCCAACTGTTTCCTCGTCTTTTTGCGTATCTATCTGCGGTAAATCGCATCAGAAATGCTATCCTAAATAGATTCTGCCGTTTCGATGTGCCAGAATTCCGTTTAATTCCAGCATTGTCAGCGTGGTTGCGATTGCCGCGGCGGACACGCCGGTTTGCTCACTGAGGGCATCTACCGTATCCGCTCCCGCTCGAACCGCCTGCACCAACTGCTCTTCCTCTGCCGAAAGGGCAGGCTGCGGTTGGCTCTCCGGTGGTTTGGCGGCAACAGACACTTGCTGCCGCTCCACGGGGTACTGTGTGACAGCCTGCCACACCCCTGCCTTGTCGGCAAGCTGCTTCCCCTGTGCCTTGTACACGGCACGTGGTGTCTGCTTTTCCCGCAAGGGCAACAATCCGCTATACTCTCGAATCATGTCCTGTGCGGAACAAATGAGTGCTGCTTCTCCATCCGCAATCATGCGGTTTGTGCCGGCACTATTGGGTGCATCCAGATTCCCCGGCACTGCAAAAACATCTCGCCCTTGGTCCAGTGCCGTATGTGCGGTGATGAGTGCGCCCGAACGCCGCGGTGCTTCCACCACGAGCACGCCCACACTCAATCCACTGATGATGCGATTGCGAACCGGAAAGCGTGATGCAATCGGCGGTTCTCCCGGTGGGTATTCACTGATAACCGCACCTGCCAGCAGAATATCACCCAGCAAATGCCGATGCATCGCCGGATAACAGCGGTCAACCCCGCACGCCATCACGGCAACCGTTCGTCCGCCGCCGCGCAGCGCACCTCTGGCGGCGGCGCCGTCAATGCCTTCTGCCAAACCGGATACCACCACAAAGCCTGCTTCTGTCAGCTCGCGGGACAGTTTTTCTGCCGTTGCCGCACCATACAAGCTGGCTTTTCGTGTGCCCACGATGGCAATGCCGGGGGTTGCATCCAAATCCGGCAAGCTGCCGCGCACATACAGCACCAAGGGTGCATCCGGAATGTTGCGCAATCGCTCCGGATAGCCGGAGTCGGCAAAGGTAAGAATGGAAATGCCCTGTTTTTCACAAGCTTGCGCAATTTGCTCGGCTTCATCCATTGCTTTGTCACAGAGTGCATCCACCTGTGCCTGTCTGATGCCCTCCACGCGTATCAAGGCATGACGGTCCGCCACATAGACCTGCTCAGGCGAACCAAAGGCATCCAGCAACGCATGGCATACCCTTGCAGAAACCCCTCGCCGTGTCGCAAGCCACAGCCATTTGAGCCGAACGGACATTTGCCTTCCCCCTTTCGACAGTGCTCATTACACCGGTCTGGTCATTTCCCACAGCAGGATTGCCGCCGCAACCCCTGCATTGAGCGACTCTGCGCGCCCTGCCATGGGCAAAATCACCCGCTTATCAGAAAGCTGGAGTGCGGTCTGCGATACGCCATTTCCCTCGTTGCCAATGATGACTGCACTGCCCCGCAGCGAAACCTGCTGCACCGCCTGTGCATCCTGCGTCAAAGCTGCCGCATAAATCGGCAGACCGTTTTGCCGTAGCATCTCGACCGCTGTCTGTAATGGCAGCCGCAGGATTGGCAGACGGAACACTGCACCCATGGTGGAGCGCACAACCTTCGGTGCTGTTGGGTCTGTACAGCCCTGCGCTAATACAACCGCATCAACGGCAAAGGCATCTGCGGTGCGTAAAATTGTGCCCATGTTGCCGGGGTCTTGTATGCCGTCCAGCACCAGTATGTTTTTCGCCTGCCGCAATATCTGTGCATCGTAGGTCGGCGGCACACAGGAAAATACAACGCCCTGCGGGGTTTCCACATCGCTTGCCAGCGCAAACAGCGCAGGCTCTGCGGAAAACAGCTGTGCGCCGCTGTCCTGCGCCTGTGTCAGCAAGGGCGCCAGCGCATCGCTGTGCGGCTGACGCACCAATATGGTGCGAATCACAACGCCAGACGCAAGCGCCTCCCGCAGCATTTTTTCGCCCTCGCACAGCATTTCGCCGTTTGCCTGCCGATATTTCTTCTCCTGTCCCAAGCGCACCAAATGGCGCAGGGTTTTATTTTGGCGGCTTTCCATCAAAGTCACTGCAAGTTCCCCAATCGCTCAATATCATCGTTTGCACCGATGACCACCAAGACATCGCCTTCGATAATCCGCTGGTCTGCCGTCGGTGAAATGGCATTGATGCGCCCATCCTGTCCGCGAATTGCCAGCACATTGACGCCATGCTCGGCACGTACCGACAGCTCCATTAACGTTTTGCCCTGCCAGCTTCCGGGAGAGCGAATTTCCACAATGCTGAAATCCGGCGACAGCTCGATGAAATCAATCACATTTGTGGAGGAAAGCGCCTGCGCAATGCGCTGCCCCATATCATGCTCCGGAAACACCACACGGTCTGCGCCAATGCGGTCGAGCACCTTGGTGTGCAGTGCACTTTGCGCCTTCGCAATGACATATTTGACGCCCATTTCCTTGAGCATCAAGGTAATCAGCACGCTGTCCTGAATATCGGATGCAATGGACACAATCACGCAATCAAAATTGCGCACGCCAATGGCGCGCAGCACGCTCTCTTCATTGGCATCGCCCACAACCGCGTGCGTGACTTGGTCAGAAATACGCTGCACCACATCTGCATCCTTGTCCACCACCAACACTTCATTGCCGCGCCGATATAGCTCGCACGCCACAGCCGTTCCAAATCGTCCCAAACCAATGACTATAAAGGATTTCATCGCTCTCTCTCCTTATCCAACAAATAGCTCCGCTTCCGGATATTGCAGCTTCGGCTCATGCTGATGCCGCATCAGCACTGCAACGCCAAGGGTTAATATGCCGACACGTCCCAAAAACATCAATAAAATGAGGGTGATTTTTGAAACAACGCCCAAAGTAGGGGTAATTCCCGTTGACAGCCCCACGGTGCCAAATGCCGAAACCGCTTCAAACAGGCACTTGGAAAACGGCAGATGCTCAAAGCTGGACAGGACGAGTGCACTCGTCACAACCAGTGTGAAGCCCATCATCAGCATCGTCACCGCATTTGCCACGCTGCGCGGCATGATACGCCGTCCGAACACCGAAATGTTGCTTTTCCCTTGAAATGCCGTGATGGTGGTCAGCACCAGCACCGCAATGGTGACGGTTTTGATGCCGCCCGCTGTCGAGCCGGGCGAACCGCCGATGAACATCATGACGATGGAGATTGCCTGCCCCGCACCGGTCATGGCGTTTTGGTCAATGGTGTTAAACCCTGCGGTACGCAAGGTGGTGGACTGAAACAGCGCCGCCATAAATCGGTCCTGCAGCGGCAGGCTGCCAAGTGTGCCTGGGTTGTTCCATTCGCAAACCGCAAGCAAACCCGCACCGCCGACAACCAAAATCGCACTCGTCAGCAGCACAATTTTTGTGTGCAGCTTCAAGTGGTGAATGGAGCGTTTTTCATAGACATCATTCCACACAAAAAAACCAAGTCCGCCGATGATGATGAGTGTCATCAAAATAATGTTCACAACCGGGTCAGTGGCATAACTCACCATGGACGAAAATTCTACTTTTTCGCCCATCAAATCAAATCCTGCATTACAAAATGCCGAAATCGCATGAAATACGCCCTTATAAATGCCGTCCAACACCCCAAATCGTGGGATAAATCGAATAGACAGCACCACAGCCCCCATCACTTCAAACAACAGCGTGCCATACAGCACGCGCTTGGTGAGCCGCACAACGCCCGCCATGTCACTGACATTCAGGGAAGTGGTCATCACCAGACGCTCTCGCAGGGTGATGGTGCGCCGCACCAAAAAGGAAAACAGCGTTGCCATGCTCATAAACCCCAGCCCGCCAATTTGGATGAGCAGCAAAATCACCACCTGCCCAAAGGTGCTCCAATAGGTGTAGGTGTCCACCAGCACAAGCCCCGTGACACAGGTCGCGCTGGTGGCTGTGAACAGGGTGGTCAGCAGACTGGTCCACTGCCTGCTTTTGGAGGCAATCGGCAGGGCAAGCAGCACCGCACCGAGCACGATAATCAGTAAAAAGCCAATCACCAAGGCTCTGGTGGGATGTGCTCTTTTCCCGATATTTTTTTTGAATGCATTTGCTTTATATTGCATGATTTCCCCCTGCCTGCAACTGCCAACCTGTATGCACAAACCGAAAGCCTGAACGCATCGATGGTATGCGTTCAGGCTCATCCGTTTCATTATTCCGTAAGCGGCTTCATTGTCGGGAAGAGCAACACATCACGAATCGATGCACTATCGGTCAGCAACATCACCAAACGGTCGATGCCCATGCCCATGCCACCGGTCGGCGGCATACCATACTCAAGCGCATTGACAAAATCGTCATCCATCATGTTTGCTTCATCATCGCCGGATGCGCGCAATGCCGCCTGACGCTCAAAGCGTGCACGCTGGTCAATCGGGTCATTCAATTCAGAGAATGCATTGGCAAGCTCGCGACCATAGACGAACAGCTCAAAGCGTTCGGTCAGCCTTGCATCCGACGCCTTGCGCTTGGCAAGCGGCGAAATTTCCACTGGATAATCGGTGATAAAGGTCGGCTGCATCAGCTTGTCCTCTACGGCAATTTCAAACATCAGCGCGAGCAAGTCACCCCAGGTTTCTTTGCCCTTTTCCGGCGCATAGCCAGCTGCCTGCACGGCTGCCAAGGCTTCTGCATCGCTCTGCAGTGCTTGGAAATCAATTCCTGCATACTGCTTCACGGCATCTGACATGGTTTGCCGCTTCCAGCCCTTTGCAAAGTCGATTGCAACGCCCTGATACGTAATTTGTGTGGTACCCAACACCTTATCGCACACGTGCACAATCATATCTTCCGTAATGTCCATCATGCCCTGATAATCGGTATACGCCTGATAGAGTTCGATGGTGGTGAACTCCGGATTGTGCTTGGTGTCCATGCCCTCGTTGCGGAAAATACGTCCGATTTCATACACCTGCTCAAAGCCGCCGACAATCAAACGCTTGAGGTGCAGCTCGGTTGCAATGCGCATATACATATCAATGTCCAGCGCATTGTGATGGGTGATGAAGGGACGCGCTGCCGCACCGCCCGGAATGGTGTTCAGGCAGGGGGTTTCGACCTCCATGAAGTTGCGGCTGTCCATAAAGTTGCGGATTTCGCGCACGATTGCCGAACGCTTTTCAAAGGTGGTGCGCACATCCGGATTGACAATCAAGTCCACATATCGCTGGCGATACCGCATATCGGTATCCTTCAGCCCATGCCACTTTTCCGGCAACGGAATCAGGTTTTTGGACAGCAGGGTCAGCTTTTTGACAGAAACCGAAATTTCGCCCTTGTGTGTGCGGAATACTTCACCCTCTATGCCAATCAAATCACCAATATCCAGCTTTTTGTAGGCGGTATATTCCTCTGTGCCGATTTCATCCCGCTTGATATAGAGCTGCAACCGTCCGTAGCGGTCGCTCATATCGGAAAAGGAAGCCTTGCCCATGATGCGCTTGGACATCATTCTGCCTGCCAGCGCAACGGTTTTTCCCTCAAAGCCCTCAAAATCATTGGTGATGTCGCAGGTATAGTTGGTGCGTTCAAAACGAACCTGCTCAAACGGGTCGTTTCCTGCGCTCTGCAAATCCCGCAGCTTTTCCTGTCGAATGCGGCGCAGCTCGTTTAGGGATTCCTGTTCTTCCTGCGCAGCGTTTTCGTGGTTCTGTGCCTCTGCCATACTGTCCTTCCTTCCGTCCTTACTTCGTAATAGAAATAATCTTATATTGAATCGTGCCGTCCGGTGCCTCTACGCTGACCACATCGCCAACTTTTTGTCCCAGCATGGCACGACCAAACGGAGATTCATCCGAAATCTTGCCTTCCATCGGGTTGGCTTCCTGCGAACCGACAAAATAATATTCTTCTTCTTCGCCAAATTCCAAGTCTTCTACGACAAAGTGACAGCCGGGAGAAACTTCATCGCCGGAGTACATATCGTCGGTGATAATCACCGCGTGTGTAATCACGTTTTCCAGCTCTGCCATGCGAGAGAAAACCTTGCCCTGCTCATTTTTGGCTTCGTCATATTCACTGTTTTCAGAAAGGTCACCAAAAGAGCGTGCTTCTTTGATTTGCTCGGCAACCTCTTTTTCACGAACGGTTTTTAGATATTCCAGTTCTTCACGGAGCTTATCCAAGCTCTCTTGCGTCATCTTAAATTCTTTGACCATCAATATTTCCCTCTTTTATTTTGATATTCATGATATATCGCTGCCGGATACAACGCACGGCACGCCAGCTGTTTGCCTGCACCGCGCACGCGCATTCCCAGACATTCGCCCTTTCTGCTGCCGCGCATAGGGCGGGCTTTGTCTGCGGCGATCATCTTGCCTTACGGTTCACATTTAACCCCTATTATAGAGTATGGAAAACCGTACTGTCAAGCAAGCTGCGGAAAAGTTCTCATTTTTTTGCCAGACAATCCATTTGCAGCGTCAACGCCTGTGCCGCATTGCCTGCAACCACCGCACTCATCACACTCTCCCAATCGGTATCCTGCGCTGTGCTTTGCCGTGGATTTTTCAGCCGCACATCATTATAATCAGCAGGTGCCTCCTGCGCACACAGTGCCACCGAAATCATGCGCTCCATGCGATGGCAAAGTGTCTGCGGCGGGCAATCAAACCACAGTGCCGCAGTTTTTTTCACAGGCATTGGTACGATGCCCGGCAATGCCGCCAAACCATATACGGCAAGCAGTTGGTCACATACGATTTCATTCCATCTGCCCAGCTCCAGCATCACCCTGTCATAATAGCGCGCGGCATGGTGCACCGCCGCCAGCACTTCATTATCCAGCCGCCCCGCATAAATTGCCACCGCGGTATGGCTCTGCCGCTGCAGCAAATAATCGATGATTTGCGGAGCAATCCCTCTCATCAGCGCGGTGTGATTGATTTCGGTCATATTGTACCGCTGCAGCTGTTGTTTTATGTATAAATCTTGCGGTATTACCACTTGGGTCACGCCCGCCGCCGCCAATGCTTTCAAGCTGCGCCGCAGCAATCTTCTGTCCAAAAAGCCTTGTGTGCGGCACAGGCGCAGTTTTTCCACCTGAAATGCCATGCCGCAAACATCCTCTACCTGCTGTGCCCGTGCGCGCGGAAGCTGCGGCACCACCTGCACCCGTAAAATCCCATACATCGCAAAGCCTCCCTGCGTTTTCTGCCATATCCTATGCAGGGTCTTTGCTGTAATAGAACCGTTTGCCTATTTTGTTTGCTGCACTGCTTGTATCGCCGCTTGCAGCTGCGCATCCTCCTGCTTTGTCATGGCATAAAATTTTTGGTTCTGCGCATCGGTCAAGCTAACTGTAACATCCGGTGTTATGCCAATATTGGCGAGATTTTTCCCCTTGGGTGTGTAATATTTTTGGTCGGAGAGCACCAACGCCGAACCGTCCGACAGCGGATAGGTGCGCTGCGCAAAGCCCTTGCCGATGGTTTTTTCGCCCACCACCGTTGCAACGCCATACTCCTGCAATACCGCGGCAAATAGCTCGGCGGCACTGATGGATTGGGCATTCACGAGCACTGCCATGGGCAGCTGCAGTGCCTGACTGTCGGAGGTATAGTGATTTTCTGTGCCATCTTTTTCAACGAGCGACACCATCTCGCCTTGGGGCAGCAAGGGGTCTAAAATGTCCACCAAAACCGTAATGAGCCCGCCCGGATTGTTACGCACGTCAAACACAAAAGCTGTCGCGCCCTGCTGCTGCAGCTGCTCCAGTGCCGCCGCAAATTGGGTGTCTGCACCGCCGTCAAAATCTTCAATCGCGATATACCCAACAGTATCTTCCAGCATTTCAGCTGTAACCACCGTTTTTGTAACCTTTTCCCGCTTGACCGTGATGGTTTCTGGCGCTTCATGGTCTGCCCGCTGTATTTGCAGCGTGACACTGGTGCCTGCGTTTCCGCGAACGGCTTCCACCACCGCCGCATAGCCTTGGTCTTTTACAGACACGCCGTCTGCCGCCAAAATCTCATCCTCGCTTTGCAGTCCTGCCGCTTGCGCCGGAGAATCCGCATAGACCTCGCGAATTTTCAGTGCTTCCGCCTCGCTGTCGTAGTACACAGACACCCCAATGCCCACCAAAGCCCCTTCTTGATTGAGCTGATGGCTTTGATAATCGGCTTTCGGCAGATAACTGCTCCAGCGGTCGTCCATGCCAACCACCATGCCTGCCGCCGCCATATCCAGCAGCTTCTCAGGGTCATACGCACCGACGTAGTTGTGCTCTATGAGGGATTGTATCTCACCCAGCTTGTTGTACAGCTTTTGCTGTGCAAGGTAGTCTGGCAACGCGCCATTGATGCCTTCCCGACAAGCAAGCAAGGTGATTTGGCAGGTTGTCACCGCCGTGAGCAGACACAGCGCAACGGCTGTGCCGCGTGGAATCTGATGCTTCATATGATGTCCTCCAAACGCAAGGGAGCAGACATCGCCTGCTCCCCCTTACGCATTTTTTCTCGGAATCCGTATTCTCCATTGATAAATACAGGTTCTTAGCTGAAATATTTCATCGGATTCACCGTAGAACCATTGACATAGATTTCAAAGTGAAGATGATTGCCCGTGGAATTGCCTGTAGAGCCGACCAGCCCAATCGTTTCCCCTGCACTGACCGTATCGCCCACTGAAACCAGTCGCTTGGACTGGTGGGCATATGCCGTCATCACGCCGCCGCCATGGTCGATGACGGTGTAATTTCCGTAGGAGCTGGACATATAGCTTCTCACAACGGTGCCCGACTTTGCGGCAACAATCGGTGTGCCGCTCGGTGCACCCAAGTCAATACCGGAATGGAATTTTTTCGTGCCACTAATTGGATGGATGCGGTAGCCATATGGACTGGTGATGCTGCCGCTGCCGTATCCCGGCAAAGGCCATGTAAAGGTGCCGCTGACCGGTACGGTGACACTGCCGCCGCCGCTGCCGCTGCTGCTATTTTGTGCCGCTTCTGCCGCTTTGCGGGAAATCTCTGCAATTTCATCATTGATGGCTGCGCGTTCGGCATCCATGCGTTCGCTTTCCGCCTTCTGTGCATCCAAATCAGTGTTTAATTTTTCAATCAGCTGCTGCTGCTCCGCACGCTGGGTATCCAATGTGTCTTGCTTGTCCTGCAAGCTTGCCTGATAGCTTTCCTGGTCGGCTTTATCGCCTTCCAGAGAGGCTTTTTTCTGCGCAATCTCTTCCTTTGCAGCGGTATATTCTTGCACAATCTGCTCATCATACTGCATGATTTGCCCCATCGTGTCGATGCGGGTCAACATATCCGAAAAATTTTCCGATGCCAGCAGAACGTCCAGATAGGTGGCATCGCCTTCTTCATACATCACACGAATGCGGGTGCAGAACAGCTCTGTTTTCTCTTCCAATGCGTCCTCTGCTTCTGCCAGTTCTTCCGTTTTGGCATCAATTTGGTCCTCCAGCTGACTGATGAGGTTCTCCGTGGTGTCGATTTCATCCTGTGTCAGCTCGATTTGTTCATCCAGTGCCGCTTTTTTCTCGCTGACTTCTCCGATTTGGTCACTCAGCGCATCAATTTGCTTTTGGATTGCCGCTTTTTTACTCGCAATATCCGACAACTGCTGTTTCAGTCCGGAAACACTGCTCGCCGCACTGGCATACGGAATCGCCGATACAATCACCGAAAACACCATAATTGCCGCAAGCATAAATGCAACCACCGCCGCAATCCTTTTTGCTGTCTTTCTACTCATCATGGTCGCCACATAACTCCTTCCAGATGGTTTGCAAATGCCATCACACGTCCATAAACCGGCGAATGGTCAACACAGAGCCGCACATACCCACCGCAACACTCGCCGCCATGAAGATGGTGATGACCCTGCCATACAGGCTCTCTACCGCCGCCATTTGGAACATGGGCAGCATCCCTATCACAAAGCCGGACAGCTTGGCATAGACACCCCATTCAATGAACAACGCAACGATACCACCAATAAAGCCCAGCACCATGCCTTCGATGACAAACGGCCAACGAATGAACCAGTTGGTCGCACCAACCATTTTTTGAATTGAAATTTCCTCACGTCTGGAGAACATCGCCAGCTTTACGGTGTTGGAAATGATAAAAACAGAAATACAGCCCAAGGCAACTACCAGACTTAAGGATACGATTTTAAACACGTTTTGCACCTTGACCAGCATGGAAATCGTATCTTCCTGCACGCGATGGTTGGCAACCGCCGGCAATGCCGCAATCTTACCCACGGTTTCCTCGGCTTTGGTCACATCCTGCAGCGTGATGTGGTATTCATTGCGCAGGGGGTTGTTAGTGTCATCAAATCCCTGCAAAATCGTGGAGTATTCCGCGTCCTTTTTCCGCAGGACTTCCAGTGCGTCCTCACGGGAGCGAAAGGTGACCGTTGCAACATTATTCATCTGCTCCAAGGTGCTTTGCAGCGCACGCGCCTCATCATCCGAAAGCTTTTCGTCAATGAAAACCACGATTTCGCTTTCGTCCTGCAGCTGCTGGATGTTCAAATCAATGTTATATGTAATCAGCGCGACGCTGCCCGTAATCAGCAGGCACGCAACAATGATGCTGACCGCCGCAAAGCTCATAAAACCATGCAAAAAGATATTACGGATGCCTTCCGCCCAGTAATATCCGATATTAACTCTCCGCTTGCGCTTCTTCATGTTTGTAATACCCACCTGTCCTGTCACTGATAATCTGGCCTTGCTCTATCTTGATGACGCGTCTGGAAAATTTGTCCACCAGTTCCTTTTCATGCGTTACAATCAGCACCGTTGTGCCCAGTTCATTGATGCGCTCAAACAGTGTCATGAGTTCCAACGAACGCGCAGGGTCAAGGTTGCCGGTTGGCTCGTCTGCAATAATCAGCCTTGGATTGTTGACCAGCGCGCGTGCAATCGCCACACGCTGCTGCTCACCGCCAGATAGCTCCATGGGGCACGCGTTGATTTTTTGGATGAGCCCCACCAAATCCAGCACATACGGCACACGCTTGCGAATGGCGCGATTGGTTGCCCCGACCGCACGCATGGCAAACGCCACATTTTCATAAACCGATTTGTTTTGAATCAGGCGAAAATCCTGAAACACAACGCCCAAGGTGCGGCGCAGATAGGGTACTTCGCGCTTTTTCAGCGTGCTGATATTATAATTGTTTACAACAATACGACCTTCTGTCGGGCGCGCTTCTGCGGTAAGCAGCTTGATTAAGGTGGATTTTCCCGAGCCGGACGAGCCAACCAGAAACACAAATTCCCCCTCATCAATCCGAAACGTCGCTTTTTTCACCGCACAAGTGCCGTTGTCATAAATCTTTGTGACGTCACTCATTCGAATCACGGCTTTTCCATTCCTCCCATCTGCATCTGGACAGTACAAGTTCGTTACAGAATCTATGCAAAAGCCGGTAAACACATCAAACGATGATGTGTTTACCGCTTTCCGATTTATAGATTATGATGCTCTTCTCGGCTCGCCAAATATTTGCGTACCATCAGCGCAACCTTAAAGACAATCGCATGGTCAAACTCCCGCAAATCCAGCCCTGTCAGCTTTTTGATTTTTTCCAGACGATATACCAACGTATTGCGATGCACAAAGAGCTTTCTGGAGGTTTCCGATACGTTTAGATTGTTTTCAAAGAACTTTTGAATCGTAAACAGGGTTTCCTGGTCCAAGGCGTCAATCGACCCCTTCTTAAAGACCTCCGTCAGGAACATTTCACACAGTGTGGTCGGCAGCTGATAAATCAAACGCCCAATGCCCAGATTTTCAAAGCTGATGATGCTTTTTTCGGTGTCAAATACGCCGCCAACCTCAATGGCAACCTGCGCTTCCTTGAAAGACTTTGCAATGTCCTTCATCTGTGTGGAAATCGAACCCACACCAATGATGACCTTTTGTCCCAGCTCGGTCATCAGCGCTTCCTCAATGGATTTTGCGATTTTGGTCAAATCGCGCATTTCACTGCCCAGCTTGACCTCCGTGACGAGTACAATATCGCTTTCGGAAATGTGCAGCACAAAATCCTTCTGCTTGTCCGGAAACAGTCCCTGCACCACGTCAATGGCAGCAACATCCACATGGCGAATCTGGCGAATCAACAGCACCACGCGCGGCAAATCACTGCCAAAATGCAGTTCCCGCGATTTGATATAAATATCTCCGGGCAGAATGTTATCCAAAATAATGTTTTTAATAAAGGTCGCCTTGTCATGCTTTTCATCATACAGGGTCTTGATGCTGTTGATGGAAACTGCTGCCATGGAGCAAATGCTGCGCGCCAGCTCATCTTCCCCCTGCACAAACACCGCATATTCCAGACGCGTGTTTCGCTCGCCCACCATGCGGTAGGTATATCCGCCAAAGCGAATCATATCCCCTGCATATCCAAGCTCCGTCACCGCATCCTCACGCATTTCCCCGATGCGTGGCAAGTCGGTACATGCAACCACAGCACCCGTTGCATCAACAATGCCGATGACACGATCTACGGTGTCTTTCATCTGCAACACCATGGATTGAAATAATCTCGAAGCCATATTCATCACCTTTCACTTACTCTCTATACACGTTGCGGCGAACTTTGCCCAATTTCGCCTTCGTATACACTCTTAATCTTAAAAATCCCGTCCTATTTTGCCTGTGCCGCCTCCAGACATTGTGCACAATAATATCACGCAAGCTACACATATTTTAAGTTATTATATCACGCCTCGATAAATTTGTACAATTTTTTTTGTGATTTTTTGTTGTCTTTTGAACTTTATTTTCTGATTCCTACAATTTATGGAGATTCATTACCAAAATGCAGCAATTCCTGCACTTCTTGGTCGGTTAATGCACGATATTCTCCCAGCCGCAAGGTTTCATCCAGCGCGATAGGTCCGATGGAGATGCGCTTGAGGGCAACCACTTCGCCGCCCACCTGCTGCACCATGCGTTTGACTTGGTGAAATTTCCCTTCGAGCAGGGTAATGTGCGCACGCGCATGCCCAGCATTCGTGTGCAGTATCTGCAATTTTGCAGGGCGGCAGGGCGTGCCATCGCGCAGGCAGATGCCCTGTGCAAACCGCTGCACCGCATCGTCATCTAGTGTCCCCTGTATTTCGGCTTCGTAGACCTTTTCCACATGGCGTTTGGGCGCCATCAGTGCATGGCCAAACGCGCCGTCTGTCGTCAAAAGCAGCAACCCCTCGGTATCCTTATCCAAACGTCCGACCGGAAACAGACCGGCTTTCTGCAGCCGCTCCGAGAGCAGCTCCATGACCGTAGGCTGAAAATTATCCTGCGTTGCGGTGATGTAGCCTGGCGGTTTGTGCAGCATGATGTAGTATTGCGCTTGCCAAACCACCGTTTCTGCGCCGACCTGTATCACCGACTGTGTCGGGTCGACTTTACGTCCTGCATCGGTGCAGCACACACCATCGATGGTAATTTGTCGTTTTTTTGCCAGCTCTGCAATTTCCCGACGGGAACCATATCCCAAATTGCAAAGCACTTTATCCAAGCGCTGTAATCCCGCCCCTGATTTTTGCGCCATTGCTGTGCCTCCCATGTGATTTGTGTATTTATATACAGTATCACTTTTTTACAATTTGCACAATAGATTTTCTAAAAAAGACTATCTTTATTCCTAATCATCCAATTTTTGTAGAAGCTACTCGCTGCAAACAACAAAAAAGACCACAGGGCGTGTATCTTAACCCGTGGTCTTTTTTTATTTATCCATCCATATCCATTATTCAGTGGTATCTTGTGCCGTTTTCTGCTCCGCAGGCGCTTGCGGGTTCTGTTCACCGCTCGGCTCGGCTGCAGTTGCTGCCGCACTGGGACGTTCGGTCAACCCATGGGTGAACCCTTCTGCATTTGCAGCGCTAATGTCTGCTGCAATTACACGATTTTTGTACAGTACAAGGCTTGCCGTCACGCCTTCCTCCTGCGTTGGATAGTCTAGCACCGTGTACGTATACAGCATGGCACGCTTCCCACGATACTTTGTCAAATCCAACCCCTGTCGCAGCTGAATCTCATTATACTGCTGATAAGCTCCATCAAATTCCTTTGGAATCTGCACTTCCATTTCCACAAGCGGGGTTTCTTCCACCATCCAGCCGAATTCCTGCAAATAGGATACCCTTGCATCATTATCTTTCAGCTTCTGGCTGATGGATTGGCTGTCTATCTGCGCTGCAACTGCCTGTGCCGCGCGTGGTGCCAAGGCGGTGATGCCCCAGAGAATGCCTCCCAGAACAGCCAAGCCAATCGCCGCTTTCCGAATGGTCAATTTTGTGGCGTAAACAATCATGTCCTTTCCCTCCTCATGCTTCCTCTTTTCAAAGCATATGAGGGGTCAAGCAGCCTTAGAACCTGTGCTCAGCGGTTCCGCCGACCATAGCCCATGTCCTGCAGGATTTCAGACAGGCGGTGCAGTCGCTCTGCCAGCATTTCATCATCCCGCGCCAAGGTGTCCGCAAAGAGCTTCATATCTTGGTCAATCAGCTCATTTTCTGTACAAACTGCAACCGTCATAGCATCACCCTGCAACGCGATACGGTCGATTTGCGGCGCATTTTCATCATACAGCTTGGGATAGCGATAGCTGTCTGCCATGTACTGCTTGGCACGGCAAATCAAAATCGCCAAATCCATCACGCGATGCATGGGCAATTCTTCCGACTGACGCGACCATTTTCCGCCTGTATGCCGCCAAACCTTTGCCGAAATATCGACACGTCCGCGGTCATTCCACTGCGCCAGACCCAAGGAAAGCCCCATTGCATCGGTGTCACCGGCATATCTTCCATCGATTTGGCTATAATTTTCCGAAACAATGACAGGTTTATGCTTCAGTGTGGTTGGAATTTTCATCATGTTACACTCCTTTTATGAATTGCTAATTTACTAAATTACTTGCTTAGTATACATCCTTTTGTGTGAGAATGCAAGGTTTTTTTTGAAATAGGATTGACAATCATTTGAATTTGCAGTACTCTTAAAGTATTATTAGGAATTATTCTCGTTCATTTTTTTGCTTTAAAAGGAGGTCAACGCGATGCCTACTCATCTCGCATATGCCAAAATCAGCGGTACGCTGGCGATTGTTTCCACCGTTGCAGACGGCAAAAATGCCGGCTGTCTTATCAACTCTGTCATGCAGGTTGCCGGCGGAAAATTGGCAATTTCCATCAGTAAGGAGAACTTTACGTGCCAAAGCATTCAAAAATCAGGCTTGTTCACCGTTTCCCTGCTCACACAGGACGTTGCAGGGCAAGTGCTTTCCGATTTTGGCTTTAAATCCAGCGCAGACCTCAACAAATTTGCCAGCTATGCCAGTGTGAAGGACAAAAAAGGGGTGCCTTCGCTGACGCAGGACATCGGTGCACGGTTTGCCTGCAGTGTGACAGACACGCTGGATGTCGGCTCTCACATTCTGTTTATCGGCGCGGTGTATGAGGTTGAAAAGCGCAGTGATGCGCCAATTTTGACGACAGAATACTATAAAACTGCCAAAGAGGGGCAGATTCCACAAAATGCACCCTCGCACACCACCGGTGAGCCCGGCTGGAGATGCACGGTTTGCGGCTATATTTTAGAAAGCGAAACCATTCCGGATGACTTTAAGTGTCCGATTTGCGGTCGTGGTCCCAATATGTTGGTGAAACGATAAATAAAACATAAAAAGAGAGCATAGCGGACGCTATGCTCTCTTTTTATTGCAACTGGTATACAATTTTTTACTTTGTGCCAAAAATACGGTCGCCCGCATCTCCAAGCCCCGGCACGATGTAGCTGCTTTCATTCAGCTTTTCATCGATTGCCGCCGTGAAAATCTCAACATTGGGATGTGCCTTCTGCACCGCCTCAATGCCGCAGGGCGCTGCAATGATATTCATCAGCTTGATATTTTTGACACCATAGTTCTTGAGGAACTCAATGGCTGCCACAGCCGAACCGCCGGTTGCCAGCATCGGGTCTACCACGATAACATCACGCTCTTCAATGTCATTGGGCAGCTTGCAGTAGTATTCGACCGGCTGCAGGGTTTCGGGGTCACGATACAGCCCAATATGTCCAACCTTCGCGGTGGGAATCAGATTCAGCACGCCGTCCACCATGCCCAAACCTGCACGCAGAATCGGGATGATTGCCAGCTTTTTTCCTGAAATCACGCGCACCTTTGCCTCTGCAATCGGTGTTTCAATGGTAATTTCCTTCAAAGGAAGATCTCGTGTTGCTTCATAACACATCAGCATTGCAATTTCGCTGACCGCTTCACGAAATTCCTTTACGCCTGTAGACTTGTCCCGCATCAATGCCAACTTGTGCAAAATCAGCGGATGATCCATTACATGTACTTGTGCCATCCTCACCGCTCCTTACTTTGTGTGCTCTGCTGCGATTGCAGCTGCAACCGCTTCTACAGAATAGTAACCATAATCGGTAAATTCAACGCCTTTTTCCGCAATCTTTGCTTGCAGTGCATAGCCTGCGCGGTCATTTTGAGTTGCCATTTGCAGTACAAAAAACTTCCAAAAAATGTGTTATGCGTGCTGTGCCAACCTTGCTGCGCGCTCACGTTCTGCCTGTGGCGCACGCAGATACCGCTCACACAGGTCTGCCGCAGAAACACCTTGTCCATTTTCCAGTATTGACCGAGCAACCATCGCCACACCATATCCGCTAGGATACCGCAAATGCATGGGGGCTATACGCAATCCAGTGCAGACGTCTTTAAGCATAGTATAACACAAAGTTGCGCCATCTCCAACCAGAATTTGCTCCTGCGTGCCGATTTCTTCCGCCAATGCGTCCAGCTTACAGGCACGGTCGGCGCAAAGCCGCTCCACACCGCTTTCTGTCAAGCGAAAATTGGCGTTGTACACCTGCTCTGCACGTGCATCCATCACACAGCAGACCTCGCCGTGCAGCCCTGTCACACCATACGCCATGGCTTCCAGAGTCGATACACCCACACAAGGCTTATCACCTGCCATGGCAAGCCCTTTTACCGTTGCAACACCGATTCTGACGCCTGTAAACGAGCCAGGGCCTGCCGCTACCGCAAAGCCATCCACCTGGCCAATCTCCACCCCACACCCGCGCAGCAGCTGCTCTGCCATGGGCAGCAGGGTACGGCTGTGCGTCAGTCCGCAATTCTGGAATGATTGTGCAATGATGGTGTTGCCCTCTGTCAAGCACACGGAAGAAGTGACCGCAGAGGATTCAAAGCTTAAAATTTTCATCTGTTGACCTCCTGCGCGGTAATCTTACGGCTGTCTCCCTGCGCACCGTATACAATTTGCACCCTGTGATAGCTGGGCGGCATTGCCTGCAAAATATTTTGACTCCATTCGATGAGTAAAATGCAGTCTGCATTCCAATATTCTTCAAACCCCAATTCATACAGTGCCTGCGGGTCTAAAATGCGATACATATCAAAATGCACAACCGTTGCCTGCTCGGTTTCATATTCGTTAGCAATCGAAAAGGTGGGGCTGGTCACCCGCCCCCGATACCCCAAGCCACGCAGTATGCCCCGTGCAAACGCCGTTTTGCCTGCCCCCAAATCGCCATCCAATGCGACCACATCGCCGCCTTTCAGCTGTTTTGCAAAGACTGCGCCCAGCTGCTCGGTTTCCTCTGCCGAAAAAGATTCCCATTCCATCGCATCAAAAGCCTCCTTTTCCGCTGTATTGCATATCCGTTTCATCATATCATGTACCCGTGCTTCTGACAAGTGCCGAAACGCAAAAACACAGACGCCGACCCATGCTTCGACGTCTGTGCTTGCATTTTTTATTAAGGCAACACCGCACAATTCACACAAAATTGTTTAATGCATCGTTTACATCAGAATTGTGCGGTATCGCCTTAAAACAACCCTGTGATTTTTCCCGCGGCATCGGTGTCTATTTTTTCCGCAGTGGGCACTTTGGGCAAGCCTGGCATGGTCATAATCGCACCCGTTTCGCAGACCACAAAGCCCGCGCCTGCCGCCAAGCGCACTGCACGCACCGTGACCGTGAAGCCATCCGGACGACCGAGCAATGCCGCATTATCTGACAAGGAATACTGCGTTTTGGCAATGCAAATCGGCAAATCGCCATATCCCATTGCGGTGATGCGTTGCAGCTCTTTTTCTGCCGCCTGCAAAATATGCACCTCTTTTGCGCCGTAAATTTCCGTGGCGATGGTTTTGATTTTATCCACAATCGGCATCTTTTCTTCATAGAGTACATGAAAATCTGCCGCGCCGCTGTCCGCCGCCTGAATGACCTTTTCCGCCAAATCCAGACCGCCTGCACCTCCCTTGGCAAACACCTCGGACAGCGCAACCGCAACCCCATGCTTTGCACAAACCGTATGAATCAACTCAATTTCTGCCGCTGTATCGGTGGGAAACGCATTGATGGCAACCACCACCGGCACACCATACTTTTGCAGATTTTCCATGTGCTTTTCCAGATTGGCAATGCCCGCCTGCAAGGCGGCAAGATTCGGTTCGTTGAGTTCGGTTTTGGGAACGCCGCCGTTATATTTCAGCGCACGCACGGTTGCCACCAACACCACGCAGTCCGGTCGCAGCCCAGCCTTGCGGCATTTAATATCAAAAAACTTTTCTGCGCCCAAATCTGCACCGAAGCCCGCTTCCGTAATCGTATAATCACTCAGCTTCATCGCCATGCGTGTAGCTTGGATACTGTTACATCCATGGGCGATGTTGGCAAAGGGACCGCCATGCATCAGGCACGGTGTGCCTTCCAAGGTCTGCACCAAATTCGGCTTCATGGCATCTCGCATCAGTGCCGTCATAGCACCTTCCGCGTGCAAATCCCGCGCGTAAACCGCCTCGCCCTTGTAGTTGTATGCCACCAAAATATCGCCCATGCGTGCCTTTAAGTCCTGCAAATCGGTTGCCAAGCACAAAATCGCCATGATTTCACTGGCAACGGTAATCATAAAATGCTCCTCCCGCGGCACACCATCGGTTTTGCCGCCCAGCCCAATGGTAATGTTGCGCAGCGCACGGTCATTCATGTCCATCACGCGCGGAAAGACCACACGACACGGGTCAATGCCCAACGCATTGCCATGCTGCAAATGGTTGTCCAACATGGCGCACAGCAGATTGTGTGCCGCCGTAATGGCGTGCATATCGCCGGTGAAATGCAGGTTGATGTCCTCCATCGGCACAACCTGTGCATAGCCGCCACCTGCCGCACCACCCTTGATGCCAAATACCGGGCCGAGGGACGGTTCACGCAAGGCAATCATGGCATTTTTTCCTTTTTGCGCCATGGCTTGTCCCAAACCAACAGTGGTGGTGGTTTTGCCCTCCCCCGCCGGTGTCGGATTGATGGCGGTGACCAAAATCAGCTTGCCATCGGGTGCATCCTGCAAACGCTCCCACGTTTCTGCGGCAATTTTGGCTTTATATTTTCCATAACACTCTAATTCATCTGCTGTCAGTCCTGCTTTTTGCGCGATTTCTGCAATCGGGCGCATCACGCACTGTTGTGCAATTTCAATATCTGTCAACATGTTTCGCTTAACCCCTTTTTGAATGACCGCAAGTTTGTTCTTTTCTATCGTTCTACGAATTCCTTTTCATTATACCACAGCGGCAAGCGGAAATTGAAGACCCAATGCTGCTTTTGATGCCGCTCGTGGTATAATCTTAAAATAGCTGTATAATAGCCGTTGCGGCTATTTTACCACAGCGGCAAGCGGAAATCGAATGCCCAATGCTGCTTTTGATGCCGCTCGTGGTATAATCTTAAAATAGCTGTATAATAGCCGTTGCGGCTATTATACCACAGCGGCAAGCGGAAATTGAAGACCCAATGCTGCTTTTGATGCCGCTCGTGGTATAATCTTAAAATAGCTGTATAATAGCCGTTGCGGCTATTATACCACAACGTTTCTTTTTCCTCTAGGCTTGTGTGTAGTTCTGCGGAACTTTTCGAAAAAGAGTTTGTGCGCAAATGGTGCTTTGTGATATAATATAGTCTGTATTGAAAGGATGTGACCACTTGCGACTGTTTTCTGCGGTAGGGCATTATTTAAAGCATACCGATTTATATTTACTGCTCCTTGCGTGCACCTGCTCCTGCTATGGTCTTGTGCTGATTCACAGCGCAACTTTATCTGCGGATACCAATCGGTATCTCTATGTGCAGACAGCGGCTCTTGTGATTGGACTGCTGTTTTTTGTTTGCATTTCGCTGTTTGATTTTGAAACCGTGACCCCGCTCTGGCCTTGGATTTTAGGCGCAAATATCATTTTCCAGTGCCTGCTGATTCCCTTTGGCAAAAACGTGGGCGGCAACAGCAGCTGGATTGCACTGGGCCCCATCACCATTCAGCCGGCAGAGCTTGGAAAGCTGCTGTTTATTTTCACCTTTGCGGCGCACATCACTGTGGTATCCGAGCAACTCAACCACTGGAAAACGCTGCTTTCGCTCGCACTACACACCCTGCTGATGATGGGCGTAATTATGGTAACCTCTTCTGACATGGGCATGGCACTGGCGTATTTGGCGATTTGTGTGATTATGCTGTTCGCCGCCGGACTGAGCCTCAAGTGCTTTGCCAGCGGTGGGATTCTTGCTATCGCCGGCATCCCATTTATCTGGCATTTTATTCAGGATTATCAAAAGCAGCGCATTCTGGTGCTGTTTGACCCCTCTATTAACACCGACATTTCATTCCAGACAACCCAAAGCAAAATTGCGATTGGTGCGGGGCAAATGTATGGGCAAGGCTATATGCAGGGCAATATCACGCAATATGGTCAGCTGCCTGCTAAGCGCACCGATTTAATTTTCTCGGTTGCAGGGGAGGAGCTTGGCTTCATTGGCTGCGCGGCGATTATTATTTTGCTGTGTCTGTTGATTCTGCGATTGTTTTATGTATCCTACCGCGCAAATGATTCGTTTTCGACGCTGTTGGTCATCGGCATCGCCGGTATGTTCATGTTCCAAACCTTTGAAAACATCTTTATGTGCATCGGACTGTTCCCTGTGATGGGATTGACGCTTCCGTTTTTCAGTTATGGTGGCTCTTCTGTTGTCACGATGTACACCGCCATTGGCATTGCCGCGGGTGTACGTATGCGCGTGAAGCCTAGCTGGCTAAAACGATAACCGCACCGCTTCCGCTCTTTCTTTGAGAGAGCGGTTTTTTTCATCGTTAAAAAGGGATAGATGCAGCTGCATCTATCCCTTCAGACCGTCGACAAAAAGGTACTTTACGCAACGCGTAGAGTACCTTTTTGATTTGTATTTAGAAACAAGCAATAGAAATAGGCCAATTGATTGATAAAGTGTTGTAAAGGTGGCGGCAGCATGCCCGTTCTTCGCTTCCATGTCGCCAGCTTTTTTAAATTCATGCACGCGAAAGTAAGCGTGACCTGCATTTTCACCTTTTGCAGTCCACGTAGCTGAGTATAACGCATGGCATGTTTCTCTTTTGCATCGGCAAAAACACGCTCAATGGTTTCGCTTCTTAACTTGTAAATGTCCCGATACTCGGGAGTATGCCGGTAATCCTCAGCAAGTTCCATGTATGGCTCCCAAATATGCCGGGTTACAACCTTTTGACAGGCTTTGCTTTCTGTACACTGGGAACGCATAGGACAATTTTTGCAAATTTCAGTGTTGCTTTTGTATTCACGGTATCCTTCCCGATTGGTTGTAGAATATGTTAGGGCCTGCTTGTTTGGGCACAACACACAGTCAAAATATTCATCATACACAAAGTCATACTTTTTAAAGAATCCTTTTTTCGTCATTGGACGTTTGTATGGCACACAAGGAATTTTTTCACTGTCAATGATTTCTTTCATAATTGCCGGAGTTTTGTATCCTGCATCTACCGCAACAGCCTGTATTTCCGGAAACTTTTTTAAAACCTTTTCATATACACTGCTGAACATCATGCTGTCATGAATATTTCCTGCACCCAGTACAAAGTCCAGTATAAAATTGTGTTTGTCACATGCGGTATTCGCTACATAGGCAAACTGCTTTTCATGTTCTCCCTTGTGGAACATTCCGCACTCTGGATCTGTTTTGCTTTGCGCGATTGTTTTTGTTGCCGGAGGTGTGGGCGGTTGGTCATCGTCATTGCCGTCATCCTTTTTCAGCGGCTTTTTTCCGTGCAGTCCCCGGTCTTTTGCGATTTCCTCATCTAACTGCTTTTGGTAGCTTCTTGCCTGAATTTCAATTTCCGCAGGCTGGCTCTTTTTCTTGTTTGCACTTGCCTTTATGTGCGTACCGTCTATGAATATCGCGCTTGCATCCACAAATCCGCAATCCACCGCTTCATTCAAAATATGTGTGAATATTCGTTCAAACACATCTGTTCCTTCAAATCGGCGTGTGTAGTTCTTTCCGAACGTAGAAAAGTGGGGGATTTTCTCTCCGATATCATACCCGATGAACCAGCGGTATGCCATATTTACTTCTATCTCTTTAATGGTCTGCCGCATACTGCGGATTCCGAATAAGTATTGTATGAACACTATTTTAAACAGTGCTACCGGGTCGATTCCCGGTTTGCCCCATTCTATTTCGGAATACAGTCCTTTTACTTCGTCATATATGAAATTAAAATCAATCGCTCTGTCGATGTCCCTTAAAATGTGGTCTTTCGGTACCAAATCTTCTATGCTTACAAATTTTATTTGTTTTTGCTGTCCTCTGTCCTTTTTTATATACATCAAAAACACCCCTGTCCTTATGGTTTAATTATACCATAATTCCAGAGGTGCTTCGACCCTTTTGTCTACAGGCTGAAGGGATAGATGCAGCTGCATCTATCCCTTTTTTGATACGTTTCATTTCAGCGATATTGTTCGTTCCAAACCGCCTTGCCCTGCACAAGGGACTTTGGTACATCCAAAACGCGCTGATTGTGGCTGCCACGAAACCGCAGCGTTAAGCTGCGCTGTGCTTCCTCATAGCGTCCGTCCACCAACAAATCACACTGCGAGAGCAACGCTCGTGCATCCTGCCCGAGTGCCAGCAATTCTTCAAAGGTATATCCCGAATACACCATGATGTGCTTGCCGTGTTGGTGCAGCGCCTGCGCCAGTGCTGCAAGCGGCGCTGCTTGTGCAAACGGTTCACCGCCGGAAAAGGTGACACCAGAAAGCATGGGGTTCTGCAAAATATCCGCGAGCAGGGTTTGCACGGTAACCTCGTGTCCCCCCGCAAAATCATGCGTTTGCGGGTTGTGGCACCCGAGGCACTGATGCGGACAGCCTTGGGTAAAAATAGTATATCGAAACCCAGGCCCATCCACAATCGACTCTCCGACGGTGCCGGAAATTCGTATTGTTTCTTTCATTTATGCACTGCGGCTTTCATCCTGCGCGTCCTGCACCACTTTTTTTATGGCGCAGCCGTGTGCATCATGCTTTACACGGTCATGCTCTTCTGCACGCTTTGCATTATTGAAGCGGTCCAATGTACCCACCAAGTAGCCTGTAATACGGCGAATGCGCTCAAATCCCACGCCTTCCCCTATCATTAATTCACTTCTATCCATCTTTGTGACGTTGTTCATTTCCTTCATATCCATCTCTTCCTTTCTGCCGTCTATGTTTTCTAAGCGTTCAGTCTTCCACAGGCATTTGTTCTAATGGATTGGGCTGCCGCTCTTGTTCTTCGTTCATGTCACCAGAATAGCCAATGCTTTCGCTGTTTAAGTGACGGCGTACGCCAATTTTGCGCAGTGTTTCCAGACTCACGCCTTCGCCTTCTCGCCGTCCGCAGCGTGGGCAGGTGTCACCGATAATGCCGGTATAGCCACACACGGGGTCGCGGTCAATCGGGTGATTGATGGCACCATAGCCGATGCCCGCTTCCTTCATATAGCGCACCACCGCCTCAAACGCCTCCAGATTCTGCGAGGGGTCGCCGTCCAACTCGATGTAGCTGATATGTCCGCCGTTGGTCAGCGCGTGATACGGCGCTTCCCGCTGTACCTTTTGAAAGGCAGCGATGGAATAATACACCGGAACGTGGAATGAATTGGTGTAATATTCCCGCTCTGTCACGCCCTCGATGACACCATATTTTTCACGGTCCAGCTTGACGAATCGTCCCGCCAAGCCCTCTGCCGGTGTGCCAATCAAAGAAAAATTCAGCCCATATTCTTGTGCCGCTGCATCGGTACGCGCACGCATATGTCCGATAATCTCCAGCCCCAAATTTTGCGCTTCTTCGCTTTCCCCATGGTGTACACCCAGCAGCGCCTTCAGGCATTCTGCCAAGCCAATAAAGCCAATGGTCAGTGTGCCGTGCTTGAGCACCTCCCCAACGGTATCCTCCGCCTGTAGGTGCTCCGAATCTATCCAAATGCCTTCACCCATTAAGAAAGGATAGTTCCGCACTTTTTTGCGGCTTTGAATCGCAAAGCGTGCCAAAAGCTGCTCCAGTACCAAATCTATTTTGCGGTCTAAGTCTTCAAAGAAGAAATCCACATCCCCATGCGCACGAATGCCGATACGCGGCAAATTGATGGAGGTAAAGCTTAAGTTTCCGCGGCCATTGACGATTTCTCTGGATTTATCATAGACATTGCCAACAACACGGGTACGGCAACCCATATAGGAAACCTCTGTTTCAGGATGTCCCGGTTTGTAATACTGCAAATTGAATGGTGCATCAATAAAGGAAAAGTTGGGGAACATTCTTTTGGCACTGACTTCGCAAGCCAAGCGGAACATATCATAGTTTGGGTCACCCGGTTCAAAATTGACACCGGTCTTGACCTTGAAAATATGAATGGGGAAAATCGAGGTTTCACCATTTCCCAAGCCTGCTTTGGTGGCAAGCAAAATCTTTTCAATCACCAATCGGCCTTCCGGGGATGTATCGGTGCCGTAGTTGATGGACGAAAAAGGAATTTGCGCGCCCGCTCTGGAATGCATCGTATTTAAGTTGTGCACCAGCGCTTCCATTGCCTGGTAAGTAGCTTTCTGTGTTTCTTTCTTAGCATATTTCTGCGCAAATTTCACGCATTTCGCTGCTATTTCCGCGCCAAACAGTGTTTCCAGCGCCTGCTGCATCGCTTCATCATATCCATTTTCCGCCGAAAGCGTTGCCCACTGATTTGCATCAGCTTCCACCTGTATGGTCAGCTTCTTGGAAATCTCTTCCGCATCTTCACGCTCGGCATATACTTCTATCGCTTTGCTCAAATTTTGCTGATACAGCTTTCGATAGGTCTTTTTGACACCCGGTGCCATGGCATATTCAAAATTCGGCACACTCTGCCCACCGTGCTGGTCATTTTGATTGGATTGTATCGCAATGCACGCCAATGCAGAATAGGAACGAATATCATTTGGCTCACGCAAAAAGCCATGTCCCGTAGAAAATCCATTGTGAAACAGCTTCAGCAAATCGATTTGACAGCAGGTCGTGGTTAGGGTGAGGAAATCTAAATCATGGATATGAATATCGCCTTCACGATGTGCGCCGGAATGCTTGGGGTCCAAAATAAACATCTCATAAAACTGCTTTGCGCCCTCTGAGCCATATTTCAGCATCGTACCCATGGCAGTATCGCCATCAATATTGGCATTTTCACGCTTGATGTCGTTTTCCAAAGAGGATTGAAACGTAAGGTCCTCATATACCTTCATAAGACCCGTGTTCATCTCACGAGAACGTGTGCGTTCATTGCGATATAAAATATACTTTTTCGCGGTGCGGGCATGTCCATTTTTGACCAGTACCTTTTCCACCATATCCTGCACATGCTCTACCGTAGGAGCAGTATCGCTTTCTTCTTCTAACCAGGACTGCACCTGCTGCGCCAGTTCACAGGCCATTTCATAATCCTGACCACCCGAAGCCTGTGCAGCTTTAAAAATGGCATTCGCAATTTTTTCGACATCAAAATGCGTTTTTCTGCCATCTCTCTTGATGATTTCCTGTATCATTGATTCTGCTTCTCCTTTTATCGCCAACAAATTTATATGCTGTTTTTTTTATGTTTTTTACAAAATAACGTGGTTGCGTATTTCACCTAACACAATATATTGTGTTAGGTGCATTACTATTGTACCTCTCGTCCTATGGATTGTCAAGCAACGCTGTCCTCCTCACATGATTTTTGTGACAATTCATAACCGTTGTTTCTGCCAGCAAAATATTTTCTACTACACAAGCAAAATCAAAATATTTCCCTGTTGCAAATGGAGAAAATCCGACTTGCAAAATGTATAAAATTTATTCTTTTGCAAATGCTTTGTATCAGACGAACGCGGTTGGTTGTCAAGCTAAAGACGGGATTGTGTCAGGCGATACCGTACACACTTTTGATGCGACGAGTGAACCTTGTTTTACGGAAACTTTCGGCAGATATACGATTCTCTAAACGGCAATGGAGAAAGGATTTTTTTATGCAATCTTCTAAAAATAAGCATGCTGCAGATGCCTCGAAAAAGCATCCCGCGGTTTTAAAACCGCATTCCTCTGAAACATCTGTTGATGACACAGCTGCGGATATTATCCTCACAACCGCTGAGATAATTGACTTCTCTGAAGGTGCAGATTCCTATTGAACCACTGTGTGTATCGTATAAAATCGGAAAGCCAAGTATTGCAGCATTTGTGATGCTTGGCTTTCCATATACTGTTTGATGGGCAACACAGGAAGTTTGCCCTATCATCGCATTGGCAAAACGTCTCCTATATACGCGCCCTATGATTTATGTCATAGGTTCTATACAGATAACGTAAGGTATCCAGAGGAAACAGACGCTCTAACGCCTAGTTCTTTGCAAGCATAAAATGCAAAGAAAATAATAAAAAGCACCACATAACAAGCATTTCACCTGTTACGTAGTGCTAAAAATCTGGAGCTGCTGATCAGGATTGAACTGACGACCTCATCCTTACCAAGGATGTACTCTACCGACTGAGCTACAGCAGCAAATATGCAGTTTTAAAAAAATGGCGACCCGGATGGGGCTCGAACCCACGACCTCTAGCGTGACAGGCTAGCGCTCTAACCGACTGAGCTACCGGGCCATAATGGCAGGGGCAGAAGGAATCGAACCCTCGGCACGCGGTTTTGGAGACCGCTGCTCTACCAGCTGAGCTATACCCCTTCATATCATCATCTGTATTCGAATGTAAAAAGCACTGTCACTGGCTTTTTCGATACAAGACAATCTTAATCGTTTGATTTTGGTGGGCCTTCAGGGACTTGAACCCGGGACCGACCGGTTATGAGCCGGCTGCTCTAACCAACTGAGCTAAAGGCCCATAAACATCTTTTTGATAGAAAACTTGCCGCCACGCTTTGTAGCGGCAAGTTCTGTTTGGCTCCTCAAGTTGGACTCGAACCAACGACCCTGCGGTTAACAGCCGCATGCTCTACCAACTGAGCTATTGAGGAATATTTAGTGTTTCTTCATTTACGAAACATGTGCTCTGCACATGGCATGCTCATCTCCGGTCTAAGTGCCGCCTACGGCGGTTGACCTCCGAAACACCACTCTGCGAAGTGGCGTACCAACTGAGCTATTGAGGAATATTTAGTGTTTGTTTATCCTAGAATATTTATCACCTAGAAATGTTAAAGAAAAAAGAGACCGCGTATTATGCGATCTCTTTCGTGTGCGCATCGTGTTATTTTCCCGGGCCGTTGCCAGCCAAGTATTTTCACCGTAAACGAGCTTAACTACTGTGTTCGGAATGGGAACAGGTGTACCCTCGTCACCAAAAACACGCACTTTCTCTTCAATATCTCGCAAACTGCTTTGCTATGATACCATATATACAAGCACTTTGTCAAGTGTTTGTTTCTTTTTTATTGCTGGTGACCCGTAGGAGAATCGAACTCCTGTTTGCGGCGTGAGAGGCCGCCGTCTTAACCGCTTGACCAACGGGCCGTTCCTTCGCTGCTCTTTCCTCTTTTCAAAGGAAGTGGTGCACCATCGGGGACTCGAACCCAGGACCCACTGATTAAGAGTCAGTTGCTCTACCATCTGAGCTAATGGTGCACATACTTTTCTTTTCACGAAAAAAGAAAAGTATGCAAAAGAAAACCGAACCATTCTGCTTCTTTTGTGCTTTCTCTTTCGCTCAAGAAACCTGCTCTTGTGAAGATGCCTTCTCTTGTTCTATGCTTCGTATAAAACATTCTATTACACCCTCAAAACTGAACAATACTTACTCGCAAAGCTTATTTTCGAGATTCAACCCAATATAATTAGGTCAAGCCCTCGTCCGATTAGTATCAGTCCGCTACATGTGTTACCACACTTCCACTCCTGACCTATCAACCTCGTAGTCTACAAGGGGACTTACTCCCGAAGGATGGGAATACTTATCTCAAGGAGAGTTTCACGCTTAGATGCCTTCAGCGTTTATCTCGTCCGTACTTAGCTACCCGGCTATGCTCCTGGCGGAACAACCGGTGCACCAGCGGTACGTCCATCCCGGTCCTCTCGTACTAAGGACAGCTCCTCTCAATATTCCTACGCCCGCAACAGATAGGGACCGAACTGTCTCACGACGTTCTGAACCCAGCTCGCGTACCGCTTTAATTGGCGAACAGCCAAACCCTTGGGACCGAATTCAGCCCCAGGATGCGATGAGCCGACATCGAGGTGCCAAACCTCCCCGTCGATGTGGACTCTTGGGGGAGATCAGCCTGTTATCCCCAGGGTAGCTTTTATCCGTTGAGCGACGGCATTTCCATTCACATACCGCCGGATCACTAACTCCAACTTTCGTTACTGCTCGAACCGTCATTCTCGCAGTTAGGCTCGCTTATGCGTTTACACTCACCGCACGATTTCCAGCCGTGCTGAGCGAACCTTTGAGCGCCTCCGTTACTCTTTAGGAGGCGACCGCCCCAGTCAAACTGCCCACCTGACAGTGTCCCCCGACCCGATTCAGGGCCGCAGGTTAGAATTCCAATACTCCAAGGGTGGTATCCCAAGGTTGCCTCCAGTAAAGCTTGCGCTCTACCTTCCTAGGCTCCCACCTATCCTGTACATGAAGTACCGAAATCCAATATCAAGCTACAGTGAAGCTCCATGGGGTCTTTCCGTCTAGTTGCGGGAAACCGGCATCTTCACCGGTACTACAATTTCGCCGGGCGGGCTGTTGAGACAGTGCCCAAATCGTTACGCCATTCGTGCGGGTCAGAACTTACCTGACAAGGAATTTCGCTACCTTAGGACCGTTATAGTTACGGCCGCCGTTTACTGGGGCTTAAGTTCGTACCTTCGCTTGCGCTAAGCACTCCCCTTAACCTTCCAGCACCGGGCAGGCGTCACCCCCTATACGTCATCTTTCGATTTAGCAGAGAGCTGTGTTTTTGCTAAACAGTCGCTTGGGCCTTTTCACTGCGGCCTGCATTGCTGCAGGCACCCCTTCTCCCGAAGTTACGGGGTTAATTTGCCGAGTTCCTTAACAACCCTTCTCCCGTTGGCCTTAGAATTCTCATCCCATCTACCTGTGTCGGTTTGCGGTACGGGCACCTGAGCAATTCGCCAGACTTTTCTCGTCTCTCACGCCATCGACTTCCCTACTAAAATTTCGGTCCCTTACGCCCGGGGCAACCATCGCCCGGGTTCGACTTAATGAAAGCGTCCTCTGGTTTAACACTTTTGGTGGTTACGGAATTTCAACCGTATGTGCATCGACTACGCCGTTAGGCCTCGCCTTAGCTCCCGACTAACCTTGGGCGGACGAACCTTCCCCAAGAAACCTTAGATTTTCGGCCATTATGATTCTCACATAATTCTCGCTACTTATTCCGGCATTCTCACTTGTAT
>OY760938.1:1702500-1807500 GCA_963664255.1 Intestinibacillus sp. | reverse complement strand
GGTTATCTTCGATGGAATATCTTTCAAATACGCCTTATCATATACAATCTCCGCCGGTATCTCCACTACACTTTTGGCTTTCTGCTCTTCCTGCCGCTCTGCACACCCATCCAACGCAATCGGTTGTATTTCGCTGGCACGTATATAGGTAAACGCAAAACAATCCGGCAATTTCGGATTGGGCGCAAGTGTCACATTTGCCATTTCCCGCAGCGGTGCTGCGGCGGCGCAGCGCAGCAACGGGGCAAGCAGCCATAACGCACTGGAGCGCGATGCGCCCAAGGCATAGGGTGGCAGCGTTTCCTGCTCCGCAAGTGCTTTCCACTTTTTCAAAGAGGACTCCATCGAACCCGATGCACACGTGACAATCAATTTTTCTTTTGCACGGGTCATACCCACATATAGAATACGTAATTCTTCACTGATTTGCTCTCTTCGTGCTTGCGCCACAATCGCAAGCCGTCTGAGTGTTGGATATTGAATTCCCCGTTCTGTATCTCTGCATTTTGGACCTAACCCTAACATAGGATGCATCAAAACCGGCTGATACATATCGGTTTCATTGAAGCTTTTGGCGCAGTCCGCCAAAAACACCACGGGAAATTCCAAGCCTTTGGATTTATGAATGGACATAATGCGCACTGCGCCGCCCTCTGACTGCGCCGCACCGGCGGGAAAATCCTGCCCCTGCTCCAACATACTGCGCACCATATATAAGAAGCGAAACAACCCTCGATGTCCTTGCGCTTCATAAGCACGTGCACGTTCAAAAAATGCGAGCAAATTGCTCTGCCGCTGTGCACCGTTTGGCAATGCGCCGTATAGACCTAATGCCCCAGTGCCATCATAAATCATTTGCAGCAGCTGATATACTGGCAAATCTGCCGCCATCAATCGCCATTCCTGCAGCTGCCGCAGGAATGCTTGCAGCTCCTGCTTGTAATCCTGCATCGTTTCGGCTTCGACCGCCAATAGAAGTGCATCATAGAAACAGCTGTTTTTATCACACAATCGAATCTGTGCCAAAAGGTCTTCCGAAAATCCAATCAATGGTGACCGCAATGCACCGATGAATTCCACATCCTGCCGCGGATTGTCGATGATATGCAGCAGCGAAACCACCGCGCGCACCTCCACCGCCTCCAACAGCCCTGCATTGTCATCTGATTGCGTTATCAACCCCACCTGCTCCAGTGCCTCGGCATAGACCACTGCCTTGCGCTTCATGGAGCGCAATAAAATGGTGCAATCGGATGGTTTGAGCGGTCTGCTTGCGCCCAACCCCTTATCATACACCAAAAACCCTTCGCGCAGCATCGTTTGTATTTTTTGTGCCACAAATGCCGCTTCGGTTTTGGTTTTATCCGGTGTAATTTCCTCCTCCTTGGAAACATCAATGACACATACCTCTGTTTGGTATCTTGGATGGTCTTGTTCCGGAAACCCTGCTCCCAGATACAGCATTTCTCGCGCATTATATTGCAAATCGCCGACATCATCACTCATAACGGCACGAAAAATGGTGTTCGTAGCGTCAAGCACCTGTGCACGCGAGCGGAAGTTTTTAGAAAGCACCACGCGGCGGGGCTGCCCGTCCTCAGCACACTCTGCATCCGGAAACGCCTGATATTTTTCTAAAAAAATCCGTGGATTTGCCAACCGAAAGCTATAGATGCTCTGTTTGACATCCCCGACCATAAACAGCTTGTCCCCAAGATGGGAAACCGCCTGAAAAATCGCATCCTGCACCGCATTGGTGTCTTGATATTCATCCACCAGCACTTGCGTGAAATAGTCAGAAATTCCTTTTGCCAGCTGTGTCATACTGCCATCCTTTTGATACAGCAGACCGATTGCAAAATGCTCCAAATCGTGAAAATCCACCAGATTTCGGCGCCGCTTTTCCGCCGAAAACAGGGTAGAAAACGTCTGCACAATCTCCACCAATGCACGCATGGCCGGCGCAACCCGCTGGGTTTCTTCTGCTGCCTGCGCCGCCGTGATGCACAGCATCCGCTCTGCAATTTTGCCTGCAACCGTTTTCCATTCATCCCGTTGTGCCTTGAGGGACTCCAGAAATTCCTTATCCTCATAGCCGCGGATGGCTTTCAGCCGTGCAAATGTAATATTTTGTGCCGCTTCTACCGCAGAATCCCACACACCGCTTTCCATCGCGTCAAGCACTGCCTGTGCGTGCTGCATATCCGCGGTAAACGCCGGTAAATACGCATCGCGCACCTGCTCATCCTCCTGCATTTGCGCAATCGCGTGTTCCAAGCAGCCGCGTCCATATTCCGCCGCCAGCTGTGCCTCGCGCAAAAGCACAGCACCATGCGGTGTTGCCGCAGGGTCTATTTGTGGCGCAGTATAATTTTCTTGTACCTGCTGTAAAAATGCCGATGGGTTGGGATGACTCTGCATCTTTTCGTAAATCTCACGAATGGTTTCCTGCAGCCGTCTGTCATCGCGCCCTGCGTGCAGCAGCTCGGTCAGTGCCAAAAAGCCCTTGCCGCTCTCGGTTTCCTGCGAATGCTCTGCCGCTTCATATGCCGCTTCTAACTGCGCATCCAAAAGCTCCTCCATGAGCAAGCCTGTTTCACTGGAATCTGCAATGCGAAAATCCGGAGAGATGCCAAGCTGCACAAACTGCTCTCGTGCCAATTTCAAGCAAAACGCGTGCACTGTTGTGATTTGGGCACGATGCACCAAAAACAGCTGTCGCCGCAGCCGCTTGTCATCTGGTGTTTCTGTCAAACGTGCCGTGAGTGCATCAGCAATTTTTCCGCGCAATTCCGCGGCAGCGGCATTGGTATAGGTCACCATTAAAAAACGGTCAATGTCCACAGGGTTTACGGAATCTGTCAGCTGTCGCAGCACCCGCTCGACCAAAACGGCAGTTTTGCCAGAGCCTGCCGCCGCAGATACCAGCAAGGTGCCACCCCGATTTTCGATTGCCGCACGTTGTTCATCCGTCCACTTGGTTGCCATGTGTGTTTTCCTCCAAACTCTCCCAAAATTCCTCTGTACCGATGCTGCGCAGCACGCGCGCGCCATCCCCCGCCCGCTCGTCAAATTGACACGCCGCACGAAATTCACACCATGCACAGTATTCCTGCTGTCCACTGCGATACGGATTCGCCTGCACATCCCCTTGTGTCACAGCGTGCGCCATTTCCATCAGCTTCTTTTTGGTATATCGCGCCAATTTTCCGAATTTTTCGAGGTTTGCAATGGAGGATACCGCCGCAAACGTCGTTTCTCCATCCTTGCCCGCCGCTTTCAGCTTGACAGGGATGAAGCGTGCTTCGCCCGAAAGCCCCTGCTCCATTGCCTCCAGAATATCCATATCATCGGTGACAATGCCCGAGCGGCGCAGCTCCTTTTGCCGCAGCAGGCGCAGGCTTTCCTCTGTAATATCGCGGTCTGCATCCACCAATTCTTCCCGCGCTGGAATATACAGCACGCCCGCCGGTTCAATGGAATTGATTTCTTCGAGCAAACGCTCCTGATAGCGCTCTACGCCATGCTCCTGCAAGGCATAGAGATACAAAATCATCTGCATATTCAGCCCGTGCCAAATGTCTGACAGCGAAAACGCCTTTTTACCGCTTTTATAGTCCATCACACGAATGTACAGCTTGCCATTGCGGATATAGCCATCCACACGGTCTACTTTTCCGATGAGCTGTGCCGTTACAGCTTCATCCTGACAGGTGACAGGCTGTAAATCCCCTCGCTCGGAAAAATCCAGCTCAAAATCAATCGGTCGAAACGCGGATTCTTTCAGTTCCTCCAGCACATCCTCCAAAATGGCTTCCATGCTCTTGACCAATCGGCGGAACAGATACCGAAATCTTGCGGTTTTGTTTTGCAGTCCCCCCAGCTGCTGCTCTACATATTGCTGCACCACTTGCTTCATGACTGCAAATGCCGCGTCTTTGGTTGCCGCCGCCGCACCGCCCTGCTGCGTATCTAAGATTGCCAAGGTATTTTCCAGCACGAAATGCAAAAATGTGCCCATTTCAGGTGCCGCAAACGATGCCACCTTGCGCGGCTTGGCTTTCAGTCCATATTGCAGGAAAAAGGCAAACCGACACGAATAAAACTTATCCAGACGTGAGGCGGTCAGCCGCAAGGTCTGTCCGTATAATTTTTGTGCCGTATGCTTTGCCTGCAGTGGTCCACGGGTCAGTTCCTGTTGCTGCGCACGCCGCACCTGCGCCTCCTGCGCATAGTGCTGATATGCCGCCACTGCCGCTGGTTCTTCATTGCCGCTGAGATATGAGCACGCCAAATCCACCCCTGGACGTTTGGCTGCAAGCCGAAACCGTTGCTGCTGCAAGGCACTGCTGTCCGTGGGCACCCCCTCCATCATTTTGGTGATGCTCCCGATGAGATAAGATGGGCGCGCGTCCGTTCCTGCCATGTCGGTGGTGTGCCAGCACAGCAGCATCCGCTCTCTGGGGCACGCAAACGCGCGGTACAGCAGCTCCATTTCCATCATCATGCGCTCTGCACCAAAGGCGGACAACTCCACCCCCATGCCATCCAGTACCACACGCTCTGTTTCGGTCAAAACCCCGCTTGGTGTCGGTGGCTTGGGCAGCACCCCGTCATTCATGCCCAACAAAATGACATAGGGCATATTTTCACTGGTGATGCGCTCCATATCCCCGCAGGCAACGCGGTCGAGTGATACCGGAATCGTCGCCACATCATATTCACTCAGCACCAGTGTAAACAATCGTGCAAATCGCTCGGCATCCATCTCCGCTTCTCCGCAAACCCACGCAAACTGCTCCAAGGCACTGACAAGAATCTCCCACAGCTGCCGATATTCCTCCGCCATCTGCAATCGTCCTGCTGTTTCATGTGCCTGTGCGCGCAGTTGTATCTGCATGGGTGCTTCCACCGCCTCTAAGAAATCATACAGTGCCTGCGCAAACGCCTGTGCGGTCTGCCCCGTTCGCAGTGCCGCCTCCAGCTGTACAAACGGCGCAATCATCTGCTCCCGCAGGGCATTGAGCTGTGCCAGGGCTTCACTGGCATCTGCATCCAGTTCCAAGCCATAGCCATCCGGATGCTCTGCAAAGGGTCGCTGCCATGCTTTGCCCTGTATGCGCCACGTCAGCGCATAATTTTCCAAGCGGTCGATGGCATCCAGCTCCAGTGCGCACAAGCCCGTGCGCAGGCACGCAAACAAATCTTCATATCGGTAGCCGTTTGTCACCGCTGCAAGTGCCGTTGTCAGCAGCGCCAATGGCGGTTTTTGCAGCAAATCCTCCTTTTCGCTGATGAACACCGGAATTTCATATCGCTCCATGACCATCTGCAAAACCGCAGTATAGGGGGCAATCTCGCGCGCGGCAATCACAAACTCGTGGTATCGTGCCCCTGTTTCGCGCACGACCTGCCGTATATATGCCGCCGCATATTCGCATTCTTCATAGGGACTGCTCGCCGCATAAATCTGCAAACTTTTTTGGTCGGACAATCGCGGTTTGCTGGCAGGCAGCAAGCCCTCGGCTTCTAATGCCGCCAAATCCTGTGGACGCTGCATCCGACTTTGCCCCAGCGCCACATGCTCGACTGCAATGCTATACTTGCGCGCGATACGGCGCAGCATCTTCAGCGTTTTGCAGCCGGTCGCAAAAATCTCAGGCTGGGTTTCATCGCAGGTGATGCAGGCGGTTATCTGCACTTTTTGTTGCAGCATCACCTCCAGCACCGCGCGTTCCTGTGCCGTAAATCCAAAAAAACCGTCTAAGTACACGGTCACGCCGTCCAGTGCATGGCTGTCCGGCAGGCGCTCGGCAAGCAAGGTCAAGGCATCGCGCGGGTCTGGCAGGCTTTCGTCACACAAGCGGTCATATATCGTATAAATCTGCGCCAAGTCCGAAAGCTTCGCCCGCAATTCGGTTTCATCCCGATGCATCTGCCCCATGGCTTCAAACAACTGCTCCGGCAGAATGGTACAGTTTTTCATTTCATCGATGATTTGCAGCAGCTCGCGCACCATTTCCGGCCGTTCTGCCGCGCTTGCATACACCTGCAAATTTGCAGCCGCCTGCAACACAGCTTGCTGCATCGTCAGCAAGCGTCCCGCAGGGCTCAGCACAGTGTCTGCCAATCCACCGACTTCCGCAAAGATTCTGCCCGTTAAGCGCGAAAATGTCAGCACTTCTGCGGTGCGTGCGCCTTTTCCGCCTGTGTGCGCTGCCACGCGCCGTTCATATGCGTGCGAAAAGAGCTCCGGCACCAACAGCATCTGTTTGCCCGCTCCGCGCTCTGCCGCCTGTGCAATCTCTTGCAGCAGCATTGTGGTCTTTCCACTTCCACCACGCCCTGTGATAATCCGCATCTTGCAGACCTCCTTTTCCTTGTGTCAAGCATATCATTTTCTGTTTCGTTCGTCAATTTATATACGAACATTTGTTTTGTAGAAATTCTTTTCGGTTTTTTTGTAAAAAGATATTGACAAAACGTCTATATTGTCATATACTAAACAAGCACTTTACGGTTTGCAAAGAAATGGCCCGGTAGCTCAGTCGGTTAGAGCGCTAGCCTGTCACGCTAGAGGTCGTGGGTTCGAGCCCCATCCGGGTCGCCATTTTATCGCATTTTGCTGCAGATTCTTTCTGTATGCCTCTGTAGCTCAGTCGGTAGAGCAGGGGACTGAAAATCCCCGTGTCGGTGGTTCGATTCCGCCCGGAGGCACCATATGCGGATGTAGCTCATCTGGTAGAGCGCCACCTTGCCAAGGTGGAGGTAGCGAGTTCGAGCCTCGTCATCCGCTCCAACCCTTTCGACAAAGTCGAAAGGGTTTTTCTTTTGTCTGAAAAGCACCCGCTTCACGGCGGGTGCTTTTGTTTTTTCTGCAACCCAAAACCCTGCTCTCCAAACAAGCGCTGTTGGCGCAAATCGTTCGCTCGCACGGCGGTTCTCGTTTATGCATACAGGTTCCTAGGGCAACACCGCACAATTCACACAAAATTGTTTGAATTGTGCGGTATCGCCCTAGCTTTTCGGTGGGTTTGGAAGGGATACGACAAAGGTTGTGCCTTTTCCGCACGCGCTTTCGCAAACAATCTCCCCTTCATATAGTTCCACCACTCTTTTCACAATCGCCAGCCCAATGCCATTGCCCTGCATCTTATGCGACTTATCCGCCTGATAAAATTTATCAAAAATGTGCTTTTGCACATTTGCTTCCATCCCAATACCTTGGTCTGTAATCCGAAAAACGACCCGATTTTCTCGTGATTCCAAGGCAATCTGCACCTGCGAATGCTCGGGGGAAAATTTCACCGCGTTATCGATTAAATTCATCCACACGTGCTGGAGCCAGTCCTCATTTCCATAAAATATACACTCGTCTAAATCCACAACTGGCTCAATTTCTTTTTTCTCCCATTTTGTTTCCATCATCAACACCACGCGGCGAATCTGCTCTGCTAAATCAAAGGACACACGCGGCGGTTGAATCCCTACATTTTCAACCTTGGAGAGGTTCAGCGTGTTGGTTGCCAGCGAGGACAGCCGGTCTGCTTCGCTGATGATAATATCCAAATATTCATTGCGCTGCTCTGCCGTCAATGCAGGATTTTTGAGAAGCTTTGCAAAGCCCCGCAGAGATACGATGGGGGTTTTAAACTCGTGCGAAAAATTGTTGACAAAATCCGCCCGCAAAATTTCATAGCTCGCCAACTCCTCCACCATTTTATTGAAGCTTTTGGTCAGCACACCATATTCACTAGACCCCTCTAATTGCAGACGAACGCTAAAATTGCCATGCGCCACTTCTTCCATCGCCGCAATCAGCTTCCGTATCGGCTTTAAGGGCACACGTCCAAGAATCAAGGATAATATTGTTCCAATAATGGTACTGGATAACGCCATCATGAAGAACATATTGTGGGCATTCATGGAAATAGAAATCCCCATTTTATAGGCAACAAAAAACATGAGTCCAATGATACCGCCTGTAGAACCTAAAATGATGAATACATGCAGCGACAGCAAAATGGTCAGATTCAGCCGTGATTTTTGGAAACACTTCAGCATCGTTTCACCGCCTTATAGCCAAGCCCCCGCACGGTCACAATTTCAAACTCCTTCCAATCTGCAAAGCGGTTGCGCAGCCGATTGATGTGCACATTTACGGTTGCATCGGTGGTTTCCGACTCCATCCCCCAGATTTCATCCATAATTTGCAGCCTGGTAAACACCTTACCCGCATAAGACAGCAGCATATACAGCAGATAAAATTCCTTTTGCGGCAGGATATACTGCTCGCCCTGCCGACTGACCGTCAACGCATCATAATCCAAGGTCACCTCTCCAATCTGCAGCTTGTGCTCGCTGGCAATTTTAGAGCGCCATAGCAACGCCTTGATGCGCAGCAGCATTTCCTCCTCATCCACCGGCTTCACCATATAATCATCCACGCCCAGCAAAAACCCTTTTTTCATATCCTCGGGCAGCTGTTTCGCCGTCACCATCAAAATCGGAAGGGTCATCCCCGCCGCCCGCAGCTGCCGCGTCAATTCATATCCATCCATCTTCGGCATCATCACATCCACCAGCAGCAAATCCACGTGCTCCCGCTCCAAAACATCCAGTGCCGCTTGCCCATCGCCTGCCACAAGCGGAAGGTATCCATTTGTGTGCAGCACCGTTTCCATCAATTTTTGTGTATGTATATCATCCTCAGCTATCAAAACACGAAACACACCCCATCACCTCCTAAACAGTATACCATATTTTGCGTTTGTGCAAAGGTGTGATTTTCACGCCTTTACGATTCTATTTTTTTACACCTATGAAATGTTACAAGGTTTCGTTTATTTTTTGTTTATGTTATACTGATACAATAGAATGTAATTGATAGGGTAACACAAGGAGGAACCTCAATGCGAAAACAACTCATCGGCATGGCATTATCCCTCACCTGCAGTTTCTCATTCTGCACATCTGCCTTTGCCGCCAGCACACAAACCACCGAATCGGTCACAAGCGCCGCACTTTCGGATGGTGTTTTGCAGTTTGACGAATTGGATAATTGTGTACGAAACGGAAATTATTCCATTTTGTCCTGCACAGAATCCCTCGCCAGCTTGGACACGGTCAACCGCAAATCGGTCTATGATTCTTTAAAGTCCGCAAACAATGGCTTGTCCGAGCTCATTTGGTATTATACCCAAAGCGGCATGGATGCCTCGTCCTTGAAAAGCCAGCAGGCTTCCATTGAAGCGCAAATGGATTCTTATACGGAAGAGGAATATGAGAAAACCTATACCAATGCTGTGCTGCAAATCAATGGCGCCGTCAATCAAATTATCAAAGGCTCGGAATCCTTATATTTTGGCATTCTCCAGCTGGATGATTCGATGAAAACCGCCCAGCGCAGCCTTGCCGCTATGAACCGCGCGATTGACACCATGACACTGCGCTATCAACTGGGGCAGGCTTCCAAAGAAGACCTGCGCGCGCTGCAAGACCAACGTGCGGCGCTCGAAAGCCAAATCGCAGCCCTGCAAACACAAAACGAAATCAATCTCACCAATCTAAAGGCGATGATTGGCAGCACCACCACCAAAACCATCATCCTTGCCGTGCCCTCTGCCATTGATGATGCAACCATTGCCGCCATTGATTTGGAAAGCGACATTGCACAGGGCAAAGAAGCCAGTGCTGACCTAAATCAAGCACGCTTGGATGTGGACAACGCAAAAGATACATGGGATGATGTCGCCACCAGCCCCAAACGACAGCATGATTATCAAAATGCCGTCTATACCCTTTCTGCCGCAGAATCCAATTTTGCCGTGCAGGCAACCACCCTTTACGAAAATCTTTTGGAAGCACAGCGGTTACATAAGGTTGCAGTGACGGATTTTGACAGCGCGGAAAAAACCTATCAGATTACCGCAACCAAATACAAGCTCGGCATGATTTCGCAGCAGGAGGTGCTGACCGCGCAAGACACCTTGAACGCTGCAGCCCAGGCAGTAGACCAAGCCCTGCTCAATGTCAACAGTGCTTATGCACGCTATCAGTGGGTGAGCCGCGGGATTGCGGCAGCATCCTAAACAACATACAGGAGGAACACACATGAAGTCACTACGCGTTCTTGCAGGTGCGCTTGCTTTGATGACCATCTTATGCAGCTGCGGAACTTCTGAAGAAGAGACCACAGTTGACACCAGCGTTCCGGTGGAAACACAGGCAGTCACCCGCTCGGATATTGCAACCCAAAGCCAGCTGTCCGGCAAGGTGATTGCACGCAACGAAGTGGAAATTTTGTCCCCCATTGCCGCAAAGGTGCTTTCTGTCAATGTTGCAGTGGGCGATGCGGTTTCTGTCGGTCAGCTGCTGTTTTCCGTTGACCCAGAAAGCATCACCAAAGAGCTCTCCCCCATGCAGGCAGAGCGCAGCCGCACCGCCGCCTTGTATGATTCTCAAATTGCGCAGGCGCAGAGCACCCTCTCTGACACCAAAACCCTCACCGCGGAGCAGGTGCGCCAAGCACAGCAGACCGCAGACAACACCCGTGCGCTCTATGCGGTCAATGCCGCTTCTTCCATCGATGTGGAGCAGGCAGATGCTGCCTTAACCCAAACCAAGCTCAACGCGCAGCAGTCCGTTGCACAGGCGCAGCTTTCTGTCCAACAGCTGCAAACCAGCAAAGCCAACGCACTGGCAACCTATGATAAAAACATTCAGGATTTTCAGGATTCCATTTCTGACACACACGTTACCTCCACCGTTGCAGGCACCATCACTGCGGTTTCGGCAGTGCAGGGCAGCATGGCAAGCACACAAGCGGCTGCGGTCACCATCGCCACCAATGAAACCCCGCAAATTTTGGTGTCTGTGTCTGAAGCCATTCAGCCTTGGCTTTCCATCGGTGACACCATTCCCGTCACCATCGCAGCCCTTGGCGATGCCACCATTACCACCACGATTGATTCCATCGCCCCTGCTGCCGATGCAACCACTCACCTCTTTGATGTCCGCTTGAATCTGCCGACAGACACCGGCGCTGCCTATGGTATGTTTGCCACTGCGTTGTTTGCAACCGACAGCCGTGCCAACGCCGTGTTGATTCCCACCGAGTGTATCCTGACCGATGAAACCTCGCAATATGTGTTCACCGTCAATGCAGACAACACCGCCGTGTATGTACCCATCCAAACCGGTTTGGTCGGCAATGGCGTGACGGAGGTGAGCCGCGGACTGGATGGCGGTGAAACACTGGTCACCAAGGGGCAAAGCTACCTGTCAGACGGTGCACGCGTGCGCATCGTCAACGCAGATGCAGCAGAAACCCAAAACGCGGAGGCAGAAGCATGAGAATAGCTGCTTTTTCCATCAAACATCGCGTTGCCACCACTTTGGCGTGTATCATCATCGTTATCTTTGGCGTCATGGCATATTTTTCATTGCCGCTTGCGCTCTATCCCAACATGGAAATTCCCGTGGCAGTGGTACAAACCTCTTATTCCGGCGCAGGTCCGGAGGAAATCGAAAATCTGGTGACGCGTCCCATCGAATCCGCCTGCGCCAGCGTTTCGGGCATGGACACCCTGCAATCCACCTCTTCCGAAGGCTCTTCTATGGTTATCATCCAGTTTGCCGATGGTACAGATTTGGACAATGCCTTGATTGACTTGCGGGATAAAATTGACCGCGTCAAAGGCACCCTGCCCGATGATGCATCCACCCCCATGGTCATGTCCATCGATGTGGATGCCATGCCTGTGGTAACGGTGGGGCTAAAGGGTGCGGATTTGCCCACCCTGCAATCGCTTGCCGATGACACCCTCGCCCCCTCTCTGGAACGACTGGACGGCGTTGCCTCTGTTGATGTTTCCGGCGGGTATGACAACGAAGTCGCCATCAACACCTATGCCGACAAAATGGCAGGCTACGGACTGACCGTTTCTTACCTCACCCAAATTTTAGATGCCCAAAACGTTTCCATTCCTGCCGGCTCGGTGGACAGCGGCAGCCAGTCGCTCTCTGTCCGCACCGATGGTGAATTTACCTCGGTCGATGAAATTGCAAATCTCATGATTCCGCTGCCGTCTGGCGGCTCCATCCACCTGTCCGAGGTGGCAGATGTCGCACTCGCACCGCAGGAGCAGGAAAGCATTGCAAAAATCAACGGCACCCCCTGCATTGTGTTGTCTGTCAACAAGCAGTCTGGTGTCAACACCGTGCAGGTTGCCGAACGTGCCAAGACTGCTATGGATGCCCTGACCGCCGACAATCCGTCTTTGGACTGGACACTGCTCAGCGACCAGTCTGATTTCATCAACCAATCCGTGGCTTCCGTCACGCAAAACATTGTGTTTGGCGTGCTGCTGTCGGCACTGGTGCTGTTTGTCTTTCTGCGGCGCGTCAATGCCACGGCAATTCTGGTTATTTCCATGCCGATTTGTATTGTATCCGTTTTTCTGATTATGCAGGCACTGGATTTGACCATGAACCTTATGTCGCTTGGCGGCATGGGCATGGGCGTTGGCATGATTGTGGATAACTCCATTGTGGTTTTGGAAAATATTTTCCGCTACCGCACCGATGGCAAAAGCCGTTGGGATGCCTGCGTAGAGGGCACCGGCGAAGTTGCGATGGCAATCACCGCTTCCTCGCTGACCACCATCGCGGTATTCCTTCCCATCAGCATGACGGATGGCATCGTTGGCATGATGTTCCGTGAATTTGCGCTGACGATTGTGGCGCTCATTACCACATCTCTGATTATTGCGCTCACGTTGGTGCCGCTGCTTTGCTACATCCTGCTCGACCGTTCGGATGACTCCCACCTCATGGCTTCGGTGGACACCACGGATTTGCTGCAGGAAAAGCCCCTGATGCGCAGCTATAAAAGGCTGCTGCAATTTTTCCTCAACAAACGCCGTGTCGCAATCTTTATTTCTTTTGCCATGGTTATCGGCTTTATTTTCAGCATCATTGTGTCGGTTGCCACAAAGGGTGTCATTATGATGCCCGAAATGGACCAAGGTGCCGTTGCGGTTTCCATCGAAATGCCGGTCGGCGCAGAGCTCTCCGAAACCGAAGCCATTGCAGATAAGGTTGCCACCATTGCGCTGGAGCAAATTGCGGAAACGGAAAGCGTTTCCTTCAGCACCGAAGCATCTATGTACTCAGACTCCTCCGGTGTCACTGTCAATGTCGACCTTGTGGAGGCAAAAGACCGCAAACGCGGGTCTATTGAAATTGCAAACGACCTGCGCAACCGTTTAACCGACATTGCAGGCGCAAAAATGACCACCGAGTCCAGCGACAACTCTGGTATGTCGTCCATGTCGGGTGCGGCACTGTCCGTAGAGCTGCGCGGAGATGACTATGACGTGCTGACCGCCACCGCAAGCGATTTGGTGCAGCAGCTCAAGCAGATTCCCGATGCGGTGGATGTTTCTTCTTCCGCTTCTGACCGTGTGCCGAGTGTCAACGTGACCATGAATTCCATGACCGCATCGCAATTCGGTTTGAATGCGGCATCTGTGGGCGCAATGGTGCGTGCAGAGCTGGCAGGGCAATCCGCCACTGAATTGCGCATGAGCGGTGACGAAATCACCGTCACGGTCAAGGGCGATGACGCTTCCTCCAAGAGTCTGGACGCGCTGAAATCCATCCCCATCAGCACCTCCTCCGGCGGCACCATTCCGCTGAGCTTGATTGCCAACGTTGAGGTGACCTTGACCCCGCAGGAAATCAACCGCGTCAACCAAAGCCGTACCATCACCATCACAGGCGACTCTGCTTCCGGCAACACCAGCGCACTCAATCAGCAGGCGCAGGCGGTTTTGGATGCTTATACGCTCCCTGACGGCATCAACTACGAATCCGGTGGTGAAATGGAAGAAATCATGGATTCTCTGCAATCTTTGGGCTATGCACTGCTCGTTGCTATGGGGCTGGTCTATTTCATTTTGGCATCCCAATATGAATCCTTCATTTTGCCCGTCATGGTCATGGTGATTCTGCCGGTTGGTCTGCTGGGTGCGATGTTCGGTCTGCCGATTACAAACAATCCCATCTCCATGACCGCCGTCATCGGTGTCATCATTCTGGCAGGCACGGTTGTTAACTCCTCCATCGTCTTGATTGACTATATCCAAACGCGCCGCAAGCAAGGCGAGGATAAAAACACCGCCATCATCAACGCTTGCCCGCGTCGTGTTCGTCCGGTTTTGATGACCACCATGACCACCTGCTTGGGGCTGCTGCCCATGGCATTGGGTCTGGGTTCGGGTTCGGAATCCATGCAGCCGATGGCAGTTGTCATGATTTCCGGCATGGTGATTTCCACCATCGTGACCTTGCTCTTTACGCCGGTTTACTATTCTTTGCTAGACAGCTTGACCGAGCGCATGGCACGCCGAAAGCACCGCAAGCACCCCGCTGCCGATGCTGACGAAGCAGCAAATGCTTAAGCCCTTTCTCTGCAAACAAAAAATCCTGTGTGAAAACACAGGATTTCAGACCGTCGACAAAAAGGTACTTTACGCAACGCGTAGAGTACCTTTTTGATTTGTATTTAGAAACAAGCAATAGAAATAGGCCAATTGATTGATAAAGTGTTGTAAAGGTGGCGGCAGCATGCCCGTTCTTCGCTTCCATGTCGCCAGCTTTTTTAAATTCATGCACGCGAAAGTAAGCGTGACCTGCATTTTCACCTTTTGCAGTCCACGTAGCTGAGTATAACGCATGGCATGTTTCTCTTTTGCATCGGCAAAAACACGCTCAATGGTTTCGCTTCTTAACTTGTAAATGTCCCGATACTCGGGAGTATGCCGGTAATCCTCAGCAAGTTCCATGTATGGCTCCCAAATATGCCGGGTTACAACCTTTTGACAGGCTTTGCTTTCTGTACACTGGGAACGCATAGGACAATTTTTGCAAATTTCAGTGTTGCTTTTGTATTCACGGTATCCTTCCCGATTGGTTGTAGAATATGTTAGGGCCTGCTTGTTTGGGCACAACACACAGTCAAAATATTCATCATACACAAAGTCATACTTTTTAAAGAATCCTTTTTTCGTCATTGGACGTTTGTATGGCACACAAGGAATTTTTTCACTGTCAATGATTTCTTTCATAATTGCCGGAGTTTTGTATCCTGCATCTACCGCAACAGCCTGTATTTCCGGAAACTTTTTTAAAACCTTTTCATATACACTGCTGAACATCATGCTGTCATGAATATTTCCTGCACCCAGTACAAAGTCCAGTATAAAATTGTGTTTGTCACATGCGGTATTCGCTACATAGGCAAACTGCTTTTCATGTTCTCCCTTGTGGAACATTCCGCACTCTGGATCTGTTTTGCTTTGCGCGATTGTTTTTGTTGCCGGAGGTGTGGGCGGTTGGTCATCGTCATTGCCGTCATCCTTTTTCAGCGGCTTTTTTCCGTGCAGTCCCCGGTCTTTTGCGATTTCCTCATCTAACTGCTTTTGGTAGCTTCTTGCCTGAATTTCAATTTCCGCAGGCTGGCTCTTTTTCTTGTTTGCACTTGCCTTTATGTGCGTACCGTCTATGAATATCGCGCTTGCATCCACAAATCCGCAATCCACCGCTTCATTCAAAATATGTGTGAATATTCGTTCAAACACATCTGTTCCTTCAAATCGGCGTGTGTAGTTCTTTCCGAACGTAGAAAAGTGGGGGATTTTCTCTCCGATATCATACCCGATGAACCAGCGGTATGCCATATTTACTTCTATCTCTTTAATGGTCTGCCGCATACTGCGGATTCCGAATAAGTATTGTATGAACACTATTTTAAACAGTGCTACCGGGTCGATTCCCGGTTTGCCCCATTCTATTTCGGAATACAGTCCTTTTACTTCGTCATATATGAAATTAAAATCAATCGCTCTGTCGATGTCCCTTAAAATGTGGTCTTTCGGTACCAAATCTTCTATGCTTACAAATTTTATTTGTTTTTGCTGTCCTCTGTCCTTTTTTATATACATCAAAAACACCCCTGTCCTTATGGTTTAATTATACCATAATTCCAGAGGTGCTTCGACCCTTTTGTCTACAGGCTGAAATCCTGTGTGAAAACACAGGATTTTTTGTTTGCCCCACATTGCTTTTTTATTTGACGATTTCTGTTGCAGCACCCACCAAGGCATTCACTTTTTCATCTGCCTGTGCATGGGTTTCACCACGCGCCATGATGTACACCTTCACCTTGGGTTCTGTACCAGAGGGACGAATGATAAAGCTTGTGCCGTCTTCCAGCTCATAATACAGCACATTGGAGCCAGACAGCTCCATTTGCTCCACGGCACCGGTTGCCAGCACCTTGCGCGCGCCGCTTTGATAATCACGCACTGCCGCAACACCCGCTGTTCCAATCGTGGTAAGCGGTGTCGTGCGCAGCTCCTGCATGAGTTCCGCCATGCGGGTTAAGCCTGCCACGCCCGGCATTGTGATGGAAATGGTTTTCTCGGAGAAATATCCATAAGTTTCATAAATTTTTTCCATCGCTTCATACAATGTCATACTGCGTGTGCGATAGTACGCCGCCATCTCCGCAATCAGCAAGGATGCCGTCACAGCGTCCTTATCCCGCGCATAATCCCCGCATAAGTACCCATAAGATTCTTCATATGCAAAAATGTATTCGTGTGATTTTGCGGTTTCCAACGCTTTAATTTTTTCTGCCAAGAACTTAAAGCCGGTGAAGGTGTCGAAGCAATCCACGTTGTTTTGTTCGCATACCACCCGTGCCATTTCGGTGGTGACAATGGATTTCAGCACCGCAGGATGTGCTGGCATCGTGCCTGTCAGCTTTTTTGCGGTGATGAGATATTCAATCAGCAGCACACCGACTTGGTTGCCGGACAGCGTCACATACTCTCCGTCACGTCCGCGCAGCACAATGCCTGTGCGGTCTGCATCTGGGTCAGTGCCAATAATCAAATCCACATCGTTTGCCTTTGCCAGCGCAATGGCGAGCGCAAAGCCTTCTTTGTTTTCCGGATTGGGGCTGACCACTGTTGGGAAATCGCCATCAATTTGCATCTGCTCCGGCACGCACAGCACGTGCTGATACCCCAACCGTTTTAAGATTTCCGGCACAAGGCGGTATCCTGCCCCATGAAACGGCGTATACACCAGTTTAAATTCGTCAGCGACTTGCTTGACACAATCCGGATTGACCGACATCTTGAGTACTTCGCCCAAATAGATTTCATCGGTTTCTTGTCCCAAAATCGTAATCATGCCGTTTTGCACAAACGTGTCATAATCGCCTGTTTTCACATCTTCAAACAAATCGATGGACGCCATTTCCTTCGCAACCACATCCGCTTCCGCGGGCGGCAGCTGTGCGCCGTCCTCCCAATAGGCTTTGTAGCCGTTATATTCCTTGGGGTTGTGGCTTGCGGTGATATTGATGCCTGCCATGCATCCATAGTGGCGAATGGCAAAGGACAGCTCTGGCGTTGGGCGCAATTCATCAAACAACCGCACCTTCACGCCATTTGCAGCCAAGATACACGCAGATAATTGTGCAAATTCTGTAGATTTATGGCGGCAGTCATAGGCAATGGCAACGCCGCGTTCCATCGCTTCCTTTCCGTTGGATACCACGAGATTTGCCAGCCCCTGTGTCGCTTGTCCCACCGTAAAGCGATTCATGCGATACCATCCCATGCCCAGCGTTCCCCGCAAACCTGCTGTGCCAAACGACAATGGACCATAGAAACGGCTTTCGATTTCTCCCGCATCCTCTCGAATGCGCACCAATTCTGCACGTTCCTCTTCGGATAGTTCTGGACGGGAAAGCCAACGTTCATATTCTGCAATGTAGCTCATTCAGATCACCTCATGTAAAAAGTAGTGGTACGCGTCAAAATATTCATATCAATTATACTATATTTTTCCTAAAAAGAAAACTGCATTTTGCTGAAAACACAATTCTTCTCCAAAACTTCATCCCATTTCTAGGTGTCATATCTTCTAATTGTTCGTGTCCCTTAGACCGTCTAGCGAATACTGGATTTGCTTCCCCCAGTTGTCTGCTGTTCTATCCGATAATTTTGGTCATTGGCAGCGAAACGCATCCGCAAATTCGCCGTTATGAATACCGCTTCTACGCCAAAAGTATAAAAAAACACCTCCCATTTCGGTAGAGTATACCGAAACAGGAGGTGTTAAACCTTCAATCATTTCTAAGCAAAGTGTTTCATAATAGAAATATCTTTTGCTATCGTGGTTTTCGTTAAAGGAAAACAGAAATCATAATAGAACGTTTTTACTTAATCTGGATATGTTGTTTCAAACAAATTAAGCGTTGTCAACAGAGGACATATGCTGAATCAGCATCAGAACCTTGTTGGAGTAGCCCCATTCGTTTGTAAAAGACTATAATCTTCTAAAAATTCTGAAAAGCCTTGTGTTACAAGGGTTTCAAGTGTTTTATGCCCGTCAATTATCAGATGTTTTCAATGGGATTTTGCGTGAAGCTATCTTCACACAGCAGCGAACGTATTTCACTGTTTAAAATAGAATATCATAAATTGGAAGTGGTGTCAATGGAACTTTTCTTTGCTTCTACCCATGCCATTGCATGGTGTGAGTAGCCGTAAAATAACGCCCGCTCGGTATCAGATATTTCACCCCAAAGCAAAAAGAAAGCCTGACCAGTTTTGAACCAGTCAAGACTTTTTCTTCATTGATACTGTCTTGGAGCAAGATAGTTACTGTTTATTAGGATAAGTCAGAAATAAATCATGTAGATTCTTAAAAAAGTCAGATGTGTTACTTTGGGATACATCTGGATTTACTGAATAGACACCTACAGAAGGATACACAATATGATCTATTAATGGTTTCTGCACTGCCTTAATCTTTTCCCCATGGAAATCTGGATATAATAACCACATGAATACCATGCTGTGAAGATTTTTTGTCGAACCTATGCCATGCACGTACTTTAACGTCTCTACAGGCAAATAATGTTTGGTAGCATTTTTTTCGATAGTGAACTTTGCGTCTAATATACCATATAGCACTTTATCTCCTTTTTCAAACTTTATTAAATAATCAGGCGTAAGATACGTAGACTCAGCCTTTACCACATATAAGTCATCGAAGTGTTTATTATCTACTGGAACACGACCAATTTTAGGCGTGTAAAAAAGCGTTAACTTTGATTGGAGCAACTCATTTTCAAATTCATAAATATCATTTAATACGTGATCTGCACCACTCTGTTCCTGTAGGTCACTGTTACAAATCTTATACCCCAAGCCTTGAATAGTATGAACTAGGCGCAATAAGCAATAATACTCATAAATTTGTGGAAGTTGTTGCAATCTCATTAAAAACGACTCGCCGACAAAATTTAATCTTCTGTAATTATTCCACCACAAAACCATATTGTCGAATATCGTTCTATAGTGAAACAAATTTATAAATGTAAATGAAATGCGCGGGGATTCAAATATAGTGTTGCTATTCAACTTAAATATATCGTTATACATGTGGTATATGCGCTGATACTCTTCTTGAATATAGGACAATTCTTTCTCCATCTTCGTATATTTTAATACCAACTTCCTATTTACGGAGTTAGAATATATATCATAATCACGCTCCATAGTTTCCGATGTAATTAGAGATTGTATTGCCTTAGTCCTATACTGCATAATAATATATTTGATTTTCGCAATATGCTCACTAAGATGGCGAATAAATGCAAGTATTTGTCTGTTTTCATATATATCAAACGTATTTATATCTTTTTGCGTCATGACTTGTTCTGGATAAAAGCTCCGACCTCTAATCTTAATGTTGGAGTCCTTGATGCATTCTTTAAGTACCGTTGGATTTTGTGTTACCCAAACAACTTCATTCAAACCCATTCTATTAACGCTATGTAATTTCTGTATTCTATCCGTTTGGGATATTTTGGATTTTGTACTTTTTCTAAAGAATACATATTGCTCTTGAAACATGCAAATTAGCTTATTGTGAATTTCTATTGTCGATTCCGGCGTGCTTCCATTGTACAGACCACTTTTGCGTCTTGCAATGCTATAATTTTTAAAACAAACTTCTAGCAATCCTCGCTGCATGTTTTCAATCTCATCCATCATAGTCTCAATATTTTTATCTTGCTGTTTCCTTGTAGCCAAGCGGTAATGGCTGCTGCGAAATAACTGTTCGTTTATTTTTACAGTTATTGATATCAACCCAAAATAATTTTCGAAATGCCTTTCACACTTTGATACCCATATGTCACTATCCAGAGTCCGAGTTAGTTCTACGGGCATTTCATCTAAAAAAACTACTATCTCATTCACATCCGTTTTAGGAACATATATTCTAAATTTATATCTCCAATCCTCATAGAAGATATTTTCTGATACCCCACCTGTAGCAGGGGTATCGTTTTGCAATATGATCTTTGTTATGACTTCATCATTGCTATTTAAGAGTTCGAAAATCAAACTATATCACCTCTGAAAAGCATCTTTTGCCTAAACCCGTCCAAAAAATTGATAATATCCATGTTGTGCTTCACCACTCAGCAATATATCAGACACAATTTTCTTACAAATATCCATGTTATATGTATCGAATTTCCTATTTAATGCTTCGAGCATCATTTTATACCCTTCTCCATACCCATTGATTAAAGGAAGTACCTTTTGAGCAAGAGCATAGTCTAACGGCTTTAACTCACAGTTTTTGTAATACCCTATGTATCGCTGTGCTACCAAGCAGTAGGCTTCTACCGCTTTTTGTGATCGGGGACTGATGTGCTTTTTTGAATTGGAAAACACTTCGATTATCTCTTGAAATACGTCCAAAACTTTCGTGGCAAGTTTTTCACCCGTTTTCGGAGAAAAAAGACTTTTAATTGCATCATAACTAACCATTCTATCGAAGTTTTCTACATGCTTCTCAGAATACTCGTTGAACAACAGGGATGGGTTTTCAATCAAGATAACCCATGCTCTATCCAAAAATCTTTCCGATAGCATTTCTGTTGTATGGTCAAAATTTATTGTGGCAATAAATCGTAGACTTTCTGAAAGCTTAAATGAGCAAAATTCACTAACTTCAAATACATTTTTATTGCTATCCGTAGGATCGCAGCTTAATAAGAACTTCGACCAATAGTGTTCAATCTGACTAAGATTTGCTTCATCTAACAATATGATTTGCGGTATTTTTATATTTTGATTACACTCATAATCGAGATTAGAAAAAGTATCGAACACACCTGTAGGCGCTTTCTCTACTTGCCCTGTCAGTGGATTATAATATCCCACCCAATCTTTATAGGACGTCCAGTTACGTTCAACTGATACCTGTGCAAACCTATGCTCATAAAGACCTAGCGTCTTAGAAATTAATGCAGCTAGAGAAGTCTTTCCTACTCCGGGTGCTCCTGCAAATACAGTTACAAATCTTTGTGTAATGCAAATCAAATAATTTAGAATATCCTCACTTTTTAATTTTCTTCCTGCATTTTCGAATACTATATTGAATCTTGACAGCAAATCCTCTATTTTAATTTCCCAGTCAGTTGCTTTACATAAATCATCATAATTTAGCCGCCTTGCTTTAGAAGAATTTTCCCGCGAGGTAATATTCCCAAATTCAAAAATCTTTTTTGTCAAATCCTCCTCGCGGTTATTCATTGCCTTTGTTAACATCTTCTTTTCAAATTCATTGTATATGCTGTCAAATTCACAGATTTTTTCTTTAATTTGAGTATTAATTTTTTCCACATCAATAATTCGCTGTCTGTATATAGTATCCAGTTCGTCTATTTGTGTCCTCGCCTTGTCCAATTCTCGATTGTGCACATTACTTTCTTCTATAATACTGCTCAAAAGTTCTTTCCTATCATCAATTGCATTATCAAGTTTGATAATTTCTTCTTGCTTTGTTGCGATCTTATTCTGCAAGCTTTCCAAAGCTATTTCTTCTGTTTGAATCAATGAAGCACCATCATTTTCCTTTTCCATATTAAACATCAGTGATGCAACAGGCTTAACATTTATAGATTTAATATCAAAGATAAAATTTCTTTCCTCTATTTGTTCTATCGAAACAAAACGTGTATATGCATAGATATAAGGCTTTAAATCCGCTAATCTATATTGGTAAATTACATAGTTTCCTGATTTTCGTTGCTCTATGGTCTCATTTAATTTGAATTCATGTGAAACTACATCTTTGGAATCAGAAATGCCGTGAATTAGAAAGATGCCATATACATACTCCCCCACATTCACCATAACACTTTTGTTTAATGGTAATGCACCGATTTTAACATAACGTAAGGCTTCATGTTTGATTATATCTTCAAATGTCCTGTTCTTAATTTCCAAAATTTCAATAGCTTGATGATCTTCCAATGGCATTATCTCACTAGTCTTATTATCTATAGAGTATTTACAGCTATTGGGATTGTAAATTTCATAGTTTGACATTGACTTAATCATTGCGTCAATTATTACGATTTGATTATTTGCAATATTCATATCGTTATCACTAGAATCAACGTGCAAAAAAATCGTTCCTCGATTAGGGAATTCGGCAGGCATGATTTCTTTAAGCATCCCGTTTCCTAGTATCTCAAATCGAGGATAAAAATAATAAAATGATCGCTTTTCATCTTTTCCTCTGATATCCCCAACAATCTGTCTTTTTAACATATTTCGTATCCTCTCTTTATATCTAAATAAAACTACTTTTTATTTATTTTACCAAAAATATAAATTTAGTACAATATCTTGTATGGATATTTGCTTATTTGATAATTCTGCATTCATTGCACCACGCACACCTTCGACACCCAAACCACCACCTGTGAGCGAGAACCATCAGCTATGCAGTTTTCAGCAAATAATCATCCCAAACAAAATGTAAACTACCCCCTACATAGAAAAAGAGAGCAGCTTACAAACTGCTCTCAGACCGTCGACAAAAAGGTACTTTACGCAACGCGTAGAGTACCTTTTTGATTTGTATTTAGAAACAAGCAATAGAAATAGGCCAATTGATTGATAAAGTGTTGTAAAGGTGGCGGCAGCATGCCCGTTCTTCGCTTCCATGTCGCCAGCTTTTTTAAATTCATGCACGCGAAAGTAAGCGTGACCTGCATTTTCACCTTTTGCAGTCCACGTAGCTGAGTATAACGCATGGCATGTTTCTCTTTTGCATCGGCAAAAACACGCTCAATGGTTTCGCTTCTTAACTTGTAAATGTCCCGATACTCGGGAGTATGCCGGTAATCCTCAGCAAGTTCCATGTATGGCTCCCAAATATGCCGGGTTACAACCTTTTGACAGGCTTTGCTTTCTGTACACTGGGAACGCATAGGACAATTTTTGCAAATTTCAGTGTTGCTTTTGTATTCACGGTATCCTTCCCGATTGGTTGTAGAATATGTTAGGGCCTGCTTGTTTGGGCACAACACACAGTCAAAATATTCATCATACACAAAGTCATACTTTTTAAAGAATCCTTTTTTCGTCATTGGACGTTTGTATGGCACACAAGGAATTTTTTCACTGTCAATGATTTCTTTCATAATTGCCGGAGTTTTGTATCCTGCATCTACCGCAACAGCCTGTATTTCCGGAAACTTTTTTAAAACCTTTTCATATACACTGCTGAACATCATGCTGTCATGAATATTTCCTGCACCCAGTACAAAGTCCAGTATAAAATTGTGTTTGTCACATGCGGTATTCGCTACATAGGCAAACTGCTTTTCATGTTCTCCCTTGTGGAACATTCCGCACTCTGGATCTGTTTTGCTTTGCGCGATTGTTTTTGTTGCCGGAGGTGTGGGCGGTTGGTCATCGTCATTGCCGTCATCCTTTTTCAGCGGCTTTTTTCCGTGCAGTCCCCGGTCTTTTGCGATTTCCTCATCTAACTGCTTTTGGTAGCTTCTTGCCTGAATTTCAATTTCCGCAGGCTGGCTCTTTTTCTTGTTTGCACTTGCCTTTATGTGCGTACCGTCTATGAATATCGCGCTTGCATCCACAAATCCGCAATCCACCGCTTCATTCAAAATATGTGTGAATATTCGTTCAAACACATCTGTTCCTTCAAATCGGCGTGTGTAGTTCTTTCCGAACGTAGAAAAGTGGGGGATTTTCTCTCCGATATCATACCCGATGAACCAGCGGTATGCCATATTTACTTCTATCTCTTTAATGGTCTGCCGCATACTGCGGATTCCGAATAAGTATTGTATGAACACTATTTTAAACAGTGCTACCGGGTCGATTCCCGGTTTGCCCCATTCTATTTCGGAATACAGTCCTTTTACTTCGTCATATATGAAATTAAAATCAATCGCTCTGTCGATGTCCCTTAAAATGTGGTCTTTCGGTACCAAATCTTCTATGCTTACAAATTTTATTTGTTTTTGCTGTCCTCTGTCCTTTTTTATATACATCAAAAACACCCCTGTCCTTATGGTTTAATTATACCATAATTCCAGAGGTGCTTCGACCCTTTTGTCTACAGGCTGAGAGCAGCTTACAAACTGCTCTCATATTTTTTTGCTAACTTATAAAAGGTTGTGCGTTTCAGGTCTAATATCTCCATTGCCTTATTAGCGGTCATTTGCCCTGTTTTCCACATGCTATATATCTGCATCCAGTCATTCGGAAACTCGGCAACAGGTCTGCCTAAGTGCTTGCCCTTCTCTTTTGCTATAGTGATACCCTCAGACTGTCTTTGCTTAATCGTGATACGCTCCTGCTCTGCCATACTTGCCAAGACTTCAATTAAGATATTGTTTATCATATCAAACATCCACGCTTGACTCTCTGGCAGCTCAGCCATTGTAGTAGGTAGGTCGATAACCTTGATGCGGATATGATGATCCTTATAATACTCCAATTCCCGCTTGATATGGTTCTTGTTGCGGCTCAGTCTATCCAGAGACTTAATGACCAATGTATCACCATCTCTGAGCATAGTATTCTTCAAGGACTGATAACCCTGTCTATTCAAATCCTTACCAGATGCTTTATCGGTGATAATGTCCCGCTCGTCTATGCCACACTGTTTTAATGCTTCAATCTGACGATCCAAATTCTGCTCTTTGGTCGATACGCGCGCATAGCCATAAATCTTTTTCATAGCAGCAACCTCTTTCGTTTGATGGGATAACCATATTATAGCATATTGTTCGTAAAAGTCAATTAGTTTATGAACATATTCGTAAATAATTTCGGTATTTTACGAATGGAAATCAGGCTGATATTTTCGGATATTTTCCTGTTCATAAAGGTACACCTTTGCGGACTGTCAATGAGCATGAGTGTTTCGGGAATGCTTTCGAGGGCAGAGTTGTTTTGTTTGCAATATTGTTAAATATATATCAATATATGAATTTAAGTAGAAAACATATTCAAATATCACGAAAACAATATCCTTGAAACTTCGGTTCGATATTGAAAAGCAATCCATTCACTGAGAAATTTCTATTCCAAACGCATATTCACCAATAAACCAAGCAAAAAGGGAGTAGGTCAATCCATACTCCCTTTCATTCATACACATTATAATACCAGAATTATCAATGCAGAAATGCTATGCTCCACGGCGTATATTCATCGGATTAGCTGACCCCCAACCCTCAGAATCTGTGATATTTCTCCACTCATCGCTAGAAATATTGTCAACCGTTTTAGGACGAAATTCTGATGTAGGTGCAGATAATCTTTCTAAAACTTCATTGCTAAAGAATACTTCACCTGTATTTTCATCTATGGTCATATCAATACTTCGATTTACCATTTCCATACAATCCTTGATAGTATCATCCGATATATCTTCGGCATTGTATTTCGGCATTTTAACAAATTCCATTCTACGTCCATCATAGACGCTGTAAGTCATTTTTAAAGTGCTCAAAATTTTATCCTCAGCGAATTTGCTTTGTGCTATGTTCAACTTCTCTGAATCGCCATCATACTTATGTTCCAATTCTTCCTCTGAATCTTCATTGCGTGTAACATAAAGAATCTCATAGCAATTTTTTATGGTTTCATCATTCAATAGGGTTTTGACTTGTCCAATAAAATCTTCATGGAATTTCTTGGCTTTGCTTCTGCTGCTATATATTTTCCATTTTTCATTTTTTTCAACTACACCATATGTAAATTCAACATCTTCCTTGATTTTATTGATTTTAGCTATCGTTTCATCATCAAGAATCTCCTCAGTTGCATAATACTCGTTGCCGTATTTGCTCATTGTCAGTTTACTGGTCTGGTAGCATTTCTCAATAGTGATAGCATCACCCATGTTGTCAAGCACTCTTTGCAACCGGTTCTTATAGCTACCCATGACCTTATCACAATAGTCAAAGAAAAATTCCTTTTCTACTGCGGAATATGGAACTTCTTCTTCATCTACTACATGAAAGAAAGGGTTTTCATCAAAGTTGTAGTAGCAATCACAAAAATCACTATCTAATAAGCCAACTTGTCGGATGATACTGCTTTTGCTGCCCACTACAGGAAGATAGGAATATTCCAAATTGCTGACGATATAATCATGTATCTTATTGGATATAACGCTTGAACCATTGTTGCAACGATTATCTTCTTTCTCTTCTGGTTCATCATATATCTCAGTTATGACAATTTCATTGGTGACTTTACCCCTAGATGTTTTACCAGTTTTTTCATAGGACAAATACCTTTGCAATTCTCTAATCTGATATTTTTTCGTCTTACTGTCTGTCGGCTTTTTAAAACCAACTGTTGTTAATAATTTGGTTTCTGTGGGAAACACATCTCCTGTTTTTACATTTTCAATAATAATCGTAATCGTTCTTATTCCTTTCATTATAATTAGTTCGGTGTAAAAATAGGGAGTGATTATTTGATAATATAGACATGTATATTACAAAATGATTTATCTCTATTTTTACATAATAAGTTATTGAAACAATATAAAATGTGAGGTTACCAATATGAAAAATATCAATGTCTATATTCCAAATTAATTCTCTCCGTTTTTACACTGCTCACAATAAAAATTTCAATTGCAGACACGTGATGCTGCAAGCATTTCGTGGATGCCCCCCCGTGCGGGAGCACTGCTGCCCAGAAGGACAATCCAAACTATGTACTATCAGCTTATCAAACTATCCAATACATTTTTTGCTTCATTAATCTTTTGCATCTGCTGTCCGCTGTCATTTGAAACATCAGGATGATACTTCTTCGCCAGAGCCTTATATCCTGCATTAACTATGTCAGTGATTATTTCCTTGATATCTGGTGCACATCGAATTGTTTTCGACTTTATACAGTTCTGTGCAGTATATTCAAAGAACTTTTCTTGATTTGCTGAAAATGTTTTTTCATTTTCCAAAAACTGCTCTTGCGTCTCGAAAATCTTGCTCAACAATATTGCCTTTTCGTGTGCCGTTATCGGTTGGCTATTGCGATTCAATGATTTCATTTTTAAATCCACCCACTCATAAATGGATTCCGCAGTTCTGATCGCACCATCACTTAATTCAAGGATTTCTTTTCTGTTTCCATTTTTCACAAGATAAAAAACATATTTGTGGTCAAAATCATAACCCCAGAAATTCACGTTGCCTACTTCTACAACTTCGCAATGCAGATCATCCTCAGGGGATTCCTCAAAAATCTTCTGTCTGCGTAAGTATAGTTGTGCTCGTTCCTCTTGCAGCTGTTTCTCCTTTTGCTCCAAATCCTTAATAGCCCTGTCACACTCATCCGTATTGGAAAAGGAGTTTCCTGCTTGCTTAGTTGACTTGCCAGTGATCTTTTTATACGCAGCATCAATAGACATTTTATCATCCAAGACTTTCTGCTTTATATCTGCATCGCCCGACTTGTAAATCTTGTCCAGTTTGGAGATTGAACCCTCGGATACCCCTACGGCTTTGGACATTTCCGCTCTGGTATTAACCTTTGACAAGTTTGTCAAACCTTTACCGCCAGCAGACATATTTTTCTTAGCCTGTGCTTCAAATACATGCCTGTACTTAGCTGCAATAGCATATCTTTGAGCAGGAGTGAGATTTCTTCGCCCAAGCTGATTATCCAGCATATACTTTATTACAGATTCTCTTGTTTCAAAAGTATATCCAGACAGCCGTTGTATGTGCCAATATTCAATGGGGATACTATTTTTTTTGCAAATACTATATCTGTTGTGACCATCCACCAGATATGTTTTCTCGGTTGATTCATCTTCCCATACCTTAATAGTATCGAAAAGTCCGTTCTGTAAAATGCTCTTTTCAAGTTCCGCATACTCATCCTGTGACAGTGGGGGAAGCAAGTCCCTAAGTTCTGGGTCAATAATTAGTTCGTCAATACTTCTCAATAAAGTTACCTCTTTCTCCATTCGTTGTTTTGCTCTTGAGGGAATGTTATCCCTGCAAGAATCCCTACTATATAATGATAGGACACTGCTGCCCAACCAATATCATTGTTGTTGTATCGCGGTCATATCTACACCCTGCTCAAAGTCGTCAGTAGCGACTTTAAAGATCAGAACCCCAGTTCCCGCTTTAAGTCCGTGTGTAGCATTGTATCGGTATCCAATATAGATGCGTCTAGTTGCTTTCGCTCTACTGGTGTAAGTCGAGTACCATCTGGGTCAGTGGAGATGATACAGGCTTCTATAAGTATCTCTATAGCATTTCGTTGCACTGGTGTAAGTTGCTCTATTGCCCTTGCAAGTTCCATAGCGTCCATCCATAATTCCTCCAGTTAAAATGTTGATTCCTTTTTCTTATTCAGTTTTCAAGATGCAGGTTCGTGTCCGTATTTCGTATCTCGTGTCTTGTTTTCACAAAAAGCGGACACGAACATTTTACATACCATCATTTCACTCAATATAGAGTTTTTGCGGTCAAATATGAATTCTGTATTGACATCGAAACAATAGTGTGGTAATATAGCTATACAAATAGTGGACACGAGATTAGTATAGCTTTGCTATGCTCTGGTTTTTTTTGCTGCTCAATCGTGTCAAGCGGAAAAACATCTACAACCGAAAAGCGTGTACTCACTCCTACTCCATGCAGGCATTTGCTTGTTTGGAGAATTTGTGTTATCTACGATTATGGTTGGCTTCTATCTTACCACTCTGTGCGCGCCGTGTCAACCCAAAATTACAATTTTCTTGAAAACATTTTTCCTTGCCCTTCCAATATGAGAGGGCATTTTTTATTGCCCTCAGTTCAATCCCGCTCGGCTGCTACAGGTTCAATCCCCTCAGATTGCGTTCTGCTTATGTAGTATAATAGAAATAGCATCAATTTGGGATTTTATGGGCACAGGCATATAAGTATACCTTGAAATAGAACCATTGAAATTTATGTGAATATTATTAACTCCGCTAAAGCATTTCGGTGCAATAGCGGAGTTTTCTATTTATACAGGTGTTTCAGCCCACCTGTCTGCTCTCTTTTCGCGGCTGCAAATCAGCCTTATTGCGAAGCCCATATAATGTATAAACTTTGTCCAGCGTCTTTCCCAAGTCCCTCAATGCGTCAACCTTATCTCGGTCTACATTCTTAACAACATTCGTTCTGAAATTAAACCGCTTTTCAGAATCAAGCATATAGATTCCAATGTCAAAGTCATTGCATTCCGAATTTTCAGAAATCTTAATATAGACTGTATGAGCATTATCATCAGCAGTTGTACCTTGCGTATCAAGAAGCTTATTTATGGCTCTCCGCTGTTCCCTTGTAAGTGTCCCCAGCTTGTCCATATCTACAACGAGTATATACTCTCTATTAATAGTGTCATAGTAACTTCTTGTAAAGTCAATATACTCCTCATTAAAGGAGCATTCCTGTAAGGGGTAAAAACGGGAATTGCAAAAAAGACAACCTCCGGTTAGGATAGAGAGGATGAAATCTGTCCAGATGAAATCCCAACTCAAAAACAACGGAGGTCGTCAAAATGAATTTTACCCAAAATGAGAAGTTAAGTCAAGTTACAGCAGAGACAATGGTCATCGGAGTGGACATCGGCAGCGAAACGCATTATGCCAGGGCATTTAACTGGCGAGGCGTGGAACTGGGTCGTGTGTTTCGCTTCGCAAACAATGGAGAAGGGTTCGGACAGTTTCAGGCATGGATGAAAAGCTTGTCTGGAGAGACCACACAGAGCAACATTATGGTAGGCGCAGAGCCTACAGGGCATTACTGGTTTAGCCTGGCGTCATATCTGAAGAATCAAGACATCCGGCTCGTACTGGTCAATCCATATCACGTCAAGCAATGCAAGGAGCTGGATGATAATCATCCGAGCAAGACAGACAGCAAAGACCCCAAAACCATCGCCAAGTTGGTCATCGATGGAAGATATAACGTTCCATATATTCCGGAAGGGGTGTATGCGGAGCTGCGTATCGCTATGAACTGCCGTGAGCGGATCGTGCGGGAACTGGTGTCAATCCAGAACCGAATTCTGCGATGGCTCAAGATTTACTTTCCTGAATATCACGAGGTGTTTGGGGATTTCAAAGCACAGAGTAGCCTATTGGTGCTAGGCAATATGCCATTGCCAGCAGATGTCGTCAAGACAGGAGCAGAAGGAATCAACCAGATATGGCGCAAAAACAAGCTGCGGGCCGTTGGAATGAAAAGAGCGCAGACTCTGTACGAAGCGGCAAAACACAGCATGGGCTGCACCGAGGGTAGCAATGCCGCCCGCATGGAAATTCGGTTGCTTCTGGAGGACTATCATGCCAAGCATACGCAATATGACAGCGTTATGGCGCTTGTAGAAGAGCTATGCGTGCAAATTCCGTCGGTACTGAAACTGCTCGCAATTAAGGGCGTGGGACTACTCACCATCGCTGGTTTCTTTGCCGAGGTTGGAGATTTGGGACGTTTCCAGTCTCCAAAACAGATTCAGAAACTGGCCGGACTCGCGATTCGTGAAAACAGTTCCGGTAAACACCGGGGGCAAAGCGGGATCAGCAAACGTGGCAGGCATCGCCTGCGGGCACTACTATTCCGCGCCATTCTGCCGCTGGTAGCAACAAATCAAGAATTTAGGGAAATCCACGGATACTACACGAGCCGCAAAGACAATCCACTGAAGAAAAAGCAATCGCTCATTGCGCTATGCTGCAAGCTGATTCGGGTGTTTTTCGCCCTTGTGACCAAAGATGAGGACTATGATCCAGTACGGTTGCTTGGGGACATTCGCCGTCCGGCAGCAATGGCAGCTTAAGGGCAATACCGCACAATGACCTCGCCGGAAGCGTCACAGCCAGGTCATGTAGCAAAGCAATTCAAAGACAAAAGAGCAGGTAGTCAGTCATCATTACACCATTAGAGCAAGGACTCGGCAAAGGAGCATCGCTGACACCCATCTGCGGGCAGGCAGGACGAAGGAATTTAGGGCAATGACCCTGTTAGACATGGGAGGTTTGCTGCCGCAGGAAAAGTGGGTTACCATCGCCAAAATATCGCAAAACAAGCGACGCTTTGGTTGTCATGCCCATTTTCCCTGATTTGGTGCACTGGATGCAGTGCTGCTTCGCAATCGCTCTTTTGAATTTGGCGTAATTTTAAGAAAACGCGAGATTTTCAGAGAAAAACGTTAGTTATTATAGGGAGAAAAACGTTAGTTATTATAGGGAGGCGTTTATGCTAAAATCAGTAATCTCACATGGATTCAGATTCCTTTCCTTATGATTGGCTTCAATGGTAAGAACCCCATCACCAATTGACACTAGATAAATCACTTTACCGTCAAAACAAACTTTGGAAGCAGATTCAAAGTAGAACCAGCGCGGATATGTAAGTGTGCGATCTATTTGAAGCCACCTGTGTTGCCCAACAGACAAGCTATCACAATACATATTTGTTGGATAATCTGTATAAAGCTTACTGGTCTGTACTCTGAATGAGTTAAAACCGTTCGCGTTGATGTCTGCGATGAAAGATTCGATGGTGTTGAATGTGTTTACGGATGTAGTGGCTGTTGTCTGTGTCATAGTATTCATGGTATTTACTCCTTCGTTTTCCTCTGATTTATTTGTGTTTTACATGGATTTCAGCACTTGTAAGCTAGGTGGTATAAGTTGACCTGTGATTGCTAAACGTGCGAAATTGACGCTGAGATGCTTATTGTAGCAAGGCTTTTGGTATACTGTTGTGTACCATATCAACCTGATGATAATAGATTGCACTGTTTACAGCCGCAATAAGATTCTCAGTCGCAAAGTCCGATTGAGTGGTCAGGATTGCTCGTAGCATTCCAATAATGAGATGCTCCATGTCCTCAAGAGCAGTGCACTGTAGTACCGTTTCGATCTCACGGTCTGGCGAATACCGCACCTCAATATAGGTCTTGTCGGATTTAGTTAATTGGCGTGTCTGTGTCACGGTGTTGTCCTCCTTTTTGGTGTCGGGGTTGGTTGCTTTGTTTTGTTATAGTGTCATATTACACCCTGTCGAATACGATGTCAACACTCTATTGAAACTTTTTATTTGTTATTGCATAGTTTATTTTAACACGGTATAATCTTTGTACAAAAAAGAAAATAAATGAATCGAGGTTATTATACTATGAATGAGAAAAGTAATAACGCAATTAGAAATGAGATTAAATCCTATATCGCCAAAAGCGGTTGGAGTCTCACTGATATTGTAAAAGAAATGAATAAAATCCGTACTGAATCGGAACAAACTACGACTCAAAATATATCAAATAAATTAACTAGAGGAACAATAAAATATAGTGAAGTGATAGAAATTGCTACTATTATTGGGTATCAAATCGTATGGCTGGATTCAGGAAAAATATATCCTACGGAAATTATTTAATCACTTAAAGTGAGGGGTAGTCATTTCGACCACCCCTTTTAGTTTCCCTATCCGCGCCATCATAAAAGTATGCACTCAGACATAAAAATACCGCTCCCATATGGAAACGGCTGTATCTGAGCACATCGACACATTTAATAATTGCGTATGGTATGAAACATACTGTACCCATGACTGCGTGAAACACGACCCTATAGATTTTGTGTGCCCGCTTGGTTTCATATTTTTATAAAATCAAAATCACTGGTGGTGATCTCGAAAAATAAGTTGTTCTCAACTTGTTGGGAAACGGTGCTACCTTGTCTTAGGGCATTGTAAACGAACTCTCTTTTATATAAAACGTTGGAAATTATGTTGTTTTATAGTGTGCCATGATGTAAAATATAAATGATATATTTTTCAACGCTGTATATTGTGGGAGGTTTCACCATGGCACTTATAAATTGTCCTGAATGTGGGAAAGAGAATGTTAGTGATTCTGCTCCGACTTGCCCATCGTGCGGATATGCAATTAATGAGCACTTTGAAAAAATCAAGAAGGATGAGTGGACGAAAGCATTTAAAATTAAAACAGAAGAAGAAAATAAACAAGCCGAACAACGACGATCTGATAGTGTGCAAATGCCAGAAAAACCGAAGTATTCCACACCGGCTGCAATATGTGGGGTGCTGTGTTTTATTTTAGGTTGCTCTTCGGTCGCAACCTCTGATGAATATGAGATTGCTAAAAGTGTTGCTGATGGGAACGGTAATCCAGTAGTTATAGGATGGTGTCTTATTATTGGTGGAATTATTATTTTATGTATTGCATTTAGTGATTTTATGAAAAAACTCAACAACTATAAATTTGCTCAAAATAATTTTGAGCAATATAAGAAAGAAAAAATCCTTGCTGACGATCAATTCCGTAAGCAAGCTTTGAAAAATGCTAATGCTACACCTACGATTCACTGTCCAACTTGTGGCTCTACTAATGTTAGTAAAATCGGTACTGGGAAAAAGGTTGCAAGCGGCGTGGCGTTTGGCATTTTTGCAGCAGGAACTATTAGCAAAACTTTTCAATGTGGAAAATGCGGATACAAATGGTAACACATACATAACAAAACCCCTATCAATACGATAGGGGTTCAATCTTTATAATACTGCGCTGTGCTTGCTAAGAATTGCGATTCTTGCTACACTATATCAGAGGTGAGTTTTATGGCAAAATACATTTATCCCGCGATTTTCAGTAAGGAAACAAACGGTTATTCAGTTAATTTTCCTGATTTAGAAAGCTGCTATACGCAAGGAGATAATTTACATGATGCACATGACATGGCACAGGATGTACTATGTCTGACGCTTTACCATTTGGAGAAAAGCAATGCTCCTATTCCTGCCCCGTCTAATGTGAAGGACTTTCCTATCGGAAATGATTCAACGGTAAGCCTTATCAGCTGTGATACTTCGGAATATCAAGCCTACTTCTAACAAGGGTTTTCCGCTTGATGTCATAGACATGTCCTGTGATGAATTATGGGAGCATGGCAAACTGACTTAAGGGAACGGAGAATCTCCGACCCATTGGATAAACTGAATTGAAGCGGGATGAATCAGTGAAAAACCCTTGAAAACAAGGCACTATTGCGGTTTTCATGGTGCACAGAAAAAGGAGAATCTGCAAAATGTGTCTGCTGTTTTCATTAAAAGAATAGATGCGTCCAATTTTGGACTGGTTATCATCTGGTAGTAACAGTATTACTATCAGTTTCTATGTCCAAGGTCACCACCAGTTACCTTGAGAATGATTCCAGCTATTGAAAACAAGGGGGATCAAATCTGCGACCCCTTACAACGATGGAGCACTAAATTTCATGTACCTTTACAAAGGTTCGGAAGAATGTTCCGTACCTCATCAAAGGGGGATGAAATCTCGTCCTCCATAAGGGTAGCTGCATTATAGATACCCCTGCCGCAAATATGCAGCACCCCTGCTTGAAATTTCAACCATCTATTTATAAGAGGACTCGGAAAAATTACTGTCTCCAATGAAACGGGTTATATTTGACACAGTTGAAGATATGTGTAGAATTTCGTACACCTGCACGTCAAATTTGACACTCACTATGTGAATAAATGTACACACAGCACCTTGAATCAAGGTTTTCCCCAGTATTGGGGAAATTATGGTTCTACACGGGCGGCTTGAAAATCAGCTATCAGAGAAATGTTGTCGATTTACTCGACCACGCTTGAAATCAACCAGCTTAAAATTACGCCCGTTGAATAATAGAAAAATATTTACTCAGCTTAAAAATCAGTTCAGTAGCTTATGGGGGTATGTGTAAAAATAAGCATACCTATGAACTGTGTTGGATTTGACCCAGTTGGACGCATAGCCTATCCGTTATATTTGACGGATAGCACCTTGCAAAATGGAAGCACCTTGAATTTGAGGAAGTTGCTTTAAGCACTCCCTCGTTGTCGCTATTGAGAATTGCAGTTGCTTTACTGTATGTACGCTCACCAACATCAGCAAGTTTAGCAAGTTCTGCACGAGTGTCAATTTTTTCAACTGACGTTGGCAAATTTGCCGAAGTCACTCCACCAGTAGGAATTTTTAAATTTTCCTCAGCCTTTTTCTCAAACACAGGTCTATACTTTTCAGTTACAGCAATACGCTGAATAGGAGTAAGGTTGCGCTTTTAAGTGAAACTGATCCACTTTGGTTCACTCACGACCAAGTAAACGTGGTAAACTCCCCTTCAATTGAAGGTAAGTCAAATATGACGCACCTTTGAATGAGGGTGCATCAACCCTTTGAGAAATATTTTCTAAGCCTGACAAACGAAAATCAGTTCGCTCGTCAACCATTTTTTCGACCTTTTCCAAATCTGGAAAGGGCTGTTCACTGAAATATCAAGCATTGTTGTTTTAAGTGAAACTGAATCACATAGACCTGATATTTCCCAACAATGCGGGAAAAGGATATAAAAGTCCTGATATTTCAAGGCAACAGACAGTTACCTCGAGATTGCTATTTTGCTTTATAATCACTGCTGGTGATTTGGGAGAGCGAACCATAGGTAATCTGTTTACCTGTCCCCCATATTTGAGGTGCAGCTGAATGTAACAAACTCAGGTTCAAATGAAACCAAGTAAAACTCTCCCGCTCCGTGAGGGATAGTTGAGATATCTTTCCTCTTGCAGTTTCTAATTGTACATTTGATATAATTAGAATCTCGGAAAAACTTCTGACATTTTAACTCGGTCATTATTGAACGGCTTGAAGGTACTGCCCACTGTGACCTGTACCTTAATCCATTACATAAACATAGCACACATGCCCCAGAATCCTTTCTAATGGCATTAAGGTCAAACTGTGCTACCAAGAATAAATGCCGTCATACAGGCTCTATTGCCTTGAAATAGGCTATGGACTTTATTCCTTTTTGGGAAGAAAGTCAAAACCGATATTGTCGGTTATGGAAATGAACATGTGCTTAATCAACCCGCTCGACCACAAGTGTACGAAAAATAGAACAGGTATTTTATACTATTATGTTGATGGATGCTTTGCATGGGTATTGCAAGGGTGACGGGATGAAACGCCACCCCCCTGTATTGTGTCAGAATGCCCTAGGAATGACTTTTCTGAATCGAGCGGGAATTATCATGCACAAGAAAATCCCCTTACACGGCTTGTTATATGCCATGTAGGGGGATTCGTATTATGCAGAAATGCTTTATCCAAAGAAGTTAAACTTCCTGTACCAGATCATTTAAGGTAAGTCCCAGTGCTTTTGCAATCAGAACCAGCTTGTCTATGCGCGGGTATTTATCTCCATCCTCTACATTAATAACTGTCTTACAGCTAACCCCGCTCATGGATGCAAGTTTCTCAATCGATAAATTTCGTTCCCATCTGATTTTCTTTAAAGGGATGATAACCGTGTGATGTTCCTGCCTTTCACAAATTCATAAGTGGACTGGTTTTTGTCCCCGCCTTTAAAACTTCCCGATCCTTTAATCCTTCAAGATACCTCTGGGTGATAGAGATGCTTTCATGACCCATCAAGCGGGATAGAGCATAAAGGTCTAATCCATTTTTTAACTGCATCTGTGCAAACGTATGACGGAGCGTGTGGGGAGAGCATCTAACTTCCGACCGCACTTCACACGCTACTCCTGTATCTCTTATGACTTTTTCAATAGCTTCGTGTGTCAGTGGCTTTCCGTTCTTACTCAGAAATACATTCTGGTATTTAATAACCTTGCGAGAAAAATAACTTGTCCGCACATTCTGGTATTTGAAAATCCATTTTGCTAGAAAGGGAGATTTTGGGACAACGCGTTCTTTATCTCCTTTTCCGTGAATCAGGATATAGTCACTGTGTATCTGGTCATCGGTTAAGGTTATCAATTCATTCAATCGAATGCCTGTATCGAAAAACATACATATAATAGCTTTGTTGCGGATGCTGAGATAATCATAGCCATTGAAATAATTTATCATCCGCTTTACTTCGCTATCGTTGAAGGTTTGAATAATGACTTTTGGCTGCCTAACTTTTTTCACGGTGTCGGTAATAACATCCTGCGTGTAGCTTTCCTCGTACAGATACTTGAAAAAGCATTTGAACGCTTTCAGCAGATCATTAATATATTGCGGTTTCCGTCCTCGTTTCTGCATGAGCAATAAAAATTGCTTGATGTGTTTGGGCGTGACAGATTCTAATTGGACGATCTCATGTTCCTCTTGCAAATACCGCAACAGGTATTTAATTTGTATCTGATAGTTTCTAATAGTTTGGGGGGAGAGTTTTCGGCATTCACAGTGGAATTTGAATTCCTCGGCTAAGTCCTCTAAGAGCATAAAAAAGCACCTCCTATCAAAAGTAGAAAATACTCTGATAAGAGGTGCTTAAAGTTCATGTTATGATAACACTTAGGGGATTCTTTGCAGAATCTCATGATACTTTGAGGGTATCACACCTATTCAAGGGTTATCACAATAGAACTTATTTAGTTAAAACACTTGAAGCGTTTAGAAGAAACAAAAATTGCGAAGTCTTTTTGTTTCAAACAAATTAAGCGTTGTCAACAGAGGACATATGCTGAATCAGCATCAGAACCTTGTTGGAATAGCCCCATTCGTTGTCATACCAAGAAACGACCTTAACGAAAGTATCGGTCAGTGCGATGCCTGCCTTCTCGTCGAAGATGGAGGTACGAGCGTCGCCGAGGAAGTCAGAAGAAACAACTTCTTCATTGGTATAGCCCAAAATGCCCTTCAGCTCGCCGTCAGCAGCCTTCTTCATTGCAGCACAGATTTCGTCATACTTTGCCGGCTTTGCCAGATTGACAGTCAAGTCAACAACAGAAACATCCAAAGTCGGAACACGCATGGACATACCGGTCAGCTTGCCGTTGAGTTCCGGAATTACCTTGCCAACAGCCTTTGCAGCGCCAGTAGAGGAAGGGATGATGTTGCCGGAAGCTGCACGTCCACCGCGCCAGTCCTTCTTGGAAGGGCCGTCAACGGTCTTCTGGGTTGCAGTGGTGGAGTGAACGGTGGTCATCAAGCCATCGGTGATGCCGAAGTTATCGTTCAGAACCTTTGCAATCGGTGCCAAGCAGTTTGTGGTGCAGGAAGCGTTGGAAACCACGGTCATGTCCTTGGTGTAAACGTCCTGGTTTACGCCCATAACGAACATCGGTGCGTCAGCGGAAGGAGCAGAGATGACAACCTTCTTTGCGCCAGCCTTGATGTGTGCAGAAGCCTTATCGGTTGTGGTGAACACGCCGGTAGACTCAACAACATAATCTGCGCCAACTTCTCCCCACGGAATTTCTTCCGGATTCATCTTGTCAAAGAACTTTACTTCTCTGCCGTCAACGATAATGGAGCTGTCTGTGTACTCAATAGTACCCTTGTACTGGCCGTGCATCGTGTCATAACGAAGCATATATGCCATGTAGTCAGGAGACATGAAAGGGTCGTTGATGCCAACGAACTCAATGTCAGGATTGCTCAATCCTGCGCGGAACACCAGACGACCGATACGACCGAAACCATTGATGCCTACTTTAATACCCATGCGTAAATCCTCCTAAGTTATATCCATAATAAATTGGTTAAAAGTATTATACACTATTTTGTCTGATTTTCGCAAGTGTAAACCTGTTAAAAAAATATCAGAAAGCAATATTTTTTTTAGCGAATTCATGTAGGAAAGTTTTATATAACCTTGCTGTTGGGCACGTTAGGGTGCTATAATACTGAATTAGGATACCAAAATGCAAGATAAGCCAATAAGGAGGGGCAAAATCTTTTTTTACACGGATGTAAGAAATGAAATTGGAAGGATTTTTCATGAAAAGTAAGGTGCAATTTGCATAAAGTAGATAAGAACAGCGGCAATATGTTTTGGTTGCCGTATGGAACAATTAGAGAGAGCCGATATAGTGAGGGAAAAAGCTCGGGTTGTTTGCAGGGAGAAGATTCAAATTGAATAGCCAGTTTTTGAATAGTATATGGCAGGATGAGGCATTGCAGCGGCAAATGATGGCGATGCTGGCGGTAGAAAATCAGGCATTTGTGCAGCTTTCGGCAGATTTACGCATCAGCAGTCTGACTGAGGGCGCAAAAAGGATTTTGCGGGCAGACGTTTTGCAGCCCATACGAGAAATTTTGTCTGGATACACCTGTGAAGCCTTGGAACTGTGTTTACAGGAAAACCAAAGTGCACATCTGCGGGAAACAATCGATGGCATTGGATATGGGATAGAGGTGCAGACGGTGCACCAAAGCTTGCTGATGCGTTTGATACCCAAGAGGGAAGAATTGAATCTGGAAGTGATTTCGCAATTTGCAACGCATCAAACCAACAATTATATTGCAACGCTGCTGGCATTGACCGCGCAATTAGAAGCCGGAAAGCCAGAGCAGCAAGCCGAAATCAAAGCTAAGATTCATAAAAACAGCCTGCGCATTTTACGCGCACAGCGGCACGCCGCGCTTTTGCGAGAAATGCAGTCTGAATATGAACTGCATTTGCAAATGCACGATGCGGCGGCATTTTGCCGTGCAATCATCGAAAAATTACCCAAAGGACGGGTGCAGGTGGAATTGCGCGCACCCGAGCATTGCCTTGTGGTGTTTGATGAAGCACTCATGCAGCAGGCGGTTTGCAACTTGCTGACCAATGCGATTTTGACCGCCGAGCGCAAAGTTCTGTTTTCGTTGTGGCACACGGGCAGACGCGTTAATTTTGGCATTGCAGATGATGGCAGTGGCATGACGGCGGAGCGCATGGAAGAAATGTGCAGTGGCTGGAGAGCACTGCAAGAGGGAACTGTTGGCGAAGCCATAGGATATGGGCAGCAGATGAAAGGGCTGGGGCTTCCGCTTGCCGAGCACATCGCAGGGCTGCACAGCGGCATCCTGCTTTCCTACCAGAATGAGCCTGCTGGAACACGGGTGGTGCTGAGCATTCCGGATGATTTGGAGGCGCTGCATCTGCTGCGCCAGCCTTCTCTGCGCATTGATACCGGCATAGATATGCTGGAAATGGAGTTTTCTGTGCTGTAAAGATAGGAAAACGAGGTGTTTTTTGTGGGTTTCACCGAACAAAACGAAAAAAGTTTTGTGTTTTGATATTTTTTTGCACAAAAAGTGTTGTTATTTTGGAATAGTTTTATTATAATCTTATTTGTAGCAATTTGCGTTACAAGCCCTGCTTCGGCAGGGGGACCAAATCAGACGAAATAAGCCGGGCACCGACTTTGTATGCAAGAGGATTTAGGTGCGTGGCTTATTTATGTGACAAAAAATAAATGAGAGGTGAATCTGTAAATGGCGTACACGTTCCGTGGCGGTATTCATCCGGGCACACATGCAGATCCTGGATTTAAGGCCGCAACCAACACCAAGCCGATCGAAATGATGCCGGCACCCGACCTGGTGATTCTGCCGGTATCCATGCATATCGGCGCGCCCGCAACTCCTATTGTCAAGGTGGGAGACATTGTGGACATGGGGCAGATGGTTGCCGAGGCAACTGTACCAATGTCTGCACCTGTGCATGCTTCTGTTTCAGGCAAGGTCATTGCTGTTGAACCGCGTCTGCATCAGAACGGTTCCAAGGTGATGTCCATCGTCATCGAAAATGACAAGGAAGACCGCCTGCACGAATCTGTGCATCCGTATGACTTCGAGGCAATGAGCACCGAAGAACGCATCGAGCACATCCGCACCGGCGGCATTGTGGGGCATGGTGGTGCAACCTTCCCAACCCACATCAAGATTCAGTCCGGTATCGGCAAGGTCGACACCATCATTATGAATGGCGCAGAATGCGAACCGTTCATCACCAGTGACCATCGTTTGATGCTGGAGCGTCCGGAGGAAATCATCGAGGGTATGCGTCTTCTGGTCAAGATTCTGGGGGTGAAGCAGGCGCTGATTGGCATCGAAGAAAACAAGAGCGATACCTTCCCGGGCATTGAGAAGCTCATCGCGGGTGACCCCGTTCTCAAGCTTTGCCCACTCAAGTGCCGCTATCCGCAGGGGGCGGAAAAGCAGCTCATCAACGCTGTCACGGGCAGAGAAGTGCCCAGCGGCAAGCTGCCGGCAGACGCTGGCTGCGCGGTATTCAATACTGACACCGCAGGCGCTGTATATCGCCGTTTTGCAACCGGTATGCCGGTTATTCGCCGCATCGTAACCGTTTCAGGCTCTGCAGTGGTGAATCCGAAGAACTTGGAAGCAAGAATCGGTACGCCGATGGTCAAGCTGATTGATGCATGCGGCGGCTATAAAGAGCCCCCCAACAAGCTGCTCGCAGGCGGCCCGATGATGGGTGTGGCGCAGTTCTCCTTAGAGCCTCCTGTGATGAAGGGCAGCAATGCGTTCCTGTCTTTCTGCGGAGAAGAGGACAAGCGTGTGGAGGAGCCGGAATGTATCCGCTGCGGCAAGTGTATTGGTGTCTGTCCGATGCATTTGCTCCCGATTTACATGAATGTGTATGGCAAGGCTGGCGATTTGGATGAAGCGGTGAAGGTCGGTATGCTCGACTGCATCGAATGCGGTTGCTGCTCCTTCGAGTGCCCTGCACGCATTCCGCTGGTGCAGCAGTTCCGTCTGTCCAAGGCGAAGATTATGGAAGCGCGCCGCGCTGCACAGGCGAAGAAGTAAGGGGGAAATGATTCGATGTACGATTTAAGTAAAGTAGTTGTCACATCATCGCCGCATATCAAAAGCGATGAGGACACTAGAAGCATTATGCTGGATGTCGTAATCGCTCTGATTCCGGCACTTGCGGTTGCGATTTTCACATTTGGTATGCGCAGCCTTGTGCTGACCTTGGTCGGCGTGATTTCCTGCGTTTTGTTTGAATATGCCTACAATAAGGCAATGCACCAGAAGGCAACCATTGGCGATATGTCCGCAGTGGTTACCGGTATTTTGCTGGTATATAACATTCCGCCGTCTTCCCCGCTGTGGATGGCAGTGCTGGGTTCTTTCTTTGCGATTATCATCACAAAGATGCTGTTCGGCGGTCTGGGCAAGAATTTCATGAACCCTGCACTGGCAGGACGTGCGTTCTTGATGGCATCTTGGCCGGGACTGATGACCACATGGGCACAGCCAGGCTCTAAAATGCCGTTGTTCGGCACAGTGAACACCGATGCGATTTCCGGTGCAACCCCGCTTGCGTCTTTGAAGAATGGCATCCTGCCAGAAGGCACCACACTGCTGGATATGCTGCTCGGACAAACCGGCGGCGTTATCGGTGAAGTTTCCGAGCTGGCACTGCTGGTTGGCGGTGCGTACTTACTGTATCGCAAGGTCATCACCATCAACATTCCAGGCGCATACCTGCTGACCGTTGCCGTGCTGACCTTCCTGTTCCCCATGGGCGATGTGCCGCGTCTGGAATGGATGCTGGCGCAGCTGTTGTCTGGCGGCGTGATGCTGGGTGCTATCTTCATGGCAACCGACTATGCAACCAGCCCTGTTACCCCAAAGGGTCAGATTATCTTTGGTGTTGGCTGTGGTCTTTTGACCGTATTCATTCGCTATTTCGGCGGTATGTCAGAAGGCGTTTCCTACTCCATTCTGCTCATGAACTCCGCTGTGTGGCTGATTGATATGAAGGCACAGCCGCGCAAGTTCGGTTATCCGACCAGCGCAGAAGCAAAGGCACTGAAGGCAGCAGCAGCAAAGGAGGCGAAGTGATATGAGCGCAAACACAACCGAAAAGAAGCGCGAACCGGGCATCGCTCACTTGGCAGCTGTGCTGCTGGTGATTACCGGTGTTGTAGCGGGGCTGTTGGGTGCAACCAACAGCATCACTGCGCCGCTGATTGCAGAAAACAATGAAAAGGCGCTGCAGTCGGCATTGCAGGCATTGATTCCGGACGGAGAATTTGAAGAAATTGAAGCAAATGACCCGAACGGTGTAGTTCGAGCAGTTTACAAGGCGGCAGATGACAAGGGTTATTGCGTGGAAGCAGCACCCGGCGGCTTCGGCGGTCCGATTGACATGATTGTCGGCATCAATGCAGATGGCACGCTGGCAGGCATCAAGATTCTGTCTATGACCGAAACACCTGGTCTAGGTGCAAAGGCATCGGACGAAGCGTTTGCAGGTCAATATGTGGGTGCGCCGGCAGACGGCAGCTTGGCAGTGACCAAGGATGGCGGCAGCATCGAAGCAATCACCGGTGCGACAATTACCTCTCGAGCAGTTACCAACGGCGTAGACGCTGCTTGCGAATATGTCGCAAGTCTGTCTTAAAGGGGGTAAAGAAAAATGAAAATTTCCGAACAGTTTAAAAACGGTTTGATTTATGAAAACCCGGTTATGGTGCAGTTGATTGGTATGTGCCCGACGTTGGCAACCACCACTTCTCTGGTCAACGGTATCGGCATGGGTTTGTCTGCAACCGCCGTTTTAGTATGCTCCAATATCGTTATTTCCTTGCTGCGTAAATTCATTCCTTCTCAGGTGCGTATTGCAGCATATATCACCGTTATTGCGGGCTTTGTAACCATCGTTGACATGATGTTGGCGGCATTTATGCCGGATTTGCACGCTTCTTTGGGCTTGTTTATCCCACTGATTGTTGTAAACTGCATCATTTTGGGACGTGCAGAATCCTTTGCATCGAAGAATACGGTCATGCCTTCCGCGATTGATGGCGTGGCGATGGGCCTTGGCTTCACCTTCGCATTGGCTCTGATGTCGGTTATCCGTGAATTGCTGGGTGCAGGCACGATTGGCGCTGGCATCATCAGCAAGACCGGCATTCTGGTGCCGTTCCTGTCTACACAGCCGATGACCATATTCATTCTGCCGGCAGGTGGCTTCTTGACCCTCGGCTTTATCATTGCAGCGATGCAGAAGCTGCTGAAGAAGGGAGACTAACCGATGACAGAAATACTTTCCATCGCACTTGCTGCGATTTTGACAAATAACTTTATTTTGTCGCAGTTCCTTGGAATTTGTCCGTTCATGGGCGTTTCCAAAAAGGTAGATACCGCAGCAGGCATGGGCATGGCGGTTATCTTCGTTATGGGTCTGGCTTCTATTGCAACCTGGCTGGTCAATACGTTTGTATTGGTGCCGCTTGGCTTGAGCTTCATGCAGACAGGCGCATTCATCTTGATTATCGCAACCCTTGTGCAGTTTATTGAAATGTTCATGATGAAGTCGATGCCGTCTTTGTATCAGGCACTCGGCATCTTCCTGCCGCTGATTACAACAAACTGTGCGGTTTTGGGTGTTGCATTGCAGAACATCCAGAATGGTTATAGCTTTATTGAATCCTTGGTGTACGGTGTAACTGGCGGTATCGGTTTCACACTGGCAATTTGTCTGTTTGCATCCATCCGTGAACGTTTGGATGTGACGGCGAAGTGCCCAAAGTGCTTTGAAGGATTCCCACTTGCTCTGATTTCCGCATCGCTTCTGGCGTTGGCATTCTGCGGTTTCAGTGGCTTGAAGATTTGGTAAGGGAGGGAAAGAAACAAAATGATGACCATATTATATGCGGTATTGGTGCTCGGTATCATGGGCGTGCTGTTTGGTGCGATTCTTGGTTTCGCCTCCAAAATCTTTAAGGTTGAAGTGGACGAGCGTCTGCCCCTGATTCAGGACGCGTTGCCGGGTGCAAACTGCGGCGGCTGCGGCTTTCCGGGCTGCGGCGGTCTGGCGTCTGCCATCGTAGAGGGCAAGGCTCCTGTCAACGGATGTCCCGTAGGTGGCGCATCTACCGCGGCAAAGGTTGCGGAAATCATGGGCGTTGAAGCAGACAACGGTGACAAAATGGTGGCACACGTGCACTGTAACGGCGGTCTGAATGCAGCAGACAAAGCAAAGTACGAAGGTTTGCAGGATTGTGCGGCAGCATTGCGTGTTGCAGGCGGTCCCAAGGCGTGTTCCTTCGCTTGCGTTGGTCTCGGCACTTGCGAAAATGCGTGTCCGTTTGATGCAATTCATGTCATTGATGGCGTTGCAAAGGTGGACAGCGAAAAGTGCACCGCTTGTAAGAAGTGTGTGTCAGCTTGCCCGCAGCACATCATTGATATTGTGCCGGATAAGTGCAAAACACACGTCAACTGCTCTTCCAAGGCAAAGGGTCCGGAAGTAATGAAGGTTTGCACCGTTGGCTGTATCGGCTGCGGTTTGTGCGAAAAAACCTGTCCGTTTGATGCAATCCATGTGATTGACGGCATTGCAGTGATTGATTACACCAAGTGCAAAAACTGCAAGATGTGCGCAAAGGTTTGCCCACGCAACACCATTGAACCAATCCCGACCGAAGAGGAAAAGGCAAAGTTCAAGGAAATGCAGGCTGCAAAGGCTGCAAAGGCAAAGGAAGCCGCAGCACAGAAGGCGGAAGAAGCACCAAAGGCATAACGTTTACAAACGATGCCGATGGGGCAGTATAGCAATAAGGACGGCGCGGGGGATGGGGTTTCATGGTCCCCCGCGCTGATTTCTTGGCGAAAAAGAAAGAAAAGGGAGTTGAAATTCCAATGTATCAGCCGTATCGCGGACAGCACAATCAGCATCAAAAATTATTGAAGAACATCGTGATTATCACATTGTGTATGTTTATTGCAGCCTGCGCCATTTTCCTTCTTTTTTTTCAAGACGCTTTTCGAGAGTGGAAGGAAGAGTATACACAGAATCATCCGCAGCAAACCGAACCCTCGGCTGTATCTGCGCCAGATGCGCAGGAACCCACACAAACCGACCCCACACCCGTAGAAAACACACCGCAGCAGACGGCAGCAGCGCCAACCAAGACCTTGGAGCTGCCAGTGGATAAACTGGGGGATGCGACCTATTTGCAGCAGGTCATCGCACTCTATGAGCAGGGAAGCATCCGTGCCGCGTCCGTACTGCTGAAGGACGCAGAAGGGAATTTGTGGTATCCATCAGGGATTGCAGAGCTGCAAAATACAGCCGTAATGAGCACGTCAAAAACAGACGTTTTGAGCGGGCTGCAGATTTTAAAGGCAGCGGGTTTGCATATGACTGCCGTGCTTTATGCATATGAGGATAACCTTTACCCAAGACAAAACACCGCGGCTTTGCTCAAAAACACCAGCAATAATCCATGGATTTACAACACCAAGCGATGCATGGACCCCGCGAGTGACGCGTCGCTCCAATATATCACACAGCTCGTACAGGAATGCGAAAGTCTGGGCTTTGATGAAGTGATTTTAAAATCCTTTGGCTGGCCGACCGAGGGAAATGTACAGCGAATTGCGTATGGCACGAATGCCGATTTGACCGCGCGCGCACAGACCCTACTGCAGCAGCTGCAAGCATTGCAATCGGCTGCGCCAAAGCTTCAAATTTCAATCTATCTGGAAGAGCCGCTTGCAGAAAACGGGCAGAGCATTTCCGGACAGAATCTTTCCCTGCTGTATCCAGTGGCGGCACAGATATATTTGCCCATGGAAACCCAGACCGTTGCCAATGGCGACAGCCTGCGAACGCTTTTGGGCGTACAGGTGGGTGGGGAAACAGAAAAATTTGTGCCGATTTTCACCAGTGCGTCCGTTGCGCCGATGGTGCTGAATGGAACGCAATCGATTTATTTTGACACCGCGGAAACCAACGGAGTGTTGGATGCCTACCTCACAACCCCACAATAACCTGTTTTTTAAAAAACTGCTTTCGGTTGAAGGCAGTTTTTTTGCTGTATGCACAGAAACACAAGTCCCTGTTTTTGACAGAAGCTGATGCGCTGTTGGACTATAATGAAAAGCATCAAGCGGGGCACGCCAACGGATGCGCAGGAGGTGGATAGATGTTTGGAGGTTATTTATGCAGATGTGCTGTTTGCACTTAATTTTTGCATCGATTATCTGCTGTTAGGGGCAACAGCAAAGCTTGCTGGATTGTATGTCCGACGGCATCGCTTGGCGGCAGGTGCATTGGTGGGTGCAGGGTATGCAGTTGTGACCGTGTTTCCCATCGCTGCCGTTTTGCTTTGGATTCCAGTACGGTTTGCGGTGGGAATTTGGATGGTCTATCTGGCATATGGGGTGCAAAGTATCAGGCAGATGCTGAAACGGTTCTTGCTGTTTCTTCTGGTGTCATTTGGGTTTGCAGGCTGTACCTCAGCATTGTATTGCATGACAGGCACATATTTGGGGCAGATGGGGGCATACTACTTTGATGTGCCACTGACTGTGCTGCTCAGTGCGTGCATCCTTGCCTATGTGCTCAGCGGGATATTGTTCCGCGGCACAGCCAAGCACGGTGTCATACAAGATACGTTGGAGGTAGTGGAAATTTGTTTTTTAGGAAAGCAAGAACGGTTTCAGATGCTGCTGGACAGTGGAAACGATTTGACAGACCCCATCAGTGGAAAGCCTGTTTTGGTGTTGGAACGTCATGCATTGGCACGCATCTTGTCAGCAGACCTATTATTTTTGGCAACTGCAAGCGGTAACCAAGACAGTGCAGCCTTGTTTTCAAAAATTCCAATCGGCTATCGCGAAAAATTTTGCTTACTTCCCTATCATGCGGTTGGCACAAACGAAGGGCTGCTTTTGGCACTGCGTCCAGAATGCGTGCGGCGTCAAGGCAAGCCTTATGATGCGTTGATTGCCTTGACACCGCACCCGATTGCACAAGGAAGATATGAAGGATTGATAGGCCTCTGAAACGTGAAAACGGTGCAGGAAAAGGGTTTTATGGATGCCGAAAGGAGACGCATATATGTTTTTAATGTATCTGCAAATGAAATTTCTAAACTTTTTGCAAAAGCATGGCATGATGCCGGGAATGCCCATACAATACATTGGCGGAACAGATGTTCTGCCTGCACCGTTGGAGCGCGCAGAAGAAGCGGCAACATTGCAGGCATGGTATGCCGGCGATACACGCGCACGCGACCAACTGATTTCGCATAATTTACGCCTTGTGGTCTACATTTCTAAGAAATTTGAAAATACGGGTGTCGGTGCAGAAGATTTGATTTCGATTGGCACGATTGGACTCATCAAGGCAGTTGGTACATATAAAAGCGATAAAAACACCAAACTCGCGACCTATGCCTCTCGCTGTATTGAAAATGAAATTTTGATGCATTTGCGCAAAATATCCGGACAGCGCACTGAGATTTCGTTCGATGAACCGCTGTCCTCGGATTGGGATGGGAACGAACTGCTGCTTTCGGATATTTTGGGCACTGCACCGGACAGTGTGCTGCAGCCACTGGAGGAGGAAGTGGACCGACAGCTGCTGCATCGCGCGCTCTCCAAATTGCCAAAGCGCGAAAAGCAAATCATTTCATTGCGCTTCGGTTTGGGCGGGCATACCAGTATGACACAAAAAGAAGTGGCCGATTTGCTGGGCATTTCCCAGTCCTACATTTCAAGACTGGAAAAACGCATCATTGCCCGGATGAAACGGGATATTTTAAAGTGGGTTTGAGGGAAAAGGCTTGCAAAAACATTGCTTTCTGCTACAATAGAAACAGAGCAGAGAATCAGCGTTTTCGGAGGTCTATGCATGATAAAGTGGCTGGCACATTTGCAAACGGTCAATCGTCACCGATATTTGGTGATGCAGCATTGTTTTCGCGTGGGATTATATTGGCAGGGGTTGACGCATGACCTTTCCAAGTATGCACCAGTAGAGTTTTTGGTCGGTGCGCGCTTTTATCAAGGGGATCGAAGCCCCAATGAAATCGAGCGCAAGGTCAAAGGATATAGCGCCGCATGGTTGCACCACAAGGGGCGAAACAAGCATCATTTGGAATATTGGATTGATTACAGCGGACGAGAGGACCTACCGCTTGCGGGCAATGAGATGCCGGTGGCATATGTGGTGGAAATGTTTTGTGACCGCATGGCAGCCAGCAAAACCTATCGCGGGGCGGCATATCAAAATCGAGACCCATATGACTATTACGCGCGCTCTAAAACGCATTATTTGCTGCATCCGCACACACAGGGGCTGTTGGAGCAGCTGCTGGTCTGCTTGCGCGACCATGGAGAAGATGCGGTGTTTGCCTATATCCGAAACGAAATTCTGCCAAAGAAACAAGAGAAAAAGTGGTGTTTTCTTCCTAAAAAACGATAAACAGTTACACCTCCCATTCCAGTATTTTTTGTACTGCAATAGGAGGTGTTTTTTTGTCTATCTTTCATGTAGCTGTGCAGAAGGGTTTAATAACGTCAACAATTCAGATGGCGTATCCAGCAACGTGTGTGCGCCTGCATCTGCAAGCTCTTCTTTGCTGCCAAAGCCCCATGTCACACCAACCGCATACAGTCCCGCGTTCCTCGCCGTACGTATATCGGTCACACTGTCCCCCACATACAGCGTATGCGCAGGGTTTGCATTCCAAACCGCAAGCAAATCAAACACCCCTTGCGGGTCGGGTTTGCGCGGCACATGCGGACGTTCCCCAAGGGTCTGGTCGATGGTGTTTCCAAAAAAATGCTGCACCAGCGCCTTGGCTGCTGGGTCATATTTGTTCGAGAGCACGCCGCATACAATGCCTTGTGTATACAGCAGCATCAGCAGCTCCGGAATTTCATCGTAAGGGAATGTCCCCTCCTTCATATACGCATCATAATAGCTGCGGAAGTCAGACAGACAAACCTCCACCGCGGTTTCAGATGCCGTATCCGGCAATGCACGATGCATCAAATTGCGGATACCATTTCCGATGAAGGAGCGAATTTCCGCCAAGGAACGTTCCGGATAGTCATGCGAGCACAGCGCAAAGTTGACAGCATTCGTCAAGCTGCCCAGTGTATCCAGCAGTGTTCCATCCAAATCAAAAATAATGTGGGTGATGGGGCGCAGTATCTGCATAGGTGCTGCACGCCGATAGGTTTGGGTCAACTGACGCAGCTGCTGCTTCAGCTCATCGGTAATCGCATCCGCACGCATTCGCCAACGCCAATTCGTGCCGCCAATCGTCGAAGGGTGATTCATACGTGCCTGCGCACCGAGGGATAGCACATCCTGCATGGCAGCCATGGCTGTGCGCGCAGGGGAGGCAAAAATGCTGCGAACTGCACGCATTCCCACAGAATCTGTGTCTTTTCCCGCCAGATATTGCAGCGCAAAGGCTTGTTCGGCTGGCGTGCAGAGGTCTTCAATCTGCTCGCATACCGTCTGCGAATCATGGGTTGACGTATATACAATGCTATTTGGCGGATAGTTATGGGGCAAATGCTCGCTATCCTCGCCGAGTGAAAATCCAAAAATCAACACACGCATTCCCGGATAGCCACTGTCCCTCAGCAGTGCCCGCACCGCATCGGTTTGCACCCCAAGGTCTTCTGCAATGAGTGGAACTTTGCCAAGCGATTGCCGAATGGCACGCAGGAGCTTCCGTCCGGGGCCTGCCTCCCACCTGCCATCAATGGCGTTTTCCGCATCAGCAGGCACTGTCCAAAAGGACTCCAACCCGCGGAAATGGTCGATGCGCAAGGCATCAAACAGGCGCAGGTTGCTGCGGATGCGCCAAAGCCACCAAGCATACTCTTCTTTTTCGTGCGTTTCCCAAGCATAGACAGGATTGCCCCAAAGTTGACCGGTTTTTGAAAAATAATCGGGGGGTACACCCGCAACTTGACGCGGTGAACGGTCCGCTGACAGCTGAAACAGCTGTGGATGCACCCAAACATCACAGGAATCCGCCGCCACGTAAATTGGCATATCGCCAATGATACGAATGCCCTTTGCATTGGCATATTGCCGCAGTGCCGTCCATTGCGCAAAGAACGTGGCTTGCAGAAAGGTATGGAACGCAATTTCATCCGCCAGTGCCGTACGATAGGCAGACAATGCCGTTTTGGTGCGACGAATGGCATCTACATCCGCCCATTTCCAAAGGGGTTTGTTTTGAAAATGGGCTTTCAAGGACATAAACAGGGCGTAATCTGGCAGCCAGTCTGTGTTTGCCTCTGCAAAGGCAGACACTTTTTGCTGTCCGACAGCATCCAGTCGTGAAAACGCTTGTCGCAGCAGCGGCATACGGACTTCAGCAAGCGTTTCAAACGGCACCGCCTCTATCGCGGAAGGCGGCAGCATCGCATCTGCTTGTTCCAGTTCTTCTGCCGTCAGCAACCCGTCTTTCGCCAAAAAATCCAAATCAATGAGATAGGGATTTCCTGCCGCTGCGGAAAAGCATTGATACGGAGATGCGCCAAAGCCGATGTGTCCCAGAGGAAGCACCTGCCAATAGGATTGCCGCGTTTCTGCTAAAAAATCAACAAAATGATATGCCGCTTGACCCAATGACCCGATGCCATGGGGCGAGAGTAACGAGGTGATGTGCAGCAGCACACCGCTGGATCTGTCAAACATAGGCGCCTCCTGTTCGTCTGTTGCATGAATTGGTCAAAAGACAGGGAACTATAGTTTTTATTATAAAAGGTGTCCATATGGTTGTCAAATATTTTACCCTGTTCAAACGATAAAACTGCGCCTGCCTATCCGTTTCGATAAGCAGGCGCAGCTGTGCGTGCGATTAGTATTGGATGGAAACCGTCTTGCCATCGTGGAAAGACTCGGTTGCAGCAAAGGTAATTGCTGTGGCTTTCGTGCCATCATAAACCGTAATTTCCGGCTTGCGGTTGTTGCGGATACAGTCGATGAAATCGACCATTTCCAGCAGATATGCTTCGGCAAAACGCTGCGGGAAGTTTTCGATACATTCGGTGCACGCACCGTTCTGGTTATAAACCATTGCACGGTTTTTCCACGGCACACCGGCAATGCGGATGTGACCCTCTGTGCCGACGATTTCGGTTTCCGTGTGGTAGCCATGGGGTGCGGTGCGTCCCACATGGAGCGTGCCAACAGTACCGTTGCTGAATTTCAGCATTGCCAGACCGGTTTCCGTGTCCCCGCCCTCTGCAAATTCAGGATGCTTGAAGGTGGTGCCGGCTGCGTATACCTCAACTGCATCCGCACCAAGGAACCAACGCATCAAATCAATGTCGTGGCTGGCAGCATCGATAAAAATGCCGCCGGAGGTCTTGCAGAATTGAATGCAGCTTTCCACCAACGCTTCCGGGTCTAAGCCGGTAGCCTTGACCAAATAGGGCTTGCCAATCAGACCAGCATCGATTTTTGCCTTTGCATCGGCATAAGACGGGTCATAACGGCGCATAAAGCCCAAGAAAAAGACCTTGTCAGGGTGACGCTCGACAGCCGCTTCTGCGGTTTTGCACTCCTCAATGGAGCAGCCAAGCGGCTTGTCCGTGAATACGTGCTTGCCAGCATCAAGCGCATATTCAATCTGCCAGCAGTGCTCTGGAGAAGAGGAAACAATGACAACCGCCTCAATATCCGCTTTATCCACCATTTCGCGATAGTCCAAGTAGGTTTCTAAAACATTCAGTTCTTTTTTCGCCCAATCCAGTTCACTTTGCACCAGCGAGCAGGCAGCCACCAGTGTGCATCCCGGAATCTTATATGCCAAATTTTGTGCATGTACGGAGCCGAGGCGTCCCAGCCCTACGATGCCGACTTTAATTTGTTCCATTTTATACGTCCTTTCTGGAGTAAACATCTTATTTTCATCAAAAGCAGGACCCCGCCGCACAATTCCGGTAAGAGAGATGGAGCAAGTGAAGTGTGCAAATAAGGTTGGTGCGAATTGTGCGGCGCAGTCCTTGGAGTTCTCTGTTATGTATTGTACGCGCTACGAAAAGAAAACACAATCCTGTAATCTGAAAATCGCGAAATATGCACGATTATGCGGCTGGTTTCTATTGCACGTTGCTGAAAAAAGCGGCGTTGAAATCGCCTTTTCAGCTTGTGCATTGTGCGTGCAAAATGCACAACGACCACTGGAAATTGCAAGGAACGGCTGTTTATAGCAGTTCACGGGTCAAAATAAAGCTGTCAGTATACAGCCGCTCCCGTTCCGGCTGGATGCCGCGCCGCAGCAGACGATGCAGCGTTGTAATCGATTTATAGGCCTTGGCGGTGAAGGTTTGCCCAATGATAAAATCCACCTGCCCATTCTGTAAATATTTTTTTGCAGAGGGCGTCAAATCGTTGCAGATGATTTTGACCTGCTGCAGCTTTTCCGCTTTTCGCACCCCTTCAATGCAGCCTGTGATGCTTTCGTTCACCATATAAATGGCGCGCAGATAGGGCATACGGTGCAGCGCCCGATAGACGGCATTGCGCGTCAAATCATATTGTTCATAGCACTCTTCTATGGCATAACAGTCCGAATCAAACCCCTGTGACTGCAACTGGCGTACAAAGCCGTTGACGCGCCCATGGCTGAATTCAAAATCCATATTGCCGGTGACGATGAGTATTTTATCCTGCGGACGCAAAAAGCGTGCCATGAGTCCGGCAGCGATGGCGCCGGAACGGTACAAATCCTGTCCGATGAAGCAGGTGCGTTTGGATTGCGGCACATCACTGTCATAGGTCACCACGGAGATGCCTTGCGCCACCAGCTTATCGATGGCCACCTGAATGCTGATGGATTGCTGGGCATTGACAATCACACCGTTGACTTGCTCCGCAGGCATACGTTCCAAAACGGAAACGGTTTCTTCTTCGGTGCGTGTGAGCAATTCATAAATGTGCACATGAAACTCCGGGTCGTTGAGCGCGTGTTCCGCTTGGTGAATGCCGGAATAGGTTTGTGCGGAAAAGTAGGGGTCACTCCACTTCGGGACAAGAAATGCAATTTTTACAAAATTGGGGCTGTTTTTTCGTTTTTTTAATTCTTTTTTGCGTACATAACCGGATTCTTCTAGCGCAGCCAGCACTAGGTCACGGATTTCCGGACGAACGTGTGGTCTGCCATGCACCACACGGTCGACTGTACCGCGGGAAACACCGCACTTTTCCGCAATTTCTTCCAGTGTTGGCTTCATAGTTCCATCTCTTTCTCTTGCAGCATTTGTCTGGTGAAAATGGTAAGGTCCGAATAGTGCTTGTGCACACGCGGCACAACACCGGCACACACAATTTGGTACATCAGCTCAATGGCTTGCGCAATGGTTTTGGCAACGCTCTGCCCAATGACAAAATCCACTTTGCCCAGCTTCAGCAGATTGCGTGCCGTGGCGGTGGTATCATTGCAGATGACCATAATGGATTCGGTGAGCTGCGCCCGTCGGATGCCCTCAATGCAGCCGCTGTCGCTTTGGGTGGCCATGTAAATATAGCGAATCCGCTCATCCTCTGTCAGGCGGGTATAGACCGTCTGGGCGGTGAGTTCATAGAATTCATGACACCAAAAGATGTCGACACAATCGGGGACGCCAATCTGACGGCATAGATATTCGGCAAAGCCATTCACGCGCCGCTCGTGGGAATAAAACAGCGGATCCCCCGAAATGGCAAGAACACGTTCATTCGGCGCGATGTATTTGGAAATCAGCCCCGCGGCAACTTGTCCGGAGCGCAGACAGTCCTGCCCGACAAAAAAGCTTTGCGGACAGTCTGGCTGTTCATCATAGTAACAAATGATGGGAATTCCTCGGTCGCTGATTTCACATAACATTTGGGTAATCTCTGGTGTACGGGGCGCATTGACCAACAGCCCATCGATGTTTTTTTGCAGGATGCGCTCCAATGCAATGAGATACTCTTCCGGAGAGCGTCCGCCCAGTTGGTCCACGCTAAGGTGAAACCGCGTGCTGTCAATGCGGTCCATCGCCAATTTCACGCCATTTTTGGTGTGTGACAAAAAATAGCGGTCATGAAAATTGGGCAAAATCATGCCAATGTGATATTGCTGCTCCGGCATATGCCGCGTTGTTGGCGGACGATACCCCGTACGCTCAATCATGCGCAGGATGTTCTGTCGAATTTGTGGGTGCACATTCGGACGGTTGTGCAGCACACGGTCAACAGTCCCACGGGATACATTGCACAAATCTGCAATTTGTTGAATGGTGATTTTCATAATGTGATTCACATAACTTTCTATCATGCGGATTTTTTATACTCATTGTAGCATACATAATGAACCGCTACAATATACAGCGCAAACGCAACGCGTAAAACCGCATGATTTAGGCAGACAATGCCACAAACAGGACATAGTTCAGCACCAAGGCACCAGAAAGCAGTGCGGTTTGCAGGGTACGTTTTTGGGGCACAGCCGCTGTTTTTTTGCCGGACAAAAGGCGCAGCAGCAGCAGGATTTCTATGGATGAAAGAATGCCAAAGACAATCAGCATCTGCCCTTGGGCATCATAAAGATACAAATCCGTGCTCCAAGAGGCAAGGTCTGCCATAAACAAGATGGCGAAATTGAACACGCACGAACCAACGATGTTGCCGGTCAAAGCATTAAAGTTGCCCACACGTCCTAATACGAAGCTGGAGGTTAGCTCGGGCAGGGAGGTGGCGATGCCGAGCAGCAGCGCACCTGCCAAGGTGGTGCCCATGCCCAGTGCTTCGCCGATATAATCCGAGGCATAGGTGATGCCCACTGAGGCAAGAATCAGCAGGATGCTGTATAAAATAAAGCGCAGCACCACCCCACGTAGGGTAAGCGGATGGTTGTCCTCCCCTGCTTCCGCCACATCCTCATCGGTGGACATGGTGCGAATGCTCCAAATATACAGCGCAAAAATGAGCACAGACAAGCCGCTGAAGCCGTGAAAGAACAGGCTGCTTCCAGTCACCAGAGAAATCAGCAGGAGGATAAATATCATCAGCATACATATCGTGGTGGTGATATGGCTTTTGGTGAAGCGTGCCGCAGGAAGCTTTTTAAGATACAGCACAAAGATGCTGCCAAGAACGGCAACATTGAACAGGTTGCTGCCCAAAACATTGCCAATGACCAGTTCTGGCTTTCCTACCATGGTGACCGACGTAATGCTGGTGATGAATTCGGGCAGCGATGTGACGGCGGCAAGCATCACGCCGCCAATGAACGCGGACGCAAGGGAGGTTTTTTTGTCAAGCAAGTCCACGTAATGCCCCAGACGTGCCGCAAAGAAAATGACACAGGCAACCAGTGCCGCATACAGAATAAAAATCATCGTTTGTTCTCCTTCAATATCATTCTAGATGGATGGCGCAACAATAGTTTGTGCATTTACAGGGGAATTTAGAACCTGTATTCATAACGCCGAACAGTCGTATTCCAGAAATCTTTCCTGCCATACGGCGTTAAAAAGTCCTTGGAATGCACCAAGTATTCCTGCGTCTTTTTGCCTTGTCTGGCAAAAAATCTTTTTTTAATCCAACCGTTCTCGTTTATGAATACAAGTTCTTAGAAGCGCGCTGTACATTGGGTTGTGGGTATCCTCCGCATCTCGGATGTCGTGCATAGACCGATTCTGCTATAAAAAAAGACTTGTGTTCCGAAAAATCAGAACACAAGTCTTGTCATTTCAAATTACACCAGACACAAAAAATGTCAGGCTTGTTGATGTAATTCCGGCAGATGCCGCAGACTACTCCCCTATGCTAGACATAGTATACCCAAAACCACATCGGCTTGTCAAGAGGGAAAGCACATTTTCTGCTGTAAGAACCTTAGTTGTTGAAGAACTTTTCGTGAATGACCTTCACCGCTTGTTCGCTCTCCTCTTCACTGATGAGCACAGAGATTTTGATTTCAGAAGTAGAAATCATGCGGATGTTAATATCTGCGCTGGCAAGTGCCTCAAACATCTTTGCCGCAACACCTGGGTTGGATGCCATGCCTGCACCCACGATAGAAACCTTTGCAACCTTGGTGTTGACGCTGATGGCTTCATAGCCCAGCATCTCTTCATGCTCGCGCAGAACCGCTTCCGCACGCTCTGCATCGCCCTGCGGCACGGTGAAGCTGATGGATTTGCGGTTGTCTTTTCCAACAGACTGCAAAATAATATCGACATTGATTTTATGCTTTGCGAGCAGAGAGAACACCTTGAATGCAACGCCCGGCGTATCCTCCAGATTGATGAGCGCAACACGCGCACAGTTGTTGTCACGGGCAACGCCGCTTACATTCATTTTTTCCATGGTAGAACCCTCCTTGACTTTCGTACCCGGATTACGGGTAAAGCTCGAAACTACCTCGAGCGGAACATTGTATTTTTTCGCCATTTCAACCGAGCGGTTGTGCAGCACCTGTGCACCCAAGGATGCCAGCTCCAGCATTTCATCATAGGTGATTTCATCCAGCTTGCGTGCATTCAGCACGATGCGCGGATCCGCGGTATAAACACCGTCTACATCGGTATAAATTTGGCAGAGGTCTGCACCAATGGTTGCGGCAATCGCCACTGCAGTGGTGTCAGAGCCGCCGCGGCCTAAGGTGGTCAAATCGCCCTCTTGGTTCAGCCCCTGGAAGCCAGCCACGATGACGATGCGCTTGCGGTCAAGCTCGCTGCGGATACGCTCTGCAGTGATGCTCTTGATGCGTGCTTCGCCATAGTTGCGGTCGGTTTGCAGACCAATCTGCCAACCGGTCAGAGAAACCACGGGGAAACCCATTTTTTCAATCGCCATGGCGAGCAGGGACATGGAAATCATTTCGCCGGTGTTGAACAGAACATCCATTTCACGCTTGGAAGGATGCTCGTTGATTTCGGCGGCTTTTTCAATCAAATCATCTGTGGTGTCGCCCTGTGCGGACACAACCACGACAACGTCATTTCCATGCCGATAGGCAGACGTGACGATGTCTGCCACCTTGCGCAGACGCTCGGTGTTGGCGACCGATGTGCCGCCAAACTTTTGCACAATGATACCCATATTACTTTCTATACCTCCTAAAGATTGCGGACGGCTGCTTCTGCCGCAAATACGGTTGCTTGTGGGGTGGCGTGCATCAGGGCACGCTGCGGAAAATCTCCAATTAAAGCTGCTCGACCCGTGCGCCGATTTCATCACAATGCAGCGCAATGGGCTTCCAGTCGGGGAAGTTCGCTTCGCAATACATTTGCGCACGGGACAGATAGGTTCTGTCGGCCGCATCGACAACCGCAATGATGGACGGCCCTGCGCCAGAAATGAAGGAGCCAAGCGCGCCCAGTCCCTTTGCGGCTTCTACGATGTTGCGTCCATCCGGAATCAAATCAAAGCGATACGGCTGGTGCAGACAGTCCCCGACTGCTACGCCGATGTTTTCCAGCTTACCTGTGGTCAAGCTGCCTGCGAGCAATGCCGCGCGGGACAGATTGAATACAGCATCGTGGTGGGTAATGGTCTGCGGGAGCACCCCACGTGCTTTTTCGGTGGAAAGCTCAAAGGTGGGGATGAAGGTGATGAAATCCACCTTGCCGTTCATCGGCACACGCACGCTCCAAACCTTTCCGTATTCCAGCAGTGCGACACAGAATCCGCCGAGGATTGCGGGTGTAGAGTTGTCCGGATGCCCTTCAATGGAAGCGGCAAGGTCGAGAATGCTCTGCTGGTCGAGCGGATTGCCCAGCAAGGCATTGGCACCTAAAATGCCGGCAACGGTGCAGGCAGAGGACGAACCCAGACCGCGGGTTTGCGGAATGGCGCAGTCCTCTTCGATTTTTAGACCAGAAAGCGGCTTGTCGCAGATGTCAAACACCTTTTTCGCGCATTTATAAATCAAATTGGTTTCATCGGTCGGAATGGGTGCACCGGAAACATCGATGATGTCGATGCGGTCGCTTTCCTCCATGCGCACGATGTTGTAGAGGTCGAGTGCAATGCCGATGCTGTCATAGCCAGAGCCCATGTTGGCACTGGTTGCGGGTACGGTTACTTGTATCATGCGGGTGCACCTCTTACAGCAGACGCATAGCAGCGCATACCGTGCCATGCTCGCCCAGAACGGTCAAGAACTGCTGCATATCCGCGGTGGTGACGCGGTTGGTGACCACTGCCCATTGATTGTCGTCCAAAACCGTAATGCTCTGTGCAGGCAGGTTGTTTTCCAAATCCTTTTTGCTGCCTTCATAGCGGATGTACCAAGCTGAGGACAGGGTATCGATGGGGCGCAGCAGGTTTTGTTCGCCCGTGCCCCAGAAAATCGGGCGGCGGCTGTCCTTATGGAAGGCACAGTCCATCATATCCGCAACCACAGCGGAAGCGGTTGCCATTTTGCCCGCACCCTTGCCATAGAACATGACTTCACCTGTTGCATTACCGTCCACAACGACTGCGTTGAACACGTCCTCAACCGCGGCAAGCGGACTGGATTTGTCCACCAAATGCGGCGCAACATAGGCATATGCCGTGCCATCCTCATTGCGGACAGCGCGCCCAATCAGCTTAATCACACAGCCGAGCTTGGATGCTGCGGCAACATCGGTCAACGTGATTTTGGTGATGCCTTCACAGGAAACCTGTTCTGGGTCGAAACGGTCACCAAAAGACAGGTCAGACAGGATGCAGATTTTGCGGCAGGCATCGTGCCCTTCAATGTCCGCGGTGGGGTCCTTTTCGGCATAGCCATTTTCCTGCGCCTGACGCAGCGCATCCTCAAAAGAAACGCCGTTGCGAATCATTTGGGTGAGGATATAGTTGGTAGTGCCGTTCAAAATGCCGCAGATTTCGTTGAATTCATTTGCCGCTAAGCATTGCAGCATCGGGCGAATCAGCGGAATGCCGCCACCGACAGACGCCTCAAACATATAGCCGACGTTGTGCTCCTTGGCAATCGCCAGCAATTCATGCCCGTGCATCGCAACCAATTCCTTGTTGGAGGTGCAGACACTCTTGCCTGCCTGCAGCAAACGCTTGGTGAATTCATATGCCGCACCGACGCCGCCCATGACCTCGGCAACCACACGAATTTCCGGGTCATTCTCGATGATGGCGAAATCTTGAATGAATTTTTCGTGGTAGGGCAGATTGGAAAAGTCACGCAAATCCAAGACATACTTGACTTCCAAGCCTTCGCCAACCGAAGCGGCGATTTTCTTTGCATTGAGTGCGATGACCTCATATACACCGGAACCCACCGTGCCATGCCCCATAATTGCACATTTTATCATGTTACATATCCTCCGTCTAAGCTATATTCTATCTATATCATCATATTTTGATTTTCAAAGAGAGTGCCACGAGTAGTTTGCTTATTCTCGTGCCAGAATATCCATGCTCTGCACGCCATCCAATGCACGGATGCTGTCTGTCAGGGTGTCCACCGTGCAGCCCATTTGCCCGGTGCGTGCGGCAATGGTGATGGAAGCCTGCCCGCTGATGGGAATGCCTTGGTTGACGGTCAGCAGATTGGCACCCGCGCGCGCAAATTGGTCCAGAATACTGGATAACACCCCTGGCTTATCGCCCACCATCAGATGAAAGGTCACGACACAGTCAGTGGTCATTTCAAAAAACGGACGCACGCCATCCTTATATTTATAAAAAGCACTGCGTGACAGTCCTACACTGGCGGCAGCTTCGCTCGCTGTGCGGCACGCACCGCTTTTCAGTGCTGTATTCGCATCCACGACGCGCAGAAAAACCTCTGGCAGCAAGGAGCGTTCCACCAAATAATATTTCGGCTGGAGTTCCATACGTGTCCACCTCACAAAAACAACTGTCCGTAGACGCTTTACTATCGTACCATACCTTGCTAGACAAAGCAATGCAAATTTTTGCAAAAACCACGGTTTTTTTCATGCGATACCCATGCAAAAAAACGAACCGAGCTTTCTTATGCTCGGTTCGCCGATTGCAGGGACTATTTTTCGTCTGCCATGTCACGAAGCAGACCATGCTTTTCATAATTGGTGATGCGCGAAACCTGGTTTTGCTCGTCTACAAACACCACCTTGGGTTTATGGGATTTTGCTTCTTCCGGTGTCATTTGCGCATAGCTCATGAGAATGATTTTATCGCCTGTCGATACACAGCGTGCCGCAGCGCCGTTGAGGCAAATCATACCAGAGCCGGCTTCGCCCGCGATGGTATAGGTTTCAAAGCGACTGCCGTTGTTCACGTCGACGATTTGCACCTGCTCATATTCCAAGATGCCTGCCGCATCCAAAAGGTTGCGGTCTACCGTGATACTGCCCACGTAGTCCAGCTCTGCTTGGACGACGGTAGCACGATGAATTTTTCCTTTTAACATATTGAGTTGCATGTGAAAGTTCTCCTTATTCGACAATGAAGTTGTCAAGCAAGCGGGTATTGCCAATATAAACGGCCATCGCGACCAGCACAGGGGCGGTGATGGTGTCCACCGGCTGCATAGTTAGCCCATCGACTGCCTTAAGATAATCAATTTTCGCCAAAGGCTCCTGCACAATATGGGCGGTCATGACGGCGAGCAGACGCTCGGCATCCGTTTCCCCTTCGGCAATCAGTTCTTGTCCCAAACGCACCGATTCACTCAACACCAGCGCGGCGTGGCGCTCGTCCGCACTTAAATAGGTGTTGCGCGAACTTTTTGCCAAGCCATCTGCCTCGCGGACAATGGGACAGCCGATGATTTCGGTCGGGAGGTTGAGGTCGGTCACCATACGGCGAATAATCGCCAGCTGCTGCGCATCCTTCTGTCCGAAATATGCCCTATCCGGCTGGACGATATTCAGCAGCTTGGTGACAACGGTACAGACCCCACGGAAGTGTACCGGACGGCTTTTGCCGCACAAGTCTTCCGTTAAAATAGACATATCAACAAAGGAACAGAACCCCTCGGTATACATTTCTTCAGGCGCAGGATGAAAAATCAAATCCACACCAAGAGACTGGCACAGTGCGCTGTCGTGCGCAAAATCGCGGGGATACTGCGCTAAATCTTCACTCGGACCAAACTGCATGGGATTGACAAAAATGCTGACGACTGTTTTTGCATTTTCATGGGAACGGGTAATCAGACTGCCGTGTCCTTCGTGCAGATAGCCCATGGTGGGCACAAAGCCGATGGAATGCCCTTCGCTCCGCCAAGCCTTGACTGCTTCACGCACTTCTTGTATGGTAGTTGCAATTTTCATATCAACAGACCTCCGTTGCAGACAGTTCATCTTGCAGTACTTGCACAACATCCTCCGACATCGAAAAGGACTCCTCGTTCGCAGGGAATGAACCTTGCTTGACCGCAGTGCTGTAGTCCTGAATTGCCGTTTTCATCGCGCTGCCGACATCGGCAAAGCGGCGCACAAATTTGGGGCAGAAGTCGCTGTACATCCCCAGCATATCTTGATAGACCAAGACCTGTCCGTCACAGCCTGCACCGGCACCAATGCCGATGGTGGGGATGGAAAGCTTTTCGGAAACCAATGCCGCAAGCGGTGCGGGCACACATTCCAGCACCACGCTGAACGCACCTGCCTGCTCAATGGCAAGGGCATCGGCAATGAGGCGGCGAGCGGCATCCAGTCCCTTGCCCTGCACCTTAAACCCACCGAACGCATTGACCGACTGCGGGGTCAACCCCAGATGAGCCACCACCGGAATGGAGGCATCCACAATGGCGCGAATCTGCGGACAGACCACTGCGCCGCCTTCCAGCTTGACTGCATGCGCACGCCCTTCCTGTACCAAGCGTCCTGCATTGCGCACGGCATCCTGTACCGACACTTGATAAGACATAAACGGTAAATCCGCCACTACCATCGCCTGCTTGGCGGCGCGGGACACACAGCGGGTATGGTGAATCATGTCCTCCATCGTGACGGAAAGGGTGTCTTCATAGCCCAGCATGACCATGCCGAGGGAATCGCCAACGAGCAGCATTTCTGTGCCCGCTTCGTCCATCAGCTTTGCAGTGGAATAGTCATAAGCGGTGAGCATGGTAATTTTATCGCGGGCTTGTTTTTGTTGTTGTATCGTTGTAATCGTATGCTTCATAATGCAGTAATTCCTCCAATGCAGAATCATCGCGTTCGGGGTGTTTTTGCTGTGCAAGACACATCAGCTTTTCGGATAACAGGCGGTACAGCGCTCGGTCTTTGCCGCCGAGCGTTTGCAGATGCCGCCCGACGGTCGCGGTGTCACCACGTTCCACAGGACCTGTCAGGGCATTGGCAGGTGTTGCCTGCATGAGGTTTTCCACGGTGCCCGACAGCAAGGGCAACAGCGCCTGTCTGGCGTCTGCTTGTGAGAATCCACATTGCGCGAGCAAGTCCATGCCAATCTGCAGCAGTGCAACGGTATGGTTACTCACCACAACCGCCGCGGCATGATAGCGGGACTTGTGCTCTGGGGCAATGACCTGCAAACGGCTGCCTGTCTGGCGCAGCAGAGAGCAAACCTTGTCCAGCCTTGCGGCATCGCCCTCCACGGTGAAGAGCGCCTGCGCAAGGGACAAATAAGACGTGTATTTGTCGTGCATTGCGCACAGTGGATGCACGGAATAGCCGAAGGCTTGTGCTTGCTGTATATCCGAAAAGATGGCAGAGGCGAGTGCGCCACTGCAATGGCATACGATTTTATTTTTGATGGGCAGCTTTTTGAGCGATTCCCAGACAGCGGAAATCGCACTGTCAGAAACCGCGACAAACAAGACATCGTTCTCCTGCACAATTTGCGTGAGCGACTCGTATCGTTTGGTATGGGTAAAAGCTGCGGCTTCAAGGGCGGACGCAGGTGTGCGGCTGTAATAGCCTGTCACCTCCAGTTGGTGGTCACAAAAGTATTTTCCAAGCGAAAACCCGACTTTTCCTGCCCCGATAAAACCTATTTTCATCATAAATATCACCTCCTAATGAGAATTAGGAGAAGCGGAAGTCTTATTCCATCCTGTGGATATAAGCTGCCAAGGTATCCTGCAAAACTGCACAACACCAGACTCAAAAATAATGCGTGATGCGGTATAGCTTCTTTTCGGAATGCCATCCGAAAAAGACTATACCACGCATGGGCGGCAAAGTAAATATTTTTGTACAAAAATATAAAAAAGAAGCATGACACCTCAGCATCATGCTTCTGAAAAATGCAAAAATTAAAGTGCAGCCTTTGCCTTTGCAACGAGTGCAACGAAAGCTGCGTTGTCGCTGATTGCCAGTTCAGACAGCATCTTGCGGTTGATGTCGATACCAGCCTTCTTCAGTCCGTTCATGAAACGGCTGTAGTTGATGTCGTTCATCTTGCAAGCTGCGGAAATACGGGTAATCCACAGGCGGCGGAAGTCACGCTTCTTCTGCTTTCTGCCGACGTAAGCGTACTTCAGGCTCTTCATTACTGCCTGATTTGCAACTCTATAATGAGTAGATTTTGCGCCCCAGTAGCCCTTCGCACGCTTTAAAATCTTCTTTCTTCTTTTGCGCGTCATCATCGCGCCCTTGACTCTTGCCATATTGCTTAGTTCCTCCTAAAATCAGTGTCGTAGGGAATGATTGATTACATGTACGGAATCAGACGCTTAATCTGTGCAGTGTTGGTTGCATCCGTAAAGCCTTCCTTGCGAAGATGGCGCTTCAGCTTGGCAGTCTTGCCGTGGCCGTTGAGCAGATGACGCTTGCCGGCATGGCCGCGCTTAATCTTGCCGCTCTTGGTCACAGAAAATCTCTTTTTCGCACCGCTGTGCGTTTTAATCTTGGGCATGGTGGTTCTCCTCTCATTTGCTGCGCACCAACTCCAAAGCTGGAAACGGGTGCGGACAATGGTTTTTTTAAGATTTCTTTTCCTTGGGCTCCTTGGCAGCATCCTTAAGCGGTGCTAGGAACATGATCATTTGACGACCTTCCAACTTCGGTGTTTTTTCAACCGTGCCGGATTCCTTGCAGGCTTCTGCAAAACGAAGGAGCAGTTCCTGTCCAAGCGAGGAATGGGTTACCTCTCGGCCGCGGAAACGAACCGCAACCTTCACCTTGTTACCCTCGCGTAGGAAATTTTGTGCGCGATTGGTTTTGACATTGAGGTCGCCAATATCGATGTTGGGCGTTAGGCGAATCTCTTTGATTTCGACAACATGCTGATTTCGGCGAGCTTCCTTTTCGCGCTTTGCCTGCTCGAAACGGAACTTGCCGTAATCCATAATCTTACATACCGGCGGTTGTGCCTGCGGGGCAATCTTGACGAGATCCAGTCCGCGTTCATCAGCAAGTGCTTGGGCCTTTTGCAAGGAAAGGATACCAAGCTGCTCGCCGTCGTTGCCAATCAGACGGACTTCTCTGTCGCGAATTTCCTCATTGATCTGATGTTCCATGCTGCTAATAAGGGAGCACCTCCAAACATAAAAGTTCGTTCCCGAAAGGGGAAAATAAAAAAGCGGATGGCAGATACCATCCGTTCCAATACAGACTACGTCTCCTAACTGTGGCTATCAGAATAGAATAGCTTTTCAGAGAAACGCAATGCACTGTTAACCCGATTGCAAATTGCGGCGGGTGAGGACGGAGCCCTGCTTTTTTGTACTTCGTTATTATAACAGAGAAAAACCGCCGCTGTCAAGGGTCTTTTTGCTTTTTTGAAAATAAAATGGGATGTTCAAAAAATCTGCGCATGGCACTTGACAGTGAGGCATAAGATAGGGTATCTTAAGCAATAAGCAACCAGGAAAACAGCAAATTACCAAAAATATTTTTTGTGTAGGTGTTGAAAAAATGTGCAAAATGGTCTATGCTAAAAGCACAGACAGCGCGGCACAGAATCCGCATTCACAAACCAGGAGGTGCACTATGAGCGAGGAATTCGGCAATAATTATGTAGTCTTGACCGATGAAGACGGCAATGAACAAGAGTTTCAGCATATCGATACGGTTGAGATGGACGGCGAAACCTATCTGGCCTTTATTCCGGCGGAACTTGCTGTGGACGACGAAGCAGAAGTTGTGATTCTGCAAATCGTTGAGGAGGACGGCGAGGAGATTTTATCATCTGTCGAAGATGACGAAATTGCAGACCGTGTTTATCAGGCAGTTATGGAGCACGTGGAAGAAGCCTACGAGGCAGAATAACACGCGATTCTCTCAAATGTAAGAGTTGCCCTGCCATGTTTGACAGCAGCCTTTTTTTAACCCACAATTTGGTATCGGGATTCCGAAAACTCTTCCGTGTACAAGCGCAGGCCTCCCGCCTTCGGGTGGAAGTTGGAAGCGCAGCGTACATGGATAGGAAACCCACCTGCTCTCGTGCAGGTTACTAATCAGGCTGCAACGGCATCGGCGGGGTACTTTAAGTGAAATTTACGCACAAAAAATTTTTTTACACAATCCTTTTTGTATCGACACGCCTTTTGTGCTATACTGTGAAAAACAGTTCAGCCGAAGGAGGGTGAGATACCGTGCAGATTCCGCATCGAGTTCTGTCTGAGAAACGCAAGGTCGAAGACATCGACGACTTGATTTTTGAAGGACAGGAAGAGGAAACAACCCATAGCGAAAAATGAAAACCACCCAAAGCAGCCACGCCAGAGAGCGTGGACTTTTTTGTGCATTTTTAGGGACATACCTACTCCACTACATGTTTTTGCGCACAAAAAAAGACGAAAAACCGTAGTCTATGCCACATACAGAACTTTAATTTTACAAAAACTTAACATTTTCCGGTGTAGGAATTTACAAAAACACGCTTTCTGGAAATTGCTTTCCATGCTATACTATTCTATATTGGCATTTCGTTTGTATAGATTAAGGGGAGACAATTCATGAACAAAAATCTGGATGAAATCCAAGCAAAATATGATATTAGCTACACACAAAACCGAGAAATTTCTTGGCTGCGCTTCAACGAGCGCGTGCTGGAGGAGGCACAGGATGTCACCGTGCCGCTATATGAGCGTTTGAAATTTGTGTCGATTTTTGAAAGCAATTTAGATGAGTTTTTTATGATTCGCGTGGGCAGCCTGACCGATATTGCAATGCTGCACGAAAAGCACGTTGACAACAAAAGCGGCTGGAGTGCCCAGGACCAATTAGCGCAGATTTTCAAGCATTTGATTCCGTTGTATCGCCGGCGCGACCACACCTTTGAAGAGGTGGAGCAGGCACTGCGCGGGTTTGGTGTGGCACGCATCAATCTCACCGAGCTTTCCGGAAGCGACAAAAAATTCATTGAAAAATATTATGAAAATTATGTGATGCCCGTGCTTTCTCCACAGATTGTGGATATGCACCATCCGTTTCCGCATTTGACCAACAATGTGCTGCACGTGCTTTTAAAGCTGCAAGGCGGCAAGCAAAATGCCATGGGTATCATTCCAATGGCGCAGGCCCTGCCGCCGATGGTGCTGCTGGAAGGGGCCGGCGTGCGATATGTGCTGATGGAAGAGATTCTGCTGCATTTTGCGGAGAAAATTTTCGACAATGCATATTCCATTGCCGAAAAAGCCGTGATTAAGGTGACGCGCAATGCCGACATCAGCCCTGAAGATGAAAATTTCGATGTCGATGACGATTATCGCCTGCACATGAAAAAAGTTCTGAAAAAACGCGGCAGATTGGCGCCGGTGCGTCTGGAGATACAAGGGCAGCTGCCGCAAGATATGATTGATGAACTTTGTGAGCGACTGCAAATGCAAAAGGAACGCGTTTTTTTCAGCAAAGCACCCTTAAAAATGGGCTATGTATTTGGACTTGGCGATAAATTACCCGAGGGCTTCCGCATAACCTATCCCGAGTTTACACCACAAAAGTCCAATCACATCAAGCAGGGCGAAGCGATTTTGCCGCAGGTGCTGAAAAAAGATATTTTCTTGCATTATCCATATGAAAGCATTGCGCCATTTTTGCAGCTGCTGCGAGAGGCGGCAGCTGACCCCGCGGTGCTCAGCATCCGCATTACCATTTATCGTTTGGCAAGCACCTCGAAACTGGTCAGCTACCTCATTGAAGCGGCGGAAAACGGCAAAGAAGTGACCGCACTCATGGAGCTGCGCGCCCGTTTTGACGAGCAGAACAACATCGACTGGGCAGAGCGCTTGGAGGATGCTGGATGCCGTGTGATTTATGGTATTGAAGGGTTCAAGGTGCATTCCAAGATTTGTTTGATTACACGCCGCAGTCACGATAAAATTCAGTACATCACCCAAATCGGCACCGGAAATTATAACGAAAAGACCACTAAGCTGTATACGGACCTTTCCCTTATGACGGCAGATACCAATATCGGCGCCGATGCAGCCGCATTTTTCAAAAACATGGCGATTGGAAATCTCGAAGGCGAGTACAACAGTCTTTTGGTGGCACCCAACGGCTTAAAGGCTGGCATTCTTGCGGCGATTGATGAAGAGATTGCGGTGGCAAAACTGGGCGGTCAAGGCGAAATTCGCATGAAACTCAACTCCTTAACCGACCGTGATGTGCTGACACGGCTGTCAGAGGCTTCCTGTGCGGGTGTGCGCATCCGCTTGATTGTACGCGGCATTTGCTGTTTGCTGCCAGGTGTCAAAGACAAAACGGAGAATATCGAGATTCACAGCATTGTGGGACGATATTTGGAGCACGCGCGTATTTATTGCTTTGGTAAGGGCGAAAGCCGCCGTATGTATATTGGTTCTGCCGATTTAATGACACGCAACACCCAAAAGCGTGTAGAAATTGCGTGTCCCGTGTACGCGGAGGAAGTTGTGCAGCGCTTGGAAGACATTTGGGAAATCCAGTGGCATGACAATACCAAGGCACGTATCATGCAGCCAGACGGAACGTTTTCTCACCCGCAGGGTGCACAATACAACGCTGTGGATTGCCAAAAGTTTTTTATCGAGCAAGCGATTCAGGACGCTGGAAAAATTCCAACGGTGTCGCCGAGCGAAAAATCTTCCACAGGTCTGTGGACAAAAATGCGTACATTGTTTCATAAAGGCTGAGGATGGTCACCCTGCAGACGGCGTAGCGTTTGAAAAGGCTTTTTAGAACCTGTCTTCATAAACGAGAGCCGATGAAGCGGAGAAAGATTTTTTTGATACGCCTATTCGCCGTTATGCATACAGGCGCTTCGGTCGTACCTTCTATGCTCCCACCAGCACCTCTTACACCGCGCGCGAAAGCACTGCGGATTAAGAGGTGCTGCGCACACAGGACGGTTTATCGGTTGGTGGCACCCCCTCAAATGGGCTGCATCAAATCTCTCAAAAAGATTTCGGAAAAAGTGTTGACAATGCTATGCTGCTTTGATATAATAACAACTGTTGATACGGAAATCAACTAAAAAAATGCGGATGTAGCTCATCTGGTAGAGCGCCACCTTGCCAAGGTGGAGGTAGCGAGTTCGAGCCTCGTCATCCGCTCCAAAAAGCACTCACTTTGTGGGTGTTTTTTTATTTTTTATACGTATTCTAGTCGAAATACGCCAATACAGGAGGGTTGATTCCCCCTATATTGGCGTATTTTTGGTTTAAATCTCGTTACTCATATGCTTGCAGCAATGAATTTGCATTTTGCGAAATATCTTGATATTCCGCCGCGATTTCATTGGTATTGCTTAAAATTGCAGTGATAAATTCATTGACGCGCAAAATCTCTTGGTTTACTTTTTCTGTGATTCCCACAATTTCATTGATGTCACACAGCAGTTTTTCTTCATCTTCCTTGGTCGAGTTTGCGGCTACCTTGGATTTTTCCGCTAGATTCTTGACTTCCTGCGCCACAATAGAAAAGCTTTTTCCTGCCTCCCCTGCACGCGCCGCTTCAATAGACGCATTTAATGACAGCAGATTGGTTTGCTCTGCGATGGAGATAATCTCTGTTGCTACTGTTCCAAAATTTACGATATTCTCTTTGATATAAGCAACTTTATAATCCAATTCATCCTGCATACTGCGCAAACGTTCAATATCCGATGCAATATCATGGATATTCTTTGTGTTTTCCTGTGTCGCGCCGGACACGCGCTGGATGGATGACACAATATCGTTCACCGTACCCGTGAGCGCCGTATATTCTTCCGCCTTCTTTTCATTCATGACGGTAATTTCTTGATTTTGCTGTTCAATCCGAACCTTTTCCCGCTCCGATTCATACACATTGTATTCCATGCAATTCTCTTTGTGGTTATATCCATGATAAATGGCCTCTGCCATAGCATCGCATGAGCCATAGCCACAGGCACTGCAATTTTTCGTGCGCGATTCTGCCGTGGTTTTATTCATTTGTGTATAGATGTGTTCCAGTTCACGTGCAGGCGGTTTTTCATATTTTCGGACACGCTCTGCCGTATATTTTCGCACAAAATCATCCAGCTTCAGTTTTTTATCAAAGTGCTTGAGCAGTTTTTTCGGGTTGGACTTATACTTTCCCAGCTTGCCTTGCCGCAAAGCATTGGTTGCTCGTTCAATTTCTGTCACATCCACATCCTTGCTCGTTCCCGTTCCATAATTACAGCCGAACGGACAATTCAACACATCGATAAGCAACGGCGTCTGCTTCTTTTTTTTCACACGGTCGCTATATTCATCCAAATACTGGTATGCATGGTCCTGCCCTTCCACCTGCTTCACCCATGCATCCTTGGCATAGTGGTACACGTTTTCTTTCAAACCACCCGGCAGGCTGTAAATCTCTCCAAGGCTATACGCAGCCTGGGTGAAGGACTGGTCAGCATACGCAGATAAATTGATTTTATTGCTTTTAATGTACTCCATCAGCTTTTGAAAGGTCACATTGTAGGTAATGAGCCCATCTGTGTTGGGGTCATGTATTTCCGATGTTTTCGCGATGCAAGGCGAAAGAAACGCCAGATTTTCTGTTTTTTTCAGATACTTCCGAATATAAATCGCCATGCACATCATCGGGCTATGAATTGGCGAGAGCTTGTCCAAAATCGATTGCTGGTGCTTTTGCACATAGTTGACAACTGCGGGACATGGCTGTGCCACAATGGAATCCAGCCCATATTTTTCAATCGCACGCAAATATGCCCACGTCGTGATGTCCGCCCCAAAGGATACATCGTAAAAATCCTTTACCCCTAAAGTGCTCAAATATCCCAGAATTTTTTTATAGTCTTGATAATTGGTTTTTAAGGCAGGGGCAGAAATCACGGAAATCCCCTTGCCGCTTTTCAAATCTCGAATAAATTTTTCTGTATCATCCTCATAATCCCGCGCTTCATGGTCACACGCTTCGATACACTTGCCGCACATGATGCACTTATCTTCGTCTATGCGCGTTTTGCTTTTGCCGTCCAGCAAATAGGATATATTCGCTTCTTGAATCGGACAATAGGTAATGCATTTATTGCATCCCACACATTTGTCTTCCTGCACCCGAATCACAGACTTCAAATTTTTTCCTCCCCATCCCGATGTGTTGATACTGCCGCTTTTGTGTTGCATCTGTTTTGTATAATTTTACAACACCCAAAACGCTTTTCGTTTAAAAACAGACAAATTCTCTTATTTTTCTTGTTTACTATACACTAAGTATACAAATCAAACCCGCAATCGTCAACAGCATTTCGGCATTTTGCCGTTTCTTACATTGTAAAATTTTTATCAAGATGCTTGTTTACTCTTTATAATGCATAAGTTCCCGGCTTGACGCAGCCTTTGTGCAATACAAAAAGAACACCGCCATCCCCCTTGCATCGGTGATAGCGGTGTTCTGTTGTACGCATAGCAGAGGATATGGCTGCGCAATGTCCTACCTGTTAAATACCTACTCCGACTTGGTATGACACAACCCCCGCAAATCCATATTGATTTTTGCATAGGTGCATTCACTGGACATAATCACTAAATAATCCCCTGGAGATATGACCGTATTGCCATTTGGCACAATGTCCAAATCCCCTCGGTGAATGCCGACCACGAGGATTCCCTGCGGCCAGTCTACCTCTTTGATTTTTTTATCAGACACATCGCTTCCAAATTCCACTGGAATTTCAAGCAGTCCGCCTCGTTTATCATTGACAACCGCTTTCCCGTTTTTTGCAACAATACGCTCCAGCAGTGCTTCATAAATCGGCGTGACCTTGAGAATATCCGACAACAGCAGGGCAATGAACGAACAAGCCGCCACCGGAAGCAGGTGCACCAAAGAGCCTGTCATTTCGGTGGCAAGCAGAATGCTGGTAATCGGTGCTTTTACGGAGCCGGACAAGGTGCCTGCCATCGCACAAATTGCGAAATCGGGTATGTATGCCGTCGGCATCCCAAACTGTGTTGCGATTACGCCCAAAATGCTCCCCGCCAATGCGCCAACCGAAAGAATCGGCAAAAAAATGCCGCCCGGCGTGCCACTGCCAAAGCAAATGCAAGTAAAGAGAAACTTAACCACCAAATAACCCAGCAAAACATACAAGCTGATGTTGGCATTTTCTGCCAAATGAATCAAGCCTTGTCCGCCGCCCAAAACGCTTGGCAGCAGCAGCCCACACGGCAATGCAATGAGCAGTGCCACACAAGGACGCAGCATTGTGGGTATTTTTTCATAAGCGGTTTGAAACGCCAACAGGGCTTTGTTCATGAGTGAACCCACCAAACCCGCGGTGAGTCCCAATGGAATGAGCCAAATATACAGCGACTGCGGCATTTGCGGCGTGCTGACGAAATTCAAGACTGGTGTCAGCCCGAAAAAATATTTGGAAACGATGTCCGCGGTTAAAGATGCGGTGGTTGCCGCCAGCAAAATCAATCCGGAAAAACTGCGATGCACTTCCTCCAGTGCGAAAATCATGCCGGATAACGGCGCATTGAATGCCGCAGAAAGACCTGCCGCCGCACCGCCCGTAATCAGATAATTTTCCTCCAGCTTATTTTTGCTCACGCGCTCTGCCAAGGATTGGCTGGCTGCTGCACCGATTTGAATGGATGGACCTTCTCGACCAAGGGAAAGCCCAAAAAAAGAAGATAGAAATCCTGCAACAAATCGAACCCCTAAGATGGTATACCACTTAATTTTCATCCCATACAGCACCAAGCCTTCCACCTGCGGGATGCCGCTGCCTGTCGCCATCGGCTCTAACTTCACAAGCCATGCAATTAACAAGCCTGCCGCCGCAATCACCGCCAGCCATGGCACAATCATGATGGGATGTATGCGCAGAAACGCATAGATTTCCATCGTTTTTTCCGTACCGAACTCAATGCCCAACCGATACAGCACCACCAAAAAGCCCGCAAGTGCACCGGAAAGCAAGCCCTTCAGCGCAATGCTCCATTTAATTTTGTTTAAGCTGGAAAGTATTTTGTACACCTTTGACCGGTTCTTTTCCTCCAATTTTCTCCCTCCTAAGTCACCTATCCTTATTTTTTCTTCATAAAAATTATAGCACATCGATACACGATACGCAAATGAGCCCCCGTGCTTTTTCAGAACTTTGCACAGCACCATACCCTGCGCACGATTGCTTTGCATTTTTATGTTGCATATTGCAAGGGTTTATGCTATCATCTATAGGCATTCTATTAAAGAGATTATTGGAGGATTTTATGTCGACCGAAAAAATGGAAACCGCTATTGCAAACCCCGGACCCCTTGGCCTGTTGGGCTTTGGCATGACGACCCTTTTGCTGAATCTGCACAATGCGCAGATTATCCCGCTGTCTGTTGTAATTTTAGCCATGGGGTTATGCCTTGGCGGTGCAGCACAAATCATTGCCGGCATTATGGAGTTCAAAAAAGGCAATGCTTTCGGCGCGACCGCATTCACCGCTTACGGCTTCTTTTGGTGGTCACTGGTTCTGATTTGGACCAATCCTTTCCCAAATATCGAACCCGCAGACGAAACCAGCATGGGCTTCTATCTGCTGTTCTGGGGTATCTTTACCGCAGCAATGTTCATCGGCACGCTCAAGCACAACCGTGCGTCGCAAGTCGTGTTCCTCACCCTGACCATTTTGTTCTTTTTGCTTTCCGCAGCGGATTTCACCGGTTCGGCTTCTATCAAATTGCTCGCGGGTTGGGTCGGCATCTTCTGTGGTGCTTCTGCGGTTTATGGCAGCCTTGGACAAATCATCAATGCAGAATTTAAAAAGACCATTCTTCCGCTATAATCGCTTCTCCCCTTCCTCTGCTCGGATGAGGGCGAAATGCACTATGAAAAAAGGCGTATATCCATACATATCGGATATACGCCTTTTCCGCGCCTATACGCCGCTCAAGTCCTGATACTGCTCTTTTTTCAGCACAATATCCTGCCGCACAAGCTTCGATGTCGCATAGCACGAAATCAACTCCTGCGCGGTCAGTGCCTCTGGGCGCGGCAATAGCCCCAGCAAATATGCCAACTTCCCAAGCAACGGCGCGGCATTTGGATAATTGCGCCGCAGTACGCCCATATCCAAATCTTGGTCGCGTTTCGCAAGTCTGCGTCCATCCGGTGCGCAAAGCAGCGGGATATGCAAAAAAGACGGCGGTTTCCATCCCAAAAGCGCGTACAAATATAACTGCCGCGGGGTAGAGTCCAGCAAATCCCGTCCGCGCACCACCTCGGTGACGCCCATCTGTGCATCATCCACCACAACCGCCAACTGATACGCATACACCCCATCTGCACGCCGCAGTACAATGTCGCTGCACGCCTGCGCCAGCGGTTCGGTATATGCACCGTATAATCCATCCGTAAACGAAATGGTCTGGTTTGGCACACGCAGTCGCATCGCGGGTGCGCGGCGTTTGGCTTGTTCTTTCACTTCTCCAGCGGACAAATCACGGCACGTACCCGCATAAATCAGCTGTCCATCCGTACCATGTGGTGCACTTGCCGTATGCAGTGCGGCACGCGTGCAAAAGCACGGATAGGTCAAGCCCTGTGCGGCAAGCTGTGCAAATGCCGCCGCATAGCGTGCTGTGCTTTGGCTCTGGCGATACTGTTCGCCGCCCTCCAGACCGCCCTCATCCCAATCTAAGCCAAGCCATCGCAAATCCTCTTCCATTTGCACCGCATAGATGGTTTTACAGCGTTGTGGGTCCAAATCCTCAATGCGCAAAATCATACGCCCCGCTTGGGAGCGTACGCTCAGCCATGCGGCGAGCGCACATAAAATATTCCCTGCGTGCATCCGCCCGCTCGGTGACGGTGCAAATCTTCCTACCATGCGTTTTCCTCGATGTTCCTTATTTCGATGCGATTTTGTGGGGTCTGCCACTGACATACAGCTCGTTGCGAATGGCAGAAAACATCTGCTCTGTCATTGCCAGCATGGCGCCCACCTGCGCTTCGCTTAACTCAAACGGCAAATCGGTGGGGTAGCGTGTTTCAATATACAGATTGTTGAGCGACGCACTTTCATCCAAATATTCCAGAAACATACTGTCTTGCTGTGCCGCCTGCCGACACAAATAGGTCAGGTTATGCCCATCAAAATGCTTGCCGGTTTTGAACAAAAGATACCCTTTTAGTGCCTTTTCAATGCTTTGCTGGCAATGAAATGCAACATTCTGAATATCCCCATCCCATGTCAGCAAAATGCGGGCGGCCTGCAAATCAAACAACGCTTTGTCAAGCCATTTGTAATAATACATACTGTCAGCGCCGCCTCTATGTGTTCTTCTCATATATCACAGTCCCCCTTCCTGCAATCATGGAAGCATAGCTTGCCGTGTCCTGCGTCATCTCCTCCCATTCCGCGATTGTATATAGCAACAGCTGGAATGGAATCGTCGCATCAATGCTCAAATACAGCTTGCAGAGCAAATCCTGCTTGTCTTCCTCGGACAAAATGATACAGATATTGATGGATTTGAGTTTTTGGGTACAGCTTACATACTTTTCCCCATATTGCAGCACCTTTATGGGGCTGCAATGCTGCAAAACACCTTCCAAAATCTCCCGTGCTTCTTCGAGAAGTTCTTTCATAGCACATCGCTCCTTTCTCCGACAGCCTCTCCGTGGACGTTAACCCCTGCATTTTCTCTTGCCAAACCGATTTTTAGTATGCGGCAATTTTTGCCGCTGCTTCAAATTTAACGGCTCCATCTGCCTGCCCAAATACATAGTGCAACCCATCGGTGCCTTCTCCCACGGAAAGCGCAATTTCTTCCCCGCAGACACACTCCGCCAGATAATTGACCTGCATTTCTCGAATAAAACGATGCTGCATCTGTTCAAACTCCAAGCCGTCTGCGATGATGTCTACAATCCGCACATTGTTCAAATGTCCGTTACGGTCCAAATCGCTGTATCGTACCCGATGCACATGGTGCAGTGCAGTGGTGTCGCAGGCAAGCTTGCCGGGAATTTCATAATCCTTGCCCAACACTGGTAGTTCTGCTGTCACGGCAAAGCTTTTGGGGCGCACCATGTGGTGCGTCTGCGGGTCGAGCATCACCCAGCTGGAACGCGCCGTCGCCACCTGCTCTTCCCCCACAAAAATGGAGAACACACGGCACCAGTTGATGCCGCGCAGACCATCAAATGTGGTCTGTACACGCAGGGATTCTTCGGCATAGAGCGGGCGCATTTGCCGCACGTGCATACGGGACAGTACCCAAAGCACGCCTAATGTGTCTTTATCCACGCCCATTTGCAGCCCATGACTTGTGGCAATCTCCTGCATCAAATCAAATGCCGCGGACGGGCGTGCAATGCCATGATTGTCAATATGATTGAAGTTGAGCATACGCTGCTCTGCAAATATCAGTTCCATGAAAATCCTTCTTTTGGTCAACGGTTTATCGCCTGTATTATCGAATGATTGAAGTGAAAAACAACAGCAGCGTTTGCAGATACCCGATGGATGCTGTGCCGATTTGCTGCGCATCTTCCGCATCGATGGTATCTGCACCTGCCGGCTGCGCTGCATAGTAATTGCTCACAGCACTGCACAGACCTGTTACCGACTGCAGCGAACCATACCGAAAATAAATCTGTCCGCTGACCGCCTGTCGGTCTTGGCAAAACTGCAAATGCTTCAAAATTTCTGTGCTGCCCTGCCAAACCGCGCCCTGTTCGGCATCATCACATTTATATGCGGCTTCTCCGATATATAGCTTCACATCGCTGCCGCTGACCGCATCCGACCACCAATCAACCAGCGTTGCATAGTCCGCCGCAGGATGCCCAATCTGCCAATAAATCTGCGGCACAATATAATCAATGCAACCCTCTTGAATCCAACCCAAGCTGTCTGCATAACATGCATAGTAGGACTCATATCCGCCGTTCGTATCACTGCCGCGCGAATTGCTGCTTTTGTTTGCCCAAACGCCTGCCGGACTGATGCCAAATGCCAAATCGGCGCTTTTGGCATGCACCGCCTGATTGACCGCCCGCACCAGCAGATTGACATTCTCGCGGCGCCAGTCCCCAATGTCACTATAGCCTGCACCATAGGTCGCATAGGATGCGGCATCATCAAAATCTGTGCCCGGATAAAAATAATCATCCATGTGAATGCCATCCACCGCATAATGATTCAGAATTTCCTGCACACCATCTACAACCAGCTGGCGCACCTGCGGAATGCCTGGGTCATAATAGTAATTGCCATCCTTATACTGCTTTACCCATTCCGGATGCAGCTTTGCAGGATTGCTTGCCGCCAAGGCGTTCCACTCCGTGTCTTTCTGCTTGGTAATGCGATAGGGATTTATCCATGCGTGCAGCTCTAACCCACGCGCATGAGCACCGTCAATCCAATAGGTCAGCGGGTCAAAGCCGTCAGACGGTGCCGTGCCCTGCGTGCCCGTCAAATACACGCTCCATGGGAAAATATCCGATGCGTACAGCGCATCCGAAGAAGGCCGTACCTGCAAAAAAATCGCATTCAGCCCCATGGCTGCCGCACCGTCCAAAATGCTGTCCGCCTCTGCTTTCAGCGTTGGCGCATTGGTCGTTTCCTTTGTCGGATAATCCAAATGATATACCGAAGCCACCCACACCCCGCGCATCTGCTCCTCTGTCGGGACGATGGATGCCGCAAACATGGTCGATGACATCGAAATTATCAGAAAAATCGCTAAAAACGCTGTGTATACTCGTTTTTTCATGCAAAAACCTCACCATATCTCGTTGCTTGTGTGTCCCGTGCCCTTGGGTACGGCTGCTTTCTTAATATCGTACCATTATTGGTGCGTTTTTACAAGTAGGGGATTGACAACGGCGGTGAAAAAACGTAATCTATATTTAGTATTTTTTACAAGCATTTTTCGCCTTTCTGTTTCACCCGCTATCGAAGGAGTTCGCATCATGACCTCTCCCCATCAAAAAAAAATTTTGGCACTGCATGACCTTTCCGGATTTGGGCGTTCCTCCTTGGTGCCAATCATCTCCACACTGTCGGTCATGGGGCATCAATGCGTGCCGCTGCCAACAGCAGTCTTTTCCACGCACACTGCAATTTCAGGCTATATTGTGCGCGATTTGACCGAAGATTTGCTGCCCTCCATCGCACAATATGAGCAGCTTGCGCTGCAATTTGATGCCATTTACTCCGGCTTCGTCGGTTCTGAACAGCAAATTCACTGCATTTCACAAGCCATCCACCGCTTGCGCACATCCAACAGTCTGGTGCTTGTGGACCCTGTCATGGGTGACAACGGCGCTATTTATGAAACCTACACCACACAAATGTGCAATGGTATGCAGGATTTGTGTGCACTTGCCGATATAATCACCCCTAATCTGACCGAAGCTGCTATTTTGCTGGGCTATACACCGACCGACGCACCACACTCCCCTGCGGAAACCGCACAATGGGCGCGTACACTTGAGCAGCGCTATCAGGCAAAGGTGGTGCTGACCGGCGTGAGCGGCGGCAGTGACACCGTTGGCGTGCTGTGCTGTGAAAAGGGGCAGCTGGCTTTTTTTGAGCATACACGCATTGCAGAATATTACCCCGGCACAGGCGATTTATTCGCTTCGGTGCTGCTCGGTGATTTATTGCGCGGCACACCCCTGCCCGATGCCTGCAAAACGGCGGCGCACTTTGTGCGGGATTGCATCCGTGAAACCGCGGCTTTGCAGACCAACCATATGCACGGTGTGCAATTTGAATCTCTGCTCGGAAACCTGCTTCCACACTGCGCCACTGCCCAAACGACCTCATAACGCTGTGCATTTCGCCGCCGTTATTTTTTATGGAGCAGTTGTCTTTGCTCCCGACAAAAGAAAGGTTTATTATGAAACAAAATTCCTACACCAATGCAACAGAAGTCTTGGTGGAACAACGTGTTGATAAGCTCATGAAGCTGGTTGATTGCTGTCTTTGTGCCCAATGCCGCGCAGATGTGATTTGCATCGCGCTCAATCATCTGCCTGTGTGCTATGTTTCCACATACACAGGGCTTTTATATAGCAAATTGCACGCGCTGGACCAGCAAATGTCGGCTGACATCACCATACAAATCGTTTCGGCTGCGCAATTTGTCAAAGAGCATCCCCACCATAACGATTGCCAAGGCTTAGCGCCGCAAACCAGCTGAATCTCTTTCGTTTTTTGAAGCAGTGTCTATCTCTAATAGATGCTGCTTTTTGTCTGTTTCTCAAAACAAATTTTGCACATAAAAAATCAGTGTTCTGCAAAATTCTTCTTTCTTTTTTATCATAAAGTGCAGCAAATTTGGCTACACTACTGCATATAGAAGGAGGCATTGCGTATGCACTATCCCAAAAATTTCCCCAAGTATGATGACATCTGGCACATCGATTCCACTGCGGTTTCCAAAAAAGCACCGGCAAGCCTTGTGCGGGAGCGCATGGGTGACCCTGATGCCACATCTTATACCGAAATGTATTGCGAACCCACAAACGCGATTGAAAAACCGGATCCTTTTGAGTACAAGCGATAACAAAACATGGCATCCCCTTGCTGTCTTTCCAAACAACAAGGGGATGCCATGCTATTTCTTCACCGTGCGCCGTGTGCGTCAGCTGACCTTTTCCTCCTCGGTCGACTGCAGCTCAAACACATTGTATCCAATGGCATCCTTGGGGCAAGCATGGGTGCATTTGCCGCACTGGATGCAGTCGGGATGGCTCAAACGCCCTTCCTTAAAGTCATATGGCTTGACGCTCAATGGACATTTCTTTTCACAGATTTTGCAGGATACACAATCCGAGGAAATTTGCAGCACATTCTTGGGCTTTCTGAATTTGGATACCACTGCGGCAAGCGTGCCCATCGGACAGAAGTTGCACCAGGTTCTGTGGTTGAAAAAGAGCGAAAGCACAATGCCCACGATGGTGGTGGCAACAATCATGCGGTAAAACACCATGCCAATGCCATACAAATCGCCCCAGTGCGCACGCACGCCGGAAATGAACATGGTCATCATGAAGACAAACACTATGGCACGAAATCCTCTGGACTTCAGCACCTGGGGCACCTTTTTGTGGTTGCTGAACTTCGCCACGACATTGTCATAAAAACTGCCCCGAGGACAGAGATTTCCGCACCAGAATCTTCCGCGAAAGGCTGCCACCACAACCGGCGCCAGCATGCAAATCAATGCTGCTGAGGCAAACCGCAGGTCAAACAAGCCTAAAATCACAAAGGCAATCAGCAGCACAAAGGAATATTTCTTCCAGAGCTTCAAAAAAATTTTCATCGAATCTTCTCCTACGTATTGAGTGGATGTACTGTGCACGACATGAATCCATTATATTGGTTATCGTAGGATTTTATCCGTAACTATATCACAAAGGAAGCCGACGTTGTCTGTCGATTTTCACAAAGCGAATCTGCTGCAGCGTTTGACTCTGCGTCTTCGCACTGCAACTGAAAGATAAAACTGGTCTTTTCATGGGGGACACTGTTTGCGGTGAGCTGGATGCCATGCCGCTGGGCAATCTGCTGGGCAATGGCAAGTCCCAGCCCCGTGCCCTTGCTGTTGCGGGCATCCGAGGTTTTGTAAAATCGCTCAAAGATGTGGGGCAAATCCTCCTGTGTAATGCCGCCGCCAAAATCGTTTACCGAAATCATGCAGCCGTCTGCTGTACGCTCTGCAACCACCTCAACCCGCTGTCCCTCGCTCGAAAACTTCACCGCATTATCCAATACCACCAAAAACATCTGCCGCAGGCGTCCATAATCCCCCACCATCACACACTGCCCCTCGCACCCCAAGCACTGCACCTGCACTTGTTTTTGCAGCGCAATGGCACGAATGGACCGCATGGCATCGGACAACACCTCCAATAAATTAAGGGGTGCTTTTTGGGTGGCGTATTCTGGATTTTGCAGGCGGGAAAGCTCCAGCAAATCATTGACCATGCGCTCTAAATGCATGCTTTCCCGCAGCATTTCTGTGTGATATTCCTGCACCTTGTATGCGTCCGTGACAACCCCGTCACACAGTGCTTCTAACGAGCCACGAATCACTGTGACAGGCGTGCGCAGCTCATGCGAGATGTTGGAGATATAATCCTTACGCATTTGCTCCAATGCCTGGCTTTCCCGCTCTGCCAGTGCCAGCTTGTGCGCCAAAACATCAATATGCGCTGCCAACGCACCGATTTCATCCGCCTGCTCAACCTGCGTGCGTACATCGTACACGCCATCTGCCAGCTGTGCGGTTGTTTTCTGCATTTTTTTCAAAGGCTGCGTGAATTTTCGAGAAAGGACAACAGACACCAACAGTCCAAAAACCAATGCTACCGCAACACTGATGAGCAAAATATGCAGCCTTATGTCCGTATACGCGTGCATTTCTGCCAAATTGGTATGCAGTAGCACCGCTGCCAAAACCGTGCCATCCGCAGCATACACCGGTGCACCCACCGAAATTGACGGACTGCCCAACAAACCGCTGAAGCTGTCACTGAACGCCACCTGCCCTTGAAATACCTCCGAAACCACCGTAACCGCGTCCTCTGGCAGTTCCGTGTAGCGAATCTGCTCCATTCCATTCCCGACTTCTACGGTTTGTGCCTGCTCGTCGACAATCCAAACATCACTCATGGCAATTTCATCAATCAGCTTTAAGTACGCACCGTATCCGCCGCCTTGTCCGTGCCCCATGCCATCGGACATATGCGTTCCCTGCAAATAGTTCGACAAGGTCGATGCGATGCTTGTGGCACGTTTTTCCAGATCACTTTGGTACAGCGCAACCGACTGCCGTGCAAACAGTATGCAAAACAGCGCCCCCACTACCACTGCAAACAGCAGGAGCACCGCCGTGAAATACAGCATCAGCCGCTTGGTAATGTTATGGTGCATGCTGTGTCACCTCAAATTTATATCCCATGCCCCAGATGGTGGTAATCTGCCAGTCTGGGTGCGGAAATTTATCTATTTTGGCGCGCAATCGCTTAATATGGGAATCTACCGTGCGATTATCCCCAAAATAATCATATCCCCACACGGCATCCAGCAAATGGTCCCGCGTGAACACGCGCCCCTTGTTGGTTGCCATAATCCACAGCAGCTCAATCTCTTTTTTGGTCAGCGGCAGCACCTGTTCGGCAATGGATGCCGTAAAATCATCCAGGCAAATGACGAGATTGCTATACACAAACCGCTTTTGCGCGTCTTCGTTTTCCTGCGTGCGTTCCATGCGGCGCAGAATCGCGCGCACACGTGCCATTACCTCGCCCGGTGAAAACGGCTTTACAATGTAATCATCCGCCCCTATATCCAGCCCCATGATGCGCTCAAAATCCTCGCCTCGTGCGGTAATCATGATAATCGGCACAGCAGACTGCCGCCGAATTTCCCGACAGACCTCAAACCCATCCTTCTTTGGCATCATCACATCAAGCAGCACCATATCAAAGTCCTGCTCTGTAAACAGCTGGATTGCCCGCTCTCCATCCTCTGCAACCGACACGGAAAACCCTTCCTTTTGCGCATAGTCGCGCAGAACGGCAACAATCTGCCGATTATCATCTGCAATCAAAATATGGGACATTTCTGCATCACCGCACCCTTTCTGTTTCTTTTGTTCAAACGATACACGAAGCTCATGTTTTTTCTATGGCATACACCAATAGTTTAACATAAAAATAGACATTCAAAAACATACTTTTGCCACAAGTTTTTCGTATGCTATAGACACCGAAAGGGAACGCCCCTCCAAAACCAAACATCACACATAAGGAGACGATGATTATGAAAACCAAGAAGCTATTTTTGATTTCTGCAGCAGTTCTGGCTGCCACCTCCCTGACCGCATTTGCCGCAGCCTATGCCACCCCAGCGGAGGCAGTTGCCGCACTGACCGGACGCACGGTCGACAGCGTGGTGGAAGAGCGCACCGAAACCAACAAAACCTATGGCGAAATTGCCGCAGAAGCTGGTGTATTGGACAGCTATCGCGACGAAGTTTTGGAAATCAAAAAGGAACGTTTGGACGAATTGGTGACAGACGGCACCATTACACAAGAACGCGCTGACGAAATTCTGGCGGCAATGGAAACCGCACAAGAAACCTGTGACGGCACTGGCGGCAGACAAATCGGCAAAACGTATGGCGTGGGCTTCGGCGCAGGCAGCTGTGGCAACGAAAACTGCGCACTTGGATACGGTGAAGGACTTGGCACCAATGCTGGCGCAGGCAATCGCTTGGGCGATGGCAGTGGTTTGGGACAGAATGCCGGTGGACGCGGTCAAGGCTGTGGCTTGCAGAGTGGTTCCTGCATCTATTGATGCGCGTTCCTCACCATTGCAATGCCGATATTCTACTGCAATACCTCTGAAAAACGCCAAAAAACGCCTTCTAGATTCAAGAATCTGGAAGGCGTTTTTGCATAATCTTACGCTTTATGCAAAATTAAACTGCGAAAATCCATCAAAAACCACACCAAATACTTTGCGTTATACCGTGAAGTATGGTAAAATGCGAATAGTTAACGTCCATCATCTATCCGTAAGCAAAGCACAGGAGAGGCGTTTTTATGAAAACCTTGATTCTCAATGGTTCCCCGCGCAAAAGCGGAGATACCGCTGCATTATTGCAGGCATTTCTAACGCATTTAGACGGCGAAGTCTATCAAATCAATGCCTATGATGGGCATATTCACCCCTGCACCGATTGCCGCTGGTGCATGACGCACGCTTCCTGCGCCATACAAGATGCCATGCAGGAGGTATACACCCGCATCAGCGAGGCGGATGTTATCATCATCGCGTCCCCGATTTATTTTTCCGAGCTTACCGGTCCTCTGCTGTCCGTTGCGAGCCGTCTGCAATATCTCTGGGTGTCCAAATATATGCGTAAAATGCCGATACTGTCCGAAAAAACACGGTATGGCGTGATTTTATTGGCTGGCGGGGGCGATGGCGCAGCCAGCCATGCCATCAGCACCGCAACCTGTCTGCTACACCAAATGGGCGCGGAGGTCTTTGGCACGGTGTGCAGCCACAACACCAACCATGTGCCCGCTGCAGAAGATGCCGCTGCGCTGGCGCAGGTACGTGCCCTACAGCAAGCTATTTCGGAAGAATACGCCAAATAAAAACCACAAGGAGAATCCACCATGCAATATCAAGAAGCCATGGACTACATTGCATCCCTGCAGCAATTTGGCAGTGTGCTCGGCTTAGCGCGCATTTCCTGCCTATTGGAATTGTTGGGGAATCCGCAAAACGACCTGCGGGTGATTCACATTGCCGGCACCAACGGGAAAGGCTCTGTCGGCACATTTATCGCCTCCATCCTACAGGCGTCTGACTATCAGGTCGGTCGATACATTTCTCCGGCGGTATACGACTACAGAGAGCGCATCCAAATCAACGGACAGTACATCCCCGAAGCGGCTTTGTGTCGTCATCTGGAAACCCTCCGCACGGCTTGCAGCCAAATGGTGCAGGCTGGAGGGGAACATCCCACTGTTTTTGAACTGGAAACTGCGCTGTGCTTTTTATATTTCCAAGAAGCCCAGTGCGATTTTGTGGTGCTGGAGGTGGGGCTTGGTGGGCGATTCGATTCCACTAATGTGATTTCAAAACCGCTGGTTTCTGTCATCACCTCCATCAGCTTGGACCATACCGACATTCTCGGCGATACCCTTGCAAAAATTGCCTATGAAAAAGCAGGCATTCTCAAGGAAGGCTGCCCTGCTGTGCTATATCCGCAAGCGCCTTCCGCGATGCAGGTGCTGCGTGCGGTTGCAGACGAGCTGCACGTTTCCCTCCACATGGCCGATTTTGCCCAGCTTTTCTCGCTGTCGGACAGTCTGCAAGGGCAGTGCTTTGACTATAAAACCCTGCACGCGTTGGAAATCGCCCTTTTGGGACAGCATCAGCTCCGCAATGCCGCAACTGCCATCGAAACCATCTGGGTGCTTTCACAGCTGGGTTATTCCATTTCCGATGCGGCGATACGACAGGGGCTTTCTGATGCCAAATGGCCCGGTCGCTTCGAGGTCATTGCACAGTCCCCCTTGGTGGTGGTCGATGGGGCGCACAATCCCGATGCCGCACAGCAGCTTGCCGATACGATTGCGCGCAATTTTGAAAAAAATCAGGTGGTTTTGGTGATGGGTGTTTTTGCCGACAAGGCGTATCCGCAGATTGTAGAGATAATGTCCAAGGTGGCTGATACCTTCATTACACTGGCGCCACAGCACGTGCGCGCCTTGCCCTCCGAAACGCTTTGCGCACTGGGGCGCACGCAGTTTCCATCTGTCTTCGATGCAAAAACTGCCTCCTTGGCACTGCAAACTGCGTTGCAGCTGGTTCCTGCGGACGGCGTGATTCTTGCGTTCGGTTCGCTGTCCACCGTTGGAGAAATTACTGCTATTGTAAGAGCCACATGAGAAACGCCCCCTGCTCTGGCACGTGTCCAAAGCAGGGGGCGTTCTTTATGCTTTCATCAAGGAGAGCATCGATGAAAGCGAAACAGGAAATGGGATTGGCGAAAATAATGCTATTGCCAAGTGCAGCATTTATTCAAACACAAGCGCCTTCATCGGGCAGAATTTGACACATTTGCCGCACTTAATACACTTTTCATAATTGACCGTAGGCGCGGCAAAGCCATTTTGCTCCAAGGCATTCACCGGACAAACCTGCACCGAGGGACATTTGTGATTCTGTGGACAGCGATGTGCCTTCACCACCAGCTTTTCGTCCTGTGATGGTGATTTGCTTTTTCCGAAAAACAATGTAAATCACTTCTTTCTCATGGCTTTCACGGCTTCTGTACCTGCTTTTGCACCTTCATACACCGCTTTTGCAATTTGCAGCAAGCCACCTGTGCAGTCCCCTGCCGCATAAAGTCCGGGAATCGTGGTTGCCATATTTTCATCGACCACGATGCGGTTGCCTTCGGTCTGTGCACCGATTTTGCGCGCAAGCTCTGCACTGCCCGCCACACCGTAGGCAATGAAAATGCCGTCTGTATGCAGCGTAGACCCATCTGCAAACACAATGGTTTCCACGCGATCTGTGCCGGTAATTGACTGCACCTTGTCGGTCAGCACGCGCACTTCCTCCGGAAACGCCACCGAAACTGCATCGCCATTGGTCACAAGCGTGACAGATGCCGCCACCGGAAGCAATGCCGCCGCCTCATGCAGGGCATATTCGCCTGAACCGAACACCACAACATCCTTGCCGCGATAAAAGAATGCATCGCATACGGCGCAATAGCTGATGCCACGTCCTTCATATTCTGCGACCCCTGCAATTTTAGGCGTTGCACGGGGAGAGCCTGTCGCAATGATGACGGTATCCGCCGCATAGGTCTGTTCGCTGGTATGCACCACCAACGTTTCTTCAAAGCCCAAGCCTACGACTTCTGCGTTAACGAATTCCACGCCTACATTTTTGGCGCCTTCCATGCCGGCACGCTCCAGCGCTTCCCCTGTGATAGGCTCTGCAAATCCATAATAATTTTGAATTTTTTCTGCCTTGCCCAACGCACCACTGCCCTTTGTGATGATGGTGGTGGAAACCCCTGCACGAGCGGTATATAATGCAGCAGAAATGCCTGCCGGTCCAGAACCGATGATAATCACTTTTGACATTTCAGCACCTCCTACTTTAGATTTATGAGTATTATACTACGTATGCACGCCGCATTTCTGTGATTGACTCACAGAAACTGTAAGTTTTTTTGGTTTATACTAATACTAGCGCTTTTCAACCATTTCACAACTCTCATTCCATAAAAAGGAGTATCTGCATGACCGTTCTCTTCTATACGCTGGCTGCGGCTGGACTTTTGCTCTCCTTCCTGAAAAGCAAGGAAAAGACAAAAATGGCCTTAAAGAGGGCTTGGAAAGCCTTTGAAAATATTCTTCCGCAGTTTTTTGCGATTTTGCTGCTGATTGGTATGCTGCTTGCCGTACTCACCCCGGCGCAAATCTCTCATCTGATTGGCGAAGAATCGGGCTGGTGGGGCGTTGCCATTGCAGCATTCATCGGTGCCATCACGTTGATTCCCGGCTTTGTTGCCTTTCCGCTTGCCGCGGCACTGCTGCACAGCGGCGCAGGCTATATGCAGATTGCCGCCTTTGTTTCCACACTGATGATGGTCGGCATTGTCACCCTGCCTGTAGAGATGCAATACTTTGGAAAACGTGTCACCCTGCTGCGAAACGGCTTTGCATTTGCCTTTTCACTGGTGGTGGCTGTGATTATGGGGAGGGTGTTGTCCTAAATGAAACATATCATGAAATTTTTGAAGCGATACCGTTTCTTTCTGCTGCTTGCAGTGGTGAATCTTATCCTGCTCGCCGTTTCTCCTGCCACCGGCATCACTGCGCTTGGCATCACCAAGGATAATCTGTTGGAAATGCTCCGTGTTGTGCCGCCCATCTTTGTTTTGTTGGGACTTCTTGATGTTTGGGTGAAAAAAGAAACCATGATGCGCTTTATGGGCGAAAACTCCGGTCTGCTCGGCATTCTCATTGCTTTTGCCTTGGGTGCTGCGGCGGCGGGTCCCCTGTATGCCGCCTTTCCCGTCGCCGGTGTTTTGCTAAAAAAAGGAAGTCGACTGTCCAATGTATTGATTTTTATTTTTGTGTGGGGCACAATGAAAATTCCGCTCCTGTTGTTTGAAATTCAATCGCTTGGCTTGGACTTTTCCATGCTGCGCATGGGGCTGGACATCATCGGCATCCTGCTCATGGCATTTGCGATTGAAAAAATGATTCCTGTCGCTGAAAAAGAGCGTATTTATCAAGGGGCACAGCGTTTTTAAGCCGCTGTCCACACGCAGACCTGTATCGTGCCTGATGGCACGTCGGGTTTGCGTGTTTTTTGATTCCGTTTTTTTGAAAAAACCTGTTGGATAATTTTTCTGCTTTTCCACGATTTTATTGAAGCAAAACTATTTTATTTTCACGCGCACTTGTGATATAATAACAAAAAATAGTTCTATCCCAAAAACTTTATCTGCACTTTACACAAAACAATCGCTTTTATGATGTCAATCGTATTTGGAAACCATGCAGAAGGGAGATTACTGTGAGCAGACTCAACATTGAAACGCCCAATCTGGCGCAGCGCGTAGTGGAAGAGCTTTACCGCGACATGGAGCGCCGCATTATCGCCAGCCCCCCCGGACTTTGTCCCGTCGATATGGCAGCATCCTTTTTAAAGCTTTGCCATGCACAGACCTGCGGCAAATGTGTGCCCTGCCGCATCGGACTGGGGCAATTATCCCAGCTGTTAGAAGATGTTTTAGATGGCAATGCCACCTTGGACACCATTGACCTCATCGAAAAAACCGCGCGTGTGATTGCAAGCTCTGCTGACTGCGCCATAGGCTATGAAGCCGCACACATGGTGCTGAAGGGCGTGACCGGCTTTCGCGAGGATTATGTCGAGCACATTGTCAACGGCAGATGCCTGTGCAACCTCAACCAGCCTGTTCCCTGCGTGGCGCTGTGTCCTGCACAGGTCGATATTCCGGGGTATATTGCCTTGGTCGGCGAAGGTCGTTATGCAGATGCGGTGCGGCTGATTCGGAAGGATAATCCGTTCCCCTCGGTTTGCGGCTTGATTTGCGAGCACCCCTGCGAAGCACGCTGCCGCCGCAATATGGTGGATGATTCCATCAACATCCGCGGACTCAAACGCTTTGCCGTGGAGCACGCAGGCCAGGTGCCCGCCCCCGCCTGTGCACCGCAAACCGGCAAAACGGTTGCCGTCATCGGCGGCGGTCCGGGTGGTCTTTCCGCCGCCTATTATCTGTCGCTGATGGGGCATCAGGTCGTTCTCTTTGAACAGCGTCCCAAGCTCGGCGGTATGCTGCGCTATGGCATTCCCAACTATCGTCTGCCGCGCGAAACGCTTGACCAAGAAATTTCTGCGATTCTATCCACGGGCATTACCGTAAAAACCGATGTTTCCATTGGGCATGATGTGTCGTTAGATAACTTAAAGAACCAGTACGATGCGGTTTATATTGCAATCGGCGCCCATACAGATAAAAAAATCGGCATTGCCGGCGAAGACTGCGGCGGCGTGATTTCGGCGGTGGAGCTGCTGCGCGCCATCGGCACCGATACCCCACCTGATTTCTCCGGAAAAACGGTTGTGGTCATCGGTGGCGGCAACGTGGCGATGGATGTCACCCGCTCGGCGGTGCGTCTGGGTGCGTCCAAGGTCACCTGCGTGTATCGCCGCCGCACGGTCGACATGACCGCCCTGCCCGAAGAGGTGGAGGGTGCGATTGCCGAAGGGTGCGAGATTTTGCCCCTGCAAGCACCCGTTCACATGGAAAGCGATGCCGAGGGACACGTGACCGCCTTGTGGACGCAGCCGCAGCGCATCGGAAAAATCGATGCTGCCGGTCGCCCACGTCCGGAAAACGCCGATGCGCCGAAACATCGAATCCCCTGCGATATTTTAATTGTTGCGATTGGGCAGGGCATTGCCTCCCGCCATTTTGCCGAAGGCGGCGTGCCTGTCAAACGCGGGGCGATTGCCGCCCTGTCTGACAGCTTCGTGGAAAACCAAACCAATGTTTTTGCAGGCGGCGACTGTGTAACCGGTCCTGCAACCGTCATCCGGGCGATTGCCGCCGGCAAGGTTGCTGCAGCCAACATCGACACCTATTTGGGTTATCACCACGTCATTTCCACCGATGTTCTCGTTCCTGCGCCACGGCTCGATGACCGCCCTGCCTGCGGCAGAGTTAATATGCCGGAGCGGGAAGCCGCGGAACGTGTGCACGATTTTGCACTCATCGAATGCGGCATGACCGATGAAGAAGCCTTGCAGGAGTCTTCCCGCTGTCTGCGATGTGACCATTTTGGCTATGGGGTGTTTAAAGGAGGGCGAAAGAGAACATGGTAACGCTTACGATTGATTCCCGCACGGTGCAAGTGCCAGCGGGTACGACCATTCTGGATGCCGCACATTCTCTGGGGATTCCGATTCCACACCTTTGCTATTTGAAGGACATCAATGAAATCGGCGCCTGTCGCGTGTGTGTGGTTGAGGTTGAGGGCATTCAAAAGGTTGTGCCCTCCTGCAACAACGTTGTGGAAGAGGGCATGGTGGTTTACACCAACTCGCCCAAGGTGCGCGAAACCCGCCGCACCAATGTCGAATTGATTTTGTCCCAGCACGATTGTCACTGTGCGACCTGTGTGCGAAGCGGCAACTGTCAGCTGCAAACGCTTGCAAATGATTTGGGCATCTTACAGCTGCCCTATCAAAAACAAGTCGCGCCGTTTCAATGGGACGTATCCTTTCCCTTGATTCGCGACGCTGCCAAATGCATCAAATGTATGCGTTGCATCCAGATTTGTGACAAGGTGCAGAGTTTAAACATTTGGGACGTTGCCAACACCGGTTCTCGCACCACGGTGGATGTTTCCTTAAACCGCAAAATTACCGATTCCGACTGCTCTCTCTGCGGGCAATGCATCACCCACTGCCCTGTGGGCGCCTTGCGTGAACGGGATGACACTGACAAGGCATTTGCCGCACTCGCAGACCCCAACCGCATCACAGTGGTGCAGATTGCCCCCGCGGTACGTGCCGCTTGGGGCGAAAGTCTGGGACTTCCACGCGAAGATGCTACCGTAAATCGTTTGGTTGCGGCACTGCGCCGCATGGGTTTTGACTATATCTTTGACACCAACTTCTCTGCGGATTTGACGATTGTGGAAGAGGGCAGCGAGTTTTTGGAAATCCTGCAAAAGGGCGAGCAGGAGAAGCTGCCGCTGTTCACCTCCTGCTGTCCGGCTTGGGTGCGGTTCCTCAAATCGCAATACCCCCATATGACCGCCCACTTATCCACGGCAAAATCCCCGCAGCAAATGTTCGGTGCGGTCGCAAAAAGCTATTATGCTGCGCTGCTGGATGTTGACCCCTCCAAGATTTTCAGCATTTCTGTCATGCCTTGTGTTGCCAAAAAACACGAGCGTGCCATCCCTGTTATGAACGATGCCGGAACAGAATCGGATGTCGATTTGGTGCTGACAACCCGCGAAATCGACCGCATGATTCGTGCGGAGCACATCATTCCTGCTGATTTGCCAGAAGAAGCCTTCGATGCCCCATTGGGGGTCAGCACGGGTGCAGGGGTTATTTTCGGTGCAACGGGCGGCGTCATGGAAGCGGCTTTGCGCTCGGCATATTTTCTTGTCACTGGTGAAAACCCTGCGCCAGATGCGTTTCGACAGGTGCGTGGTTTGCAGGGCTGGAAAGAGGTGACCTTTCAGCTTGGTGAAACCCCCGTCCGTTGTGCGATTGCAAGCGGCCTTGGGAATGCACGAAAACTAATGCAAGCGATTCAAAATGGGGATGCCGTCTATGATTTTGTAGAAATCATGGCGTGTCCCGGCGGCTGTGCCGGCGGCGGCGGTCAGCCGATTGCTCCAGATAAGGAACTGGCAGGTGTGCGTGCTGATACGCTCTATGCATTGGATGAACGCTCTGCACTGCGCTTTTCGCACGAAAACCCGTCTGTTAAGGCGCTGTATGAAACATATTTGGAAAAACCCCTTTCGCCCCGCGCGCATCATTTGCTGCACACCGACCATACGGCGTGGGAAATGCCGCTGGCACCCATGCGCATGCAGGATATGGAATAAACCTGCTTTCTCTGTGCATATTTTTAACAAATCGACCGATGGATTTTGCGTTCCATCGGCCGATTTGTTATATCTCTGGAAAATCAAAGAAACGCGTATTGCACAACGCCGCATAAGCATTGCGTTCCGACACAGAACGCGTTATAATTGTAACGAATGCGGGGGACTCTCTGCAAATATTCTAATTTATGGCGTGTACATCCGTGCGACGCGATGCAAAGGAGGGAATCCCTTGGTTATGCAATTTCTGCACTGCATATCCGGAAAAGAAATTTTCGATTTTTTGCAAAAAAACAAAGAAATCATTGCCGAAGAAAACCGCAAGCTGCTTCTGTCCCTGAACGGCATCTGGAGCTTGGCAATGCTGATTGCATTTCTCATGCGGGCAGACCCCATGTGTGTGGAAGAGATGCAGGTTGTGTATCTGCTGTCGATTGTAGGCTCTGTGATAACCCTTCTCATCACTGCTCGGGTGTTACCCAGACATCCCAGATGGATTGAGCTTGTCATCATCGCCTATCAAATCTTCTGCTTTACATACACCATTTTTGCAGGTATTATCTTTTTCACCGCGTATAACGCAGTAAGCTTTCACATTTTTCTGTTGCTGATGCCGATATTATTTCTGCTGTCACCCAGAAAAACATTTGTCATACAGCTAGCATCCACCATTTTGTTTTGTATATTTAGTGCCGCCTATAAGCCACCTGCGCTGGCATCCAGCGATATATGCAATGCGCTGATTTTCTTTTTTCTTTCATTGGTTTTATCCCGCATTTCCGCCGTATTTCGCATTCGCGCCTGGAAACTGATGGAGCAGCAGCGAGAAATGCGCAATCGGCTCGACAACATCATTAACAGTGTCAGCGGGGGTATTTTGATTATGGAGCGAACCCCGCATGGTGTCTATCATATTTCGCTTTGCAGCGATGGACTGTGTCGCATGACAGGGCTGACGCGTGCCTATCTGCTGAAGCATTTTGAACACGATTTTTTTGCAATCGTCCACCCCTCTGACCGCGCACAGGTGCAGGATGTCTTTGCACAGGCTGCCGCGGACAAACTGCCCTTTGAGCTGCGGCATCGCATCGCGAAGCTGAAAAAAAAGGCATTCTGGGTGAATGCGAATGTAACGGTCAGCGAAAATGACGATGGCTCCTTGACATACTATGTAAATTATATGGACCTGACTGTGCAGATGCAGTTCCAGAAAAAACTGCAGCACATTTACGATATGCTGCAGGAAAGCATCATCAAATGCAGGTGTGATGCTAAATGGACGATTGTCGACTGCAACCGGCATTTTTATGAGCAAATCGGCTATACACAGGAAACCTTTGCCGCACAGCATCAAAATCATTTGCTGGAGCTGATACATCCCGACCATCAAAACGCCTTTCTTGCCGCTGTTCTGCAAGACCCCTCTCCCCACACGCACATTTCTGCACAAAGCTGCATTCTTCGCGGAGATGGCACGCTGCTGTTCGTCTGGATTATCGGGCAGCAGCTGATTGAAAATGACGAAGCGTATTTTTACTGCTCTTTGTCCGATATTACCGAGCAAAAAGCACAGGAAAATGCACTGCTGCTTAGCAAACAAAGCATGGCTGCCGCCATTACACACGCCAATCTGCAATATTGGGAGTATGATATTGCATCCGCGTGTCTTTTCCACATGAAAGCTACTTTTTTTGAGCAGCAAAACAGCTCTACCCCCGAAAACTCACCCGAATCCATCATCCAAAGCGGATATATTCACCCAGAAGATGTCGATGCCTTCCGTCAAATCCATCAGCAGCTGCACCATGGCGAAAAGCACGCTTCCTGTGTGATTCGCCTGCGTGCAAACGGAAAAAACAGTCTTTGGCGGTGGTATCGATTGGATTATACCACCGTGTTCAGCCGCGAAAACCATCCGATTAAGGCATTTGGCAGCGGTACAGACATCACCGAGGAGATTTACGCCAAGCAGCAATATGAAGAATTGCTTGCCTTGCAGCAATTCACTGCACAGGACAGCTTGATTTCCAGTGTTTTGAATCTGACACGTGACAAGGTGGAGCATGCCAGCAGCAAAATCCAAAATATGTGGCATCTCTCTATCGATTCTGTGGACGAAGAACTGCGCGTGTCAACCGGTAAGGTTGTCGGCGAAAAAAACCGTCTTGCGCATGGGAAATTATACAACCGCACCTATCTGCTCGAGCGATTCGCGGCAGGCGAAACCGAATTCCATATTACGGTGCAGCAAGAACTAAACCCCGGCAACGTGAAATGGCTGAACAAAACCATTAAAACCATGAAAAATCCCATCACCGGTGACATCATGGCATTTACCTATGCCTTGGATGTTTCAGAAAATGTGGTTGCGGAAAAACTGATTGAAGGCATTGTAGCGAAAGAATTTGATTTTGCCGGACTTATCTATGCCAAAAGCGGACGCTATTCTATCTTCAGCTATCCTGCAAACGGTGACGCGATTCTTCCGATGTCCGGGGATGATTTCACCGTGGATAATGCGGCACGTGCCCAGTTTTTTTGTCCGCCTGAGGATTTGGAGGCGTATTGTGCGCAGACGGCAGTCCCCCATGTGCTCAAACAACTGCACCAAGACGGTGAATTTTCCTTTTTATATCGCGCATTGCAAAATGACCGCATCCGAAATAAAAAATTGCATATGTTCTTTGACGATGCGGATGCCGAGATTATCTGCATGGTTTGCACGGATGTTACCGATATTTATCGCGCAGAGCAAAAGAAAAATGAGATGCTCCGCCATGCACTCACCATTGCCCAGCAATCCAATGATGCAAAGTCGGCATTCCTCTCTGCCATGAGCCATGATATTCGTACGCCGCTCAATGCCATCCTAGGCATGACACGCATTGTCAAGGAAGATAAAAACAACCGCGAGCAGCTGGAAGAAAGCTGCCGCATCATCGAAGCTTCCGGACAACAACTTTTATCCTTAATTAATGACATTTTAGACATGAGTAAAATAGAAAATGGAAAAATGGCATTTGTACAGGAAAAATTTGTTCTCAGCCTAGAAATGGTGCATCTAAAAGCACTGTTCAAGCCCATTGTGCAAAAAAAATCGCAGCAATTTCTGCTGCAGCTGCAGGATTTGCAGCACGATGTGTGTTTGGGGGATTTGCTGCGCCTGCAGCGAGTGCTCAGCAATCTCCTCAGCAATGCCTCCAAATTCACGCAGGAGGGGGGCACCATCACCCTGCGCCTGACCGAGCTTCCCAGTGGGAAAGACACCATGGGATATTACCGATTTGAAGTCATCGATACAGGCATCGGCATGGCAGAAGACCACCTGCAAAATATTTTTGAACCCTTCTATCGCATCAACGGCACCCAACACAATGCCGTGGAAGGCACGGGGTTGGGGCTGTCGATTGCCCAACGCATCGTTGAAGCACAGGGCGGTACCCTCAGTGTGCACAGTGTGCTGGGACAAGGCACCACCTTTGTGGTGCAGCTGCCGCTGCGTCTGCCGGACGCGCTCGAGCCAACTGCCGCACAAGTGTCTGCAGAAGCGTCCGCCGATGCGATGGATTTGACAGGCTTTCATTTTCTGCTTGTGGAAGACCATCCCGTCAATATTTTGGTGGCAAAAAAAATGCTGGAAAGCCGCGGTGCTGCGGTGGATGTTGCGGAAAATGGTCAGCTAGGCTATGATGCATTTATGTCCCACCAAGCCACTTCCTACGATGCCATCTTTATGGATTTGCAGATGCCCATGATGAACGGATACGAGTCCACCAGCGCCATTCGCGAAAGTAAGCATCCGCAGGCAAAAACCGTGCCCATCATCGCTATGACGGCAAATGCCTTTTCCGATGACATTAAGCGCTGTCTGGATGTTGGCATGAGCGGACATATCGCAAAACCCATCAGCCCTGAAGCCATTGCCGATGCGCTGACCGCCTGCGGGCTTTCTGTGACACATGATACAATATCACCCTGATTTTCACCCTCTTTTACTGCAAAAAGAACATCCTTTTGCACGAATCGGAATGCTCCGTTTTCACTGCAATCGGATGTTCTTTTTTTGGGGGCGCGTACGCAGGCGTTACAGTGCTTTATGCCAAACGTGCATACTTTCCATCGCGCCTGCAATATTGGTATTGTTGACCAAGGTTCCGCCAAATGCATAGCCATGCTTTGCAAAGGTGATATTCATCCCATAGGACACCGCACGCGCAATGGTATAGGCAGTGCAAATGTGCCGCCTTTGCATTTCGGCTTCCATCTCCGACAGTAAAAAAGAGGCAAGCCCCTTGGAACGATAGGAAGGAAGGGTTGCAAAATCGGTCATTTCCACGTTTTTGCTTTTCACATCCATTTCGCAAGAGGAAACTGCCACCAGCTTGCCTTCTGTACGTATCCCGAAATATATGATATTATCCTGCATCGTTTCTTGCAAATAGGTCGGTTCATGAATCGGAAACGGATAGGTTTCAAACACTTCCCTGTACAGCTTTGCCATTTCACCTGCATCCTGCGGGGTTAAGATGCGGCTTGCATAGGCTTGCGGCAGCTGCGGCTTTTCCTGCAGCCGTTGGCTGTTTTGTGCCGCTGTCAGCACCGCTTGCAGCTGTTTGGCATTGCTTGGCTCTGCCCGTTCCGCCCGCAGATAATACGCCATGAAGCACGCGGTTTCCGTGCCATCAAAAAACTGCCCAATTTCCGCCTCTGTGCGATAACCCTGCTCCCGCAAATCATTTTCTGCCCATTTCGGCACCTTTGCGAACAGTTTCCCATATCCATTTTCCTGTGCCAGCTGCAAAAGCTGGGGCATAATCTCTGGATAATCGACTTTGGCAAGCTTCATCAGATACACGCGGTCATTTTCTTTGCCATGCTGTACGATAGAATTTTTGATTTGAAGAATTTCATCTGCCATATGACAACTCCGTTTTTCTTGCAGGATTATTCCGAAAGATAATTAGCGCGCCGATGCAGGCGTGCATTGTTTTCCGGCACCAATGCGATTGCCTCCTCATAGTCCGCCAACAGCTTGCTGATACCAATGGATTTGTTCTCTGACTTTTCCTCAAAATCAAACTGTAAATCACAGGTTTCACAGGCACGATTGCAGGAAATTGCCTTATATGCATCCGGTTCTCGATAGGTGGTAATCACACCTTCATAATTGCGCAGCACCACTTTGTTATCGGACCAAGAAAGCAAGTAATTTGGCATCACCGGAATTTTGCCGCCCCCGCCAGGTGCATCGATGACATAGGTCGGCACGGCAAACCCGCTGGTGTGTCCAATCAGACTTTCGATAATTTCAATGCCCTTTCCGACCGGTGTGCGGAAATGCGTCAGCCCCTCGGATAAATCACACTGGTACAGATAGTACGGGCGGACACGGTTTCTCACCAGCATCTGCACCAGCTTTTTCATAATGATGGTGCAATCATTGACACCCGCCAACAGCACCGACTGATTGCCCAGCGGTATGCCTGCATCCGCCAGCTTTTGCAGGGCTTGTTTGGAAGATGCCGTAATTTCATATGGATGATTGAAATGCGTGTTCAGCCAAATGGGATGATGCTTTTTCAGCATCTTCACCAAGCTGTCTGTGATGCGATACGGCAACACCACTGGCATACGGCTGCCAATGCGAATCACTTCCACGTGCTTAATTTTGCGAAGCTCTGTTAAAATCCAATCCAGTGCCTCATCCGACAGCATTAATGGGTCGCCGCCCGAAAGCAGCACATCCCGCACGCGCGGGGTGTTTTTAATATATGCAATGGCTTTGGAAATCGCCTCTTTATCCGGAATAGAGTCCAAATCGCCGACTTTCCGCTTGCGTGTGCAGTGCCTGCAATACATGGAACAAACATTGCTGACGTGCAGCAGCACACGGTCCGGATAACGATGCGTCAGCCCTGGCACGGGGCTGTCCTTTTCCTCTGCCAACGGGTCTGCCATTTCGTGCTTTTGAATGATGAGCTCACTCGGGTTTGGAAAACACTGCTTATAAATCGGGTCGTTTTGATAGTCACTGGTATCGATGAGCGATAAATAATACGGCGTAATGGACAACGGAAACTTCTCCAGCGTTTCTTCCAGCGCCTGCCGTTCCTCCGCTGCAAATGTAATGCCCAGCAGTCCTTCAAACGTGGCAATATCTGTAACCCTATGCTCCAACTGCCAGCGCCAGTCTGTCCACTTTTTATCCATTTTGTGTTGCTGTAATGTTTCTTCCATCACTTGACTTCGCATCAAATCACGCTCCTTAAATTATACTTTACGGATATTTTTTTTCGATATAAAAACACATATAAATCAAAACTATTTCATGCTTAAAACTTTGCTTATATGCATATATTAACACAATAAATATGTTTTGTCAAATTTCAGCGTTATTAATTCTTGCATACGTTATATTTCAGTATATTTATCGTTCTGGAAATCGATTTAAAATGTGTTTATGCTTAAATTTAAAACCCATTTTCTTGCACTTTGTATAACTTTAAGTATTATTTTCACAAGGAAAAGAGGGCTTGTTTCACGCAAACCCTCTTTGCAGATTATTCCACCAATGCTTGTACATACGCCTGCATATCTTGCTTGGATGCAATTTGATGCGTCCCCTCAATCACTGATTTTTGTTCTGCTATTGAAAGCATACCAAAGCGGCTTAAGGCTGCTTGATTTTTGGCGAGTGCCATGCCAAAGCCAAGTGGAATTTCTGATAAAGGATTGTCATTGGGCATCTATATCACCTCGTCTTTTAGCATTCTCATTTTTATGAAAATCATACAGCCGCAATTCCATTCTCTGTTTTTTTAAAGCACTATCATATCTTCGGAGGTGCAGACATATTTTCTATCAAAGAGGAGGCACGATTCTGTATGAAAATCGCAATTCTTACCATGTTCAATGGTCTGAGCCATACGTATTCTTTGGTAAATGTGGTTGCAGAGCATCTCAAAATGCTGTTTGATGCTGGCATTCATCCCAAACTGTTGGTCAGTCAAGATTGTCCAGACAGTGACAGACGCGGCATTTTTGCCGATGAGCGGATAGAATGGGTGAAAATTACCAATCGAGTTGGTACACGGCAAATTCATTGGTATGATTATTCGCAGCCAAACGCCACCGTACACACGACCTTTACAGAAGAAGTGCAGGTGATTGCACAGGATTTTAAAACGCATCTACAGGATGTGGATGTTTGTATCATGCATGACATCCATTATCAAGGTTGGCATTTGGTGCACAACGCCGCCATTCGCAACGCGCAAGAAGCGCTGCCGCACGTCAAATTCATTGCTGTCACCCATTCCGCCCCTGTAAACCGTCCGCCAAACCCGCTGTATCCGCTCTCCTGCCGCTATACACCCATGCCACATACCACTTATGTCTATCCGACCTATTCCGGTATCCCTGCGCTTGCCAAGCAATATCAAGTGCCTGAGGGCAGATGCCGTGTGCTTTACAATACGCTGGACCTACTTTCCTTTATGTGTGCACCCGTGCAGGCACTCCACCAGCAGGTTAATTTGCTCTCCCCGGATCTTTTAATCATATACCCAGGAAGATTCACTACCGGCAAAAAATTTGAAAAAGTTGCGGCACTTGCCGGCTGTATCCGAAAAAAGACGGAATTAACCGTGCAAATTATTTTCTGTGATTTTCCCTGCATGGATATTGACCCGCCCAAATATAAAAGTGCCATTCAGAAAATCGGGCTGTATTACGGACTGCAGGAAGCTGACATGGTGTTCACCAGTGATTGTGGTTACCCCCAAGGGTTTCCGCGCGATGGCGTGTTGGATTTGTTCACGCTTTCCAATCTGTTTATTTGTCCGTCCTATTCAGAATCCTTTGGTTTAACCGTATTAGAAGCCGCAAGCCGCGGAAATTTTTTGGTTTTAAACGAAGCCGTTCCTGCACTTTCTGAAATTGGTAACCAACTGCACGCCTATTTCATGCGATGGGATGCACGAAATTTTGGGTTTGATACCACGGAAAACTACGCTCCCTCTGAGCGCACCTATCTGGAGGAGCATGCTCTGCGGATTGTCGACCATATGCGTGATGCTGCGGTTTTATCTTCCAAAAGCTTGGCACGCCAAAAATTCAATCCTCAATGGGTCTGGTATCACCAGCTACAGCCATTGTTGGAGGAATGAAAAACGCTCCCACGAAAAATGGGAGCGTTTTCTTTATTGGGTTCGTAATGTTCGGGTTATACTTGCTGTAAGATATGCGCATGTGCCGCAATATACAGCGTATCTCCTACATACGCACTGACATCCACCTGGAATGTGTGCGTTGCGAAATAGTCTTCTGGCTCTGTCACTGTATACTGATAGGGGAAACTGCCCGGTGCGCTGTTGACCGGTACTTCATCGCTGACATACAGGTGATTTTGGTCCATTAAATACGGATATACCGTGGAAATCGTCACCAGCAAATCATTTCCGTCCCGCAGCAAATGCACCGTTCCTACCGGAATATACGTGGAACCCAAGCCTAGTACAACTGTTTTTTCTTGCTCCCGCGGTCCCAATGTCGTATATTGTGCATTGCCTTGGCCAAAATTTGTTCCCACAGACCATGCAGAGCCCACATCAATGGGTTCTTCTGTGGTTGTTGTCGTGGTTGTGGTGGTGCTTGTTGTTGTTGTCGAAATAGTGATGGTATCTTCTAATTTAAATTGCAGCAGCATTTCCTTTTTAATCACATCACGCAGCGTCTGGTCGATAGAATGATTAATTTCCAACAACTCTTCGATGGTAGGCGCCTCTTCCAAAACCGTTTGGCTGTCCAGTGTTCCGAGTACATATTGCAATTTTTCTGCCTCAGCATTGATAATATGCGCTAACCCCAGCTCTTCAAAAGCAATAGATGCCAGCAATAAATTGACCGCGTCTTCCGTAGTAATGTCAATAGCAGCATCCACAGGAGGAATATTCGGGAATGACATAACAGAACTCCTTTCTGATGCAGAACAGTTATTCCTGTCCCTTCATCTTAGAATATGCGTTGCTGTCAAACGATGTGTCAATGTATCATGATAATTCTTGTATGCCATACAGCATACGGTTTTTTATCACGCTTTCTCGCCGCTCACATATACTACTGATGTAAGTCATTATACCATTCATAGTTGTAAACGAGGGATTATCATGTCATTCCCCAATATCCCGGATGTGAATCCATCCATTGGTATCACCTTAGAGGATGCCATCCATTTATTGCTCGCATCCATTGCCATGGAAGAATGCAGTGTATCAAAGCTGATGGATGCCGAATCTTGCAAAATTCTGTGCGTCTTGCAAAAATATTTGCAAGAGCATATCAGTCTGCAATCGCTTTTGGATGTAAATCAGAGTGCTTCGCACACCATTCAGGATTTGGTGAAGCTTGAAATGCTCTTACAGTTCAAATTGCGAGATGTACTGCAAATCATGTCCTCTTCCACCACTAGCTCCACAACGACGACAACCACCACAACGACCTCCACTACCACCACTTGCAGTTCCTCTGCAACCGCATCCACCACCACCAGTTGTCCCTGCTGTCATTGCGACTGCTGTGTGACTGGTAACGCAAACGGTGAGGTCAGCAATCCCTGTGATGCATTTTATCAGCAATTTGCAAATCTCTACACATTTGTGTTTTCCTACGACATCCCCAATAGCGCCATTCAATACAGTACCCAAAATAATAGCGATCGTCTACAAGTCTATGCCTCTAAATATCATCTGGAGGTAGACTGTTCTGACCCCTGTCATGATACAATTATAATCTCTGGACAAGCGCGATGTAAATTTTACACGGCGTGCAATTATGAGATAACAGATGTTGTTCCATTTATACTGACGGTGCATCATGACAATGAAGAAGATATAACGTTCCGTATGCAGCTGTTTTCGCAAAAACATCCCCAACTTTGCCATGATAGCGGTTTGGTTTGCGTCAAAAAAGCTGTTTCGAGTTTGAATTTAGAGATTTGCTATTCATGAGATTAACTCTATTTCAATTTTCAATGCACACAAAAAGAGACGGTAACCAAAGTTACCGTCTCAGACCGTCGACAAAAAGGTACTTTACGCAACGCGTAGAGTACCTTTTTGATTTGTATTTAGAAACAAGCAATAGAAATAGGCCAATTGATTGATAAAGTGTTGTAAAGGTGGCGGCAGCATGCCCGTTCTTCGCTTCCATGTCGCCAGCTTTTTTAAATTCATGCACGCGAAAGTAAGCGTGACCTGCATTTTCACCTTTTGCAGTCCACGTAGCTGAGTATAACGCATGGCATGTTTCTCTTTTGCATCGGCAAAAACACGCTCAATGGTTTCGCTTCTTAACTTGTAAATGTCCCGATACTCGGGAGTATGCCGGTAATCCTCAGCAAGTTCCATGTATGGCTCCCAAATATGCCGGGTTACAACCTTTTGACAGGCTTTGCTTTCTGTACACTGGGAACGCATAGGACAATTTTTGCAAATTTCAGTGTTGCTTTTGTATTCACGGTATCCTTCCCGATTGGTTGTAGAATATGTTAGGGCCTGCTTGTTTGGGCACAACACACAGTCAAAATATTCATCATACACAAAGTCATACTTTTTAAAGAATCCTTTTTTCGTCATTGGACGTTTGTATGGCACACAAGGAATTTTTTCACTGTCAATGATTTCTTTCATAATTGCCGGAGTTTTGTATCCTGCATCTACCGCAACAGCCTGTATTTCCGGAAACTTTTTTAAAACCTTTTCATATACACTGCTGAACATCATGCTGTCATGAATATTTCCTGCACCCAGTACAAAGTCCAGTATAAAATTGTGTTTGTCACATGCGGTATTCGCTACATAGGCAAACTGCTTTTCATGTTCTCCCTTGTGGAACATTCCGCACTCTGGATCTGTTTTGCTTTGCGCGATTGTTTTTGTTGCCGGAGGTGTGGGCGGTTGGTCATCGTCATTGCCGTCATCCTTTTTCAGCGGCTTTTTTCCGTGCAGTCCCCGGTCTTTTGCGATTTCCTCATCTAACTGCTTTTGGTAGCTTCTTGCCTGAATTTCAATTTCCGCAGGCTGGCTCTTTTTCTTGTTTGCACTTGCCTTTATGTGCGTACCGTCTATGAATATCGCGCTTGCATCCACAAATCCGCAATCCACCGCTTCATTCAAAATATGTGTGAATATTCGTTCAAACACATCTGTTCCTTCAAATCGGCGTGTGTAGTTCTTTCCGAACGTAGAAAAGTGGGGGATTTTCTCTCCGATATCATACCCGATGAACCAGCGGTATGCCATATTTACTTCTATCTCTTTAATGGTCTGCCGCATACTGCGGATTCCGAATAAGTATTGTATGAACACTATTTTAAACAGTGCTACCGGGTCGATTCCCGGTTTGCCCCATTCTATTTCGGAATACAGTCCTTTTACTTCGTCATATATGAAATTAAAATCAATCGCTCTGTCGATGTCCCTTAAAATGTGGTCTTTCGGTACCAAATCTTCTATGCTTACAAATTTTATTTGTTTTTGCTGTCCTCTGTCCTTTTTTATATACATCAAAAACACCCCTGTCCTTATGGTTTAATTATACCATAATTCCAGAGGTGCTTCGACCCTTTTGTCTACAGGCTGAGACGGTAACCAAAGTTACCGTCTCTTTTTGTGTGCGCATCGTGTTATCTTCCCAGGTCGTTGCCAACCAAGTATTTTCACCGTAAACGAGCTTAACTACTGTGTTCGGAATGGGAACAGGTGTACCCTCGTCACCAAAAACACGCACTTTAAATTGTGAAAACAGTCTTTCAAAAAACCAAGAACAAATGACAAGTCGTTTTTCATTTTATGATTTCTGTTCTCCAAAGATGTTCCAGCGCTATCGGCTGTTTACACCCTCAAAACTGAACAATACTTACTCGCAAAGCTTATTTTCGAGATTCAACCCAATATAATTAGGTCAAGCCCTCGTCCGATTAGTATCAGTCCGCTACATGTGTTACCACACTTCCACTCCTGACCTATCAACCTCGTAGTCTACAAGGGGACTTACTCCCGAAGGATGGGAATACTTATCTCAAGGAGAGTTTCACGCTTAGATGCCTTCAGCGTTTATCTCGTCCGTACTTAGCTACCCGGCTATGCTCCTGGCGGAACAACCGGTGCACCAGCGGTACGTCCATCCCGGTCCTCTCGTACTAAGGACAGCTCCTCTCAATATTCCTACGCCCGCAACAGATAGGGACCGAACTGTCTCACGACGTTCTGAACCCAGCTCGCGTACCGCTTTAATTGGCGAACAGCCAAACCCTTGGGACCGAATTCAGCCCCAGGATGCGATGAGCCGACATCGAGGTGCCAAACCTCCCCGTCGATGTGGACTCTTGGGGGAGATCAGCCTGTTATCCCCAGGGTAGCTTTTATCCGTTGAGCGACGGCATTTCCATTCACATACCGCCGGATCACTAACTCCAACTTTCGTTACTGCTCGAACCGTCATTCTCGCAGTTAGGCTCGCTTATGCGTTTACACTCACCGCACGATTTCCAGCCGTGCTGAGCGAACCTTTGAGCGCCTCCGTTACTCTTTAGGAGGCGACCGCCCCAGTCAAACTGCCCACCTGACAGTGTCCCCCGACCCGATTCAGGGCCGCAGGTTAGAATTCCAATACTCCAAGGGTGGTATCCCAAGGTTGCCTCCAGTAAAGCTTGCGCTCTACCTTCCTAGGCTCCCACCTATCCTGTACATGAAGTACCGAAATCCAATATCAAGCTACAGTGAAGCTCCATGGGGTCTTTCCGTCTAGTTGCGGGAAACCGGCATCTTCACCGGTACTACAATTTCGCCGGGCGGGCTGTTGAGACAGTGCCCAAATCGTTACGCCATTCGTGCGGGTCAGAACTTACCTGACAAGGAATTTCGCTACCTTAGGACCGTTATAGTTACGGCCGCCGTTTAC
>OY760938.1:1587500-1697500 GCA_963664255.1 Intestinibacillus sp. | reverse complement strand
GCAGCTGCGAATATGGCTCTACGCGTACACCTATGCACGCTTCTGAAAGTTCGACTTTCTCTCCATCCACCGTTAAAATGCCGTCTTCATACTGAATCTGCTGATTCATGGCATATACATCCCCTAATGTTATGGTATGTCCGTCGTCTGTCTGCTCAAAGCTTGTATAAGCTATCAACCCGCTATAGGTTCTTGTTGCGTCATAATTTGCAATGGTTGCGCCGCTATAAATTTTATCTCCAATGCATAAATTCACACGCTCCGGATGGTCTGCGTAGTGCCAAACGCCATCCTGCTGCTCGATTGTCAATGCGCGATACAGCATGACCGCCATTTCCGCTCTGCTAATCGTATCTGTCGGTCGAATCTTCCCGCTCGAACCATTGACAATCCCTGCTTGCGTGAGTTTTCCCACTGCCTCTTGCGCGTAAAACTTAACATTCGCTGCATCGCTGTATCCCGTCAGTGTACCTTGTGTCAGCTGTATTCCTGCCGCTTCCAACGTACGTTCCAGCATCACCATGGCATCTTGTCTTGTAAGCGATTTCTTTGGATAAAAATATCCATCCTCGCCCTTTGCAATGCCTAAATTTCTGGTTGCCAAAACGGCATCTGCATAATAGTCCTTCGGCTTTACGTCTGCAAAGTACTGTCCGCTTGCATAGCCTGTCATATCATAGGCACGATACAGCAAAAGCGCAAAATCTGCGCGTATAATCGAGCGTTCCGGCTCGAATAAGTACTGGTCTGTTCCTCTTGCCACATTCAGTGTCGCCAAATAATCAATCGCATTGTATGCCCATTGATACAGTTCGTCCACATCGTAAAAATACACAGAGCGGTCCGCGATATATGCATATTGCTCTCCCGCATGGTTGGGCAGATCGCTTATCTCTGCTGCCGTCTGTTGTTCTTGGTTGGCAGCACTCAATGTGACAAGCGCACCACAAATTGCAGCTGCGCACAACGCCGCCAATATTCGTTTCATAATTTTTTGCATGATTTCACCTCTTATAATCCATACTTCTAGGGCCGTTCAAACAACGTAAGTATTATATCACAAGATGTCAAGTCATTTCAAAACATTGTATGTTTTTCGCCTTTAAAAACCAAATTTACACACTTTTTTCACATTCTGCATCCCTTTTGGCGCACCGCTTTAACCTGAAAGCACATGGATTTCCGCTGTTTTTCACAACTGCACATAAATAAAAAAAGCCCGCCGTATGCCGGCAGGCTTCAAATATGCTTTATTTCATTAAGCCATTGCATTGAACTTCACGCTCAAAGCACTCTTCTTATTGGAAGCATTGTTTTTGTGCACAATGTGCTTTGCAGCAGCCTGATCAACTGCCTTGACTGCAGCCTTATATGCTACTTCCGCTTCTTGCTTGTTGCCCGAAGCTACTGCCGCATCAAACTTCTTCAATACAGTCTTCAGCGCACTTTTCACGGTCTGATTCTGCGCACTCTTCACACGAGTTACCAGTACACGCTTCTTCGCAGATTTAATATTCGGCATCCTGTTACACCTCCTTCAGTCGCTATTTGTCAGTGGTTTATATTTTAACACGTATGACAGCAAATTGCAAGTGATTTTTTCAGACTGTTGCTGACTTTTTGTTTCCAATAGCTTCCTTTTTCTGCGCGCTGCCCTTGATTTACAACCCACACCATTTCACTTCCATACAAAAGGAGCGTATGATTTATGAGTTTTCGTACTGACCTTGCCTTAGAATCTCTGGAACACGCCGTCTTGCAAACCAACGCCACCAATCCGCCATCCGGTGTTCTGCAAGAAACCATGGAACGCAACGGCTTTTCCATCACCCAATTAAAAATCACCACCGAAGACGGCGCCCGCACCGTTGGCAAACCGATGGGCATCTACTTTTCATTGGATTTGCAGGCATTGATTCGGCGGGAAGAGGATGCGTTTTCCCGTGCCTGTGCTGCACTGTCACAGCTTTTGCAGACGCTGCTCACCGATGCAGAAAACCGCCCCGTTTTGGTCGTGGGGTTGGGAAACCGCTCCATCACACCGGATGCCATCGGTCCCACCGCAGTCGAACATATTCTTGCAACCCGACATCTTATCGACAGTGTTCCTGCTTATTTTTCTTCTTGGCGTCCTGTGTGCGCCGTTTCTCCTGGTGTTCTGGGACAAACCGGCATTGAAGTCGGTGAGCTCGTCTGCGGTCTGATGGACAAATTAAATCCCGCCGCCGTGATTGCCATCGATGCATTGGCATCCAGTCGACTCTCTCGCCTCTCGCGCACCATCCAAATTTCAGATACTGGTATCACCCCCGGCTCAGGGGTTGGCAACGCACGGTTTGCCCTCACACACGAAACGTTGGGCGTGCCTGTCATTTCCATCGGTGTGCCCACCGTTGTCGATGGCTCCACCTTGGCGCATGAAATTTTGCGTGAGCTGCATGGCAGCTCCTGCGAAGCACTCGATGACCTTTCCGCGCCCCATGTCATCACCACGCGCGATATTGACGCGGAAGTGCAGCATTTGTCCCGCGTCATCGGCTATTCTGTGAATCTGGCACTCCACCCATCCATCACCATTGCAGACATTGACCTGTTTTTGTCATAATCCTGTCCTCCACTCGATATACTGATAGCAGACCAACCGTTTGCCATTTCGCAGGCAGTGAAGGAGGCTCCCACTATGCATCGACATCCTCGCCACACCACCCATGCTTCTACCATCCGTTTGCCTGCTTATAGCCTGCTTCTATGTGCCGCACTTGTTTTCGCAGGCAGCCGTTTTGGCGGAGATAATTTTGTACAAACCCTTTTGCAAGAACTCACGAAAAGCCCTGACTTTGTACAAAACACGCTGGCTTTTGAATTTGGAATCTATGCCGATACCCCAACGATTTTACCCGCCTCCACCGTTGATACAGGCATCGCGGACGATGCGCCTGCCGAAAGCACCTATGTACCAACCACTGACGATGCCGAGAGCAGCCAAGAGATTGCAGAAATCACCACCGCACCGACAGATACTGTGAAAATCAACAACCAAACCTCTCTCACGTATAATCTTGCCGAGATGCTGCAAACCCCTGTTAAAATCAAGCTCCCCACCGATGGTCCGCAGGTGATGCTGATTCATACACACAGCACGGAAGCCTATACACAGGACAGTGTAAACACCTATATAAGCAGTGAGACCTCCGAAAGCCAACGCACCTTGGACGCAAGCCAAAGCGTCATTCGCGTGGGTGATGAAGTAGCCAACGTGCTGGAAGCACGCGGAATTTCCGTGGTGCACTGCCGCGAGGTGTTCGACAATCCCTCCTTTAACGGTGCATACGGGCGTTCCCTGCAAGCCATTACCCAGCAACTTGCGAAAACGCCATCCATCCAAGTGATTATTGACATCCACCGCGACTCTATCGTCAATAGCAACGGCGCAATCTGCAAAACCGCCTGCACCATCAACGGCGAAGATATGGCACAGCTGATGCTGGTAATGGGTAGCAACGCCAGCGGTTTGGCGCATGATAACTGGAGAGAAAACTTAAACTTTGCGGTCAACCTACAAAGCCGTTTGAACGCAAAATATCCTGCCCTAATGCGCCCCATCAATTTGCGGGAGCAGCGTTTCAATGAGCATATGCGCACCGGCTCTATGCTGTTAGAGGTCGGCTCCTCCGGCAACACCCTACCGGAAGCAATCGCTGCCGCACAGCTGTTTGCCGAGGTGCTCGCCGATGACCTATTAGATGCATAATTCGGCTTCTTTTCCATAAACTATTGCAAAGGAGGGGATTTCATGCCAAAATCGCCTGCACAGGGTGCGCCCCTGCAGTTTACCGCAAATCTAGAGGAAAACATTGCCCAGATGCAGCAGCTGTTTCAAAACGACAATACCTTTGTGCTGCGCATCGTCGAAAGCCGCTCCACGCCAGCCCTGCGCTGTGCGGTTTTCTTTTTTGACGGCATGACCAATAGTCTAGCCATCAACCAAAGCATCATCTGCCCTCTGCAGCAGTGGAACGGCACCGTTCCACTGGATGCCGAAAGCCTTGCACGGCAGCTCATTTCCATCAACGACAGCCGCGTGGAACCCGATTTGCAAAAGATGCTTTCTTCCTTTTTATATGGGGATACCGTCATTTTGACAGACGGCGATGCGCGTCCGGTTGTCGTCAATACCAAAGGGTTTTCTCTGCGTTCCAGCCAAGAGCCTGACAACGAACGTGTGCTGCATGGTCCGCGCGAGGGCTTCACCGAAGGCTTTATGTCCAATTTGTCCATGATTCGCCGCCGTCTGCGCAGTCCACACTTAAAATGTACCTTTTTCAGCGTTGGCAGCACTACACAAACTGCCGTCAGTCTTTGTTATTTAGACGGTGTTTGTCCGCCTTCTGTGGTGACAGAATGGACAAGCCGCCTTTCTACCTTCCAGCTAGATGGCGTATTGGATGCCAATTATCTTGGAGAAAGCCTGCGCGACCACCGCAATTCCCCCTTCCCCACCATCGGCATGACAGAGCGTCCGGATGTCGTAGCGGCGCGATTGCTGGAAGGACAAGCGGCATTGGTTGTCGATGGTACACCCGTGGTTTTGACCGCACCGCAGTGCCTGCGAGAAACCTTCCAAGCCAACGACGATTATTATCGCAGCTTTTTTTATGCAACGCTTGCGCGCATCCTGCGCATGGGCGGTTTTATCCTATCCGTTTCCATTCCGGCACTCTACCTCAGTCTGATGCTGTATCATCAAGAGCTGATTCCCACCAAAATGCTGTTTACCATCGCCGCCGCAAGGCATGGCGTGCCCTTGCCCACCCTATTTGAAACCATTCTGCTGCTCTTGGTCTTTGAAGTGCTCAAGGAAGCAGGCACACGCACGCCAGGTGCCATCGGTCAAACGATGAGCATTGTCGGCGGCTTGGTGTTGGGGCAATCAGCGGTATCTGCTCGATTCGTGTCTGCCCCTATTGTCATTGTCATTGCCATTTCTGGGGTTTTAGGCCTGCTCACCCCCAAGCTGACTTCTGCGTCCATGATTTGTCGGTTTTTTCTACTTGTTTGCGGTGTATTTCTAGGGTTATACGGGGTTTTTTTCGGCAGTGCCATTATTTTGTCGCACATCTGTACACTGCACTCTTTTCGCATTCCCTATTTACTGCCGCATTCACTCTCCCATCATGAAGACGCTTATCTGCGCACACCGTGGTATAAAATGCAAAAGCAGGGGCGGTTTGCCGCACAAAAAGAGGAAACTCCATGAAAAAACATCTTGTTTTTTTGCCGTTGCTGCTTATACTATGCTCTTGCGGCAATGCGCGCGAAACCAATCTGCTGTCGCCCGTATCCGCCCTTGCGTTCGGCGTCACTGATAACAACCTTTTATTAACCGTTGAAACCGCATGGCAGGACAGCACCGAAGGCTCCGCCACCCCGCAGTATCTGACTGGTAAAGCCCACACCATCCCGCAATGCTTCACAGCGATTGCCTCTGGTGTGGGCAGTGACCTCTATTTCAGCCATGCACAGGTTTTGATTATTGATACACAAATCGCACAGCATGGGATTCAGGAGCTTTGTAGGTTTCTGTGCTCTGACAGTGAAATTCGTCTAGGTATTCGTTTTGCGGTTGCGCGCAATGCCTCTGCATCGCAAATTCTGCAAGCTTGGGCACCCAACGGTGACATTCCCGGATTTGCACTGGAGCGTATCCTTGCGCAAGGAAAAGTGCGCCACAACGCGATTGATATGCCTTTTTTCCGTTTTTATAACCAGTTATTGTCTGGTGCAGACGCCAATTTGCCTGCTATCACGCTAGGCCCCGATGGGCAGGCAATCCCAGACGGCACCGCCCATTTTTCAGGCGGACAATTTATCGGATTCACAGAAGGAGACCCTACAGATGCAGTATCCACCTGAAAAACGCTTCCAAAATGCCTTGGTTTCCCTATTTCTTTTGTCCGAAGCACTGTATTTGCCCGCTCGACCGCAGGATAATTGGCTGCTGCTGTTGATTGCAGGCGTGCTGTCTGCACTGCTTTTTATGCTGCTGCATCGTTTGTGCGGCACGGTTTCACTTTTAGCAGGCACCGGCTTTTGGAGCGCCGCTTTCGGCTGCATCGCAGCACTTTTCGCGCTCTGGTCTGCCTATACGAGCCTTATGCGGCTGAGTCTGTTTTTCTCCAAAACCGCTTTTCCCAATTTGCCGCGCATTGTAGTTGCTCTGTTGGTGTTTGTGACAACGCTCTATCTTGCCAAAAACGGGCGCACAACGCTGGCAATTTGGTCATTTCCCATTTTAATTACGGTTCTACTGCCCTTTCTGCTTTCCATGGCACTGACCATGCCATACTGGCAACCCACCCAAGTGCTCCCGCTCACCACGCGTTCCGCCGCAGCCTTTGCATCTGCCACCGCAAATTGCATTTTGCAGGTTTATTTACCGCTTCTCTTCCCGTTCGTTCTATTCTCAGGGAAGCAATCTCATTCTTTTGCTTCTGGCATTTTTGTCAGCGGCGGTTTGCTCTCTTTGGCAGCTGCCCGCAATCTGATGCTGCTTGGTCTGTATACTGTGACACAGGTAGCCTATCCCACCTATGCCGCCGCAGGACTTGTTGCCGTCGGTGATTTTTTTCAGCGTGCGGAATCCTTGATTGCGGGCTGCTTGACGCTATGCGTGCTGGCGCGTATTGCGGTGTTGCTGCTTGTTGCTGCCTATGGACTCAGACCGATGTATGCAAAACTCCACACCAAAAAAACTTCTCCCAAAGTCCCTTCTCGCTTATAGCAAACAGCCCCCACCTTCAACCAGAAGATGGGGGCTGTTTTATAAAACTCTATATGAAAATGAAGATAGGTGCTTAATTCTTCAAGCTTTGAATCGGTGCTGGAATCCGACCGCCGCGTCCGATAAACTTTGCAGGAGATTGCGTCGAAATCGGCATAATCGGTGCGGTGCCCAGCAGCCCGCCAAACTCCACAACATCACCCACTTTTTTGCCCACAGCCGGAATCACACGCACTGCGGTTGTTTTGGAGTTGACCACACCAATGGCAATTTCGTCTGCAATCAGACCCGAAATCACTTCTGCTGTTGTGTCACCCGGCACTGCAACCATGTCAATGCCCACCGAACACACCGCCGTCATCGCCTCCAGCTTTTCCAAGGAAAGCGCGCCTGCCTGCACCGCCGCAATCATGCCTTCATCCTCAGACACGGGAATAAATGCACCCGACAGACCGCCGACACTGGAGGATGCCATGACGCCACCCTTTTTCACCGCATCATTGAGCATCGCAAGGATTGCAGTTGTGCCGCAGCCGCCGCAGGTTTCCAAGCCGACTTCTTCTATGATGCGTGCAACCGAATCCCCAATGGCAGGCGTCGGTGCCAATGATAAATCCACAATGCCAAACGGCACTTGCAGACGCTCACTTGCCAGCGAGCCTACCAGCTGCCCCATACGCGTGATTTTAAACGCCGTCTTTTTGATGGTTTCTGCCACTTCACCAATCGAGCAATCTCCTGCCCGCTTGATTGCCGCTTGCACCACACCAGGACCGGAAACACCCACATTGATGACCGTTTCCGGCTCTCCGATGCCATGATATGCCCCCGCCATAAACGGATTATCATCCACCGCATTGGCAAACACGACTAGCTTGCCGCAGCCCAAGGACTGGTTGTCTTTTGTGCGCTCTGCAGTTTGCTTGATGATGCGCCCCATCAAAGCGACAGCATCCAGATTCACACCTGCCTTTGTGGATGCCACATTGACCGATGCGCAGACATGGTTTGTGACCGCCAAGGCTTCCGGAATCGAACGAATCAAAATTTCATCGCCCTTTGCAAAGCCCTTTTGCACCAACGCCGAAAATCCGCCCACAAAGTTGACCCCTGTGGTTTGTGCCGCGCGGTCCAGCGCCTGTGCAATCGGCACATAGCTGTCTGCGGTGGTGGTTGCACCAATCATGGCAATCGGGGTAACCGAAATGCGCTTATGAATGATGGGAATCCCCAGCTCTCGCTCGATTTGCTCACCTGTGCTGACCAGCTTTTCCGCACGCCGTGTGATTTTATCATAAATCTTATCACACAGAACATGAATATCGTCCGATGCCAAATCACGCAAAGAAATCCCCATGGTAATGGTGCGAATATCGAGATGTTCCTCCTCGATCATCTGGATGGTTTCCAGAATATCATGTGTATTAATCATGTGTTCTCCTCTTTAGATGCGATGCATGGCGTTGAAAATATCTTCATGCATGGTATGGATTTTCATGCCAAGTGCTTCGCCATCTCGATCCAACAAATCCACCAACTGCGTAAAATCCACGGCGCATTGTGCAATATCCACCAGCATAACCATTGCAAACATATCTTCCATAACATTTTGCGAAATATCCACAATGTTTACCTGTTTTGCATACAAGGTTTCTGAAATTTTTGCAATAATGCCGGTTCTGTCTTTTCCCACTACGGTAATCACTGCTCGCATAGCATTTCCTCCTCATTCGTCCCCAAGATATTTGAGAACCTGTCCTCACACACCGCTTATATCATCTCTGGCGCAGGCTCTTCCGAAGCTGCGTCCTCTGTCACCACATCTGCCGATAACACCTCTGCAATGATGGTGTTGGAAACCAGCATCCCGATTTCCGTCAAATACCATCGTCCTGCCTGATACGCCGCAAAGCCCTGCTCAATATAGGGCTGCAGCTTGTCTGCATATGGCACAAACGAGCGGTCAAACAACTGCTGAAATTGGTTTTCGTCTACCCCATCCGAAGTGCGCAGCCGCAGCATCAAATACTCACCATGCCGCTTCATGGTCGGCACATCCTCTGCTTCTTCTACAATCGCACCGTTTTTTGCCTCAATTTCCGCACAATAGGCATCCAAATCCTGCACAAAGGAAAATCTGCGCTCCTGCATATAGGAATGCGCCGCCGGTCCCAAACCAAGATAGTCGGACAAGTCCCAGTATTTCGAATTGTGCTTGGAGCGATTGCCTTCCCGTGACCAGTTTGAAATTTCGTAGTGCTCAAAGCCCGCTTTTCGCAGCCGCGTGCACAACGCATCATACATATCTGCCTGTATGTCCTCATCTGGAAGAATCGGCTGCATTTGCCCCATCGGCGTTTCCGGCTCCAGCTGCAATGCATAGCAGGATAGGTGCATGGGTTCCAGTTCCAACACCGCCTCGAGTGACTGCATGAGCATCTCCACGGTCTGATTGGGCTGCCCATAAATCAAGTCCACGCCAATGTTTGTGAACTTTAGCTTTTTGGCGAGCAGCAGCATATCTCGCGCCTGTTCCCACGTATGGACACGCCCAAGCTGCACCAGTTCATCATCCAATACACTTTGCACGCCAACCGATAGGCGATTGACGCCCGCACGGCGCAGCTGCCGCAGCAGCTTACGGCTCATGCTATCCGGATTGCACTCGACTGTAATTTCCGGATTATTCGCCATGGAAAATCGCTTTTGAATCTCTGCCAGAATCCGAACCAGCCGTTTTCCACCTAGCAGCGAAGGGGTGCCGCCGCCAAAATAGACCGAATCCACACGATAACCAGTGCTCAGTGCACCATATTCGCAAATATGCTGACAAACCGCATTCACATAACGTTCCATGTGCTCCTTGTCGCTTGTGATGGAGTAAAAATCACAGTAGCTGCATTTGGAAACGCAAAACGGCACATGAATATACAGACCGAGCGGTTTGGTAAGCCCCTTTTTGTCATTTCTATTCTTCATCCAACTTCAGAACCGCCATAAACGCTTCCTGCGGCACTTCCACCGAGCCGAGCGAGCGCATACGCTTCTTGCCCTCCTTTTGCTTTTCCAGTAGCTTCTTTTTACGGGTAATGTCGCCGCCATAGCATTTTGCAAGCACATCCTTGCGCAGCGCCTTGATGGTTTCGCGCGCAATGATTTTCGAGCCAATGGCTGCCTGCACTGGAATTTCAAACAACTGTCTCGGAATATTTTCCTTGAGCTTTTCTACGATTCTGCGCCCGCGTGCATACGCCTTTTCGGTGTGCACTATAAAGGAAAGTGCATCCACAACATCCCCATTGAGCAAAATATCCAGCTTGACCAGCTGACTGCGGCGATAGCCGAGCATTTCATAATCGAGAGACGCATAGCCGCGGGTTCTGGACTTGAGCGCATCGAAGAAATCATAAATGATTTCGTTGAGCGGCAATTCATAATGCAGTTCCACGCGTGTTTCATCCAAATATTTCATGTCCTTGAACACGCCACGCCTATCCTGACACAACTCCATGATGTTGCCGACATATTCTGTTGGGCTCATGATGTTGGCTTTGACAAACGGCTCCTCTGCCCATTCCAGCACTGTCGGTTCCGGATAATTGAGCGGGTTGTCGATGAAAATTTCTTCACCGCTCGTTTTCTTTACCTTATAAATAACACTGGGTGCGGTTGTAATCAAATCCAGATTGTATTCGCGCTCCAAACGCTCTTGGATGATTTCCATGTGCAGCAGCCCAAGGAAGCCACAGCGATAGCCGAAGCCAAGTGCTACAGAGGACTCCGCTTCAAAGGTCAAGGACGCATCGTTGAGCTGCAATTTTTCCAAAGCGTCACGCAAATCCGGATATTTCGACCCATCGGATGGATAGATGCCGGAAAAAACCATTGGCTGCACCTTACGATAGCCGGGCAACGGTGTCTGTGCCACGCGCTCTACGCCTGTCACGGTATCGCCCACGCGGGTATCAGATACATTTTTAATAGAGGCAGTAAAATAACCAACCTCACCTGCCGACAGCTCCTCTGCGGGGGTTAAGCCGAACGGCTGCAAATATCCACATTCCACCACTTGGAATTCCGCTCCAGTCGCCATCATACGCACCTTCATGCCAGGCGTGACACGCCCGTCCATCAAACGCATATATACGATAACACCGCGATAGGTGTCATATTGGCTGTCAAACACCAGTGCGCGCAATGGTGCGGCTGCATCTCCATTGGGTGCAGGAATGCCTCGCACAATCTGCTCCAGCACTGCATGGATATTGATGCCCATTTTTGCAGATACTTCCGGTGCATCTTCCGCAAGGATACCAATAATATCCTCTATCTCGCGCTTGACTCTTGCAGGGTCTGCAGAGGGCAAATCGATTTTATTGATGACTGGAAGCACATCCAAATCGTGCTCCAACGCCAAATAGGTGTTTGCAAGGGTCTGTGCTTCAATGCCCTGTGCTGCATCGACAATCAGCAGCGCACCTTCACAGGCCGCGAGCGAACGGGATACTTCATAGTTAAAGTCTACGTGCCCTGGTGTATCGATGAGATTCATCACATAGATTTCCCCATCGTCCGCCTGATATTCCATACGAACCGCCCGCGCCTTGATGGTGATGCCGCGCTCACGTTCCAAATCCATGTTGTCGAGCAACTGGCTTTCCATATCCCGCACTGAAACCGCGCGGCATTCTTCCAACAAGCGGTCTGCCAAGGTCGATTTACCATGGTCAATATGCGCAATAATAGAGAAATTTCTAATTTTATTTTGATCTTTCACAGAATTTGCACCTCTGCAATCCAACTGATTTCGATAAGTTTAATCATTATACCATGTTCCGTACTTTTGCACAACCCGCAAACCAGAATCCAGCAGGGAATGTTCTTTCACAGAGCTTTTACAATTTATTCATACTTCACTATTGACAACAGGAATCAGCGGTGGTAAATTGTACTTAGCACTCAAACATATGGAGTGCTAACCAGAAAGGGGTCCTGCTCAATGGAGCTGTCCGATCGTAAAAAGCAAATTCTAAAAGCCATTATCGGTGACTATATCCGTACAGCTGAACCGATTGGTTCCAAAACGCTCGCGGCGCGCCCCGAACTTTCCTTCTCCTCTGCCACCATTCGCAATGAAATGAGCGAGCTGGAGGATTTAGGGTATTTAGAAAAGCCGCACACCTCCGCAGGACGCATTCCCTCTCCGCTGGGCTATCGATTATATGTTGATGAACTCATGTCCACACCAGAACAGCTCGAGGAGCTCGGCACAGACCAGCTGATGCAGATTAAGGTACGTGAACTTGACCGCCTGATTCAAGAGGTCGGCAAGCTCATCACCAATCTCACAGAGTATACGTCTGTCACCTCCACCCCTGTCTTGCAGCGCACCCTGCTGCGGCAATTTGAAATTGTCCCCATTGACCAAACCTCTTTTGTGTTGGTCGTCGTGCCGGAAACCGGCTCTGTCAGAAGCAAAATGGTGCACACCGTTTCAGGTGTCAGCAAGGACGAGGTCGAACTGCTGGCCTATGTTTTAAACCAAACGCTTACTGGCATTCCCCTGTCCTCCATCACCACGGAGCGATTCGATATTGTGCGGCGGGCGGCGGGGCTCTCTGCGTTGCTCGGTCCAATCGCAGAATATATGGCAGAACTCATTGAATCGTTTGGCACACAGCAGGTCTTTTTAGAAGGCGAAAGCAAGCTGCTACGCTTTCCCGAATATCGTGATATTCAAAAGGCGCAGGAGCTGCTCGATTATCTCGGTGAGGACTCCGGAAAGCTGATTCCCATCCAAAAGAAAATCGATGGTGTACAGATTATGATAGGCCCTGAAAACGGAAGCAGTGCCCTATCCAATGCTTCCATGATTTACGCCAAATATGATATTGGCGAGATTGGGCAGGGTGTTATCGGCATTGTAGGACCTACGCGCATGGATTATGCAAAACTTTCCGCACAGCTTGCGGGATTTGCCAAAGGTTTGAATCGGCTGATTGCCCAGACCTTTTTAGACGAGTATAAATAAACTTTGAAAGGCTGAAGATACAAAATGTCCAAGAAGAATACCCCCCTTTCGGAAAACGAAGTCGAATACACCGTTGACGAAGTTGTCACTGAAACCCCTGCCGAAGCAGCAGAAGACATATGTGACGCAACCGAAGCACCTGCTTCTGACGATGCAGAAAGCACAGAAGCTGAAGCTGCACCCGACAATCTACAAGCAGATTACAGTGCTTTAAATGACCAATATCTGCGCATGGCAGCGGAATATGATAACTTCCGCAAGCGTTCTGCCCGCGAAAGAGAGCAAGTTCACGCAGATGCGGTTTGTCATGCGGTGAAAACCCTTTTGCCGATATTTGACAACTTAGAGCGCGCCTTGGCGCAGCACACCGAGGATGCCGAATACAAAAAGGGCGTTGCACTCACGCATAAACAGCTGACCGACGCACTGGCAAGTCTGGGTGTCACCGTGATTGCAGCCGAACCCGGCACTACATTTGACCCAAACCTGCACAATGCCGTGATGCATATCGAAGATGATGATTTTGAAGAAAATGTCATCGCAGAGGTCTTTCAGCATGGCTTCCTGCTTGGTGAAAAAGTGATTCGTCATTCCATGGTTAAGGTTGCCAACTAACACAAGCTAAATCATTGTTATATTAAAAGGAGCAGTAACATTATGGGTAAAATTATTGGTATCGACCTCGGTACAACCAATAGCTGCGTTGCAGTTATGGAGGGCGGCGAAGCCGTTGTCATCCCCAATGCAGAAGGTGCGCGCACAACCCCTTCCGTTGTCGCATTTTCCAAGACCAACGAGCGTATGGTCGGTCAAGTGGCAAAGCGTCAGGCAGTCACCAATGCAGACCGCACGATTATTTCCATCAAGCGTGAAATGGGCACCGACCATCGTGTAGGCATTGACGAAAAGCAGTATTCTCCGCAGGAAATCTCTGCGATGATTTTGCAAAAGCTCAAGAGCGATGCAGAAGGCTATTTGGGTTCTACTGTCACACAGGCGGTTATCACTGTCCCCGCGTATTTCACCGACGCACAGCGTCAGGCAACCAAGGACGCCGGTAAAATCGCAGGTCTTGAAGTGCTTCGTATCATCAACGAGCCAACCGCAGCAGCACTTGCATACGGCGTTGATAAAGAAAATGAACAGAAAATCATGGTATATGACCTTGGCGGCGGCACCTTTGATGTTTCCATTCTGGACATTGGCGATGGCGTTTTGGAAGTTCTTGCAACGGCAGGCAACAACCGTTTGGGCGGCGATGACTTTGACCAGCGCATTATGAACTGGATTGTCGGCGAATTTAAGAAGTCGGATGGTGTTGACCTTTCCAATGACAAAATGGCAATGCAACGACTGAAGGAAGCGGCAGAAAAGGCAAAGATTGAACTTTCCGGCATGGCTTCCACCTCCATCAACCAGCCGTACATTACAGCGGATGCGTCTGGTCCGAAGCACTTGGAGCTGACACTGACCCGCGCAAAGTTCAACGAATTGACCGCTGATTTGGTCGAAGCAACCATGGGCCCGGTTCGTCAGGCACTGTCTGATGCAGGCTTGTCTGCAAGTGAGCTTGCCAAGATTCTGCTCGTTGGTGGTTCCACTCGTATCCCTGCCGTGCAGGATGCAGTCAAGAGCATCACTGGTAAGGATGCGTTCAAGGGCATCAATCCGGATGAATGTGTTGCCGTTGGTGCTGCGATTCAAGGCGGTGTCCTCGGTGGCGAAGTCAAGGATGTGCTCCTGCTCGATGTCACCCCGTTGTCTTTGGGCATCGAAACTGCCGGCGGCGTATGCACGCGTATGATTGAGCGCAACACCACCATTCCCACCAAGAAGAGCCAGATTTTCTCCACCTATTCGGATAATCAGCCTTCTGTTGAAATTCACGTCCTGCAAGGCGAGCGTGAAATGGCAGCTGGCAATAAGACACTTGGCAAGTTCACACTGGACGGCATTGCACCCGCACCGCGTGGTATTCCGCAGATTGAAGTCACCTTTGACATCGATGCAAACGGCATTGTAAACGTTTCTGCAAAGGATATGGGCACAGGCAAGGAACAGAAGATTACCATCACTGCCTCCACCAACCTGTCACAGGATGATATTGACAAGGCAATGCGCGAAGCTGAGCAGTATGCCGAGCAGGATCGCAAGAACAAGGAAGACGTTGAAACCCGCAATAATGCAGAGCAGCTGGTCTTCCAAAGCGAAAAGGCGCTGGGCGATTTGGGCGAAAAGCTTTCTGATGAAGAAAAATCCGCTGTACAGGCAGAAATCGAAAAGGTGAAGGAGGCCTTGAAGGGCACCGATACCGAAATGATTAAGCTGGCTACCGAAGGTCTTTCCAAGAAGTTCAGCGACCTTGCAGGAAAGATTTATCAGCAACAGGCACCGCAGGATGATGCCAATATGGGTGGCACTGCTGGCGGCACTGGCACACAAGGTGATTTTGTAGATGCAGACTTCACCGAAGTGAAGGACGATAATAACTAACAACTCTGCAGCGAAAATGGGCGGGCGCAAGCCCGCCTAAAGCTGTGTATAAGGCAAGGTAAGGTTTTATATGGCTGATAAAAGAGATTATTACGACGTTCTCGGTGTCGCGAAAGGTGCAAGCGATGACGAAATAAAGAAGGCATACCGCAAGCTCGCCAAGAAATATCATCCGGACGTAAACACCAATAATACTGAGGCTGCGGAAAAGTTCAAAGAAGCATCCGAGGCATACGAAGTACTTTCTGACAGTGCAAAACGCTCTAAATATGACCAATTTGGCTTTGCTGGCGTTGACCCGAACTACGGTGCTGGTCAGGGCGGTGGCTTTGGCGGTTTTGATATGGGCGGCTTTGGCGATTTGGGTGATATTTTAAGCGGTATGTTTGGTGGTGGCTTTGGTGGCTCTCGCCAAAGTCGGCAAAATGCACCTCGCCGAGGGGAAACCATCCGAAAGACCGTCATGCTCACTTTTGAAGAAGCTGCTTTTGGCTGTGACAAAGAAGTGGTGTTGGAACGCATGGAAGTCTGTGACGAGTGTGCTGGCAGCGGTGCCGCCAAAGGCACTTCTGCGGAAACTTGCAGCTATTGCCACGGAACAGGTTCTGTCACCCAACAGCAGCGCACCCCTCTCGGCATTTTCAATTCTACCGCTCCCTGTCCCAAGTGTTCCGGCAAGGGTAAAATTATCAAAACCCCTTGCAGCAAGTGCAATGGCGCAGGACGCATTCGCGTCAATAAAAAGCTTTCTGTGCATTTGCCAGCTGGTATTGACGATGGGCAATCCGTGCAACTGCGCGGACAAGGCGGTGCCGGTGCAAACGGTGGTCCTGCAGGGGATGTGCTTGTGACGGTCGGCATTCGTCCCCATCCAATCTTTACACGTGATGGGCAAGATGTTCTATGCGAGATTCCCATTTCATTTGCCCAAGCCGCGCTTGGCGACACGTTGCAAGTGCCTACCATTGATGGAAAAATTGAATATCAGGTTCCGGAAGGCACCCAAACTGGAACGACCTTCCGTATGCGCGGAAAGGGCATCCAGCATCTCAACGGACACAGTCGTGGTGACCAATATGTGCGTGTTAATATTGAAGTACCACACAACCTTTCCGAGAAGCAAAAAGAACTGCTGCGTGAATTTGAATCTCAGTCTACTGAAGACAATCAAAAAGAGCGCAAAAAATTCTGGGATAAAGTAAAAGATTTTTTACAAAATTAAATGTAGAAGCACCGAGGAGATTTCATGAAATCTCCTCGGTGCTTCTTATGCTCCATCATGTATTCTTTCACCTATATATGCGTGAAAAAGGGACATTCCATTTCTGGAATGTCCCTTTACTAAATATCAAATGATACCGTATAATCCGTATTCTGAATTACTCGTTAACCTTAATAACAACGCCAGAACCAACGGTACGACCACCCTCACGGATAGCGAAACGCAGACCTGCTTCAATCGCGATGTTTGTAATCAGCTCAACATCCATTTCGATGTTATCGCCAGGCATACACATTTCAGTGCCTTCCGGCAGAGAGATAACGCCAGTAACGTCAGTTGTACGGAAATAGAACTGCGGACGATAGTTGTTGAAGAACGGAGTATGACGGCCGCCTTCTTCCTTCTTCAGCACGTATACCTGTCCACGGAACTTGGTGTGCGGATGAATGGTGCCCGGCTTTGCCAGAACCTGTCCACGCTCGATGTCCGTCTTCTGGATACCGCGGAGCAGTGCGCCGATGTTATCGCCTGCTTCAGCGTAATCGAGCAGCTTGCGGAACATTTCGATACCGGTAACAACGGTCTTGCGAGGTGCTTCCATCAAACCAACGATTTCAACTTCGTCAGACATATTAACCTGTCCACGTTCTACACGACCGGTAGCAACAGTACCACGACCAGTAATGGAGAATACGTCCTCGACCGGCATCAGGAACGGCAAATCAGACTTACGCTCCGGAGTCGGAATGTAGTCATCAACAGCCTTCATCAGTTCATTGATGCAAGCATATTCTGGTGCGTTCTGATCAGTAGAGTCGGATTCCAGAACACCCAAAGCAGTGCCGCGGATGATCGGAATATCATCGCCCGGGAATTCATATTCAGAAAGCAGGTCACGGATTTCCATCTCAACCAAATCGAGCAACTCTTCGTCATCAACCTGGTCAACCTTGTTCATGAACACAACGATATAAGGAACGCCTACCTGACGCGCGAGCAGGATGTGCTCACGAGTCTGCGGCATCGGGCCGTCAGCAGAAGAAACAACGAGGATTGCGCCATCCATCTGTGCAGCGCCAGTAATCATGTTCTTAACGTAGTCAGCATGTCCCGGGCAGTCAACGTGTGCATAGTGACGCGCTTCGGTCTGATATTCAACGTGAGCAGTGTTGATGGTGATGCCGCGTTCACGTTCTTCCGGTGCACCGTCGATCTGATCATATGCCTTAAATTCTGCAGCACCTCCGAGAGCCAAAACCTTGGTGATTGCTGCGGTCAAAGTGGTCTTGCCATGGTCGACGTGACCAATGGTGCCGATGTTAATATGCGGCTTATTTCTTTCGAACTTTTCCTTTGCCATTTTGATATTCCTCCTTGTGTGTTAAATCTACAACTGTATAACGTTTTTTCTTAATAATTCAGATAGACGTATCAGCTTTAGTTATCATTCTTACTACGCGCATCAATAATTTTATCCTGAACAGACTTCGGCACTTCCGTATAGTGGCTCGGCTGCATCGAATACTGTCCACGTCCTTGGCTACGAGAACGCAAGGTGGTTGCATAACCAAACATTTCAGACAACGGAACTGCTGCAGAAATTGCCTGCACACCGCCACGCGCTTCCATGCCTTGGATCTGACCACGACGAGAGTTCAAGTCACCAATGACATCACCCATGTAGTCTTCCGGCACCAATACGTCAACCTGCATAATCGGCTCCATCAGAACCGGATCTGCTTTACGCATTGCTTCCTTAAACGCCATAGAACCAGCAATCTTAAACGCCATTTCAGAGGAGTCGACTTCGTGATAGGATCCATCATATAATGTAACCTTCACGTCAACTACCTGATAACCCGCCAAAATACCAGCCTGCATTGCGCCCTGAACACCCTGGTTGATAGGCTCAATATATTCCTTCGGAATCGCACCACCAACGACCTTATTGATAAACTCATAACCCTTACCGGACTCGTTCGGCTCAACAATAATCTTACAGTGACCATACTGACCCTTACCACCAGACTGACGTGCATATTTCTGATCCACGTCCGCACTGCGGCGAATGGTTTCCTTATACGCAACCTGCGGATTACCCACATTTGCCTCAACCTTAAATTCGCGAAGCAGACGGTCAACGATAATTTCGAGGTGCAGTTCGCCCATACCCGCAATAATGGTCTGACCGGTTTCTTCATCGGTATAGGTGCGGAAAGTCGGGTCTTCTTCTGCAAGCTTCTGCAGTGCAATACCCATCTTTTCCTGACCTGCCTTGGTCTTCGGCTCAATCGCAACACGGATAACCGGTTCCGGGAATTCCATGGATTCCAGAATAATCGGCTTCTTTTCATCACACAAGGTGTCACCTGTTGTGGTGTTCTTAAAGCCAACAGCGGATGCAATGTCACCGGAATATACCACATCAATATCTTCACGATGGTTTGCGTGCATCTGGAGAATACGACCCAAACGCTCACGGTTGCCCTTGGTGGAGTTCAGCACCGAAGAACCTGCTGTGATGGTACCGGAGTACACACGGAAGAAGCACAGCTTACCGACAAACGGGTCAGTCATAATCTTAAATGCCAATGCGGAGAACGGCTCTTCATCAGAAGCAGGACGTTCATCCTCTTCATCGGTATCCGGATTGATGCCCTTAATCGGCGGAATATCGGTCGGTGCCGGCATATAGGCAATCACGGCATCCAAAAGCATCTGAACACCCTTATTGCGGTATGCAGTACCACACATAACCGGAATCATCTGTACGCCAATGGTTCCCTTACGGATTGCATTTTTCATCTCCGCAGCGGTCACTTCTTCGCCTTCCAGATACTTCATCATGATGTCTTCATCTACTTCGGACAGTGCCTCAAGCAGTGCATCATGATATTCCTGTGCCTGTTCCATCATATCCGCCGGAATCTCTTCATTGCGAATATCCTTGCCCAAATCGTCATAATATACTTCGGCACGCATCTCGACCAGGTCAATAATGCCCTTGAAAGTATCTTCTGCGCCAATCGGCAGCTGAATCGGAACGGCATTGCACTTCAGACGATCCTTCATCATTTGTACAACGTTGAAGAAGTCTGCGCCCATGATATCCATCTTGTTGACGAATGCCATACGCGGTACATGATATTTGTCAGCCTGATGCCAAACGGTTTCAGACTGCGGTTCTACGCCACCCTTTGCACAGAAAACAGTGACAGAACCGTCGAGCACACGCAGGGAACGCTCTACTTCTACGGTAAAATCCACGTGACCCGGGGTATCGATGATATTGATGCGATGATCCTTCCAACGGCAAGTGGTTGCAGCAGAGGTGATGGTAATACCACGCTCCTGCTCCTGCTCCATCCAGTCCATGGTTGCGCCGCCGTCATGAACTTCACCGATTTTATGGTTTACACCGGTATAAAACAGGATACGCTCGGTCGTTGTGGTTTTACCCGCATCGATGTGCGCCATGATACCGATATTTCTGGTTTTTTCAAGAGTAAACTCTCTGCCCATGGTTGGTCTCCTTTCGTAAGCTTGAAGCTACACAAATCAATAGCGATAGTGTGCAAATGCCTTATTGGCCTCAGCCATTTTGTGTGTATCCTCGCGCTTCTTAACAGAGCCGCCGAGATTATTCACAGCATCCATGATTTCGCCAGCCAATCTCTCGCACATGGTCTTTTCGCTTCTTGCGCGAGAATACTTGGTAATCCAACGTAGCCCCAAGGTCTGACGACGCTCCGGACGAACTTCCATCGGCACCTGATAGGTTGCACCGCCTACACGGCGTGCCTTAACCTCCAGTGCCGGCATGATATTCTCCATCGCCTCTGTGAACACCTCTAACGGGTCACGACCGGACTTTTCGCGAACAATGTCAAAAGCACCATAAACAACCTTTTGAGAAACACCCTTCTTGCCGTCCAGCATGATCGAGTTAATCAGTTTTGTGACCAACTTGGAACCATACATCGGATCTGCAAGTACATCTCTCTTCGGAACATTACCTCTTCTTGGCACTTTACTTCCCTCCTTCATTATAATGATGATTTCATAGGTACTCAACAGCCATGTGGCTGCCGTGTGGCGCCTGTCCGAGGGTTTTATTTATGATGCATATATCATCTATATAAAAAACACTCAGGACAAAGCGATTCGACAGACTATGCTCTGTCGATTTGCCTTGCTGAAACTGTGTTACATTTCCATTCAAAGCTTTTTAGGGGAAACAGGAATTACTTACCTGCCTTAGGACGCTTCGCGCCATACTTGGAGCGAGCCTGCTTGCGGTTTGCTACGCCCTGGGTATCCAGAGAACCGCGAATAATGTGGTAACGTACACCCGGAAGGTCCTTGATACGACCGCCGCGCACCATTACAACACTATGCTCCTGCAGATTGTGTCCGATGCCTGGGATATACGCAGATACCTCCATGCCATTGGACAAACGCACACGAGCGACCTTACGAAGAGCGGAGTTCGGCTTCTTCGGTGTCATGGTCTTAACAGTGGTGCACACGCCTCTCTTTTGTGGTGCAGACTGATCAGTGGTCTGCTTCTTCTGGGAGTTGTATCCCTTCTGGAGTGCCGGTGCAGTGGACTTGTAAACAACAGTCTCACGACCCTTGCGCACGAGTTGGTTAAAGGTTGGCATTCTATTTCCTCCTTCTTTCAAAAATATTCTATATTAAGGGTTACCCTTAATTAGCTCAATGATACATCGTCTTGCAGCACCGTTACAACGGCGGCCCCGATGTCGATACCTGCGGCACGACCCAGCTCCTGCATGGTTTCCACCATGCACACTTCCACTTGCTTCTCTTGGCAGAGCGCTTCAATCGGGCGTGTAATACGATGCTCCGCATCACATGCCATAAAAACCATCTTTGCGCTGCCTTCGCGAATCGCTTTTTGAGATTGCTTGACGCCAACGACACGTGTCGCTGTGTTGAGCTGTGAAAGCATAGCTAGCCCTCCTATATAGTACACTTGCTTATTTTACGCCTTTGCTTGTTCGTTTGTCAAGTGATTTTACAAGTTTTTTTCCTGATTTACGAACAACGCAGAGGGGCTTATTTTCCGCTCGCCCCTCCGCGCTATTCGGCGCATCTTTATGAATGATGCATTGCTGCTAAAATCAATCCATGGAAATGCTTTCTTCGTAATGTCCGCTTCTATATTCCTGCATACCGGAGCCTGCCGGAATCAGCTTACCGATGATAACATTTTCCTTCAAACCAAGCAGCGGGTCAATTTTGCCCTTGATTGCAGCCTCTGTCAAGACACGCGTAGTTTCCTGGAAGGATGCCGCCGACAGGAAGGATTCGGTTGCCAACGAAGCCTTGGTGATGCCCATCAAGGTCGGTGAGCAGGTTGCCAGCTTCAGCTCTGTTTCGCCTGCTGCAATGCGCTCCTGCACCTGTGCATTGATGTCCTCAAATTCCAGTTGGTCGATGACTGCACCCGGCATAATCGCCGCATCACCGGAATCCTCCACCTTTACCTTGCGCATCATCTGGCGCACGATGACTTCAATATGCTTATCATTAATATCAACACCCTGTTGACGATATACCTTTTGAACTTCCTTAATTTCGTAGTCATGCACGGCACGCGGGTCCAGAATCCGCAAAATATCATGCGGGTTCAGTGAGCCTTCGTTCAGCACCTGACCCTGCTCTACCGAATCGCCGTCCTGCACACGAATGCCGGAGGAGGAGGCCAGCTGATAGCTGCGCATATCGCCGGTTTCGCGATTGACAATATTCACAGTCTTGACGGTGGTGCGCTTGGATTCTTCGATAGACACCACACCCGGAATTTCAGCAATGGTTGCCACCTTCTTCGGCTTACGTGCTTCAAACAATTCTTCGACACGCGGCAGACCCTGTGTAATGTCCGAACCTGCGACGCCGCCGGTATGGAACGTACGCATGGTCAGCTGGGTACCCGGTTCACCGATGGATTGTGCCGCGATGATACCAACCGCTTCACCCATGCCGCAGGATGCACCAACTGCAAGGTTGATGCCATAGCAGTGTGCGCAAACACCCTTGCGTGCACGACATTCCAGCACGGAACGCACCTGCAAACGGGTAATGCCCGCTTCGGTGATGCGGTCTGCATCCTGCTCGGTCATCATTTCATTTTTGCTGACCAGCAGATTACCTTGTGCATCCACAATATCTTCCACCGGATAGCGACCCAGCAGACGCTCTGCAAACGGTTCAATAATCTGATTGCCTTCGCGGATGTCTTCGACCCAAATGCCCTTTGTCGCGCCACAGTCTTCCTCACGGATGATAACCTCCTGCGAAACGTCAACCAAACGACGGGTCAGATAACCGGAGTCCGCGGTACGCAGTGCGGTATCTGCAAGACCCTTACGCGCACCACGCGCTGAGATAAAGTACTCCAGCACCGACAAGCCTTCACGGAAGTTGGATTTAATTGGGATTTCAATGGTTTTGCCCGAGGTAGATGCCATCAAGCCACGCATACCTGCGAGCTGACGAATCTGGTTGATAGAACCACGCGCACCGGAATCCGCCATCATATGAATCGGATTGAACCGCTGATTGCGCATATTTTCCTGCAGCTTTCCGGTCACCTTTTTGGTTGCAACTTCCCAGCGGTCAACCGTCAAGCGATAGCGTTCGTCATTGGTGATAAAGCCGCGGCGATATTGCTTTTCGATTTTTGCAACTTCCTTTTCGGTTGCGGCAATGGTTTCTGCCTTTTCATCCGGCACAATCATGTCCGCGACCGCAACGGTCAACGCGCCCTTTGTAGAATATTTATATCCCATTGCCTTGATGGAGTCCAGCACTTCAGCCGTCTTATTGAAGCCATGCACACGAATGCAGCGGTCAATAATCTTGCCCAGTTCCTTCTTGCCACAGGTGAACATAATTTCCAAATCCAGTATCTGGTTTGCATCGGTACGATTGACAAATCCAAGATTCTGCGGAATGCGCGCATTGAAAATCAAACGTCCCGGCGTTGCATCGATAATTTTTTGCATCATCTGTCCGTTGATTTCACGCTGCACGCGCACCTTAATCGGTGCATGGATGCCAACCACGCCTTGGTCATATGCCATGAGCGCTTCATCTTCATTTGCAAAAATCTTGCCCACACCCGGCTCTGTGTCGCGGTCAATGGTCAGGTAGTACGCACCCAGCACCATATCCTGTGACGGAATCGTAACCGGCTTACCATCCTGCGGCTTGAGCAGGTTGTTTGCCGACAGCATCAGCAGACGTGCTTCTGCCTGTGCCTCTGCTGACAGCGGCACGTGCACCGCCATCTGGTCGCCGTCAAAGTCGGCGTTAAACGCCGTACAAACGAGCGGATGCAGACGAATTGCACGACCTTCGACCAGTACCGGTTCAAACGCCTGAATACCCAGGCGGTGCAGCGTCGGCGCACGGTTAAGCATAACCGGATGTCCCTTGATGATGTTTTCGAGAACCGCCCAAACCTCGGTTTTTGCGTGCTCCACCATTTTCTTCGCCGACTTGATGTTGGAGGCAGTGCCGTCCTCCACAAGCTTTTTCATGACAAACGGCTTAAACAGCTCAAGTGCCATTTCCTTCGGCAGACCGCACTGATAAATCTTCAAATCCGGTCCGACGACGATAACCGAACGACCAGAGTAGTCAACGCGCTTACCGAGCAGGTTCTGACGGAAACGACCCTGTTTACCCTTGAGCATATCGGACAGCGATTTCAGTGCACGGTTGTTCGGTCCTGTGACCGGACGACCACGGCGGCCGTTGTCGATGAGTGCATCAACCGCTTCCTGCAGCATACGCTTTTCATTGCGCACGATGATTTCCGGCGCACCCAGCTCCAGCAAGCGCTTCAAGCGATTATTGCGGTTGATAACGCGGCGATAAAGGTCATTGAGGTCACTCGTTGCAAAACGACCGCCGTCGAGCTGCACCATCGGGCGAATTTCCGGCGGAATGACTGGAACAACGTCCATAATCATCCAGTCTGGACGGTTGCCGGAAAGGCGGAACGCTTCGACAACCTCCAAGCGCTTAATCAAACGCAAACGCTTTTGCCCTGCTGCATCGCGCAGCTCTCCACGCAGTTCTCGAGAGAGCTTTTCCAGGTCCATTTCTGCCAGCAAGTCTTGGATGGCTTCCGCACCCATGCCTGCTTTGAAGTCGTCCTCATACTTTTCGCGCATATCGCGATATTCTTTTTCGGACAAAATCTGCTTTTTGATGAGTCCGGTGCCTTCGCCCGGGTCAATCACGATATAGGAGGCAAAGTACAGCACCTTTTCGAGCAGTCTGGGCGACATATCCAAAATCAAGCCCATGCGAGAGGGAATGCCCTTGAAATACCAAATGTGCGAAACCGGTGCCGCCAGCTCAATATGTCCCATGCGCTCACGGCGAACCTTGGCTTTGGTCACTTCAACGCCGCACTTGTCGCAAATTTTGCCCTTATAACGTACTTTTTTATATTTACCGCAGTGGCATTCCCAATCCTTAGTGGGTCCAAAAATGCGTTCACAGAACAAGCCATCCTTTTCGGGTTTCAGCGTACGGTAATTGATGGTTTCCGGTTTTTTAACCTCGCCAAAGCTCCACTCGCGGATGAGTTCAGGTGAAGCAATACCGATTTTTATGGCGTTAAACGTATTATATCCCATATTGTTGAGATGCTCCTTCCTCTACTTGGGGCGCAGTAAGCCGCATCGGCTTACTCGTCATCCCCAAAATCATCCAAACCATCAGCGAGGTCATTGTCCATTCCCTCCATCAGGTCATCCTCTAAATCGCTGTCATCTTCCACAGCATCGTCGTCAAACAGAAGCTCTGCATCTCCGTCTTCCACATCATTCACGCCGAAGCCTGCTGCTGCCAGCTCATCATCGGAATTGACCGTGGTTTCCTGCTCTGCGAACGTACGCACCATATCTTCATCGTCTTCATCTTCTGAAAGGACAATTTCTTCCATGTTTTCATCAAGCACGCGAATGTCCAGACACAGGCTCTGCAATTCCTTCACCAAAACCTTAAAGGATTCCGGCACGCCCGGCTGCGGCACATTGTGCCCCTTGACAATCGCCTCATAGGTCTTGACGCGACCGGTAATATCGTCCGACTTAACGGTCAAAATTTCCTGCAAGGTATAGGCTGCGCCGTATGCTTCGAGCGCCCAAACTTCCATTTCGCCGAAACGCTGTCCGCCAAACTGCGCCTTGCCGCCCAGCGGCTGCTGGGTCACGAGGGAGTATGGACCGGTGGAACGCGCATGGATTTTATCATCTACCAGATGGTGCAGCTTGAGGTAATACATATAGCCGACGGTTACACGGTTATCAAAGCGGTCACCGGTGCGTCCATCATACAGGACGCTCTTGCCATCGCCGTTATAGCCCGCCTTCATCAAGGTTTCTTCAATATCTTTTTCGTTTGCGCCGTCAAACACAGGGGTTTCAATCTTCCAGCCCAATGCCTTTGCTGCAAAGCCCAAATGCACTTCCAAAACCTGACCGATATTCATACGGGACGGTACGCCCAACGGGTTGAGCACAATGTCCAGCGGTGTGCCGTCTTCAAGGAACGGCATATCTTCCTGCGGCAAAATGCGGGAAACGACACCCTTGTTACCATGACGACCCGCCATCTTATCACCCACAGAAATCTTACGCTTCTGTGCGATATAGCAGCGTACCACCATATTCACGCCCGGCGAAAGCTCATCTCCGTTTTCACGGGTAAAGACCTTAACGTCTACCACGATACCGGATTCACCATGCGGCGCACGCAGGGAGGTATCGCGCACTTCACGTGCCTTTTCGCCAAAGATAGCGCGCAGCAGCCGTTCTTCCGCCGTCAGCTCGGTTTCGCCCTTCGGGGTTACCTTGCCCACCAAAATATCGCCCGCGTGTACTTCCGCACCAATGCGAATGATGCCGCGCTCGTCTAAATCGCGCAGTGCGTCATCGCCGACATTCGGAATATCGCGTGTGATTTCTTCCGGTCCCAGCTTTGTGTCGCGGGATTCGGATTCATATTCTTCAATATGAATGGATGTGTACACATCATCGCGCACCAACCGTTCATTCAGCAAAACCGCATCTTCGTAGTTATAGCCTTCCCACGTCATGAAGCCGATGAGTGCGTTCTTGCCCAGTGCAATTTCGCCCTTATCGGTAGACGGACCGTCTGCCAGCACATCATCTTTTTTCACGCGCTCGCCTACATCCACAATAGGGCGCATATTGACACAGGTGGACTGGTTGGAACGCAGGAATTTGGTCAGCGGATAGGTTTTTTCATCGCCCAAATCATATTTCACACGCACTTCCTGCGCAGAAGTATAGGTCACGATGCCATCGCCTTCCGACAACGGAATGGTGCCAGAATCGACCGCCGCCTTATATTCCATACCGGTTGCCACAATCGGCGCCTCTGTCTTGAGCAGCGGTACCGCTTGACGCTGCATGTTCGCGCCCATCAGTGCACGGTTTGCGTCATCATGCTCCAAGAACGGAATCATTGCGGTTGCAACCGAAATCATCATACGCGGCGAAACGTCCATCAAATCGACCTGCTTGCGGTCCACTTCAATGATTTCATCGCGCATACGACACGTGATACGCTCACGCACCAGCACACCACTTTCGTCCAGCGGCTCATTTGCCTGACAGACAATGTATTCATCCTCGACATCGGCTGTCATATAGACAACCTCTCCCGTCACACGACCGGTTTCTTTGTCGATGGTGCGATAGGGTGCTTCAATGAAGCCAAATTCGTTGATACGAGCATACGTTGCCAGATATGAAATCAAACCGATGTTCGGTCCTTCAGGCGTTTCAATCGGGCACAGACGACCATAGTGGCTGTAGTGTACGTCACGCACTTCAAACGATGCACGGTCACGCGACAAACCACCGGGACCGAGTGCCGACATACGGCGCTTGTGGGTCAATTCTGCCAGCGGGTTGTTCTGGTCCATGAACTGTGACAGTGGGGAAGAACCAAAAAATTCCTTGATTGCCGCGGTGACCGGACGAATATTGATTAAGGACTGCGGGGTCACAATATCCAAATCCTGAATGGTCATACGCTCACGAATCACGCGCTCCATACGGCTAAAGCCAATGCGGAACTGATTCTGCAGCAATTCGCCCACGCTGCGCAGACGGCGGTTGCCCAAATGGTCGATGTCATCCACCGTACCAATGCCGTTGCCGATATTGAGCAAATAGCAAATGGATGCCAAAATATCATCAACAATGATATGCTTCGGAATCAAATCGCCCTTACGTTCTGCAATCTGCGCCTTCAGCTCTTCTCCTTGGAATTGCTCCACCAGCTCCTTGAGCACGACAAAGCGGACTTTTTCAGAAATGCCCACTTCCTTTGCCGCAAACCCTGTGTAATCTTGGAAATCATCCATGTCAACCATGCCGTTGGAGAAGACATTGACCGTGCGTCCTTCGTTGGATTCCACCTTCACCGCGTGCACGCCGCGGCTTGCAATTTCGCGTGCTTTTTCGCGGCTCAGCATTTCGCCGGCCTCTGCCAAAATTTCACCGGTCATCGGGTCTACCGCAACCTCTACCAGTCTGCGGTTTGCGATGCGGCGGGCAATATTCAGCTTCTTATTAAATTTATAGCGACCCACTGCCGAGATGTCATAGCGGCGCACATCAAAGAACAACGAGTTGATGAGGCTGGAGGAGGACTCCACCGAAGGCGGCTCGCCCGGACGCAGCTTTTTATAAATTTCAATCAAGGCCTCTTCCGTGGTCTTGGACGGATCCTTTTCCAAGGTTGCGACAATGCGCTCATCCTCACCGAACAGCGCCAGAATCTCTTGGTCACTGGTCACACCCACAGCACGAATAAACGACGTGATGGGGATTTTACGGTTTTTATCGATGCGAACATAAAATACATCCGAGGTATCGGTTTCATATTCCAGCCATGCGCCACGATACGGAATGACCGTTGCAGACAGAAGGGCTTTGTCTGTTTTATCAAATTCCTTGCCGAAGTACACACCGGGAGAACGAACAATCTGGGATACGATAGCGCGTTCTGCGCCGTTAATGATAAAGGTACCGGATTCTGTCATGCGCGGAAAATCGCCCATGAAGATTTCCTGCTCTTTGATTTCTCCGGTTTCCTTGTTGCGCAAGCGCATACGCACCTTCAGTGGGCAGGCATAGGTTGCGTCACGCACTTTACATTCTTCGACGCTGTACTTTGGCTGTTCTTCCAGCGTATAGTCCAAAAAGGACAGCTCTAAATTACCGGTATAGTCTGTAATTGCAGCGACATCATTGAACACTTCACGCAATCCATCGGTCAGAAACCACCGATAAGACTTTTTCTGCACCTCGATAAGGTTTGGCATCTCCAAAACTTCGTCAATCCGTGCGAAACTCTTTCGTATGGTCTTGCCATGCTGTACGTCTTTTACCATCATGTTGTACCCATCACTCCGTTTCCCTGTATGATACGCCTGGTGGCGTGGTTTTTGTTTTCTTTTTCGTCTTGTTCTGGCTTCGGTTTTGTGGTATTATATTAATAGCCATCTGATTTTTCGTTTCTTGAAACAGCATTTAATTATACCACTCAAAGACATTTTCGTCAATATGTTTATGTATATTTTATTCATTTTAGATAGTTCTACCGACTATCTGCCACAGCTTGCGCTAATTTCATCTGCAAAACATTAAAAAACTGACAAAGCATTTTTGCTTCGTCAGTTTTTTTGCATTCGTAGCATCTCTTTTTTCCTTCAAAACCCCATAGCACACAGTCGAATGTCTATGGCTGTGCGGTGTCGCCGCTGGCAGTGTCAATCACCCATTCCGCAGTCACTTGGCTCACCGTCACCGCACCGCTTGCATCGGGTGCAAATGCAATCGTGTAGCGATAAATGTCCTCGGCATAAATCTGCATTTCCGCAGTGCTGTCCTCGGTCGGTGTCAACTTCAGCTCTTCTTTCATCGCTTGCTGCACTTGCTCTGCTGACATTCCCCGCAAATCCACACCCCGCAGCAGCACCGGTTGCTGGGTAATCTGCGCTCCAGTCGCATCATCATACAAATCCCAGCGAATCTTTGCCACCTTGCAGTCCACCGCTGAACTTTCCACCCGCAGCGTATTGCAAAGCTCCACATAGACACCCGATGCCATCGTTTGTGTTTCCGCCATCGGGTCTGCGCCTGCCGTGTCTGTCAAAGCTGCCAGTTCATACTCCTGATACCAAAGCTGACGAGGTCCATAGGTCGGATATTCTGTCATCACGCCGCCTGTTGCGCCATCTCGCACGACCAAGCCTTTGTCCAGCGCTTTCTGCAGCTCTTCCCGCACTACAATATCATATCCATCCAGTGAAATCGCCGGCTGCTGCACCTTCAGTCCAATGCCACAGCCATTGCACATCACCAGCAGCACGCCCAGCATCAGCCCAAAAGCTAGCTTCCTCATCATCGCACCCCCGCCTATTTTTTCCTGCAGCATTGAAACGCATCGACCTACACTTGCCAGTAGGCACCGCTTCGCACTTCGTATATTCTACTTGTTATTATACCAACTGCTTGCATTTCTTACAAGACCTTCGCCAGAAAATCCCGTAGCCTTGGGTGCTGTGGATTTTCAAAAAACGCCTGTGGGGTATTTTGCTCCACAATATTGCCATCATGCATAAACACGACACGTGTGCCGACCTCTCGCGCAAACCCCATCTCATGCGTAACCACCACCATTGTCATGCCATCGTCTGCCAGCTCCTTCATCAGCTCCAGCACCTCGCCCACCATCTCCGGGTCCAGTGCAGACGTGGGTTCATCAAATAGCATCACATCCGGATTCATCGCCAGTGCACGCGCAATCGCAATGCGCTGCTGCTGTCCGCCGGAAAGTCTGGCAGGATAGGCATCTGCTTTGTCTGGCAGTCCGACTCGCTCCAGCAATCGCAGTGCATTTTGTTCCGCTTCTTTTTCGCTCATCATCCCCAGCTTGACGGGCGCGAGCTTGATGTTTTCTTTGACAGACAAATGCGGAAACAAATTGAACTGCTGAAAAACCATACCCATCTTACGCCGCATTTTATTGATGTCGCATTCCTTGTCGGTAATATTCATGCCTTCAAAGATAATATCGCCGCTTGTTGGCTCCTCCAACAGGTTCAGACAGCGCAGAAAGGTCGATTTTCCGGAGCCAGAGGGTCCAATCACAACCACTTTTTCCCCTTTGGCGATATGTGCATTCACGCCCTGCAAGACTTCATGCTTGCCAAAGGATTTATGCAAATTTTTAACGTCGATCACTTGCCGCGAGCCTCCTTTCCAGTTTTCCAAGCAGCCATGTCAGCACCATGACCAAAATCAAATAAATGACCGCAATCGCAAGCAGCGGCATAAACGCCTGAAATGTTCTGCCTTGAATAATCATCGCGCCCTTGGTCATGTCCACAAGCCCGATAACTGTAACGATTGAAGTTTCCTTCAGCAACGTAATCATTTCATTGCCCAGTGCAGGCAGTATATTTTTAATCGCCTGTGGGATAATAATGTAGCGCATGGTTTTTCCGTAGGGCAGCCCCAACGAACGGCCGGCTTCCATCTGCCCATGGCTGATGGACATGATGCCAGAACGCACAATTTCTGCCACATACGCACCTGAATTGATGCCAAAGGTCAAAACTGCGCACCAAATCAAATCTTCTTTCTGCGGCTTCATAATGACGAAATTCATAATCAGCAACTGCACCATAACCGGCGTGCCGCGAATCACGGTCAAATACACCTTGCACAGTGCATTGCCAAGCCGCAACAGTCCCGCACGGATGCCATACAGCCTGCTGCGCTGAAACTCATACGCCGTGCGAATCACCGCAAGCACAATGCCGATTGCAACACCCAGCAGCAGTGCCATAATGGTGGCCTGCAGCGTAACCCCCAAGCCGTTTACGATATATTTCCATCTGTCATCTTCTATAAAGCTCTGCGCAAACTTTTCCTGTACGGATAGCACCCAAGCATTCATGGCATCCGCTCCTTTCCTTCCAACCGCTTTACGACAGCGTACAGGGGCGGCACACGCCGTCCCTGTACGCTGTTTGTGTCATAAATCTTATTATTTATTCCGCAGAAATGTATTTATCTACAATCTGCTGCACCGTTCCATCCGCTTGCAGCTCACCCAGTGCTTTGTTAATCTGGTCAAGCAGCTGTGTGTTTTCCTTGCTCACTGCAATCGCATATTCCTCCTTGACATATTCTGTCGGCAGAATCTTCAAGCCTTCATTTGCTGCCACAAAGGACTTTGCCGGCTCATTGTCGATAACCACAGCCTCTACCTGCCCATTTTTAAGGGCTTCCACTGCATTTGCGCCATTGGTGTACGCGGTCACCATGTCATCCCCAAAATCATCGGCACAGTAAATATGTCCGGTTGTGGATTCCTGTACCCCAATCGCGTGTCCTGCCAAATCATCCGGCCCTGCGATTGCAGAATCTTCCGGCACAATAATTGCCTGCACACCGGTTGCATACGAATCTGTAAAGTTGACATTTTTTAGCCGTTCTTCATTGACCGTCATACCAGCCATGCCCATATCAATCTGTCCGGTTTGCACCGCTGTGATAATGGAGTTAAAGTCCATGTCGGAGATTTCCAGCTGCATCCCCAGCTTTTCTGCAATCGCCTGTGCAATTTCTGCATCAATGCCCACAATCTGGTCGCCCTCATAAAATTCATATGGAGGGAATGCCGCATTTGTACCCATCACCACTGTGTTTGCGTCATCACTTTTTCCGCCGCAGCCGACCAATACACTGCCCATCAACATGGTGCTTGCCAACAAAAATGCGATTCGTTTTTTCATCTTATTCAATTCCTATCGTTCCTTCCAAAATTCTTCACAAAAAATTCAATAACAGTTTAATTATACACACAGATACGTAAAAAGCAAGCACATTTCAAACTTTTTGCATCACCATTTAAATTTTGTGCCACCCGCATATTCCTGTACTTCCCAACTGCTTTCTTTTGTGATATACTTAAAAAATATTAAAAACCCGCTGTTTTCCCTGAAAAATTCCAGATGGCGCGCATTTTTTTATTTTTTTGCCACCTTTGCTGCAAAAACTTCCTTTCAAAAAAATACCGTATACGATATTTCTCCACAGCAGCGCTTAATTTTACAGAAAGTAGGAATCTCCTCATTATGTATGAAAAGAAAGTTCTTCCCAACGGCGTCCGCGTTCTTTGTGAGCGTCTGGAGCACGTACGTTCTGCCGCCATCGGCATCTGGATTGGCAACGGCAGCCGTTATGAGTCCTCTGCGCAAAGCGGCATTTCCCATTTTATTGAGCATATGCTTTTTAAGGGCACACAAACCCGCACTGCCAAGCAAATCGCCATTGCAATGGATGCGATTGGCGGACAGGTCAACGCCTTTACCACCAAAGAATATACCTGCTATTATTTCAAAACCTTAGACTCCCATCTGATTGCCGGTGTCGATATTTTGGCAGATATGTTCCTGCACCCCAAGTTTGACAGCAAAGACATTGACCTTGAGCGCGGCGTTGTTCTGGAAGAAATCGATATGTATGAGGATTCGCCCGAAGATGTTGCCATCGAAAAGCTTTCCGAAACCTGTTTTGCCGATTCTGCGCTCGGTCGCCCCATCCTTGGCTACAAAGAAACCCTCCAGCAGATGGACGGTCAGGCGCTGCATGATTTTGTTGCGCACCATTATCACCCACAGGATACCGTCATTGCGCTTTCCGGCAGCATCAGCGATGACGCCCTGCAATACATCTGCGATTTGTTCTCCACCATGACCGGAAACGGGCATAACACCATTGTTCCCGCGCAGTATGCACGCTGTGTCATCGCACGCCCCAAAGAAATTGAGCAGTGCCATCTCTGCCTCGGATTTCCCGCTCTTCCCATTGGGCACGAAAATCGATATACCTTGCAAATGCTGTCTGCCATTTTGGGCGATGGAATGTCCTCTCGCCTTTTTCAAACCGTTCGAGAAGAAAACGGTCTGTGCTACTCCATCTATTCCTTTAACGCAAGCTATCTAGATGTCGGATTATTTAATATCTATGCCGCATTCGGTAAACCGACCGAATCTCGCGCCATTGAACTGATTTTGCAGGTGTTGCAGGATTTCTGTCAAAACGCTCCTACACAGGAAGAACTGGACCGCTGCCGCGAGCAGCGCAAAACCGGCATCTTGCTGGGTCTGGAAAGCACCATGGCGCACATGAATCATTTGGGTCGCAATGAGCTTTGCTATGACCATATTCCCACCGTTGACGAAATTTTGTCTGGCTATGATGCTGTGACCACAGACCAAGTGCTGTCCCTCGCCCGCACCATGCTGAACCCTGCACAGCTCTCCCTTAGCATTGCAGGGCAAGTATCTTCTGCTGATTTTTATCAAGACTTGCTGCATCGCAGCCTGCCGCAATCCATTTAAAATTGAACTTCCATTAAGGAGTGAGTGCTATGCGCACAACGATTCCTCCCGAAATCCAAGGAAACCTTCGTAAACACATGGTGCGTATGCCCTCTGCCATTGATGATGTCAGCGGCATACGCATCTTTGGCAAGCTCATTCGTTCGATTGTCTTTTCCACTGACATTGCCTTGATTCGAAACTGCAATGCCAATGCGGTGATGGCGGTCTATCCGTTTACACCGCAGCCTGCCATTTCTCATGCGATTATCTCGGCCTCTGATGTGCCCGTGTTTTGTGGCGTGGGCGGTGGTACGACCACTGGCAAGCGTGTCATCAATCTCGCCATGAATGCCGAATTTGAAGGCGCGATAGGCGTTGTGTTGAATGCCCCAACTTCTCAAGAAATTCTAGCACAAGTGCGTGAGCGCATTGATATTCCGGTTGTCATCACCATTGCCAGTGAGCACGCGGATGTCGCCGCAAGAATTGCCAATGGGGCAACCATTCTCAATGTCACCTGTGCAACGCACACGCCGATGGTGGTTGCAAAAATCCGAGAACGCTTTCCCGACATCCCGATTATTGCCACCGGCGGTCCCACGAACGATACCATTCGCCAAGTCATTGACGCCGGCGCAAACGCCATCACCTACACCCCGCCCAGCAACGGCTCTATTTTTCGTTCTTTGATGGAGAAATATCGCGAAGACGCCAACAACCTCTCCCCCTTCTAACCCACCGTATGCATCACACGCATCCGCCATGCCGCCCCTCTTCTCACGCCTGTTCTCGTTTGCGAAATAGCAGCTGCCCTTTGCGCACGCATTTTTTTGAAAATACTTAAAAAATCTGTTGACATTCTATCCTTGTTATGATATTCTAAATAGGCAGTCACGACAGAGCCTTTGAAAAAAGCAAAACCCTGTCAGACCCTGCAGGAAATTCATATATGCGCCGGTAGCTCAGTTGGATAGAGTGACTGGCTACGAACCAGTAGGTCAGGGGTTCAAGTCCCTTCCGGCGTACCAATATGATAGCCGCTTTCGAGTAGAAAGCGGCTTTTTCCTGCACTTTTCCGGTGTTTGTTCCCGCACATAAAAAAACAGGGTATGCCATTCTTCACATGAAGCAATGCACTGTCAAAGCCTATCTCTGCCCATTCCAGCCCACACCGTTCGCCCCTGCGCAAACCTGTGTTGAGCAAAAGCAATACAACCGACTTATATTGCATCTTCTCATCTTCCAATGCCTCCAACAGCGCCCCCGCCTGTTCTTCATCCAAATAGCGGGGCCTAAGCAAGCGACACACGAAAAACGGGAAAAATGGCTTGCTTTGGACAGACTTGAACAAACAGAGGATTTCCCACCATATGAAAGCAAGGCAGCTACACGCCATTATGTGCGCTGTATCTGCCTTGCTATATTTTCGATTCATTGTGTTTGCCTGCATCGGGTTCCGCAGGTCTTACCGCAAACGGCGTTATGCAACCGAGTAGCCAGCTGTGGTGTCAATCACAATGGTGTTGGAGGTGCTGTCATAGGAAACACCAAAATCCAATGCTTCTGCCAAATCGCGCAGCTTGAAATAGTTGTTGCCGCCGATGTTATATGCCGTCAGATTGAGCTGTGTGCCGTCGAGATAAATGGCTGCCGCAGAGGTGCTTGCCGTTGCACTTGCAGTGCCAGCGGCAGCCGCCAATTCACCGCCCACGGTGGTATATGCCTTACCAGAGGTCAAGGTGATGGCTGCGGTGGCGCTGTCATAGCCGACTTCAAACGTCTTGTCAGACGTGGTGAGTGCCTTTGCCAAATCACGCAGCTTAAAATAGTTGTTGCCATTGATGTTGTATGCCTGGAAGCTGACTGCCGTGCCATCAATGGTCACCGCTGACTGGGAAAGGGTTGCCGCGGCACTTTTCGCCGTGCTGCCTGCGGTGCTTTTATCCGTTGCTGTACCGCCGTTGCCGCCATTTGCAGCCGCATCGCCCTCTGCCATTGCCTGCATGATGGATACCGCAGACACGGTATCATCGTCAGACAAGGTCACAAACAAGGTGCATCCAACGGTAATATCCGACAGGGTTGCACTGGTGCTTTCACCCTGTTCGTCTGTTGTGATGGTCGTATCATCAGAAATGGTAATGGTCTGGGTTTCGCCGGATAAGGTCATGCTGTGACCGCCGCCGCCGTTGCCGCGCTCCGTCGGCTGTGTGCCATCCGCAGCGCTGTCATCCGTGGTGGGCAGCTCGGGCGGTGTGCTGTCGGTATCCGGTGCTTCGCCGGTGGGTGCTTCACCCGTCGGTGCTTCACCAGCAGTATCCTCATATAAAGCAAGCGTGATGCTGCTGCCGCTGATGGCAGTAACCTGACCCCGCAGCTGCGTATCCGTTGTATCTGCAGCCATTGCACTGCCCAATGTCAAGGAGGAAACTGCCGCACTGACCGCTAACAGCATTGCCAAAAATTTCGGTGTTTTTCGTACCATTATGAAAACCTCTTTCTACATCCAAGTTGTGTATCAATGGGTTCATCATACCGAACGATTATGAACAACTCGTGTTAAAATGCGGAACATAAGATGTTTTCTGGGCTTTGCCGCAAATAACTCCTTTGCATGGGCGATGGCACACTATAAAATGCATTGCAGATATTGTCCATACAGCGTCATGCCCAACGCTTCGCCAAGGGTATGCACCTGCTCGGTGGAGATATAGCCTTGTGCGTGCGCAGTTTCTTCAATGCAGCCAATATAGCGCCCTGTTTGTCGCTGCAAGGCTTGTATTTTGCCTGCCGCTTCATACATACTGTCTGCCGTTCCGGCATCCATCCACGTGCACTGCTCGTCCAATGCAATGACGTGCAGCTGCTTGCGGCGCAGATATTCCAGATTGACATCGGTGATTTCCAGCTCCCCGCGTGCGGAGGGTGTCAGATTCTGCGCAATTCCCACCACCTGATTGTCGTAAAAATACAAACCGGGGATGATGTAATTGGATTTGGGATGCGCAGGCTTTTCTTCAATGCTGATAGCGTTGCCCTGTGCATCGAATTCCACCACGCCAAATGGTCTGGGGTCTTCCACCCAATAGCCGAAAACGGTTGCCCCCTGCCGCAAGGGCAGGATTTTCGACAGACGCTCCGTCAAATGTTGGGAGTGAAAGATATTGTCCCCCAGTGCCAAGCATACCGCATCGTTTCCAATAAAGGATGCCCCAATTAAAAACGCATCTGCAATGCCACGAGCAACCGGCTGCTCCCGATATTGAATGTGAATGCCCAGCTGACTGCCATCCCCCAGCAGATTTTCAAACGGGGTCTGCTCCTGCGGCGGCACAATGATTAAGATTTCCTTGCAGCCTGCCTGCAGCAGCAGATTCAGCGGATAATATAAAAGCGGCTTGTCATAGACAGGCAGCAGGGGTTTGCAAATGGGTTTTGTCATGGGATACAATCGTGTTCCCTTGCCAGCGGCAAGAATGATACCTTTCATAAGGCGGTCCTTTCTAGTTCAATGGACGATACTACACAATAAATGGCGCACTCACCGTGCACGGCGTGTGCGGGAATGGTTGTTTTCGATATACATGGTGCGCAGACGGCGTTTATCCGGCACACGCACCCCACCGCGCGATAGCTGCACCAAGCCTTCGCCCGCAAAATATTTGAGCATACGGCTGACCACCTCACGCGCACTGCCCATATATTTGGCGATTTGCTCATGGGTCAGATGGATGGTGTCCCCTTCGATTTTGGTGAGTTCGTCAATCAAAAAAATGGCAAGCCGCCGGTCAAAGCTCATGAACAAAATCTGCTGCATAGCCCACATCACATCGGAAAAACGCTCGGTGGTGATTTGATAGCCGAAGCATTCCACATAAACGTTACTTTGCGACAGCTGACGGAATAGCGATGCCGGAATGATGATGATTTCGGTGGGTTCTTCCGTATCAATGCACACATCAAATGTAATCGTATCCAACACGCAGGAGGCAGAAAGCACACACACATCGCCGGAAAACAAACGATACAGCGTGATTTCACGCCCATCCTCCGACAGCATATACACCCGCAGCTGTCCCCGCCGCACCAGCAGCACCCCAATGCAGTTCATATCGCTGCTGAGCAGCGGTGTGCCTTTCTCATAAGCGGTGACGTAAGCATTTTCTAACATATATGTCTGTTCATCTCCAGACAAATGCGTCCAGAAAGACAATTTTTCGGCAAAGAGTGTGCGCAATTCTTCTTTTTCCATGATAGACCTCCTGTCTGTCGATAGTGCTGCAGGATGCCCGCAACAATAGTTGTTCTATTATATCATAGAGACAATCTGAAAATGAAGTCAGACTGCCGCATTTTGTGTCGCAATGATATAATCTTGAAATAAGACATATACCGTCTGCCTGCAAACAGTATATCACAAATTGCTTACAGAAAGAATTTTTTTTCAAAAAGAACAACCGCCGATGCAAAAAATCGCATCGGCGGTAAAAAACAAAGCATCAAAGCTGCTTGAGCAATGTATCCAACTGCGCCTGTGACAGACTTGGAGTTTCCTCCAACGGAAACGGCAGGTGCAGTGCATGATATTTTTCGGCGCACAGATTATGAAAGGGCAGCCACTCTATTTTTTCCAGATTGGGATATTGCGCCGCCAGTTCCTGTACCTTTTGCAGGTCCTCCACGGTATCATTGATGCCGGGAATCACCACATGGCGCAGCCAAAGCGGCACCTGCATTTTGGTGGTCAATGCCAAAAACTGCTCTGCCATATGGAGCGTTCCGCCTGTATGGCGCACATAGTCCGCATTGTTCGTGAATTTCAAATCCATCAGCACCAAGTCGGTGTGGCGCAGCACCGCCTCGGCAGCCGACACGCCCGCAGCACCTGCGGTGTCCAGTGCCGTATGAACGCCATTTTGGTGTAGTTTTTCAAATAATGTCGCTACAAAATCCGCTTGCAGCAGCGGTTCGCCACCCGAAACCGTAACGCCGCCGCCGTTTTGAAAATACGGCTTGCAGCGCAGAATTTTCGCTGTCAGCTCCTCAACGGAATAGGGCGTACCGCCTTTGGTCTGCCACGTGTCGGGGTTGTGGCAGTAGACACAGCGCAGCGGACACCCCTGCAGAAACACGACATAGCGCAGACCCGGCCCATCGACCGCACCAAGTGACTGCAGCGCGTGCACATAGCCCGTCATACGGCGATATGGAAGGTGCGGGAGATGACCTCGCGCTGCTGCTCACGGGACAGCTTATAGAAATTAACCGCATAGCCGGAAACACGAATCGTCAGATTCGGATATGCCGCAGGGTCTTCATATGCCGCCAGCAAGGTTTCTGGGTTCATAACATTGACGTTCAGATGATGCGCCCCCTGTCCGAAATAACCGCTCATGAGCGCAATCAAGTTGTCAATGCGTGCCTCCTCCGTCTTGCCAAGCGCCTGCGGCACGATAGAAAAGGTGTTGGAAATGCCATCGCGGCAGTAGGCATAGCTGAGCTTTGCCACAGAGTTCAGCTCGGCAAGCGCACCCGAGGTGTCACGTCCCGACATGGGATTTGCACCCGGCGCCAGCGGTTCGCCCAGACGGCGTCCATCAGGGGTGTTGCCAGTCTTTTGGCCATACATCACGTTGGAGGTGATGGTCAGAATCGACAACGTATGGGTGGCATCCCGATAAAGCGGATATTCGCACAGTGCTTCATAGAATTTCTTGACCTGTTCGCAGGCGATGGCATCCACACGGTCATCATCGTTGCCGAATTTCGGGAACTCGCCTTCGGTCACGAAGTCTGTGATGAGTCCGGTTTCAGGGTCACGCACACACTTGACCTTGGCATATTTGATGGCGGAAAGCGAATCTGCCATGCAGCTCATGCCCGCAATGCCAAATGCCATCAAACGGCGCACCTCGGTATCGTGCAGTGCCATCTGGCTTTTTTCATAGGCGTATTTATCATGCATATAATGAATGGTATTCATTGCAGAAACATAGGTTTTCGCCAGCCATGGGCGATAGAAATCCAGACGAGCAAGCACCTTGTCATAGTCTAGATACTCATCCTCATAAATCGGCATGGTCGGCCCTACCTGCTCATGTTTGAGGTCATCCCGACCGCCGTTGAGGCTCATCACCAGCAGCTTTGCAAGGTTGGCACGCGCGCCGAAGAACTGCATATCCTTGCCGACCCGCATTGCGGAAACACAGCAGGCAATGGCATAATCATCGCCGAAATATGGTCGCATTACATCGTCATTTTCGTACTGCACCGCATCGGTTTCGCAGGAAACGCGAGCAATATACCGCTTCCAGTTCTGGGGAAGCTTTTCCGACCACAGCACGGTGAGATTCGGCTCTGCGGACGGGTTGAGATTGTACAGCGTGTGCAGCATCCGATAGCAGGTTTTCGTCACCAAATGGCGTCCGTCTTCTCCCATGCCGCCAATGGCTTCGGTAATCCACATCGGGTCACCGCCGAACAGCTCATTGTATTCCGGGGTGCGCAAATGGCGTGCCATACGCAGCTTCAGCACAAAGTCGTCCATGATTTCCTGCGCTTCGGATTCCGTCAATGTGCCGTTTGCCAAATCCCGCTCGAAATAAATATCAAGGAAGGTGGACACACGACCAAGGCTCATTGCCGCACCATTCTGTTCCTTGATACCTGCGAGATAGGCAAAATACAGCCACTGCACCGCTTCTTTTGCGGTGGTTGCAGGCTGAGAAATATCAAAGCCATAGAGTGCTGCCATCTGGCGGATTTGCTTGAGGGCAGTAATTTGATCGGTCAGCTCTTCCGCTGTGCGGATGGTGTCCGCAGTGGTCACGCCATCGCCCAACGCATTCTTATCTGCCTGCTTTTCGGCAATCAAACGGTCGATGCCATAAAGCGCAACACGGCGATAGTCACCGATGATGCGACCTCTGCCATATGCATCCGGCAAACCGGTCAGCAGCCCCACATGACGTGCTTCTTTTACATCCTTGGTATAAGCAGAAAAAACGCCATCGTTATGGGTTTTGTGCTGGGCAAACTCCTGCTCAATTTTTTCTGAAACGGTATAGCCATATGCCTTGCACGCATCACGCACCATGCGCATCCCGCCGAAGGGGTTGCAGGCACGCTTGAGCGGCTCATCGGTCTGTAATCCGACAATGATTTCCTGCGCCTTGTCAATGTATCCGGCAGGAAAGGCAGTGATATTGATAACGGTTTCCGTGTCCACATTGCGTGCGCCGCCACGCTCCTGCTCTTCCCGCAGCATGGTCTGGAACTGTTCCAAAATCGCGGTTGTGCGCGCAGTTGCAGGCTGCAAAAACGCAGCATCTCCGTCATACGGTGTATAATTCTTCTGAATAAAGTCACGTGTATTGATTTCATCCTGCCATTGTCCGGCTTTAAATGTATTCCAGGCGTTCATAACAGCACGCATCCTTTCTGTCTTGGGTTTTATTGGTGAAAAAAGGCAGTATCGCATACGACTACGATACTGCCCAGACGGTCGGCATAGGTAGGATTCGGGTTCTGCTCCCTTGTGGTTGCCCACTTTTGATTTCCGTCAGTCGCAGGAATCCTTTGCATCTATAGTGTATCATGCAGCCGAAAAATCGTCAATGTGCAAAAAAGAGAAGCCAAACATTTTAAAGGCATATCGATTGCTATTATGCACAAAAATGGTGGTTTTCATCCTATCAAGCCGTGTTTTGACGGTGGCTTTTGAAAGGAACTGCCTACATTTGACGGATTTTGAACGCACGGCAAGCACAATCAAAAAAGCCCCTTGCAAGGCTGCAAAGGACTTTTGTGCTATGGCTTATTTAGAGTCTGCAAGGAATGCAGATACCTGTTTCTGCGGGGTTGTTTGGAGCGGCGGATGCTGCAGCTGCAGCACGAACTCGGTCAATCGCTCGGTCGCATCGGGGTGACTCACCGCCTCCATGGTTTCCCGCACGGTGCGCAGACGAACGGGGTTTTTATAAAGATGGTAGATTGCCTCCTCCAGTGAGAAGGTACGGGTCACGAGTGCCGCCATCCCATTGTTCACTAAAAACTCCACATTTCGTTCTTCATGCCCTGGAATCGGGTCTACCAGAATCATGGGCAAATTTTTGGCGAGTGCTTCCGAAACGGTCAGCCCGCCCGGCTTTGTAATGATGCAGTCTGCCGCACTCATCATCACCTCCACATTGTCCACGAAACCATAGGGGTGCAGCGTGCAGGGGCTGTCCCAATCCTCCAGCAAGTCGAGCAGCTGCTGATACTGCTTTTTGTTATTGCCGCATACAGCGAGGATTTGCAGCGGCATACCAAGCACCGACAGCTGACGAATCAACCGCTTACTATTCGAGTAGCCCATGCTGCCGCCCATCATGAGCAAAGTAGGCTGTGCAGAGTCCAATCCCAGCTGCATACAGGCATCTGCCTTGGCAATTTGAGAATTGAACTTTGGATGAATCGGAATGCCGAACGGCAAAATGCGATTGGGATTGATACCACGTTTGGCGGCAAGCTGGGTCAAAAGCTCACTGGCGGTCACGATGTAGCGCACCAGCGGCACATCCTCCCAAAAGGGATGGATGGTATAATCCGTGACAACTCCGATGACAGGTGCGGACACCATGCCGCGGCGTGTCATTTCATTCATCAGCTGTGCGGCAAACACGTGTGTACAAACGATAACATCGGGCGCAAACTCACCCAGAATATGATGAAAGCGTGTAGACCCCAAGGCGTTGACGATGTTCAGCATATTCAGCTTGGACATATCAAAATAGGTGGTGCCGTGGTTTTCTGCCAAGGCATATACCAAGCGGTACAGCTCCGGCATATGCTTGGATGAAAAAAGATAGCCTTTGTCAATGGTTTTTTGCACTGCACGGCTGATATATTGGTACACATCCAATGTTTCAACCTCTGCGCCTTTTGCGGAAAGCATGTCGCTGAGTGCTTTGGCGGTGGCATGGTGTCCATACCCTGCGGAAACAGATAAAAGCATTACTTTCATAAAATCCCTCCCGGACGCTTTCTATTTTAGCCTGTCCGGAGAAAAAAAGCAAGTGAAACCCATTCAGCATTGCTCCGCAACTGTCAGATATTCTGCAAGCACACGCTGTTCCAGTTCATCCCGCAAATCGGTGCCGATGGGGTGCACGATGTCACGATATTTGCCGTCTGGCATACGGCGGGAGGGCATCGCCAAAAACAAACGGTCACGTCCGGCAATGACCTTGATGTCGTGCACGGCAAATACGTGGTCAAATGTAACAGACACGAGGGCTTTGAGTTTTCCGTCATCCTGCAAATGGCGGAATTTTACATCGGTGATTTCCATAAAAGTGATTCTCCTTTTACATTGTGTCAATAAATGAATGGGGTTTCTGCCCAAACTGCGGGTTTTGCGTGCGGAAACTGATATTTTGGGAAAAGGATGAAAATAGCTATTTATATTTTAGTCAGATTGTCATATAATAATACATATCTTTTTGAGATGAGGGACATTACATGAAGCAAACCATGCAGGAATATATAGACGCACATGCGCACATCCATCTGATTGGCATCGGCGGCGTATCCATGAACTCTTTGGCGGAGCTGCTGCTCTCCCGTGGCGCACGGGTTTCTGGGTCCGACCGCAGCCGCACCGCCGTCACCGAACGGCTGGAGCAGTTGGGTGCCGTCATTTATTATACACACAGCGCAGAAAATGTGCGCGATGCCGTCTTGGTCATCCGCACTGCCGCCATCCATAACGACAATCCGGAAATCATGCAGGCGCATGCGCTCGGCATTCCGATTTTGGAGCGGGCGCAGGCGTGGGGAGAGCTGATGCAGGACTATGACAACGTCATTTGCTTGGCAGGCACGCACGGCAAGACCACCACCACTTCCATGATGGCAATGATTACCATGCAGGCAAATCTGGACCCCACCGTGATGGTCGGCAGCCAACTGCCGGCAATCGGCGGCACACTGCGCATTGGTGCAAAGGACTGTTTTGTGGCAGAATCCTGTGAATACTGCAATTCGTTTTTATCCTTTTGCCCAACGGTTGCGGTGATTTTGAACGTCGAAGCCGACCACTTGGACTTTTTTAAGGATTTAGACGATATTGTGGCATCCTTCCGCCGTTTTTGTGCCTTAACGCCAGAAAACGGTGCTGTGGTTGTCAACGCTGATGACCCCAATGCCATGCGTGTGGTGGATGGTTTGGCACGTACCGTGCTAACGTTCGGCGAACAGCCGACTGCCTTTGTGCATCCTGAAAATGTGTATGAGGAGCACGGCTATTATCGCTTTGATGCCGTGATTGCCGGCAAAACCTATGCGAGCATCTGCCTTGCTGTGCCGGGAAAACACAACATGATGAATGCGTTGGCGTGCTGTGCTTCGGCGGCATTTTTGGGCGTGGACGGTGTACAGGTGGCGCAGGGTCTTGCTGCATTTACTGGCTCTACCCGTCGCTTTCAGCGCACCGGCACCATGTCCTGTGGTGCGTTGGTGGTCGATGACTACGCACATCACCCCAGTGAAATGCGTGTTACCCTTTCTGCCGCGCGCCAAATGAATTTTCAGCGCATTATCTGCATTTTTCAGCCGCACACCTATACACGTACCCATGCTTTGTTCGGCGATTTTGTCCACGCACTTTCCGCCTGTGACGAGGTGGTGTTGGCGCCGATTTATGCCGCACGGGAGCAAAACACCCTTGGCATCAGCTCTGCCGATGTGGCAGCAAAGCTGGAAAACGCCGTCAGTCTGGATAATTTTGAGGAAATTGTGCTGTATATTCGCCAGCACGCCCGTGCAGGGGATTTGGTGCTGACCATGGGCGCAGGCAACATTGATGAAATCGGTCGTGAATTGATAAATTGCTGAAAAAAGTAAAAAGATGTCGGAAGTGCTTGACAGTTTTCATAGGCTGATGTATGATAAATACACAGAAATTATGCATAGTGCACAGGGGTTTGATGGAATGGAGGCGCGTGTTATGAGTGCAAACAAAATCATCACCATTGGCAGAGAATATGGTTCGGGCGGTCATGAAATTGGTCAAAAGGTCGCAGAAAAATTGGGGATTCCGTTCTATGACCGTGAATTGATTGCACGTGCGGCCAAGAAAAGCGGATTTTCCGAGGAATTATTTGAGCATTTGGACAAACGCTCTACCAACAGCTTTTTGTATTCGTTGACGATGTTCGGCGCAACCGGCACAAACGGCATGGCACTCAATGACCAGCTGTATCTGATTCAGTGCAAGTTGCTGCGGGAAATTGCCGAGGAAGGCTCGTGTGTCATTGTGGGTCGCTGTGCCGACCATGTCCTGCGGGATTTTGAAAACCGCTATGATTTCTTCATTCATGGCTCGATGGAAGACCGTGTCAAACGCATTGCAACGCACGAGGGCTATGTGCTTTCCGGCAAAACACCCGAAGCGGCGTTGGAAAAAATGGATAAACAACGCTCTACATATTATAATTACTACACCGGCAAGGTTTGGGGGCATGGCAGCCACTATGACCTTTGCATTAATGCAAGCCGTGTCGGCATTGACAAAGCCGTGCAAATCATGCTGGAATATGTAGCGGACAAATAACCCTAACACCCCTTTCCACAGGAATGCAGTCGCAAATGCGGTTGTGTTCCTGTGTTTTTTTGTCAAACAATGCGTGATTGCGGACAAGATTATTTTATGATATACTCAAACCAAGGTCACGAAATGGCTGTGATTTTGAGAGAACGTTTCTTCAGAAGGGAATTTCAATTATGAATATGGAAGTGGATAAAATCTTGCAGTGGCGTCAAAACGTAGGTGGTTTCAACCAATACGTTGGCATTGAGGTGATGGGCATCTGGGAGGGCGGTGCACGTGCGGCGCTTTCTCTGCGTGCTGAATTGCTCAATCCCTTGGGGATGGCACATGGCGGCACGATTTTTGCGCTGTGTGATGTGGCGGCCGGGTCCGCTGCGGCATCCCGCGGCATCATTGCCGTGACATTGACGAGCAACATCAACTATTTATATGCGGGGCAGCCGAACGAGCAGCTCATTGCGGTTGCAACCGAGCGCAAGCACGGCCGCCGCACCGCCGTATATGAGGTCGAGGTGACCGATTCCACCAGCCGCTGCATCGCCAGCGCAACATTCACCATGTTTTACACCGAGAAAAAGGTTGAGGATTTGCTCTAATGCCCGTATCAAAAGCAATTTGCGCCCCCTTATTGGACTGGTTTTCACAAAATGCCCGCGTACTGCCGTGGCGGGAAAACCGTGACCCCTATCGCATTTGGGTCAGCGAAATCATGCTGCAGCAAACACGTGTAGAAGCCGTGAAAGCCTATTTTGTGCGATTTTTGCACACGCTTCCCACCATACAAGCATTGGCACAGGCCGACGAACAGACCTATCTCAAGCTGTGGGAGGGTTTGGGATATTACAGCCGTGTGCGCAATCTGCATCGTGCCGCCGTGCAGGTCTGTGAAAGCTATGGCGGCATCATGCCGAAAACCCATGCGCAGCTGCTGCAGCTGCCCGGCATCGGCGATTATACCGCAGGTGCTGTTGCCTCCATCGCTTATGACGAGCGTGTGCCTGCCGTGGATGGCAATGTGCTGCGTGTGATTGCACGGCTAACTGCCGATGAACGCTTTATCTCCGACCCCAAGGTCAAGGCAGATTTACGTACGCAGGTGGCTGCTATTGTGCCTGAGCAGGCAGGTGCGTTCAACCAAGCCATCATGGAGCTAGGGGCTTTGATTTGTGTGCCCAATGGTGCACCGAAATGCGCAGACTGTCCGCTACTGCATCTGTGCGTTGGTGCAGCGTCCGGCATTGCGGTCGGATTGCCCCGCAAAGCACCCAAACGCGCCCGTACCCGTGTGGAGCGCACCGTGTTTTTGCTGCGGTGCAACGGGAAAGTTGCCTTGCATCGCCGTCCGGAAAAAGGTCTGCTGGCGAAGCTTTGGGAACTACCTGGTGTCGAAGTCCCACTCTCTCCCGAGCAGGCACGTGCCTATCTAGCGGAACAACAAATGGACTGTGCACAAATCCGCTCTTTACGCCCTGCAAAGCATATTTTTACGCATATAGAGTGGCATATGACTGGATATTATGTAGATTTAGAAACCTTTCCACCGACAGATGATTTCTGTTGGGTAACCCCAACCGATTTGCGTGCGGCATATGCACTGCCCAGTGCATTCCGTGCATTTCTCAAGGTAATCGAGGCGGAGCCATGACCTATCAGACGGTTTTTCACAATTTTCCACCCCTATATGATGCAAATTCGAAGATTCTTCTGCTGGGTTCTATGCCAAGCCCCAAGTCCCGTGAGCAGGCGTTTTTCTATGGACATCCGCAAAATCGTTTTTGGCGGGTATTGTCCACCATTTTAGAAGCACCCCTGCCGCAAACCATTGCAGAAAAACGCACACTTTGCCTGCAGCACGGCATTGCCTTGTGGGATGTGCTGGCATCTTGTGAAATCAAAGGGGCATCTGATGCCGCCATTCGTAACCCTGTGCCCAATGATTTCACCGAAATCCTGCAAACAGCCTCCATACAGGCGGTTTTTACAACTGGCGGCACCGCAAACCGCTTATATCACAAGCTTTGTGAGCCGCAAACAGGACTGCCCGCTGGTTCTCTGCCGTCAACCAGCCCTGCAAATGCGGCATGGTCGGTCGAACGGCTGTGCACGCGGTACCGCGAGATTTTACTCTATCTCAAATAGCGAAAACACCCCTCTCGCTGCACATTTGCAACGAGAGGGGTATTTTTCAGTTTATTGCATGGAACGCAGTCGGATATTGCGGATGTAGCTGTTTAACACCTCTGCTTGACCGGAAAGCTCCTCGCTCGCCGCAGCACTTTCTTCCGAGGTTGCCGAATTGGTCTGTACCACACCGGACACCAACTCCACGCCGGTGGTAAGCTCCTGAATCGTAGATGCCTGCTCGGCGGACGCATCGCTGATTTTGTGAATCGCTTGGTCGACCAAACGTGCCATTTCTTCGACATTGGCAAGCGTCTTTGCGGTTTCATCTGCGGTTTTCTGCCCATCTTGCACCGCAAGAATCGAACCCTCGATGAGTGCGGTTGTCTGCCGTGCCGCATCCGCAGATTTGGACGCCAGATTGCGCACTTCATCCGCAACCACTGCAAAGCCTTTTCCCGCTTCGCCTGCTCTTGCGGCCTCTACAGCGGCATTAAGCGCTAAAATATTGGTCTGGAATGCAATATCGTCAATTACCTTGATGATTTTCGAGATTTCGTGAGAAGACTCCGTGATGCGGTTCATGGCAGTCACCATATCCTGCATTTGTGCATTGCTGCGGGATACGCCATCACCTGTTTGCTCCACATACTGGGTTGCTTCCTGCACATTTTCCGCAGTTTGTACGATTCTTTCGGAAATAGACGCAATCGAAACAGATAGTTCTTCAATCGTGCCCGCTTGCTCCGCCGCACCCTGGGAAAGGGTCTGCGCCGCATTGGAAATTTGATTGGAACCATTGTTCACTTGCGCCGCTGCTGTCTGAATGTCACGGAAGAGCGCATTCAAATCCTGCAGCATGGTGGACAGTGCCAGCCCCATCGTGTCCTGCGCGCAGCACGGTGTATAGGTCGATGTCAAATCATTTTGAGCAATGGCGGTTAAAACACCCGCCTGCTCTTGGATATGGTGAATCATTTGGTTGAACGCATCGGCGAGCGTGCCGATTTCATCCCCTGTTGTGGGTTCTACCGAAACATTGGTGTCCCCTTTGGACAACGCAAGCGCCGTGTCCACCATATGATTGACAGGGGTGCTAATCATTTTTGCGATATATCGACCCAACAAAACCGCCAATAACACACCCATTGCCGCCACCAGCAGCAAGATAACGATGACAATCACACCCATACGGAGGTTAAACTCGCTGTAATATTTAGCATCCTGCACCGTCAATGTAAAGCACTGGCTGAGGTCATCATGCAGCTGCTGAATGTCCGCCGCATACTGTTCGCCTGCCGCATTTGCGGTGTCGACATCGCCACTTTTGGCGGCTTGGAACACCGCTTCTGCCGCGGCTTTCAACGATTCTGTATAATATGTATAGGAGTCATTCAGCAACACATCGACTTCCTCGGATTGATTTTCCTGACCAAAGGCCGCGAAGGCTTCTTGTCCGGCGGCATACAGCTCATCAAAGGCGGCTTCCGCTTCCTGCACCGCGGCCGTATCCCCCGCGTTTAACGCGGCTATGCGCATCTGGATACGCATATTATCCACTGCGGAAATGCCTTCCGACAAATACGTCAGCGGTTCGGTTTGGTACTGATAGAGCATTTGGTCAGCTTGAATGATTTTGAACATACCGAGAATCCCAATCAACCCCACAAACGCTGTGATAGAGGACACCAAAAGAAAGCCATGCAGGAGTTTTTTTGCAATGGGAACGTTTTTGAAAAATTTGTTTTGAAACATACACAATATCCCTTTCCTATTCCAGTTGTAACAGCATCCCAAAATATGTTTGTAAACGACTGCCGTAAAGAACCCTGCGTCCTCGTTTTTTGCAGAACGAAGTTGCTCCCAAAAACTAATAGCTTTTCAATATGAATTGCAACACGGTAAGTATAGCATTGCATTGTGTATTTTTGATAGCCAAATTTTTAAGGAATTGTGATTTAACAGGTGTTTACACTTTTTTTACACAACGCAGATGTGATTTCAGAACTTTTGCGCGGAAAAACATCGTCATTACCATGCTAAGCCCCAATTATTCCTTCCCGAATCATTATTTTCACAACTGATAGCACAATGAAAAAAGATACAATACCACGAATTAGCCGCAGCTAACACACGGTATTGTATCAGGATTTTGCCTATGCGTCAACCAGTTTTTGCACCCTGCACATGGTCATTTTCACAAAACTTCTGCTGCATCAGCTTTCAAAATTTTGTGCGTGCTCACGGAGTTTTTCCGGTGTGAGGCGGTAGGTGGTCATCATATCCATGCCGCACGCCCCCATGTTTTGATAAAACCGAATGCTTGGGGTATTCCAGTCCAAACACGCCCACTCCAACCGCTCACAGCCACGCTCCAGTGCCAGTTTCGATAGAAAGGACAGCATCACCTTGCCAAATCCCTGAAAGCGAACGGATTCATCCATGTAAAACGCATCGATGAACAGTCCTTTTTCGCCAATAAATGCAGATGAGCTTTCAAAGAAATATAGAAAAGCGACTGTTTTTCCTTGATATTCACCAAAAATGGCTTCCCCACTTTTGTCTGCCAGCAGCTTTGCAAGCTTTTCTTCGGTTGCAATGACTTTATCCGACATTTTTTGATAATCGCCCAGCTTTTGGATATATTCCAAAACCAGTGCAGCATCCTGCGGCTGTGCAAATCGCAGATGCAGGTCGGGATGCTTGGTCGAGATATATTGCAAGCGCTTCACGCCCTTTCCATGATATTAGAAGCTGTCATCAGCCGACCAGTTTTTGTCCGCAGTTGGGGCAAAAATTGGCTCCGCTCGTTTTCGTGCCGCAGTTGGGGCAGAAATTGGGGATTGCGCCGCCAGCAGGGGCACTTACCTGCGGCGAAACTGCACCTTGCCCTGTCGGCGCACCCTGCTGCGGGGTTTGCATCGTCTGCATCATTTGATTGGCGATGTTCATACCCATCATCATGCCTGCCATGTCAGACGCAACGCCGCCGCCCTGCACCGCTCCGGATGCAATGCCGTCAATCATGGATACGCGCTGGTAATGCTCTACATCCCCAACCATGCTCTGCGATGCGGTTTTGTTAATCATTTTCTGCACTTCTTCTGGATAGGTGAAGCTCATGATGGAAAACGCCGTGACCGTCATGCCCAAATCAAAGATTTGCATATCCAAATCGGTTTTCATGCCATTGGAAATATCAAATGAATTCGCCTGCAGATTAAACATGTCTTTCCCTTCTTTGGAAATCCATTTCATCAGCAGCTGGTCGAGCATTGCCACGATGCGAAGTTTCACCTCTTCTACCAAATAGGATTCTTTCACCCCTGCAATTTTGTCAATCAACTTGATGTAATCGTTGACCTTGAAGGTAAACGTGCCGTTGGCACGAATAGGCATCCCGCCCGGCAGCTGTGGGGTTGGGATGTTGATGGCATTTTTGGTGCCCCATTTCACGGTGAATTCTTTGGTGTTGACAAATAACACCTCGGCACGCATACCGGAGTTGAAGCCAAACTTGAATCCCTTGAGTGTGGATAAAAAAGGAATGATTTGTGATTCGATGTCATATTCGCCATCATCCTGAAAAATGCCCTCTGTCTTGCCGTTGAACAGAAAAATCGCATCCTGCCCTGGGCGAATGATGAGTTTACTGCCTTTTTTGATTTCGCGATTGTGCCATTTCCAAAAAATCATATCTTCGCGAAATTCTTCCCATTCTACAACATTTGCAAATTGCCCTGAAAAAAGTCCCATCGTTCTATATCCTTTCTGATGTTACGAAATCCGAGGATGTTCTCACGCTTTGTGCTGTCCAGCGGCTTAAAAGCTTCTACCGCCATCACTGTGGGAGCTACCACCGCCACCGTGAGAATCATCGTTGTTGTTTTGCGGTCTTTTGACGCGCGTTACCGCCGTTCTAATATATCTGTCCCTGCTTGCCACCACCCGAGATTGCGTTTCGTCAAGATATGTGCGGCTGTCTGTGGTAGCGGTGCCGCCGGCGTTTGCGGCCATGATGCCAACCACAATGATGCCTATGAGCACAGACACGCCCAGCAAAAAGTAAGTACGCAGATAAAACGGCGCGCCGTCATCCATCCCGAAAAGGACAGCGACCAGTCCCGTTGTCGGGTTATATTGTGGACTATCGCTGTTTTCCTCGGTTTCGCTGTAGGCATCTTCTGCCGCGGCTTCCTGCATCGGCAGCGAATCCGCAAGGGCGATGAGATAGGTGCACATCGCATCGTAATAGTCCCCGTCCGAAAGCTGCGGCACAATGTCATCCAATATTGCATTGATTGTATCCTCTGTGATGTAGGCTTGTGCATCCCCATAGCCTTGTATCTGCACACCCCGGTCCGCAGGGTCCATATTGATGAGGAGTAAAACTGCCGAGCTGTAGTTGCCTTGTGCATAAAAATCTTCCAAATAGGCACTTCTGGTGTTGCCATCCAGACCATTTTCGGTCACGATAATCATATCGGTCGTTCGTTCTGCGCCATACTGCGCGCACAGTTCTTCCAACGCCGCACCTTCCTCCTCGGAGAAAAGCGCCGCATTGTCATACACCGTTTGCGTGGCAGTTAATGCCTGCGCCGTTTGTGGATATAGCACACAAATCTGCAAACATAGGCTCAAAAGAAATACCAAAAGCACCGAACGCTTGGCGGCTATACGCTTTCGTATCATCGAAACTACCCTCCTATTATCATGGCTATGATTTTTAACACCACAAATGATGCCGCTGTGATGCCCGAAAACCAGCCTGCTATCCTTTTCTTGCTGAAAGGCGGGGTTCCGATAATCTTGCCGGTTTGACCATTGATGGCAAAGGCATAGTCCTTTTGATTATAATCATAATGAATCATCCACACCGGAAACAGGACATAGTCTGCATTCCTTTCCTGAATGTCGATGTCTTTGCGCTGATAAGATGTGGTGCTATACCCTGCGATGGTGGAATCGATATAGCTGGCAACATATCCTTCCGCGCGGGATTGTACTCTAGGAAACAATTCCTTGTTGTCATAATTGTATTTTTCAGCCAAAAAACCTGCCAAATATGGCATTTTAAAGCCCTTTAAATCCTCATAGTGATATGGCTCCAGCTTATCCATATACCCATCATCCATTTTTTCAGAAGCATCCACCGGCACCTTTACATATGCTACATCCACTGCTCGATGGACATCATAATATTCGGTTTCCGTGCAGTCATACTCTCCCTCTGTGTAATGCCGCACCTTGGTGCACTCGGCATCTGCACTGCCGATCCCATTTAGGTCATACAGCCAGAACGGGACATACAAACCAGTGATGCTTTTGATGCGATTGCCTGTCACCAGTCCCTGCGGTGCCAGTTTGCGCTTTTTGCACCATGCGCGGAAGGCTTCCTGTGCCTGCTGTTGGCTGAGCACAAACGGAATGACTTTTGCAGGCATGAGCGCACCTGTCAGGCGGTCCCCCAAAATCACGCCTGCGCCGCAAAAGCTGCAGGTGGTGGCCACCGTGTCTTTGTCTGTCAGGAGCACCGCTCCACAGTTTTGGCACTGATACTGATTGACCGTATCCGCATTCCATGCCGCAGTGTCAACCGTATCAGATGCAGCAGGGATAACTTCCCCCGTATTCTCCTGCCTTGGCATGTCCTCAACGCTGTCACTTCTGCCACAGCTATGGCAATGCAAGGTTCCGGTGGTACTGTCAAATGCCATATCCGCCCCACAATCAGGGCATTTATATTGTACTACCATCGTGTTGCAGCTTCCTTTCTTTTTTTAAGCTCTCTACTGAAAATGCAAAAAAGAAGCTGTCTTGTGAACTTTCTTCTTGGACAGCTTCTTTTGTTATTACTGCTGCAAGCGGGCTTTTAATGCGGCGAGTTCATCGTCTATACTGGACGATGAAGATGATTCATATTTCGCTGTCAAATCATCAATGGAAGATTCCTGCGATTTGTTGAGCTCTGCCATTGCATTGGCTTTATCCAATGCTTGATTGGCCATCTCTTCAAATCGCTCAAAGCTCGCAATGGAATTGTTCGCACCAGAAACGCTGGACGTCATTTTATTGATGCGCTCCTGCGTTTTGGCAACCGCCAGCTTGCCTTTTATCATATCTTTCCGAGATTCCAGCTCACCGATGTCCGCCACCAGCTTGTCATGCATTTCTCGCATATGCATCGCATTGGTGTGGGCAAGGGTGTGGGCTTCCTGCAAGCCTGCGAGTTTTGCACTCAAAGACGCTTTATGCTCCAGAAATTTTTTCGCATCCGTTTCATTGTTGGCTTCCAACGCCTTGATGGCATACGACTGCATTTTTGCAATGTCTTCTGTGCATTCATCCAGTGCGCGTTTCGCTTGCTGCTCCTCTGCCATGATTGCTGCGGTTTCGGATTTCACTTTTCCCAAGTCGCTGTTTAGGTTGCGCAGGCACTGGTCAATCATTTTTTCCGGGTCTTCTGCTTTATCCAGCAACGCATTGATATTGCTTGCCATAATATCCTTGAATCTTGTTAATATACTCATTTTGCCCTCCATAATCTGTATGACAGCTGTTTTGCATACGAACGCTTCCATCTGCAGGGATAGCAGGGTATTCTTACTCTCCATTTTATGCCTTGTTTGCAGCATCGTCAAGTCAAAAAAGAGAAAAAAAGCAAATGTTATGTGACTTCCTGCCGCTCCCTGTAGGGTGACACGCCCCATTTCAACGCATCGTTTGCCTGTGCATGAAACGATAGACCTTCCGCTTGCAAAATTCTATTTGTATTTGTCATGGTTTTCTTTCAAAAACCGTTTGACATTTTTCATCCCGCCAACCTCTTTAAACATCCGCTCCGCCTTTTTGGTGGCAATTTCTCGGCTGCTCAAGCCCGCATATCCAGATTCAATCTTGAGCTTTTTATAATTTTCAAGCTTTCTTTCGTCAATGACACCTTCCTGCACTGCTTTTTGCACCGCACATCCAGGTTCTGTTGTATGGGTGCAGTCATGAAACCTGCACTGTGCTTCCAACTCTGTAATGTCTGCAAAGGATTGGGTGATTTCGGTGCCTTGCACCCCGATTTCACGCATCCCAGGTGTATCGATGAGCACACCACCCAATGGGCACGGAAACATTTGGCGTCCCGTGGTGGTGTGTCTGCCTTTGTCGTCTTTTCCGATTGCTTTGGTTGCAAGCGTGTCTTGCCCCAAAAGCTTGTTGATGAGGGTAGATTTCCCTACCCCTGATGAGCCAATAAAGGCAGCCGTGACATCGGGTTTCAAATAGCCTTGCAGCTTTTCTGCAATGGTTTCTTCCCACATCGACGTCGTAATGACATCCGAAAACATGGATACGCGCTCTACTTCTGCCACGACAGCAGGTATATCCGCACACAAATCGGCTTTTGTCAAAAGGATGACCGGTGTAGCACCGCTGTCCCATGCAATCGCAAGGTAGCGCTCCAAACGGTTTAAGTTGTAGTTGCTGTTAAGCGACATACAAATGAATACAATATCAACATTTGCCGCAACCGCCTGTGACTGCCCGCTGACACCCACCGCCGTTCTCAAGAATATGCTTTTGCGGCTCAAAATATGATGAATCACTGCTCTATCCGCTTGCGCTTCATGGTCTACCATCACAAAATCGCCTACTGCCGGATATTGCGACAATGCATCGATGCTGTAGCGCAGCTTTCCTGAAATTTCAGCCAGAAATTCCCCGTCATCGGTAATCGCTTTGTATAGGCCTTTGTATTGCGCAACGATGCGCGCCAATTTCAAGCCTTCATATCGCGTTGCTTCATTGATAAAACGGTCTGATATGCCGTATTTTTGTAACTGGTGCAATGCACTCCCTCCTAAGTTCTGTTTTTTTATGGTATGCTGTGCATTCCTGCAAGGAAACCCGTCCTAACCGCACACATTGGGTGTTCGGTTCATAGGTTGTAGTGTGGCAACACGATTTGTCACGCCGAACGAAATCTGGAAAAGGGGCGCGATTCTATGCAACCAAAAACAAGCAAGATAAATCCCGAAAACCCGCTTGCCGCCACAGAAACCGAACGCGGTCACCCTTCCCCCGCTGTAAAGCGGACGAAGCGGCGGCTTCTCCAATACCTTGGCCCTGCGTTTGTCGTGAGTGTCGCATATATTGACCCTGGGAACTTTGCGACCAATATTAGCGGGGGCTCTAAATTCAATTATGCGCTAATTTGGGTCATCCTTTGGAGCAATCTTATGGCAATCTTCCTACAGACCATGTCCGCAAAGCTCGGCATTGCCACCGGTCGCAATCTGCCCGAGATGTGCGCTAAGGTCTTCCCCAAATCGGCAAACTGGGTCTTCTGGAGTGTGGCAGAGCTTGGCGCAATGGCAACCGACCTTGCAGAGTTTCTGGGCGGCACGCTGGGGCTGCACCTGCTCCTACATATTCCGATGCTGTATGCCGGGCTGCTCACCGGACTGTTCACCTATCTGATATGCTATATGGAAAAATACGGGCAACCGCTCGTGGAGGCCATCATCGCGGTGTTGGTTGCGCTCATCAGCGGCGCATATGTCCTTGAAATCTTTCTGGCAAAACCAGATTGGGCGGCGGTTGGAATACATACACTAATCCCCTCTTTGCCCAACGGCGAGGCGGTTATGATTGCGGTCGGAATGCTGGGTGCAACCGTCATGCCCCATGTGATTTATCTGCATTCCCAGCTGGTGCAGCATCGATGCACCGATTTTTCCGAGGAAAGTAAACGACATCATCTGAAAATGGAGAAAATCGATATTGCCATTGCCATGAATATTGCCTTTTTGGTAAATGCGGCGATGGTAGTGGTGTCTGCCGCTGTATTTTTCCGCCATGGCATCGTGGCAGATACGATGGAGCAGGCGCACAAATCCCTAGAGCCTCTGCTAGGCTCTCTGTCCAGCGGTGCATTTGGCGTGGCACTATTGGCATCGGGCTTGTCGTCCTCCGCGGTGGGCACGATGGCAGGGCAGACCATTATGAAGGGCTTTGTGGACATCAGCCTTCCCATCAACCTGCGGCGGCTGATTACCATGCTGCCGGCACTTATCATCATTGCGCTTGGCATCAATCCAATGATGGCACTTGTCATAAGTCAAGTTATGCTCAGCTTCATTCTGCCCTTCCCCATTCTGCAAATGCTCTGGATTTCCGGGAAAAAGCAATGGATGGGCAGCTTTGTCAACCCCAAATGGGTGCAAATCTTAGGCATCCTCATTGCTGTTACCATCCTTTCGCTCAATGCTGTGCTGCTGTATTTGACGTTTACGGGGCAAACCTAAGAAAAGCCCTGTCAATTTACGACAGGGCTCAGACCGTCGACAAAAAGGTACTTTACGCAACGCGTAGAGTACCTTTTTGATTTGTATTTAGAAACAAGCAATAGAAATAGGCCAATTGATTGATAAAGTGTTGTAAAGGTGGCGGCAGCATGCCCGTTCTTCGCTTCCATGTCGCCAGCTTTTTTAAATTCATGCACGCGAAAGTAAGCGTGACCTGCATTTTCACCTTTTGCAGTCCACGTAGCTGAGTATAACGCATGGCATGTTTCTCTTTTGCATCGGCAAAAACACGCTCAATGGTTTCGCTTCTTAACTTGTAAATGTCCCGATACTCGGGAGTATGCCGGTAATCCTCAGCAAGTTCCATGTATGGCTCCCAAATATGCCGGGTTACAACCTTTTGACAGGCTTTGCTTTCTGTACACTGGGAACGCATAGGACAATTTTTGCAAATTTCAGTGTTGCTTTTGTATTCACGGTATCCTTCCCGATTGGTTGTAGAATATGTTAGGGCCTGCTTGTTTGGGCACAACACACAGTCAAAATATTCATCATACACAAAGTCATACTTTTTAAAGAATCCTTTTTTCGTCATTGGACGTTTGTATGGCACACAAGGAATTTTTTCACTGTCAATGATTTCTTTCATAATTGCCGGAGTTTTGTATCCTGCATCTACCGCAACAGCCTGTATTTCCGGAAACTTTTTTAAAACCTTTTCATATACACTGCTGAACATCATGCTGTCATGAATATTTCCTGCACCCAGTACAAAGTCCAGTATAAAATTGTGTTTGTCACATGCGGTATTCGCTACATAGGCAAACTGCTTTTCATGTTCTCCCTTGTGGAACATTCCGCACTCTGGATCTGTTTTGCTTTGCGCGATTGTTTTTGTTGCCGGAGGTGTGGGCGGTTGGTCATCGTCATTGCCGTCATCCTTTTTCAGCGGCTTTTTTCCGTGCAGTCCCCGGTCTTTTGCGATTTCCTCATCTAACTGCTTTTGGTAGCTTCTTGCCTGAATTTCAATTTCCGCAGGCTGGCTCTTTTTCTTGTTTGCACTTGCCTTTATGTGCGTACCGTCTATGAATATCGCGCTTGCATCCACAAATCCGCAATCCACCGCTTCATTCAAAATATGTGTGAATATTCGTTCAAACACATCTGTTCCTTCAAATCGGCGTGTGTAGTTCTTTCCGAACGTAGAAAAGTGGGGGATTTTCTCTCCGATATCATACCCGATGAACCAGCGGTATGCCATATTTACTTCTATCTCTTTAATGGTCTGCCGCATACTGCGGATTCCGAATAAGTATTGTATGAACACTATTTTAAACAGTGCTACCGGGTCGATTCCCGGTTTGCCCCATTCTATTTCGGAATACAGTCCTTTTACTTCGTCATATATGAAATTAAAATCAATCGCTCTGTCGATGTCCCTTAAAATGTGGTCTTTCGGTACCAAATCTTCTATGCTTACAAATTTTATTTGTTTTTGCTGTCCTCTGTCCTTTTTTATATACATCAAAAACACCCCTGTCCTTATGGTTTAATTATACCATAATTCCAGAGGTGCTTCGACCCTTTTGTCTACAGGCTGAGCCCTGTCAATTTACGACAGGGCTTTTTAGACAGCACATTGAAATTATGCTTCCATGAACAAGCGAACGTCGTCCTCTACCGAACCGATTCCGCTCAGACCAAATGTTTCTATCAACACCTTTGCCACATTGGGTGATAAAAATGCCGGCAGTGTGGGGCCTGCATGGATGTTCTTGAAGCCCAAAGACAGCAACGCAAGTAACACAATGACTGCTTTCTGCTCATACCACGCAATATTGAAGGCAATCGGCAATTCGTTGACATCCGAAACCTCAAAAATTTCCTTGAGCTTTAGCGCAATGACTGCCAATGAATAGGAGTCGTTACATTGTCCTGCATCCAGCACGCGCGGAATGCCGCCAATGTCACCCAGTTCCAGCTTATTGTATCGATATTTTGCACAGCCTGCCGTTAAAATGACGGTATCCTGCGGCAGCTGCTTGGCAAACTCGGTATAATATTCGCGGGATTTCATTCTGCCATCACAGCCACCCATCACGAAGAATTTCTTGATGGCACCTGACTTCACTGCCTCTACCACTTTATCCGCTAACGCAAACACTTGATTGTGTGCAAATCCACCCACAATGCTGCCGCTTTCGATTGCAACAGGCGGCGCGCAGTGCTTTGCCATCTCAATAATCGGCGTGAAATCCTTCTTGCCCTGTGCATCTGCTTCAATATGCACACAACCAGGGTATCCCGACGCGCCGGAAGTAAAGATACGTCCACGAATTTCCTCGCTTCTCGGAGGTACGATGCAGTTGGTTGTGAAGAGAATCGGCCCTTTGAATGTTTCAAATTCTGTGATTTGTGCCCACCATGAACCACCATAGTTGCCTACGAAATTCTCATATTTCTTAAATGCAGGATAGTAATGGGCGGGCAGCATTTCGGAGTGGGTATAGACATCCACGCCTGTTCCCTGCGTTTGCTCGAGCAGCTGCTCCAAATCGGTCAAATCATGACCCGAAATCAAGATGCCTGGATTGCTTCTGACACCGATGTCCACTTTTGTGATTTCCGGATGTCCATATCTAGAGGTGTGGGCTTCATCCAAAAGTGCCATTGCGCTGACGCCAAAGCTGCCAGTTTCCAGCGTCAGCGCAACCAAATCATCTGCCGACAGCGTATCATCCAACGTTGCAGCCAGTGCCTTATAGATGAAAGCATTGATGTCCGGATTTTCCTTACCCAGATTCAGTGCATGGTGTGTATATGCCGCCATACCCTTGACGCCGTAAATAATCAGCTCACGTAGGGAGCGCACATCCTCATTTTCTGTGGACAGCACGCCAACCTTGGCTGCCTTTTCCAGCATAGATGCTCTGTCTGTTACCGTAAAGGTTGCCGCATCGCCCAACGCACTGGTTGTCTGTGTCCGCAGTCCATCGCGCAACCCTATCATTTTAACGATTTGTGCTTCAATCGCGTCTGCGTCAAAGTTCGCATTGGTGATGGTGATAAAAATGCTCTTGAGTACTTGATGATTGACTTCTGGGATGGAGGAAACCGGTATGTTACCCTTTGTCACCACTTCTGAAATGCCCTTACAGGCATAAATCAGCAAATCCTGCAGCTTTGCGACTTCTTCTGTCTTACCACATACGCCTCTAACTTCACAGCCTGTGTTTTTGGCGGTTTCTTGACATTGAAAACAAAACATACTCATCGTGTTTTACTCCTTTTCAACCATTAGAACTTGTATCCTTACTCCTTCGTTTTTCTGGTTTTGGAATGCACTTGTTTACGCTTCTACTGCCTCAAACTCGTCTTTTCCCGCACCGCAAATGGGACATTCCCAGCCAGCGGGCAAATCCTCAAATGCCGTGCCCGGTGCAATTCCATTATCCGGGTCACCTAGCGCAGGGTCATAGATATACCCACAAGGCACACAGCTATACGTTTTCATAAAAGTTCCTCCTTCATTTTTAACAGTTGCGCATACTGCAACTTGGATATGTTTGGTGGTTCTCTTTCTGCATACCATACTATCATACTCGACAATAGAAAGCAATATCGTGCAATAAATTTAACAAGTTTGCACAAATTTTCCGTTTTCTCTTGTATACGCGTTTTTCGACCAGATTTGACTGAGATATGCGCATCGCTTAGTGCGCGAGCCCCTATCCCACTCTTTATATTTTGCAGTAATTCATCATTTTTTACGAAATGATGGTTTGAAAAATTTATGCAAAGCTCGACATTTGCTGTTGTATTCTTCCATATGCCATGCTAAACTTAAATTATAACCATATAATATTCATTTTTTTTGGAAAACACGATATGGTCGCGGAAAGAAGGGAATCTTATGAAAAGTAAAGCTACCGTAAAGCCAACAGGCATCAAGCCCACCCATCGTATGGCAGTGAATATTCCCCTGCGTCTTGGGATTATGATTATTGTCTTTCTCATCATACTTTGCTTGACTTTTCAAATGCTGTTGACCTCTGTCATGCAGCGACAGATTGAGAAAACATTTCACTACATTGCGGAAACCAATGCAACCATTACAGAGATGGAGCTTGACCGCATGGCATTGACTGCACACCATCTGGGGGACAATGTTGCAACTATGCAAGGCTCTCCTCCCGAACAGACCGTTCCTCTGCTAACGGCTTTTCTAAACAATGCCATGTCGGACGAGCTTGTGTTCGGTGCCTATATTGCTTTGGAGCCGAATACCATCTTGCCGAATACCCCTGCCGGAAAATCCTATTATCTTTATCGCGATGGCAGCGGAACCGCAATGGACGAATATGAGGATTACGCCGATTACAACACCGCAGACTACTATGCGCCCGCCAAAGCCGACCACGCCACACATATTACATCCCCCTATGAATGGGAATTGGGCAACGGCGAAATCGTCTATCTGGTGACCATCAGCACCCCCATTCTGGATGCACAGGGCAAGTTTTTGGGCGTTGCAAACTGTGACTTTGAAGTCGATGCACTTTTGCAGCTTCCTTATGAAACCAGTGGCTATGCCTCCGCCTATACCTATGTGCTCAATGAAAATTCTGCCTATATGATGTTGGCACGCGCAGGTGAACAAAACCCAGATGACCTCACAATGCTCAGCACCGCATATGAAGGCTCTCAAAAAGATGCCGTTTTCAGCCAAATCCAGAAGGATGCTTCGTTTTTTGGTCAAGAACCTAGCTATGTCAGCGGAAAAACCGCGTTCAGTGCCTACGTGCCGGTGCATATCTCTGGTGTGTCTGCCCCATGGGTGTGTGCCTTTGTAGCTGACCGCTCCGAAGCACTGCAAACCGTGGTAAATACGGTTGTTTTGACCACATTGTTGCTGCTTATCGTGTTCGCTATTTTGATTCTTGCGATGAAAGTGATGATTTCCCGCCAGTTGCGTCCCTTACAGCAGATTGTATGTCTGGCAAGCGATATGGAGCAGGGCAATCTGCATTCTACTGCCGCTGTGCAGTCTGAAAACGAATTGGGCTTGGTTTCGGATGCCTTCAATCGCACAGCTGCCAAAATCCATGAATATGTGAATGACATCTCCTCTCTGTTGGGAGAAATATCTACCGGAAACTTGCAGGTTAGCACAGACACGGAATATATTGGTGATTTTGCACCTATTAAAACCGCCCTCGTTCGTATCATCGATTCCCTCAACGAGGTTTTTGCTTCGATTCGGGAATCTGCGGAAAGTGTTGCACAGGAATCAGACCAGATTTCCTCCATGTCACAATCTTTGGCACAGGGCGCAACCGAGCAAGCGAATACACTGGAAACCATGGCAGGAAATTTTGAGCAGGTGTCTTCAGAAGCACAAGAAAACGCCAAGCAGGTGGAGGATGCCGCCAATCGCATCGATGCTGTGATTCAAGCGGTGAACAACAGCAATGCGCAAATGAGTGCCATGCTGCAATCCATGCAGGAAATCGAATCCACCTCCGCGCAGATTTCCAATATTATTCAGCTGGTAGACAACATTTCCATGCAAACCAACCTGTTGGCACTCAATGCCGCCATTGAAGCCGCACGTGCGGGACAAGCTGGCCGCGGATTTGCCGTAGTTGCAGATGAGGTGCGTAATCTGGCAGGGCAAAGTGCTGAAGCGGCGAAAAAGACCGCAGCACTGATTGGCAGCTCACAGGAGGCAATCCAAAAAGGCTTTGAACTGGCCGGCAACGCTGCTGCCATTTTGTCCGAGGTCGATGCTGATGCGCAAAGCATTGATGCCGTCATCCATTCCATCTCGGAAGCTTCTCGCAAGCAGGTTGAACAAATGCAGTTGGCCTCTGAAAACGTCAGCCAAATTGCAAATGTGGTGCAGGAAACCTCTGCAACCTCACAGCAAGGTGCTGCATCCAGTGAAGAAATGGCAGCGCACGCACGGCAGCTGCTGAGCGATGTTGAAAACTTCCGCATCCGCTGACATCCGATAAAATGCATCCCCCGACCTGTATGTCGGGGGTTTTTTGCGTCAAGGTCTGCTTTAGTCTTGTGTGTCGTCCTCTGGAATTTTGGCGATTGCTTTTGCAAGCTTCTTCTTTTGGTCAAAATTTCCCAATCGCCCAATCATGATGCGCTGTGCCTGTGGAGAACCTGCTCCGTGCAGCGATTCTGTACGGTATCCCACTGCACCAGTTCCCAATGTCAGGTTTTCAAGCAGCCGCAGCACACGCAAGCGATTTTCCGTGGGCACAGACGCTACGCCCCGAAAATATTTCTCAATATATTTTCCCACCACAGGGTTGCGGAAATCTTGCTCTGACGGCTGTGATACCATCACACCGCCTGCAATGTCCTCTGCCAAACGCCCCATTTCATAAGGGAAACGGGTCACGTTTTGCTTGCACACGTTCGCCATCATAAAATCTATTAAATATGCACCAGATGCCGTTTTCGTCCCTTCATAGGAGCAAGCAAGTGCAGAAGAGTAAATGGTTTCGTTCAGATGCGTCATTTCCACCAGCTTGTCCTTGATGTGGGATGCCTTATGTGTCCCTGCATAATCCGCCGCCAATGCCGCCGCACCGATGAGCACATCTCCTACGCCGCACTTGCAGGCATAGCTTGGGCGATGATGTCCCCCAAATCGCTCCACAAGCATACCAACAAAGTCGGTTTCACCATTCAAAAAAATGCGTTCTTTGGGCACAAACACATGGTCAAACACCACCATCCCTTCGTGCCCGCCAAATTGACTGTTGCCGACATCGATTTCAGAATCCTCCAGCTTTCTGGTATCACAGGATTGTCTGCCATAAATGACGGTAATGCCCTCCGTATCGGTCGGAATTGCAAACGAAATCGCATACTCTTTGTCCTCTGGCTTCATAGCGATGGTCGGCATACACAACACTTCATGCGAATTGACAATGCCTGTCTGGTGCGCCTTGCATCCGTTGACCACAATGCCATCTTCGCGTCTTTCAATCACGTGCAGATACATATCCGCATCGACCTGCTTGCTGGGCGGCAGACTGCGGTCACCCTTTACATCGGTCATCGCACCATCTACGACCAAATCCTCCGCCTGCACATACCGCAAAAATTTTAAGAAATTATCGAAATACTGCGTTTGATGCTTCTGGTCGATTTCATAGGTCGTGCTGTACACCGCATTCATTGCATCGTGCCCCACACATCTCTGCCAACAACTGGCGGTCTTTTGTCCCAACAGCCGCTGTCGCTTCACCTTACGCACCAAATCATCCGTATTTTGCGAAATATGATTGTACCGATTGATTTTCTCGCCTGAAAGATGGGAGATAGCTGTCATCAACTCCTCATGCATTGGGTCAAGTGCCAAATCATAGGTGAATGCCACTGCATTCATCGAGGGGATAATGATTGGATGATCCACGGGCGATTCCAGCTTTTCACCAAAGAGATATACATTCAGATGCAATTTTCGTAGACTTTCCACATATTCATTTCCGGTTTTCATCGCCATTGCAACGTTCCTCCTTACACCGCTCTGCTATCACAAGCTAATGTTTCCTTTTTTTACGAAAACTATACCAACCACGGTGTAATAATGGTTTTTTGTGCTTTGTTTTTTCGTCCAGTGCACATGAATGCACAAAAAAGAGCACCCAAATCATCCTTTTGGGTGCTCTTTCTCACATTTGCGGATAGATTTTCTTTGTGATTATGCCAGCGATGCCAACACCGCCGCCTTGGTTACAATGCCTTCCAAGTGGTTTTCACCATCCACTACCGCAATCGGATATTGCGCCACTGCTGCGACTGGCAGCAAATCCGAGATGGATGTATCTGCTGTTGTGGTCTGCAAATCGCGGTTGATTGCATCTGCAAATGAGATTTCCCCAGCTTTGATTTTCAATGCCTGCTCCAAGGTTAAAATGCCGACCAGTTCCATTTTATCGCCCACAACATAAGCACTGGATACGCCTTGGCTGCGCATCTGCTTGAGCGCATTATGCGCACCATCACGTGAGCGAATCAAGCAGCTTGGTCGCTGCATAATGTGCATTGCCGAATAAATTTGTGCTTTATCCGCACTGTTGATGAAGTTTTCCACATATTCGTCTGCCGGATTGGACGCCATGCCCTCGGGTGTATCAATTTGAATGATTCTTCCATCCTTCATAATCGCCACGGTATTACCGAGTTTGAATGCCTCATTGATGTCATGGGTGATAAATATCACGGTTTTATTGAGTTTTTCTTGGATAGAGAGCAATTCAAACTGCATATCCCGCCGCACCAAGGGGTCCAATGCTGAAAATGGTTCATCCATCAGCAAAACATCTGGGTCATTCGCCAGCGCCCGTGCAATGCCCACACGCTGCCGCATCCCACCGCTCAGACTCAAAATGCTTTCGTGTTCCCATCCATTCAGCCCGACCATCTGAAGCATCTCCATGGCACGTGCCTCCCGCTCCTGTCGGCTCATCCCACGCACTTCCAAACCATACGCAACATTGCCCAACACGTCACGGTGCGACATTAATCCAAAACTTTGAAAAACCATGGAAATGTTTTTGCGCCGATATTCTCGAATTTCATGCTTGTTAAAATCCTTAATATTTTTCCCTTCAAAGTAAATCTTGCCTTCACTGGGCTTATTCAAGCGATTCAAACAACGCACAACGGTGGATTTTCCGGAACCGGAAAGCCCAATGAGCACAAAAATTTCTCCACGCTTCACTTCAAAAGAAACATCATTGATTGCCACTGTGACGCCTGTTTTTTTCAAAATCTGTTCTTTGCTTGCATCATTGTCCAACAGTTTGTGTGCCGCGGCTTTGTTGTTGCCATATAACTTATATAAATTTTCCACTCGCAGAACCACATCATTTCCCTGCTGATTGTCATATATCATGAATGATTCCCATCCTTCCGAAAGATTCCTTGCGTCAATCTATCCATAATAATGGCAATGATGACAATCGCAATCCCTGCTGAAAATCCTCTGCCACTTTCCAAGCGGTTGATGCCAGTGATGACTTCCGACCCCAAGCCTGCTGCACCAATCATAGAGCAGGTGACGACCATGGAAATTGCCATCATAATGGTTTGGTTGACGCCTGTCATAATTGTCGGCAAGGCTTGTGGAATCTGCACCTTTACCAAGGTCTGCATCCATGTAGAGCCAAATGCGTGCGCCGCCTCTACCACTTCCTTATCTACCTGCCGAATGCCATGGCTTGTCAAACGAATGACGGGCGGCAACGCATAAATTGTGGTGGCGATGATGGCAGGCACATTACCGATGCCCAACAGCATCACCGCTGGAATCAAATACACAAAGGACGGCATGGTCTGCATCGTGTCCAAAATCGGTCGCAGGAAGGTTTCTGTTTTGGCATTGGCAGATGCCAAAATGCCCAGTGGCAACCCCAAAAGCAGTGAAATAATGACAGATGCTAACACTGTGGTCAATGTTTGATTCATCAGCGACCAATATCCCATCGCACCAATGAAAAACAATAGCAGCGCATAGACCACTGATTTGGAAAGTTTGCGTGATAGACGATATGTCGCAACAAACACCAAGAGAATCAGCAGCCACCACGGAATGGCATCCACAAATTTTCCGATTCCATGCAGCAATCCACTCAGCACGCCTCGAAGCCCGTCAAAAAACGGCTCCCAATGTACAACCATATACTGGATGGTATCATCTATCGGGGTCTTAATATCAATTTGAACCTCTTTGGGAAATGTTAAAATCCAATCTGGCATTTTATCTCTCCTACTTATGCCTGTACAGCTGCTCGAACCAGCTCTGCTTTATCCTCTGGCAGCCATTGTGTCAGCAATTCATCATGCTGGGACAAAAACCACTTTGCAGTGTCTTCATACGATGCGCCATTATCCTGCAAATAGGACAGCGCTTCCGAGGTAAGCTGGCTTGATGTCTGATATTTGCTTAAAAATTCGCAATACCCCGGTGCTTCCTTGGCAAACTCCGCATTCACACAAACGGTAACGTTCATCGACGGAAATGCGCACGCACCCAAGGCATACTGCTCTTCATCGTATGGCGCATCCTGCAGCAGCACCAAATCATATTTACCTGTCAGCCAAGTTGGTTCCCAATAATATGCAACGATTGGTTCTCCCTTTTCATATGCAGAAGAGATTGCCGCCGCCAATGCCGAATCAGAGCCTGGGTCGATATAGTTATAAGACGCATCTAACCCATAGTATGTATACTTTTTGCTCGTGATATTGCCGACTTCCCAGCTAGAAATGGCACCATATAGCCTTCCCTTAGATGGGTCATCTGGGTCTTTGAACACATCACTGTAATTTGCAAGGTCGGCTACGGTTTTCAAATTCGGTGCTGTCGGCGCAATCCCGCGCTCTGCATCGCCTTCTATCACATAGCGCGGCACATAGAAGCCCTGTGCATTGTCATCATAGTTGGTAGAAAGCTCTTGAATGCCGCCTTCTGCTAGGTCATCCTGATAGGTTGGCAGCCCATCTGTCCAAGTTTCCATGTACACTTGAATATCGCCAGTCTTTAGCGCGCTATATGTAACCGCCGTTGAACCAGATACTTCTTCTCCGTCGATTTGATAGGCTGCTTTGCCAATCAGCATGGCGACTGCATTATGAAACCGCATACTGTCCCAACCTGCATCTCCAAACGTAACGGTCGCAGAAGCTTTATTCACCGCTGTGGTATCCGTATTCGTTCCGTTTGCACAGGAGGTTAACAGCAAGACACTGGTAATACCTGCTATCATTTTAAACAACTTTTTTCGCAACAATTTACTTTGCACCCTTTCTTTTTTAACTTTAATAGTGATTAAAGCGTTATTTTTTATCATTTTTCCAAGTATTTTTTATAATACTAAATGTATATTATATCAATATATTTAGTATTCCATTAAATTATGCATAATTTAAACCATTTCATCGATCGATAAATCTATTTTATAACATTTTTTCACTTTTGTCAAATAACACACTTTGTTATTGTTTTTTTCGATAACACCAAACCTCTTCGACTGTTCATTTTCATGCAGAACGCTAGCTTTTCAGTATGCGCTTACAGATATACTCTGTCAATAGAATTCCCCTTTTATGCATATTATTTTACTGTTGCAAATAAATAAGCGCCTGTAAAACACAAAAAAACCGTATGGAAAATTCCATACGGTTTTTTTGTGCAGATTATACCAATTCAATAACTGCCATCTCTGCAGAGTCGCCTCTGCGCGGACCGGTCTTGATAATTCTAGTATAGCCACCATTTCTCTGGTCATATTTCGGTGCGATTTCGGAAAACAGCTTTGCAACCACTGCTTCCTTGGTAATGAAGCCCAATGCCTGACGACGAGAAGCCAGTGTATTTTTCTTACCCAGCGTAATCATCTTTTCAGCAAGAGGACCAACTTCCTTTGCACGTGCTACAGTAGTTTCAATTTTGCCATTTTCCAGCAAAAAGGTTACCATCGCGCGCAGCATCGCCATTCTATGGTCGGTCGGTCTGCCGAGCTTACGGTTTCCTGCCATGAAATGTTCCCTCCTATAATTAAGGTTCAATTATGTTCGAGCGGTTGTACACTGCTACAACACCGCTACTATATGCTTCATTTGGTCGTTAGTCTTCTGATTTTGCCAGACCAAGACCCATTGCCTCCAATTTGCCGATGACTTCTTCTAAGGATTTGCGTCCGAGATTACGAACTTTCATCATGTCATCTTCTGAAGTGTTGATGAGATCTTCGACCGTATTGATGCCAGCGCGCTTCAGACAGTTAAAAGAACGCACAGAGAAGTCCAACTCTTCAATGGTCATCTCCAGTACCTTATCGTGCTGTGCTTCAGCCTTTTCCACGACTGTCGATTTGCTGCCGATTTCCTCTGAAAGGTCTACAAACAGATCCAAGTGATCTCGCAGAACCTTTGCGCCCAGCGAAACCGCATCCTTTGCATCAATCGTAGAGTTTGTCCAAACTTCAATCGTCAGCTTATCATAATCTGTCATATTGCCAACACGTGTGTTTTCCACGGCGTAGTTGACTTTATAGACCGGTGTATAGATAGAATCGACTGGAATAATGCCGATTGCAGTCTGATATTGCTTGTTGCGTTCTGCCGGCACATACCCACGTCCCGAAGAAAGTGTGATTTCCATAGACAGATGTGCATCGCCCATCAGAGTTGCAATATGCAAATCTGGATTCAGGATTTCCACTTCTGCATCGACATGGATGTCCCCTGCCTTCACCGCGCCTTCTCCAGATGCCTCAATATACACCGTCTTTGGACCATCGCAGTGTAGCTTTGCAACGATTTGTTTCACATTCAAGACGATTTCTGTGACATCTTCCTTGACACCGGAAATGGTGGAAAATTCGTGCTGCACGCCTGCAATTTTGATACTGCTCGCAGCAGTACCAGGCAGGCTGGACAACATGATACGACGCAAAGAGTTTCCCAGCGTCGTACCATAACCTCTTTCCAGCGGCTCGATAACAAACTTACCATAGGAGCCGTCTTCCGCCAACTCCTCGCAGTCAATGCGCGGCTTTTCGATTTCGATCATTACGGATGCCCTCCTTTACGTTCGACCAGTACGATTAGCATGGATTTTAGCAAATCCAAAAAGCTAACGTACCGCTTATTTGGAGTACAACTCAACAATGAGGTGCTCTGCAACTTCATAATCAATGTCATCGCGAGCCGGCATTGCAATAATCTTTCCTTCAAAAGTATCTTTTGCCTTGTCAATCCACTTCGGCATAACCTTTGTGCCATTTTCCTCAAGCAGAGTCTTAAACTTGGTGGCGGTGCGAGACTTTTCACGCACTGCAATGACATCACCAATGCGAACCTGATAGGACGGAATATTCACACGCTGTCCATTGACAGAAAAATGTCCATGGTTCACAAGCTGACGTGCTTCTCTGCGCGTGTTTGCAAAACCCATGCGGAATACAACGTTATCCATACGGCATTCCAGTTCCTGCAGCAAAATTTCACCAGTAATGCCCTGCTTCTTTTCTGCCTTTTCATAGTACTTGCGGAACTGCTTCTCCAGTACGCCGTAAATAAACTTTACCTTTTGCTTTTCGCCCAACTGCATACCATATTCGGACTGCTTACGACGAGATTGCTTCGGGTTTCTATTGGTGCTCTTAGAATAACCAAGAACTGCCGGAGACAGGTTCAAAGTTTTGCATCTCTTCAGCACCGGCTGCATATTCTTTGCCATTTAATCGTATCCTCCTCTGTTAGACTCTTCTTCTCTTAGGCGGACGGCAACCATTGTGCGGAATCGGGGTTACGTCCTTAATCATAGTAACTTCCAAACCGGTCGCCTGCAATGCACGGATTGCAGCTTCGCGTCCGGAACCAGGTCCCTTTACATAGACTTCAACCGACTTGAGGCCATGCTCCATTGCAGCCTTTGCAGCGGTTTCTGCTGCGGTCTGTGCTGCAAACGGAGTCGACTTACGAGAACCGCGGAATCCCATTTCACCAGAAGAAGCCCAAGACAACGCATTGCCATGGATATCTGTGATGGTTACGATTGTATTATTGAAGGAGGAGCGGATGTGTGCTGCGCCCTTTTCAATATTCTTGCGCTCACGACGCTTTGTTCTGGTTGCGCCCTTTTTCTGTACCTTAGCCATTCTTACGCTCCCTCCTTACTTCTTCTTGTTCGCAATGGTCTTCTTCGGACCCTTACGTGTACGTGCATTGGTCTTGGTGCGCTGACCACGAACCGGTAGGCTGCGGCGATGGCGCAGACCACGATAGCAGCCGATTTCCACCAAACGCTTGATGTTCAGTCCGATTTCACGGCGCAAATCGCCTTCCACTCTATAGTCGCGCTCAATTGCTTCACGCAGCTTTGCAGCATCATCCTCGGTCAAATCCTTCACGCGAGTGTCCGGATTGATGCCTGTTTTTTCCAAAATGTCATTCGACAGCTTACGACCAATGCCGTAAATATAGGTCAAACCGATTTCCACGCGCTTATCGCGAGGAAGGTCCACACCGGCAATACGTGCCATAACAAAAAACCTCCGTAGTGTTTCCGTGAGCGTTTTTGGCAAATACCGTAAGGGACCGCTCTCATCCCTGTGCAAGCTGCAGCTGCAACCTGTCGTATCCGCTGAAACTACCTGTTCTTTGCTGTTTTGCGCAAAAATTAACCCTGACGCTGCTTGTGCTTCGGGTTAATGCAAATAACCATAACCTTGCCCTTGCGGCGAATGATTTTGCACTTTTCGCAAATCGGTTTTACCGACGGTCTTACTTTCATTGAGAAAACCTCCACTAAAATTTGGTTGGTGGATCTTACGGCCCGCTAGGTCACACTGAGCCTCCGCCCGCCTTTGCACACTGTCGCTTACTTCGAGCGCCAAGTGATTCGACCGCGGGTCAAGTCATACGGCGACATTTGTACAGTGACCTTATCGCCTGGTAAAATGCGAATGAAATTCATGCGGAGCTTGCCGGAAATATGCGCCAGAATTTTATGGCCATTCGGCAGCTCTACTTGAAACATTGCGTTTGGCAGCGCCTCTATGACGGTACCCTCTAGTTCGATGACATCATCTTTTGCCATACGTAGTTCCTTTCCTCCCTTACCCATTTCAGCCCTTGCCGCTGATCCATACTGCCAGCGCCTTACGGACATCGCTGTTTGTTAATCTTCCCGTTTCCAAAAGCTTCTTGCGTGTTTTTTCATCACAAGTTCCCTGATGGGATATATGCCGTCGCTTTTTTCGCTTCGGCGCTTCTGTCCGTCGAATCTTTCCATCTGCGAGATAGAGGTATGCATCATCCTCTTTCAAAACCAGAAACAACGTGCCTGCGTCTCGCCCCTGCAGCGATAAAACAATGTCGGTTGTATGCGACTGCATCGTTTACAGCACCTCACCATCAATACTTGTCAGAATCTCCGGCGCACCATCTGTAATCAAAATGGTGTTTTCATAGTGTGCCGACAGCTTGCCGTCACGTGTTTTGACCGTCCAACCGTCTGGCAGAACGCTGATATGATACACGCCCACATTGACCATAGGCTCAATGGCAAGCGTCATGCCCTTTTCCAGACGTACACCATGTCCTGGACGTCCAAAATTGGGGATTTCCGGCGATTCATGCAACTGGACACCAATGCCGTGCCCTACATATTGCCGCACCACCGAAAAACCAAACGACTCAACATAGGTCTGAATGGCATGGGAGACATCGGAAATCCGATTGCCCTCACGGGCAAATTTGATGCCCTCATAGAAACTCTGCCGAGTCACTTCAATCAGCTTCTCAGCTTCTTGCGAAATCATTCCACAAGGGATTGTGGCAGCGCAGTCTCCATGAAAGCCACCTATATACGCTCCCACATCGACTTTTATAATATCGCCCTCAACCACTTTACGTGTCTTATTGGGAATGCCGTGAATGACTTCATCATTAATTGATATACAAGCACTTGCCGGAAAGCCGCCATACCCCAAAAAGGAAGGCACTGCACCTTCTTTTTCAATGGTTTTTCGGACAATCTGGTCAATTTCACCTGTAGTGACCCCCGGTCGAACCGCATCTGCTGCTGCCTTGCGTGCAAGTGCAGTGATACGTCCCGCCGTTCGCATCAATTCCACCTGATGCTCATTTTTAATCGTAATCATGTACTCAAAGTCCCAAGGCCTGCGTTGCGGACACCGCAGTTTGTTCAATACCCTGCGTACCATCGATGCTCTTCAGCTTGTTCTGTGCATCATAATAATCCTTCAGCGGCTCGGTTTGTGCATGATAGGTTGCAAGGCGGTCACGCACCACTTCTGCCTTATCATCCTTGCGAATCACCAGTGGATCTCCACAAACATCACACACGTTCTCCACCTTGGAAGGATTTGCGGCAATGTGATAGGTTGCGCCGCATTTTAGACAAACACGACGACCCGTCATACGACCTTCAATGATTTCATCTGGTACTTCCAGGGAAAGTGCACAATCAATATTGGTAATCGTATCCAGAGCCTGCGCCTGCGGAATGGTGCGCGGAAAGCCGTCAAGAATGAAACCATTGGCGCAGTCTTCCTGTGCAATGCGCTCCTGCAGCATCCCGATAACCACTTCATCGGGTACCAGCTTACCAGCATCCATATATTGCTTGGCGCTCTGGCCAAGTGGGGTATTGTTTTGAATGGCTTCGCGCAGGATGTTACCGGTAGACACCGACGGCACCCCCATCTTTTGGATAAGGTATGCCGCCAATGTGCCCTTGCCGGCTCCTGGCGCGCCGAGTAAAATCAGCTTCAAGGAACCGTCCTCCTCTTATTCTAGGAATCCCTTGTGATGACGCATCATCATTTGTGCTTCCAACTGTTTCATGGTATCCAATGCAACACCTACAACAATCAATACGCTTGTGCCACCCAATGCGACGCTGCTCAAACTGCTGTTGATTGCACCGACTACCATTGGCAACGCTGCCACAACACCCAAGAACAACGCACCCACAAAAGTAACCTTGCTCAGTGCCTTTGTGATAAAATCGCTGGTTGGCTTTCCAGGACGGAATCCCGGAATAAATCCACCATTCTTCTTGAGATTATTGGCAATTTCAATCGGATTAAACTGAATCGTTGCATAAAAATAAGAAAATGCCAGAATCAGCAGCAAATACACCACGATATAAATCGGATGGCTGCTGGAGAAAACGCTGAGTAACTTCGCTGCAACGCTGCCCGTCTTTGGTGTGTAAAACAAAGTGATGGTAGACGGCAACGACATAATAGACGATGCAAAAATAATTGGCATAACGCCAGACGCACTCACCTTAATGGGCAGATGTGTCGATTGTCCCCCATACATTTTACGACCTACATTCCGCTTTGCATATTGAATCGGAATGCGGCGCTCTGCATTCTGCATGAAAACAACAAAAATAATCAACGCAATCGCCATAACCACCAATAGCACTGCGATGAACAAATTTGCACCGCCGTTGCTGATGAGGTTATACAGGCTGTTTACCATGGAAGGTCCACGAGACACAATGCCTGCGAACAAAATGATGGAAATGCCATTGCCGATGCCGTTTTCTGTGATATGTTCACCAAACCACATAATCAAGGCAACGCCGGCTGTAAAGCTCATGACAATGACAAACCCTGCCCACGCCGAGGTGTCTGTTACCAGCCCATTTGCACGCAGCATGGTGTAGTAGGCAAATCCCTGCATCAAACCAAGAACCACACCTACATACCGTGTCCAGCCTGCCAACTTCTTGCGACCTTCTTCGCCGCCGTCCTTCACCAAACGCTCCAATGCAGGGATTGCAACTGTCAACAGCTGCATAATAATCTGTGCATTGATATACGGTGTGATGGACATTGCAAAAATCGTTGCATTCGACAAACCGCCGCCGGTAAAGATATTGACAAACCCCAACATACTGCTGGTATAGGCATCTGAAGAAAAGAGCTGCTTCAAGCCTGCCAGATTGATATAGGGAACGGGGATAGATGCGCCGATTCGGAAAATCAGCAGGATGAACAAGGTGTATAAAATTTTCTTCTTCAGCTCGGGGATACGCCAGGCATTCTTGAAGGTTTCAAACACCTTAAATCACCTCGGTCTTTCCGCCTGCCTTCTCAATTTTTTCCTTTGCGGCTGCCGAGAAAGCAGCTGCCTTCACAGTCAGCTTCTTGGTCAGTTCGCCAGTTCCGAGAATCTTGACGCCGTCCATTGCCTTCTTTACAATGCCTGCTTCGACCAAAGTTTCCACTGTAATCTCTGTGCCATCTTCAAAGCATTCGAGAGCAGATACGTTGACCGGTGCATAAGTCGTACCAAAAATATTGTTAAATCCACGCTTCGGCAGACGACGAGAGAGCGGCATCTGACCGCCTTCAAATCCTGGACGAACACCGCCGCCAGAACGAGCCCATTGACCCTTGTGTCCGCGACCTGCGGTCTTACCGTTGCCGGAACCTGCGCCGCGACCCTTGCGATAAGGGCGCTTTGCTGCGCCTTCAGAAGGCTGTAAATTCTGAAGCTGCATAATTACACCTCCTTAAGCGTTTTCTTCAACCTGGAGCAGATAGCCAATCTTGGCAATCTTACCGCGCGTCTGCACGTTATCCGGCTGAACGGTTACATCATTGATTTTCTTAAGACCCAGAGAGTGTGCGGTCGCAATATGCTTTTCCAGACGACCAGACAGACTCTTTTTTAGGGTAATCTTCATGTTAGCCATCATTACCCTCCTTAAAGTTCACTCACAGATTTGCCGCGAACCGCTGCAACCTGTGCTGCATCACGCAGGCTCTTCAAGCCGTCAAAAGTTGCGGTAACAACATTCTGCGGGTTATTGGAACGCAGGCACTTGGTACGAATGTCCTTGATGCCCGCTGCCTCTACCACTGCACGAACCGCGCCGCCGGCAATTACACCGGTACCGGGAGCCGCCGGCTTCAGCAACACGCGACCTGCACCGAACTCACCAATGACTTCGTGCGGGATGCTAGTGCCCTTGAGAGAAATCTTCACCAGATTTTTCTTTGCATCTTCAATACCCTTGCGGATTGCATCGGGAACTTCAGAAGCTTTACCCAGACCAAAGCCAACGGTGCCCTTTCCATCGCCCACAACAACCAGTGCTGCAAACTTAAAGATACGGCCGCCCTTTACGGTCTTGGATACGCGATTGAGAGAAACAACGGTTTCTTTGAACTCGTCTTCTCTCTTCTCGTTTTTATCAAACTTAGCCATTTTTTACCTCCTCCCGACTTAAAACTGGAGACCGCCCTCACGGGCGCCTTCAGCGAGTTCCTTGACACGACCGTGGTACAAATAACCACCGCGGTCAAACACAACAACTGTAACACCCTTTGCCTTTGCGCGCTCCGCAATCTTTTCGCCGATTGCCTTTGCAGCATCCTTGTTACCGCCGTAGTTTGCGAACTCTTTTTCGTTTGTCGATGCAGAGGCGATGGTTACGCCGTTAACATCATCGATGACTTGCGCATAGATATTCTTTGCGCTACGGAATACATTGAGACGGGGGCGCTCAGCAGTGCCGGAAACTGCGCCGCGTACTCTCTTATGACGGCGAAGCCGCGCTTTATTAGAGTCTTTCTTCGAAACCATTTAGGCACACCTTCCTTTACTTCTTCTTACCGCCGGTCTTGCCTTCCTTGCGGCGAATGACCTCATCTGCGTATTTAATTCCCTTGCCCTTATACGGCTCCGGCGGACGCTTCTCGCGCACTTCTGCTGCGAACTGTCCCACCTGCTGCTTATCGGCACCGGAAATAATAATCTTATTCGGGCTTGGCACATCAATCGTGATGCCTTCTACCTCAGATACAACCACCTGATGGGAGTAACCAAGGTTCATCACCAAATCCTTGCCTTGCTTTGCCACACGATAGCCAACACCGTTCACGTCCAGCTCCTTCTTAAAGCCAGCGGTAACGCCAATGACCATGTTGCTCAGCAAAGAACGCGTCAAACCATGCAGTGCACGATTCTTCGGCTCATCGTTCGGACGAGTAACGAGCAGTTCGCTGCCCTCTACCTTTGCTGTGATGTTCGGATGAATCTCACGGCTCAAGGTGATTTTTTCACCCTTCACAGTAATCATCTGACCGTCAATCGTAATTGTAACGCCTGCGGGGATTGCAATGGGCATTCTTCCGATTCTAGACATAAAATACCCTCCTTACCACACAAACGCGAGGACTTCGCCGCCAACATTCAGCTCACGCGCCTTCTTGTCGGTCATAACTCCTCTGGACGTAGAAATAATTGCAACGCCGAGTCCACGCAGAACCTTCGGCAGTTCCTGTGCACCGGCATACATACGAAGACCAGGCTTAGACACACGCTTCAGTCCGGAAATCGCCTGCTGGCGACCATTGTACTTGAGCGCAATGCGAATAATGCCCTGTGTATTGCCTTCTACCAGCTGAAAGCTCTTGATGTAGCCTTCATCCAGCAAAATCTGTGCAATGGACTTCTTCATTTTGGATGCTGGTACATCCACGCTGTCGTGACGAGCCGAACCAGCGTTGCGGATGCGCGTCAGCATATCCGCGATGGGATCTGTGATCTGCATAATACATGCTCCTTCTCTTAGAAGTTAGGGGGTAGTGCAGCAATCTGCGGGCATCACGCTTCGCGCGCGGTCCCCTGATTGACCTGTTTGCCTCCCACTTTTCTTTACACCGTTGTGACCTTTTCACAGACGGCGGCAACGCCTCTGTGTCTACAGAAACGTTTGGAAATGATAAATCATTGTTGCCCGCTTCCTCCGCTTTGGCGGAGTAGGCGGGTGAACAATTCATTATACCTTATTTATACGCTCCATGCAAGTATTTTCACCGGTTTTTACACAAAATCCTATGAATTACTGCAAACGAACCGGCTCTTACCAGCTTGCCTTGCGTACGCCCGGAATCTGACCCTTGTACGCCAGTTCACGGAAGCAGATACGGCAAATGCCGAAATCACGCAGGTACGCGTGCGGACGGCCGCAAATCTTGCAGCGGTTGTACTGACGGGAAGAGAACTTCGGCGTCTTCTGCTGCTTGAGCACCATTGCTTTTTTAGCCATTGTTCAATTCCTCCTTACTTCGCTGCGAACGGAGCACCCATCAGAGTGAGCAGTTCGCGAGCTTCTTCGTCAGTGTTCGCCGTTGTACACATAATAATATCCATACCACGGATTTTATCAATCTGGTCATACTCGATTTCCGGGAAAATCAGCTGTTCCTTCAGACCCATCGCATAGTTGCCACGGCCATCGAAAGAATTTGCATTGATACCACGGAAGTCACGTACACGCGGCAGTGCCACGTTAAACAGACGGTCCAGGAATTCCCACATTCTGTCGGCACGCAAGGTCACTTTGACACCAACCGGCATTCCTTCACGCAGCTTGAAGTTCGCAATGGACTTCTTCGCGTGGGTGATTTGCGGCTTTTGACCGGTGATGATGGTCACATCACGAACGATAGACTCAATCACCTTGGAGTTGCCGGAAGCTTCCTTGCCGCAACCCACATTTACTACGATTTTATCGAGCTTCGGAATCTGCATCGGGCTCTTGTAAGCAAACTTCTTCATCAGAGCAGGTGCAACTTCACTCACATACTTGTCTTTCATATTAGGCATGATAGTCGTTTAACCTCCTCTTTTAAATTACTGCGCCGCAGTGCTTGCAGACGGTTGTCTTGTTGCCGTTCTCCAAGTTGTGTGCGGGGCGGGTCGGCTTATCGCAGGTCGGGCAAACACGCATCAGCTTGCATGCACGAATTGCGCCTTCACGCTTTACAATGCCGCCAGGCTCGCCCTGACGACGCGGCTTGGTGTGGCAGGTAATCATGTTCACGCCTTCCAGAGTAATCATACCCTTTTTCGGCTCAACCTTGATTACGGTGCCGCGCTTGCCCTTTTCCTTACCGGAGAGGACGACTGCGGTGTCGCCCTTTTTCAAATGCAATGTATTCATTAAGCGACCTCCTTACAGTACTTCAGGAGCCAGCGACAGGATCTTCATATAGTCCTTGTCACGCAGCTCACGTGCCACGGGCCCAAAGATACGGGTGCCGCGGGGATTTTTGTCTTCCTTGATGATAACTGCTGCATTCTCGTCAAAGCGGATGTAGCTGCCGTCCGCGCGGCGCAGACCCTTTACAGAGCGAACGATGACAGCCTTAACCACATCGCCCTTCTTCACGCCGCCGCCTGGAGTGCACTTGCGTACCGAGCATACGATAACATCGCCGATGTTACCATACTTACGGGTAGAGCCGCCGAGAACACGAATGCACTTGAGTTCCTTCGCGCCGCTGTTATCTGCTGCGCGCAGGAAAGTTTCCTGCTGAATCATGTGTTCTCCTCCTTACTTCGCCTTCTCGATGATTTCAACCAAACGCCATCTCTTGTCCTTGGACAGCGGGCGGGTTTCCATCACACGAACCTTATCGCCAATGCCGCATTCGTTGTTTTCGTCATGCGCCTTGAGCTTATAGGTGTTCTTCATAATCTTTTTATACAGCGGGTGCTGTACTCTGTCTTCAATCGCGACAACGATGGTCTTATCCATTTTATCGGATACAACAAGACCAACTCGAGTCTTACGGAACGCTCTCTCGTTCAACTTCGCTTACCTCCCTTACGCCTTGCCCGCAAGCTGAAGCTCGCGGAGAACAGTGTTCACTCTTGCAATGTCGCGCTTGACCTTGGAAATCTGTGTCGGATTGTCAAGCTGGTTGGTAGCATGCTGAAGTCTGAGGTTAAACAGGTCCTTCTTCAGGTCTGCCAGCTTGGTCTGCAGCTCAGCAGCCGTCATCTCTCTAATCTCGTTTGCCTTCATCATTCTTCACCACCAATCTCGGACTCGCGCTGGATGAACTTGGTCTTCAGGGGCAGCTTGTGGCTTGCAAGACGCATTGCTTCGCGTGCAACTTCTTCCGAAACGCCTGCGATCTCAAAGAGAACGCGGCCCGGCTTTACCACTGCAACCCAGTATTCAGGAGCACCCTTACCGGAACCCATTCGAGTGCCAGCAGGCTTTTTCGAAACCGGCTTATCCGGGAATACCTTGATCCAAACCTTACCGCCACGCTTGGTGTAACGGGTCATTGCGATACGAGCAGCTTCAATCTGGTTTGCAGTAATCCAAGAGGACTCGGTTGCCTGCAAGCCGAACTGACCATATGCTACAAAATTGCCGCGTGTAGCCTTGCCCTTCATACGGCCTCTGTGTACACGACGGTATTTAACTCTCTTAGGGAGCAGCATTAGCGATTGCCTCCTTCCTGTCTTGCGGGACGGCGATCGCCGCCATTGCGGTTAAAGCCACCCTCACGACGGCCGTTGCTACGACGGTCACGGCGATCACGGCGCTCTGTTGCCGGCTTCGGTGCTTCGATGGAGCGGTTCAAACGAGGACCACCATGCAGAACTTCACCCTTATAAATCCAAACCTTTACGCCGATTTTGCCATAAGTGGTGTCCGCTTCTGCAAAACCATAGTCGATGTCTGCACGCAGGGTCTGCAGCGGAATGGTGCCATCATGATAGTGCTCTGTACGTGCGATTTCCGCGCCGCCCAAACGACCGGAGCAAGCAGTTTTGATACCCTTTGCGCCCATGCGCATTGCACGGCCCATGCTCTGCTTCATTGCACGACGGAAAGAGGTACGCTTTTCCAACTGCTGTGCAATATTTTCAGCAACCAAGGTTGCGTTGGTATCCGGATTCTTAATTTCAATGATAGAAACCTTTACCGGCTTGCCAATCTTCTTTGCAAGGTCCGCTTCCAGCTTCTGAATGTCCTCGCCGCCCTTGCCGATGACAAGACCCGGACGAGCACACTGAATCATGATTTTAACATCTTTAGAAGTACGTTCAATCTCAATCGCCGGCACGCCTGCAGCATACAGCAGCTTCTTGAGATGCTTACGAATGTTGTAGTCTTCCACGAGAAGATCGCCGAACTGTGCGTCCTTAGCGAACCAACGGGAATCCCAATTCTTAATAACGCCGACACGAAGACCGTTCGGATTTACTTTCTGACCCATTGTTACCCTCCTCGCTTATTCTTTCTCGGTGAGAACCATCGTGATGTGCGAAGTTCTCTTCAAAATGCGGAACGCTCTGCCCTGTGCACGTGGCATCACGCGCTTCATCACAGGTCCCGGTGTTACGAACACCTGAGAAACCACGAGGTTATCGGTATTCATGTTGTGGTTATTTTCTGCATTTGCAACGCAGCTCTTGAGGAGCTTAATCATGACCTCGGAAGCAGCCTTCGGGGTGTTCATAATGATGGCTGCAGCGGTTCCTGCGTCCTTGCCGCGGATCAGATCGCACAGGATCTTCACTTTACGCGGCGCAATGCGCACGTTTCTTACATAAGCCTTAGCTTCCATTGAATCTTCCCCTCCCTTACTTTCCGTTATTGGAGGTCCTGCTGCCCGCGTGACCCTTATAGGTACGGGTCGGAGCGAACTCACCCAGCTTGTGACCAACCATGTCCTCAGTCACATAGACCGGAACGTGTTTTTTGCCATCGTGTACTGCGATGGTATGACCAACGAAATCCGGGAAGATGGTAGATGCTCTAGACCAAGTCTTGAGAACCTTCTTCTCGCCCTTTTCGTTCATTTCAAGTACCCTTTTGATAAGCTCAGGAGCCACAAAGGGGCCCTTCTTAATGCTTCTGCCCATATTCTGTAAACTCCTTCCTTACTTAGCGCCGCGACGCTTGACGATTTGCTTGTCGGTACGATGATGCTTCTTACGTGTCTTGTAGCCCATAGCCGGCTTGCCCCACGGGGTAACAGGAGACGGACGTCCGACAGGGCTCTTGCCTTCACCACCACCATGCGGGTGATCGCATGGGTTCATAACGCTACCGCGAACGGTCGGGCGAATACCCATGTGACGGCTGCGACCAGCCTTACCCAGCTGCACGTTTGCGTGGTCAGAGTTACCGACAACGCCGATGGTTGCCTTGCAGTTCAAGCGAATATAACGAACTTCGCCAGACGGCAGGCGAACCTGCGCCACGCCGTTTTCCTTTGCCATGAGCTGACCGGAAACACCAGCAGAACGAATCAGCTGTGCGCCCTTGCCAGGATACAGTTCGATATTGTGAATGACAGTACCAACCGGAATATTTTCAATCGGCAGGCAGTTGCCAGGCTTGATGTCTGCGCTTGCAGAGGAGATAACGGTATCCCCGATGGACAAGCCTTCCGGTGCCAGAATATATGTCTTCACGCCGTCTTCGTACTGCAGCAAAGCAATGTTTGCGGTACGGTTCGGGTCGTATTCGAGTGTCATAACGGTTGCAGGCATATCCATCTTATTGCGCTTGAAATCAATAATACGATACTTCTGCTTGTTTCCGCCGCCCTGATGACGAACGGTGATGCGGCCATAGCTGTTACGGCCGGCCTTTTTCTTGAGCTTTTCAAGGAGGCTCTTCTCCGGTTTCACCTTAGACAGACCCTTATAAGAGAGAACGGTCATGTTTCTTCTTGACGGGGTTGTCGGGTTGAACGTCTTAATCGCCATTGTTAGTGATTCAACTCCTTAATAACCTGTTACTTGTCGGGATAACTTCCCATAATCGCCACAGCCCTTTGCTGTGGGTGTGCGGGGGATGCAGAGCACCGCGCCCCTATATACTTCTGCACAGCAAAGCCGATACAGAAATTACATCATATTTTCGAAGATTTCAATTTTCTTAGAGTCCTGTGTCAGTGTGACAACAGCCTTCTTGACAGCAGGACGCTTGCCGACATGGACGCCCATACGCTTCCACTTGCCCGGCAGCTTGATGGTGTTGACCTTTGCAACTTTGACGCCAAAGATTTCTTCAACAGCCTTCTTGATTTCAATCTTGCCCGCGCCCGGTGCTACCACGAAAGTGTACTTGTTATCGCCGAGACCTTCCATAGAACGTTCGGTGATGACCGGCTTACGGATTACATCATGTGCGAATTTCATTATGCGTACACCTCCTGGAGCTTTTCAACTGCTGCCTTGTCGATAATGAACTTGTCAGCATGCAGGATGTCATAAACGTTGAGTGTAGAAGCAATGGTGGTGCGTACGCCCGGGATGTTTGCCGCAGACTTCACTACGTTAGTGCGAACTTCCGGGGTTACAACCAGGCTCTTGCCGGTGCTCTCTACATCTGCCAAGAACTGCTTAAAGGTCTTGGTCTTGATTTCGCCCATATCCAAACCGTCTACCACGATAATCTGTCCAGCCTGTGCCTTTGCAGACAGTGCAGACAGCATAGCCAATCTCTTGGTTTTCTTGGTGAGAGAGTAGTTATAAGAGCGCGGCTTCGGACCCAGTGCGATACCGCCGTGTGTCCACTGCGGAGAGCGGATAGAGCCCTGACGAGCACGTCCTGTGCCCTTCTGACGCCACGGCTTGATGCCGCCGCCACGAACCTCTGCACGAGTCAGTGTAGACTGTGTGCCCTGACGACGATTTGCCAAGTGGTTCTTGACCATTGCGTGCAAAACGGACATGTTCGGGTCGATACCGAAAATTGCATCGTTCAGTTCCATTTCGCCGGTCTTCTTACCGGTCATATCGTAAATTGCTACTGTAGACATGATTGTTCCTCCTTTCCCTATTCCTTAGTTCTTAACCGTGTTCTTCAGGAACACAATACCGCCCTTAGGACCTGGAACAGCACCGCGAACGGCAATCAGATTGAGTTCTGCGTCAACCTTCACAACATCGAGGTTCTGAATAGTGACCTGTTCGTGACCCATATGACCCGGCATCATTTTGCCCTTCATAATCTTGGAGGGGTCAGAGCATGCGCCCATAGAACCCTGATGGCGGTGCATCGGACCTGCACCATGGCTCATGGGGCCTCTGTGTGCATTGAAGCGCTTAATGGTACCTGCATAGCCCTTACCCTTTGAAACGCCGGTGACATCCACGCAGTCGCCTTCTGTGAAAACGTCTGCCTTAACGACATCGCCGAGGTTGTAGGAAGCGCAGTCCTCCAGACGGAACTCCTTGAGGTACTTCTTGAGGGCTTCGCCAGCCTTCTTCAGGTGACCTGCCTCTGCCTTTGTCAGCTTCTTTTCAGCAATGTCCTGAAAACCGAGCTGTACAGAGTTGTAGCCTTCCTTTTCGAGGGTCTTGAGCTGTGTTACCGTGCAAGGACCTGCCTCGATAACGGTGCAGGGAATGACTTTGCCTGCCTCATCAAAGATCTGCGTCATGCCAATCTTCTTGCCGATGATTGCTTTTTGCATTTTGTTTTTCCTCCTTAAAGGTTATTGGTTGACTGCGTCTGCGGTCAACATGACCCCGCCGCTTTCTATTTTAAGCGGCTGGTTATATAAAGTGCTTCAGCACACCTTACATTCAAAAAATCAGATTTTGATTTCGATGTCTACGCCAGCCGGCAAATCCAGTGTCATCAGGGATTCCACGGTTTTCTGTGCCGGATTTAGAATGTCAATCAGACGCTTATGGGTGCGGCGCTCGAACTGCTCACGGCTGTCCTTGTACTTGTGTACTGCGCGCAAGATGGTGATTTTTTCGGTTTCAGTCGGCAGCGGAATCGGACCGGAAACCTTTGCGCCGCTGCGCTTTGCGGTTTCAACAATCTTTTCTGCGGACTGGTCAATCAGTTCGTGGTCATAAGCCTTTAATCTGATGCGAATTTTTTCTGCGTTTGCCATGGTGTTTTCCTCCTCGTACTTTACAGTCGTACATATTAAAAAATGTGTCGACTCGTTACGGAGAGAAACTGCAACCCCTCCGCGCGTATCGCAAACGGGCATAAATAGAACCGGACAAACGAATGCTGTTTGTAATCCGGCTTACAGGCACACAGGAGGTTCGTACTGTCGGCTGACCGGCAACCGCCGGAAGTCCCGAGCTTACATAGGAACACTGCGTGTAAAGTAAAATTAGCGAGTTTCTCAACCGCCCGATTGTCGGACCTACTCCATCGAAGTTACCCGGCTGTGCCGGCAATCTCCGATATCATCGCACGACCTGCTTATTCACAGGTGCTTAATTAGTATACTGCACGTTTTATAGAAAGTCAAGTTTTTTACAACACAATTTTATTTTTTGAATTGATTCAAACGCAGTGAATGAAACGATAGAAAAAAATCTATTGCATCTCGTGTAAGGAATCACATCATTCCAGAAGTAGGCAGTTTGCGTATGAAAGACATTAGACCTACTAATTTGCAAAAAATAATGAATAAGCAGGCAGGAAAGTCAAAGACGCACTGCGATAAAATGCTAGTCACCCTAAAAGGAATTTTTACACAGGCTGTGCGGGATAGAATCATTCGTGACAATCCGGCTCTTGACTTAAAAGCACCCAAGGCTGTGGATGGTTCACACCGGTCAATCACGGACGAAGAGCGGTCTGCAATCATTTCAGTATCGGAAACACATAGATTTGGTCTTTTTGTAAAAACGCTTTTGTGGTGCGGCTTAAGACCACAAGAAGCAGTTGCGTTGCGATGGAGCGACACAGATGTTATCAATCGAAGATTAAGTATCAGCAAGGCAATGAAAAAAGATGGCTCTATTGCCGAAACGAAATCAGCTGCCGGCAAAAGAAACATTCCAATCCCGCCACAACTTTGGAAATCATACGAACAGGTAATGCCATCAAACATAGACCAACCAATGTTTACCACAACCAAAAGCACTCGGCATACACACACTTCTATGAAACGCGCTTGGGTCTATTTTTTGAAAGAAGTTAACATTGCGCTAGGCGCAGAAACGATTATCTATTATGGGCTGCCAAAAATTAAACGAAGCGTAATTGCAAAAGACTTGACCATGTATTGCTTGCGGCACACATATTGCACCAACCTAGAAGCCGCTGGCGTTCCAATAAATGTCGCAAAATATCTAATGGGGCATAGCAATATTTCAATAACAGCAAAAATCTATACTCACATGCGAGATGATACTCTTTCTGATGCTGCCGAAAAAACAGCGAACTTCGGAGCGGATAGCACAAGCGATGGTGCAACAGTAGGTGCAACACTTAAACTTGAAAAGAGTGAAAAAGACTTGAAATCAATAATTCCTATCAAAACAGAAAACGCATGATTTTAATGCAAAACAAAAGAAAAAAGCTCGGTGTTTTAGCTTTCAACTAACTAAAAAACCGAGCTTTTATTTGGTGGCCCATCCGGGATTCGAACCCGGGACACCCTGCTTAAAAGGCAGGTGCTCTACCGACTGAGCTAATGGACCATATTCTGTTACGGAAACGATTGGTGTTGAAATTGGCTGGGACGGCTGGACTTGAACCAGCGAATGCGGGAGTCAAAGTCCCGTGCCTTACCACTTGGCTACGCCCCAATATCCATAAGCACTGAAGTCATGTTCTATACAGAAGGCGCTGCGGCTTGCAGCGCCTTCTGTAAAAAATCATAAATGGGGTGGATAATGGGTCTCGAACCCACGACCTTCGGAACCACAATCCGACGCTCTAACCAACTGAGCTATACCCACCATATATTGTTCTGCATTGAAAGAAATGGTACGCCAAGAGGGATTCGAACCCCCGGCCTACTGCTTAGAAGGCAGTTGCTCTATCCAACTGAGCTATTGGCGCATAAAGGAGAAATCCCCGCCCAAAAGCAACTCGTCCATATTCGATTTACGATTTTCACAGTTGCCTTCTGGGTTTTAAAGAATTAATGGAGCGGGTGATGGGAATCGAACCCACGTATTCAGCTTGGAAGGCTGACATTCTACCATTGAACAACACCCGCATACACAATTCATGGTGCTAATATAGAATAGCAAAATCAAGCGACATTGTCAATAGGGAATTTAAAAAAAGTCTATTTTTGTTCTGTCCGCTAGTCGTATTGTCACGCCCTGCTCTTTGTGCTATATTGAACGCATACACACATCACACATTACAGGAGGGTTTATGCAGAAAACAGTTTGGATTACGGGCGGTTCCCGCGGCATTGGTGCCGCCACCGTCCACGCATTTGCCAATGCCGGTTGGCAAGTTGCCTTTACCTATCGCACAAACACGCAGGCCGCAAATCAGCTTGTGCAGCAGCTGTCCGATTATCCTGTGCTCTCCATCCAAGGCAACATGACATCTCGCGCACAAGCAGAGCAAAGTGCCGCACAAATCCGTGCACATTTTGGAGAAATCCACGCTGTGGTTTGCAATGCAGGCATTGCGCAGCAAAAAATGTTTTGTGATTTGACCGATGCCGACTGGGATACGATGTTTAACAGCAACATCAAAAGCGTTTTTTATACCATACAAGCCTGCCTTGCAGAAATGGTGCACCGCAAAGCAGGCCGTATTGTTACGGTATCTTCTATTTGGGGCATCACAGGCGCATCTTGTGAAAGCCACTATGCCGCCTCCAAAGCCGCTGTGATTGGCTTGACCAAATCGCTTGCGCAAGAGCTTGGACCTTCCGGTATTCATGTCAACTGCGTCGCGCCAGGTGTAATTGACACCGACATGAATGCCGTGCACGACACCGATACCCTGCGCACCTTAGCAGAGGAAACCCCGCTTTGTCGCTTGGGTTCCCCTGCCGAGGTGGCGCAAACCATTTTGTTTTTATGTGAATCCCCATCATCCTTTATCACAGGGCAAGTACTTGGGGTCAGTGGCGGATTTGCAATCTAAGAACCTGTATCAACCATTGAGCTTTTGCAGCACCTCATCTACATTCAGACCATGCACTGCACACGCCTCCTGCAGCGTTTCCATTTGAGAAGATGGGCAACCCAAGCAATGCATACCACAACTTGTCAAAACCTCTGCCGCAGCAGTATCTGCACGCAGAATATCACCGATTTTCATATCTGCGGTAATCGCGGTTTCTCCAAAGAACAGCTTCAAATCATCTTCTACGGTGGAGATTCCCGCAATTCCAAAGGTATCTACCAAAACCTTTGCCACATTTTCCGAAAGGAATGCTGGCAAGGTCGGTCCTAAATGAATATTTTTTACACCCAGATGGAGCAGTGCCAACAGTACAATCACCGCTTTTTGCTCATACCATGCGATATTATATACAATGGGCAGCTCGTTGATGTCATCTAGCCCAAAAACTTCCTTCAATTTCAGCGCAATCACTGCCAACGAATAGGAGTCGTTGCACTGTCCTGCATCTAAAACACGCGGAATGCCACCAATGTCACCCAAATCCAGCTTGTTGTATTTGTATTTTGCGCAACCTGCTGTCAAAATGACCGCATCCTTCGGCAATGCTTTCGCAAAGTCTGTATAATAATTGCGCGATTTGCTGCGTCCGTCACAGCCTGCCATGACCACAAACTTGCCGATTGCACCGCTCTTGACGGCATCCACGATTTTATCCGCCAGTGCCAGCACCTGATTGTGTGCAAAACCGCCGACAATTTCACCTGTTTCAATTTCGGTTGGTGGCGCACACTTCTTGGCGTGTGCAATCAGCTCAGAAAAGTCCTTTGTTTCTCCGACACCACCTGCAATATGCTTGCATCCTGGGAATCCTACCGCGCCAGTTGTATAGATACGCTCTTTATAGCTGTCCTTCGGCGGCACCAAGCAGTTGGTTGTGAGCAAAATCGGACCGTTAAAGGATGCAAACTCCTCGTTTTGTTTCCACCATGCATTGCCATAGTTACCTGCAAAGTGGCTGTATTTCTTAAACGCCGGATAATAATGTGCGGGCAGCATCTCTGAATGGGTATAGACATCCACACCGGTGTTTTCTGTTTGCTGCAGCAGCATCTCCAAATCATGCAAGTCATGACCTGAAATCAAAATTGCCGGATTGCTGCGCACACCAATATTCACCTTTGTGATTTCAGGGCTGCCATATGCGCCAGTGTTCGCCGCATCCAGTAACGCCATCACATCGACCCCATATTTACCTGTTTCCAGTGTCAATGCTACCAGCTCCTCGGCAGACAGGCTGTCGTTTAAGGTGCTCGCCAGTGCACGCTGCAAAAATGCATCCACTTCTTCGCTGTCCTTCTGCAAGGCATTTGCATGGTGGGAATATGCCGCCATGCCCTTGAGCCCATACACAATCAGCTCACGCAGACTGCGCACATCCTCGTTTTCGGTTGCTAATACGCCCACTGTTTTTGCCTTTTCTTCTAGTGCCGTTTTGTCGCAGCTTTCCCAAACAGCAGCTTCGGAAAGCTTGGATGCATCGGCTAATTGTGTGCGCAGCTGCTTGGTAAGTGCTATCGTTTTCTCCACCCTTGCCAAAATAATCTCATCATCGAAGTTGGCATTTGTAATGGTGACAAACAGATTTTCCGTAATCCAGTGGTTGGTTTCCTTGGAAACCACCTTGCCCTCTGCGCGCAACGCAGTGGTGACTTCAGAAAGTCCCTTGGTGGTATACACCAGCAAATCCTGCAAGTTTGCGGTGGCAGCTGTTTTTCCGCATACACCTGTATATGTACAGCCGGTGCAGCCGGCTGTTTCCTGACATTGATAGCAAAACATCTTCTGTTCCATGGATTCTTGTTCTCCTTACATCATTTAAACTGTATTTTAACGACATCGCACAACTGTGCCAGACTTATTCTTGTGGAAACACCACAACGAGCAGCATTTTAAACGCTTCCTTTGCAAACACCGCGTGTGGCTTTTTCGCTGGCATCACCAGCGAATCGCCCTCTTGCAGCGTATACTCTTGGTCCTCTATGGTAAACTGCCCCACACCTTCCAGCACGGTTACCAGTGCATCACCGTTTGAATCGTGTGCACTGATTGCCTCGCCTGCATCAAACGCAAACAACGTAATGCCCACCGCCGAATTTTGTGTCAAGGTCTTGCTGACCACCTGTCCCGGCTGCACTGCAATTTGGTCTGCAAGCGGCAAAACCGTTTCCTGCGGGAAATTTTTAATATAACTCATACCATACTCGCTTCCTTATTTGATGTCATTCTACCTCAATCGCACTAACAGGGCATCCATCTCTTGCTTCTTCTGTTTGTCCCTGCAGTTCTGGTGCAACTTCTTCCTGCACAGCCTCTGCAAGACCCGCATCATTCATATGGAAAACCTCTGGGCAAATGCCAGCACAAAGACCACAACCGATGCACGCTTCATTCACAAATGCTTTCATAACGTTTCCTCCTTAAAATCCTGCTTCTGATTCGCTTACAACAGTACGCCAGCACTCTTGTGCCGCTTTTTTGGCTGTCACACATACGTTTCTTCGCGTTTCCGAAACCATTTGACTGACTTCTTGCCCTTAGTATAAGCGATTTCCCGCTACATTTCCGTTGTAAATACAACGAATCCCAAGTTTTTTTCACGCAGTGACAGCATACATTAGCTTGCGCGCTTACCTAGCTATTTATCAAGAAAACTTTTTCCAGCAGACGCAAAAAAGCGTATGTACCTGCATGACACGGTACATACGCTTTTCTTTTTTAACCATATTGGCACACTTTTCTTTTCACTGCTGTGTTCAGGGCAATAAAAAACGCGGCATTCAGACCACACTATTGCACAGTCCAACCGCGATTTTAACAAATATAATATTTTAACGCGCGCTTTACGCCAATTTTCGATAACGCTGCGCCACTGTATTTCTCACAACGATATAAAGTATACCAGAAAACGCTTTCAAAAAACAATGTAAAAAGTATATAAATTTTTTGTATAAAATCCATGAAAACCTCATATAAAACACACGTATCTGTAAACAAAATACATATTTTGAAATTTCTTTTTGCTTCATAAAACCATCACTTCATTTTTTAATGAAAAAGAGTGTATTTTTCTTGCAAAATTGCACATCCTTTCGTGTAGACACTTTACAAGATGCTGATACTGTGTTATCATTAACATAATTGCCCCGCACCTCGTTTTTGGGATACTGGCGCGTTTGACCGCGTCGCTTCACCAAGCCAATTACGCAGTGCGAGGGGACAAAATTTAAAGGAACAGAAAGGTGAATATCACATGATTCGCAAGGAAAACAAAGCAGCTGTTATTGAAGCAAACCGTACCCACGAAACCGACACCGGTTCTCCAGAAGTACAAATCGCTATCCTCACGGAGCGTATCCGCGAGCTGACAGACCACCTCAAGGTGCACCACAAGGACAATCACTCTCGTCGTGGTTTGCTGAAGATGGTAGGCCAGCGTCGTAGCATGCTGAAATATCTGCAGAAGAAGGATATTGAACGCTACAGAGCTCTGATTCAGAAGCTCGGTCTCCGTAAGTAAAATGAGAAAGAAGGGGGGCATTTTTATGCTCCCCTTTCAACATAAAAAAAGAGCAGACGTCCCTGCAGGTGCGCCTTTAGCAGTTGAAGGATTGGTTGTACTGACATCGCAATACGACTTGTGCTTCAAGTGCTAAAAGTGCCTGAGTCCTCTGCTCTGTGTATCCAAAAGGAGGTATTTCATGACAACTATTCAACAAATGCAATTTCCAAACGCCCGCACGTTTGAAACCACCTATGCAGGCCGCCCACTGGTGATTGAAACCGGCAAACTGGCACAACTGGCAAACGGCTCTTGTGTGGTCCGCTATGGCGAAACCGTTGTGCTCGTTACGGCAACGGCATCTGCAAAGCCGCGCGACGGCATCGATTTTTTCCCGCTTTCTGTGGATTTTGAAGAACGTCTATATGCAGTCGGTCGTTTCCCTGGCAGCTTCATGCGCCGCGAAGGCCGCCCATCTGAGCGTGCAATTCTGGCATCCCGCCAAATCGACCGCCCCATGCGCCCGCTATTTCCAAAGGATTTGCGCAACGATGTTTCTATTGTATGCACCGTTTTGGAAAATGATTATGACAACGCGCCCGAAGTGGCAGCGCTGCTCGGTGCATCCATTGCCGTGTCCATTTCTGACATTCCCTTTGACTATGTCATAGGCGGCGCAAACGTCGGCTTGGTTGACGGCAAGGTCATCATCAACCCCACACAAGAAGAGCGCGCAAAGAGCGAAATGGATGTTACCGTCTGCGCAACCGCGGATAAAATTGTGATGATTGAAGCCGGTGCCAACGAAGTTCCGGAAGACCAGATGTTTGGTGCCTTGATGGATGCCCATGCAGAAATCAAGAAAATTGTTGCGTTTATCTCCGATATTAAGGCACAGATTGGCAAGCCGAAGTTTGACTATGACCGCCACGATGTCGACCATGATTTGTTTGATAAAATCGAAGCAGCCTGCGGCGAAAAGCTGGAATACTGCTTGGATACCGATGATAAAACCGTGCGCGATGCCCGCATGAAAACCGTTCGTGCTGAGTTTGAAGCAACACTGGACGAGGAAACACTCTCACGCGGCGGTGAAATTTCAGAATGCTTTGACAAACTTGCCAAGAAAATTGTGCGCCGCTGGCTGACCCAAGGCAAGCGCGTGGACGGACGCAGCATGGAAGAAGTGCGCCCGCTTGCCGCTGAAACTGGCTTGCTCCCGCGTGCACACGGCACAGGCTTGTTCACCCGCGGACAGACACAGGTTTTGACCATCTGCACCTTGGGCACACTGGGCGATACGCAGGAACTGGATACCATCTTTGAGGAAAAGGAAAAGCGTTATATCCACCACTATAATTTCCCCTCCTTCTCGGTGGGTGAAACCCGTCCGAGCCGTGGCCCTGGTCGCCGCGAAATCGGTCATGGCGCATTGGCAGAACGTGCCTTGCTGCCGGTCATTCCGTCTGTTGCTGAATTCCCCTATGCCCTCCGTCTGGTTTCCGAAGTGGTGTCTTCCAATGGCTCTACCTCACAAGGCTCTGTTTGCGGCTCTACCTTGGCATTGATGGATGCAGGTGTGCCGATTAAGGCACCTGTTGCCGGCATTTCCTGCGGTTTAATCACGGATGAAGGACAGGAAACCACCTTTGTGGACATTCAGGGTCTGGAAGACTTTTACGGCGATATGGATTTCAAGGTTGCTGGCTCTAAGAAGGGTATCACCGCGATTCAGGTAGATATTAAGGTAGATGGTCTGTCTCCAGAAGTCATTCAAGAGTCATTGCGCAAATGCCGTGATGCACGCTATGGCATTTTGGATGACATTATGCTCAAGGCGATTGCCGCACCGCGTGCAGATGTCAGCGAATGGGCACCGAAAATGATTACGATGCACATTCATCCGGATAAAATCCGCGAGGTTATCGGCAAGGGCGGTTCTGTGATTCAGAAAATCGTTGCAGAATCCGGCGCAAAGGTAGACATTGAAGATGATGGCACGATTGTCATCGCTGCGGTTAAGGCAAGCGAAGGCGAGCACGCCCGCAAGATGATTGAAGCGATTGTCAAAGAGCCAGAATCCGGCGAAGTCTATTATGGCAAGGTCGTGCGTTTGATGACTTTCGGCGCATTTGTCAACATCGTTCCTGGCAAGGATGGCATGGTGCACATTTCTAAAATGGCAGATCGCCGCATCGAAAAAGTGGAAGATGCCGTCAAGGAAGGCGACATGGTCTGGGTCAAGGTCATGGAGATTGATGATAAGGGTCGCATCAATCTGTCCATGAAGGATGTCAAGGATTCCGAAAAAAATATCTAATTACCACAGAATATGCTGTGATAGGGATAAAGGGCATGGGTTCTGTATCATCAGATTCCATGCCCTTTTTTGATGCTCGTTTTGTTGCGCCATGCAGAAAAATCACAAGTACACAGTTGGTAAGCAATACACCGATGTTCTGCAGGGCACATCGTGTCGAAACCATCGCCCCCTTTCCTTATATCCGCAGTATAGCATATTTCATGCGGCGAATTCGGACGATTGGAAGGGATAAACAAATCTTTCTTTGCTGCTCTACGCCGTTTTTTGATTTGTCAATCCAAAAAGGCTATGATATAATATCCATTATGAAAAATACGATGCATTTGATTGTTACGCGCCTGATGCAAGGCATTGCAGGCATGGCGCTATTGCTCTTTCTGTTTTGGAACCTCTCTTCTGAGCAGAATCGATTGGTTCCCCTTGCGCAAAAAGCGTTTTTCTTTCTCGGCTTTCTCCTCTTATGGACCGCTACCCTTTATTTGGACACGCGTGGCATACCACGCGCGGACAACCGCCGTCTGCGCATTTATCTTTTGGGGCTACTGCTCTATTATAGCTGGCTGTTGCTCCATTTGCTGTTCTTCGATGCCGGATTTGGACGAAATCTGACGCATACTGGTGTTAATTTAACCCCATTTTTGACCATTCGCAATTATTTGCGTGCCTATAGCAATGGGAACTTTCCATTGCGCCTTCTTCTCATCAATGTCATCGGAAATGCGTTTGCATTTGCGCCGATGGGCATCTTTTTTCCTGCGTTGTTTCGGAAAATGCGAAACTTTTTCTGGTTTTCTCTCACCATGCTTGTGTGCATCTGCGCTGTAGAATGGATACAGTTTCAAACTGGCACTGGCTCCTGCGACATTGATGACCTCATCCTAAACCTCTCCGGTGCGGTAGTGGTATGGATTTTTGTGCAGCTTCCACCCATTCGGCGCAAACTTTACCGCGCAGCGCCACAGAAAGGAGTGTCATAATATGGACAAAACCGTTTTAATTGTCGGCTTAGGGTTGATTGGCGGCTCTATGGCAAAAGCCATTCGTGCCAAAACAGGCTGCCGTATCCTGGGCGATGACTGTTCTCAACAAGTGCTTTCAGACGCCCTAAATTCGGGAGTCATTGACGCATATTCCAGTGAAGAAACCATCCAAGAGGCGGATTTCATCATTGTGGGACTGTATCCACATGACACCGTGCAATATATTCTGTCGCATCTGCCCCATTGCAAGCCAGGATGCACCATCATCGACCTTTGCGGTGTCAAGCAGTACATTTGTGATGCGGTTGTTGCACCCGCACAGGCACATGACATTGCGTTTATCGGCGGACATCCCATGGCAGGGCGCGAATTTTCCGGCTTTGCCTATGCGCAAGCGGATTTATTCCAAGATGCCAGTATGATTTTGGTGCCAAATCCCAGTGTTTCCGAGCAGAAGCTGGCAGAAGCGGAAGCATTTTTTCACCAAATTGGGTTTGGTAAGCTTGTCCGTACAACCGCTGAACAGCATGACAAAATGATTGCGTTCACCTCGCAGTTGGCGCATATCGTTTCCAGTGCTTACATCAAAAGCCCCGAGGCACTACGCCACACAGGCTATTCCGCAGGCAGTTATCGAGATTTGACCCGCGTTGCACGCCTGAATGAAAATATGTGGACAGAGCTTTTTTTACACAATCGCCCCGCTTTGCTGGATGAAATTGATGAAATCATCCTGCATCTGCAGGAATATCGTGAAGCCATCGACCAAGGGCAGGAAGCCGAACTGCGCCAACTGTTAAAAGAAGGTCGTGAGCGCAAAGAGCAAAACGGATAAAACTACTTGCGGGTGCAAATCCTTTCGATTTGCACCCGCTTTTGCCACTATTTTAGGAAGACCCGCTGGAAAAATCAATCTCCGACCCGCTCGTGGCCTCTGTTTGACGCCTCTGCCGTATCCGTCGACGCTGTCTACGCACCCGAATGGTACGATTGAGCGCAAACAACCCAAATACGGCAATGCCGCCCAACGCAATCCATCCAAAAATCTGTAGCATTGCGTACTGCCCGTGTGTGGTTGGTGTTTCCTCCTGCGAAACGGTTTCCACCGCTTCGGCTTCCTGCATTATGATGGGAATCTCTATCAACTTCTGCTCCCCCAGCGACACCGTAATGGCAGGCTCTGCGCCATCCACCGGTGTAAGGGTCAGCGCATCCGCCGATATGCCATTTGGCAGCAATACTTCGGCACCCTGCATGGCATTGGTGTCATAGTTTGCAATCACGCCTTCCACGCATTTCACCTGCCGCTGTGCGGTAACGGTTTGCATGGAAAACTGTTGAAATCCATAATCAAACATCGCAATGGTATCCAGAACCTTGTTGTATTTGGAATCTGACTGCATGGTCACCGCAATCAGCGTGACGCCGTTGCGTTTTGCAAACGTGATCAGCGTCTGATGGGCATTGGTTGTCCACCCGTTCTTGCCAGCAAACGCCCCTTCATAATAATATTGCTCGGGATTATGACACAAAACATTCTGCTTAGTATAAAATTTGCGTGTTTCTGCGCATAAATTGGTCGGTGGCATCGTATACTCCAATGCGCCCGCAAACTGTATAAAAGCAGGATATTGCACAGCCGCCTGTCCAATCAATGCCATATCATGGGCGGATGTGTAATGCTCTGGATTGTCCAGACCGTGTGCATTGACAAAATGCGTGTGCGTGCATCCCAATGCAAGTGCTTCTGCATTCATCATATCCGCAAAATTTTTAAGCGAGCCCCCCACATATTCTGCCAGCACATTGGCCGCATCATTGGCCGATTGTATCAGCATGACTGCCATCATCTGCTCCACGGTCACCACTTCGCCTGCTTTCAGCCCAATATGCGTGGAATCCCATTCGATGGAGTTGACAGCCACAGAGGATACGGTAGTTTGCTGTGACAGGTCTTGGCAATGCTCCAGCACCACCAACGCTGTCATAACTTTTGTAATCGATGCGGGCGCCACAGGGGTATCCATATCTTTTGAAAGGAGTATTTCTCCGGTTTCGGCACAAAGCAGTGCGGCGTGCGCACCATACAACTGCGGCGGCTCTGCGGCCTGCGCAAAAGTGCGTTCTGCGGCAGATGGTGCACCGACGGCATTGGTGTTCTCTGCATCGGCTAGCGCATACGGCATACACATCGCAGTGCATAAAAAGATGGTCAGCAGTTTGCGTATAGACATGGAAAAACTCCTTTTTTGTGATTTTTGATAGATTCTATTACTAGCATACACTATATCGCACCACAAATGCAACAATTTCACACAAAGAAATTCAATTCTACCCCATATACTGCATTTTTCCTTGTTTTATTGAAAAAATATCCCCAGCAGTCTTTGCGCATTTGGTATGGGTATGATATGATAGCAGTATAGTTTATTCAGCGGAGATAGGGGCAACTTCATGCGGTATTTCATTGGCATAGCACTACTCATCAATCTAATCGGTGTCATCCTCACCTATACGGATAAACGGCGTGCCATCACCGGCGGCTGGCGCATTCCAGAGCGCACCTTATTTTTACTTTGTATGCTTGGCGGTTGTCCAGGCATCTATATTACCATGCGTACAATTCGGCACAAAACCTTGCACAAACGATTTATGTGGGGTATTCCCGCCATTTTTGTATTACAAATCCTGTTATCCATCGCTCTATATTGGTTTTTTCTCAGGAGGCTTCGTCTATGACAAACTTTTTAGTCCAACACTTTGTACCCAATGCACATCAAGTGACCAAGCAGGCGGTGCGCGAACGCTATGGCATCCTTGCCGGCAGTGTCGGTATCGTTTGCAACAGTGCACTGTTTTTGCTCAAGCTCGTGGTTGGCATCTTGACCCATTCGATTTCTATTACCGCCGATGCCATCAACAACCTGTCTGATGGGCTTTCTTCGCTGATTTCTATCATCGGCTTTAAGCTTTCCGGCAAAGAACCAGATGAAAACCATCCCTTTGGATATGGCAGAACCGAATATATTGCCGGTTTTCTGGTGTCTTTTTTGATTTTACAGGTTGGATATGCATTTTTGAAAAGCTCCTTCCTGCGTGTATTGCATCCACAGCCCATCGTTTTTCACGCCCCTTTGATTACGTTGCTGGTTATTTCTCTGCTCGTGAAGCTCTGGATGGGCACCTTCAACCGCACCATTGGCCGAAGAATTCAATCTCCCGCACTTTTAGCGGCCATGCAGGACAGCATCAACGATGTCATTGCCACCTCTGTGGTGATTCTCGGCAGCATTGCATCGCAGTTCACCGCCTTGCCCATTGATGGTTACATTGGCATCTTGGTGGCGCTGTTCATTCTCTGGTCCGGCGTCAATATCGCGCGCGACACGCTGGGTCCCTTGTTGGGCGAAGCTGCCGACCCTGCTGTGACCCAACAAATCGAACAAATCATCCGCAATATGGATGGTATTTTGGGGGTACATGACCTGATTGTGCACAACTATGGTGTTGGAAAGTCTTTGGCATCTCTTCATGCCGAAGTGCCCGACGATGTCGATTTTATCCGCATCCACGAAACCATTGACGAAGCCGAAAAATTGGTGTGGCAAAAAACAGGGGTATATCTTGTCATTCATATGGACCCCATCTCTGTTAATGATGAGCGCGTGAATGCACTGCGTGATTTGGTGAACCGTCTGCTCTACGCAATGGACGAACGGCTTTCCATGCATGATTTTCGGATTGTAAACGGTGAGCATCGCATTAATTTGATTTTTGATGTGGTCGTTCCCTTCGATTATAAGGGCTCTTCCCGTGAAATCTTGAAGCAGGAAATTCAAGATGCCTTGCAGCAGCACGATAAACGCTTTTATGCAGTTGTCACGATTGACCACCAGATGTAAAAAGGAGAACGCGATGCTATTTATTGAGAATGGACACATTTTAGACCCTTATACCGGTATGAATGCCGCCGCACACATTTTGATTGATGACAACGGCGTCATTCAGAACATTGGCAAGCGGCTGACTGCGCCCAAGGATTGTCCGACCATCGATGCACAGGGCTGCACCGTTTCCCCCAGCTTTGTAGATGTTCACGTGCATTTTCGCGACCCTGGTCAAACGGCAAAGGAAACGCTTCTGACAGGTGCTGCCGCAGCCGTTGCAGGTGGATATACGACGGTCGTTTGTATGGCAAACACCTCCCCCGTGTGTGACAACGCCACCACCTTGCAGGATATTTTGATGCGTGCGCAAGCGGCACCCATCCACATCCTACAGGCTTGCGCTGTGACCCAAGGCTTGCAGGGCAAGGAACTGACCGATTTTGACACCCTGCTTGCCGCCGGCGCCCCAAGCTTCACCGATGATGGCATTAACTTGACCAACGCCGGACTGTGCGCCGCCGCCATGGAGCGCGCCGCCGCTTGTGGTGCGTTGCTGTCCTTTCATGAAGAGGACCCTGCATTGGTGCCATCTCCGGGGGTCAATTTCGGCAGTGCTGCCGCACAAAAATTCGAAGTGTCCGGCGCCAAGCCCGAAGCAGAGGAGGCTATGGTGGCGCGTGACATTGCCCTTGCCTTGCGCACGGGTGCCTCCGTACTGTTTCAGCACATCAGCAGTGCCAACGCCGTTTCCTTGATTCGTGCGGGAAAGCGTCTTGGTGCAAAGATTTTTGCCGAGGTCACGCCCCACCACCTCAGCTTGACCGAGGCGGATGTGCTGACACACGGTACACTTGCACGTATGAATCCACCCTTACGCACCGAACAGGACCGTTTGGCGCTGATTGCGGGCTTGCAGGACGGCACGCTGGATATGATTGCAACCGACCATGCACCGCACACCGCGGCAGAAAAAGCGCGTGTCTTCCGTGAAGCACCCTCTGGCATCATCGGTCTGGAAACTGCCTTTTCGGTCTGCAATACCTATTTGGTGCAAACCGGCTACCTATCGCCGATGGGACTGATGGAGCGTATGAGCCGCAACCCTGCGCAGCTGTATCGACTTTCGCAAAAAGCGGTAGCTGTCGGAAATCCTGCCGAGTTGGTTGTGCTGGACTGGCAAGCAGAAATGCAATATAAAACCTTCCGGTCCAAATCCTCCAATTCTCCCTTTGTGGACATGCCGCTTCGTGGTGCAGTGCGCGGCGTGATTATGGGAGATTGCCAGCTCTAACCCCCGTCATCAGAGAAAGAGAGTTTTTATGAAACAGTTGCCCTTTCCACCTCGTTTCAAATTACGCCTGCTGCAAGCCGTGCTTGTGCTGGCGCTTTTCATGCTATTGTTTGCCGCAGGCATTGCATACGAACGCCATGCCGAATCCCAGAATGCCCCCACCGTGACCTGCGATTTGATTTCCGAGCGTCTACACACCATCAGCGAGCTTGCCACTGTAGAATATCATTACACAAACATAGGACAATTCAAAAACCAAGTGGATTTTTATGGTTGGCAGGTGCCACTCACACAAAAAAGCTTTCTTTTATCCTATGATGGCGTAATGAAAGCCGGCATTGACGCTTCACTGATTGCCGTGGAGCTACAAGCCCAAACCATTTTGATTTCGTTGCCGCCCGCCAAAATTATATCCCACGAAATTGACGAAGACAGTCTGGTGATTTTTGATGAGCAAAACAACGTCTTCAATCCCCTAACCATTCGCGATTACACAGATTTCGCAGCAGCCCAAAAGGCAGAAATTGAATCCCATGCCATCGCAAATGGCTTGCTGACAGAGGCAGCAGTGCGTGCCCAAACCACTGTGCGCCAGCTGTTGTCCTTTGCATCGGATACCATGGGCTATACCATTCAAATCACATAAAATTTTATATGCTGCACCGCCGATTTGCTCATGCGGAAAAAGTCCGACATCCCCAAAAGATGTCGGACTTTTTCATTTGATAGCAAGAAACCATATTGTGCAAAAGCACTATTTATCTAACTACAAATACATTGGCATATTTTACGCCCAAATCATAGCAACGAGAGTGGTCATTCAAATAAATATCAATCTTATTGCCCTTGATTGCGCCGCCCACGTCTTCTGCAATAAAATCACCGAAGCCTTCAATGTAGACCTTTGTGCCAATCGGAATCACAGAAGGGTCAACCGCAATGGTGCGTCCTTCTGCAGCTGTTGCACCAGAGCTGGTGATGCCATCGCTCCACTTGCCGCAGCATTGTTCACAGCCACAGTAAAAGGTCAGCTTATATTTTCCCATCAAGGTTCCATGTGCCTGTACGGACGCCGGAATGGCCGCTGACGGCACATATTTCACCGTTCTGCCATACAAAGGGGTATAGACCAGTGCTGCAGCCTTTTTTTCCGCTTCTGCCTTTGCTGCAGCGGCGGCAGCAGCTTGCTCGGCTGCCAGTGCTTTTGCCGCTTCATCTGCTTGTGCTGCTGTATCTATCTGCGCTACGCTTCTTACTGTTCCTTCTGAGGATACTGCAGATGTAACCGCATTGATGGTGGGGTTGACTTCATCAACCATATTTTCTTCAACAAGGTTTGCTGTACCCACACCTGTGGTGCGCACTGCAACCGGTGCAATCATGGCTTGCACGTTGTATGCAGCCGCAGGCATGATGCATAAACAGCAGCTTGCCAAAAGCGCAACCAAGCGCGTCCAAATAAAATGCTTTGACATCGTAATAACTTCTCCAATCTCGGGTTTCACACAGCGGGATGCTGCGTGCTGGATGACAGATTGTTGCCATCTTGTTTTAGTATTGTTACCAACTTGTAAACCATAATACATGAGGATTGTGGTTTTGTCAAACCTTTTTTGAAAAATCTGTTGACTCTTCCCGACATCTTCTGCATTTGAACATGATTTTTGTATAATTCTACGAAAAATATGTTAAAATAAGACTTTTCGCAAACTTTTTTTTGCAAACTTTTTTCGGCTGCACTGCATGAAAGCACTGCTTTTATGGGCAAACTAGAAAGACCGTGAAAGGTCTGTACAATCCCTTCCAAATGTGCTATACTAATAATGGACTCGTTTATACTATAATTATACTATAAACCATTGTGTTTTTTATATCGGCTTAGCTTTTTGATTGTCTTATTTGCATATCCTCCTTTTTGGATACCATCATTATAAATGAGATATGCTGCTGTATATAACGCTTAGATGCGAAAAAGATGTTCCTGTTGCGCTGCTGTGTGTTGCATATAGGTTCTATATATGAAGTACTAGAAGGGGGAGCATCCCAATGCTTACCTTTCTTTTTCACGCGATAAGTATCAGTGTCGCGTATACACCAATCTCTGACAATAGAAAAGGAAAGTGATAAAAAAATTATGAAAGAAAAATTGAAAATCGTGCCTCTTGGCGGTCTGAACGAAATCGGCAAGAATATGACGGCCTTTGAATTTGGCAACGACATCATTGTGGTGGATTGCGGTCTTGCATTTCCAGATGATGATATGTTGGGCGTGGATTTGGTGATTCCAGACATTACCTACCTCAAGCGCCATCGGAATCGCGTCCGCGGGCTGCTGATTACACATGGTCATGAAGATCACATCGGTGCCATTCCCTACTTGATTCGTGAGCTGAATATTCCCATTTATGCTACGCGCTTGACATGCGGTATCATTGAGCACAAGCTGACAGAGCATCGGTTGCTGGATAAAGTCAAGCTGAATCATGTTCGTGCAGGAGATACGCTCCGGTTGGGCTGCTTCGGTATTGAATTTATTCAAACCAATCATTCGATTGCAGATACCGTTGCCATCGCCATCACAACGCCGTTGGGTGTGGTCATTCACACGGGTGATTTCAAGGTTGATTTGACGCCGGTGTCCGGCGAAATGATTGACTTGACCCGTTTTGGCGAATTGGGCAAGGCAGGCGTGCTCGCGCTTATGAGCGACTCTACCAATGTAGAGCGACCTGGTTATACCATGAGTGAGCAAACCGTTGGTGCTGCCTTTGAAAAATTTTTCAAGGACTGTGATGAACGTATTATCATCGCCACCTTTGCCTCTAATATTTATCGCCTGCAGCAGGTTTTTGATATTGCTGCGCGGCATGGGCGCAAAGTTGCCATTTGCGGTCGCAGCATGGAGAATATTTCTCGCGTTGCAATGGAGCTTGGCTATCTGCGTGATGACAAAAATGTTTTGATTGAGCTCAATACCATCAATCGCTATCCAAAGAAGCGCATTGTCATTGTTTCAACCGGTTCACAAGGTGAAACCATGTCGGCACTATACCGCATGGCATATGCTTCACATAAAATGGTTGAAGTCATTCCAGGTGACCGTATTTTGTTGGCAGCTTCCGCGATTCCAGGCAATGAAAAATCCGTATATAATATGATTAACGAATTGTCGCGTAAGGGTGCAGAAGTGATTTATGACCGCAACGCTGCCATTCACGTTTCTGGGCACGCTTGTCAAGAAGAGTTAAAGCTCATGTTGGGTCTATGCCGTCCACAATACTTCATTCCCATTCATGGCGAACATCGCCATTTGGAGATGCATGCAAAGCTAGCGCAGGAGATGGGGGTTCCCTCTAAAAACATCTTGATTTCGGAAATTGGTCGTCCCATTGAAATCAGTGCAACGTCTGCGCGCCTTGCCAATCCGGTTCCTGCTGGTCGTGTTCTCGTCGATGGTCTTGGGATTGGCGATGTTGGCACCGCTGTTTTGCGTGACCGTAAGCATCTTGCGGAGGACGGTCTTCTGGTGGTGGTTGTCACAATGGATCGAGAAAGCGGCGTTGTCATTGCAGGTCCGGACATTGTATCGCGTGGGTTCATCTATATCAAGGAATCTGACAATTTCATGGAGCAGCTGCGCACCATTGCACAAAAAGCGCTTGACAAATGCACCGACCAAAATGTTTATGATTGGAATAGCATCAAGGGTACTCTCAAAAACGAACTCGGCGAATATCTATTCAAAAAGACAAAACGCAGTCCCATGATTCTTCCTGTCATTATGGAAATCTAAAGCAAAACCGGCATACTCCCAGAAAAGCGGAGTATGCCGGTTTTCGTTATCTGTTGTTTCCTGCGCGTTTTGATATGCAGATTTATCCACAAAATTTGACCGCCAATCCTGATAAAACAGGTGTAAATGGTAAACTAAAGTGCAGAGTATTCCGCCAACAACTACACAGTTTCCAGCCAGATGATACAACGGGAGCACTGGATGGAGGCTGCGAGAAATGAAGGGATATTCTGTGTATAAAAACACACAGCAACTAAAGGAACGAGGATTCCGAAAAGATACCGTGGCGAAAAGCCTTGGCCTTAATTGGAGAACGGTAGACCGCTACTGGAATATGTCCGTAGATGAGTACAAATCGCATCATAGCCGCGTCTGCGGGGTGCAGGCGCTGGATGAATACCGCGATACCATCATCCTCTGGCTGCATGAGTATTCGAGTTTGAGTGCCGCGCAGGTCTGCGACTGGCTGAAGGAACACTACAGCGCCCCCTTCCGAGAACGGACGGTCTGCCGCTATGTGAAACTGCTCCGTGAGGAGTACGGCCTGCGTAAAAAGCCGAATCCACGAGATTATGAAGCGGTGCCGGAGCTGCCGATGGGACAGCAGCTGCAGGTGGATTTCGGTAATAAATGGATGAAAACCGTGGATGGTTGGTAGATACAAGGTGTATACAGCCGCTTTTATCCTGCCCTATTGCCGATACAAGTACGCAGAGTTGCAAAGCCGTCCATACACAGCAGCAGACCCTGTGAGCATTGCTTCCGCTATCGGGGCGGTATGCCAAGGGAAATGATGTTTGACCAAGCAGCATCGTCTGCGTATCTGAAAACACCGGCGACATCATCCATACCTACGAGTTTGAGAAGTTCCGTCAAGAATGCAAGGTGGGTATCTAGCTTTGCTGTGGTGCTGACCCAGAAAGCAAAGGCAAGGTGGAAAGCATGGTGAAGTACATAAAGGGCAACTTTCTGGAGAACCGACTCTTAGCGGAGGACTCGATTCTGAACGACAGTTGCTTGGAATTTTGTGGCGAAAAACTCTGTAGTTTGCTTGACTGCTTACAGTAGGAGACTGTCCTGAATTTTGTGTTTCCGCTCCGTGCGGCAAGAAATAAAACGAGGGTTTAGCTGGCAAGTTGTTCCGCGAACAGCAGCTGCAGCTGTGCCAGCACCAAATCCCAGCTGCGCTGACGTTGTGTCCATTTTTTCTGGATTTTGTCCTGTGCGAGCCACAGCATTTTCAGCAAACTTTGGTCGGTGGGAAATACTGCTTTTGTCTTGGTAACCTTGCGAAATTGGCGGTGCAGTCCTTCGATGCAGTTGGTGGTATAGATAATTTTTCGCACCTCTGGAGGGTAGTTGAAGAAAGTACTTAGGCAGTCCCAATTATTTTCCCAACTACGAATCGAGCTTGGGTATTTAGCACCCCATTTGTCTTTCATCGTCATTAGGTTATCCAGCGCAAGCTCTTCTGATACAGCACCATAAACGGTTTTCAGGTCTTGCACGAATTCTTTGATGTCTTTATAGCTGACATATCGTGTGGAAGAACGAATTTGATGCACAATACAACGCTGAATCTGTGCCTTTGGGAATGCCGCACCAATCGCTTCTTTGAATCCAGTTAGTCCGTCTACACAGAACATGCAAACCGTTTTCACACCACGGTTTTTCAGCTCATTCAGAACTGACAGCCAGAACTTGCTGGATTCATTTGCGCCGACATAAATGCCTAAAATCTCTTTGTATCCGTCTAAATTCATGCCTAAAACCACGTAAGCTGCCTTACTGACAACTGTTTTGTCTTCACGCACTTTGTAGTGAATCGCATCCATAAAAACAAACGGATACACCTCATCTAATGGTCTGGACTGCCACTCTGTCACGAGTGGCAGCACTTTGTCTGTAATCCGGCTGACAAGCTCTGCGGACACCTCCACGCCGTACAATTCCTGAATCTGATCATGAATATCACGAGTAGACATCCCAGCAGCATATAGCCCCAAAACTTTTTCTTCTAAACCTGTGATATTTCGTTCGTGCTTTGTAATGATTTTCGGCTCATATTCACCGTTTCGATCCCGAGGGATCGAAAGCTCTACGGGACCCAGTTCTGATTTTACGGTCTTCTTGGAATACCCGTTGCGATGGTTTTCTGTCTGCTTAGCAGACACATCGCTTTTGGCATAGCCGAGTTGTTCTTCCAGTTCTGCTTCCATCGCACCCTGCAGCACTTCCTTAAACATTTCCCATAACAAATCCAGCACTTCAGTGGTACTGTTAGGGTTAGCTTCCCGAATGAGTTGTTTGACCACTTCTTTTGGTATCATAGACATATAAAATGCTTCTTTGCAGTAAGTTTTAGATCTATTTCTATCCTTACCGCTCCGGAGCATGTTTAAACTAGAAACACAAAATTATTTATAGTCTCTACAGCCAGGGGAAAGGCGTGTGCTACATGATAAATATCCTACTTTCCCATTCCCTCTTTCTACTGTTTTCTGTACACACCATCTGTTAAACTATCAGATATGCATCTCCCACCGGCATTTGATCGGTCCACTGCTGCCTGCAATGCCATCAAATAGCATGGCGCATTTTTCCATGTATCTCGTTGGGAAGGTTTCCCTCGGCAATCTGCTTTCTGCGATACACACTAATAAGAAGGAGCACCGATTAAAATGGGCTTGATAGACTGTCTTACCCTTGCAGTTGGTTTGTCAATGGATGCCTTTGCTGTTGCTTTTGGCAAAGGTCTAACCCAACGTACTTTTCAACTGCGTTATGCACTACTGACTGGGCTTTGGTTTGGGATTTTTCAAGCTGGGATGCCCATCATAGGGTATTTTCTTGGCACACAGTTTTCTGCACATATGGAGCGCTTAAACCATTGGCTTGCATTTATTTTGCTTGTATGTATCGGTTGCAATATGATTTTTGAAGCGACCGCACCTGCATCCGCCACAGAACCAATTCCCACTTCATTTTCTTGGAATACCATGCTGCCGTTGTCCATCGCAACCTCTATTGATGCACTTGCCGTTGGCATCACCTTTGCGTTTCTGCGCGTGGATTTATTGCACGCCATCATGCTCATCGGATTTATCACCTTTACTTTTTCAGTGATTGCTGTTCGCATTGGCTCCATATTTGGTCAGCGTTTTGCAACTCATGCTGAATTTTTAGGTGGTGTTTTATTAATTCTCATTGGCAGTCATATTTTATTGCGTCACATATTTTTCTAAAAATGCTTTTATCGTTTGTTTTATGTACAAAATGAAACACTATATCACGAAAATATGATATAGTGTTTCAAAAATCTGGAGCTGCTGATCAGGATTGAACTGACGACCTCATCCTTACCAAGGATGTACTCTACCGACTGAGCTACAGCAGCAAATATGCAGTTTTAAAAAAATGGCGACCCGGATGGGGCTCGAACCCACGACCTCTAGCGTGACAGGCTAGCGCTCTAACCGACTGAGCTACCGGGCCATAATGGCAGGGGCAGAAGGAATCGAACCCTCGGCACGCGGTTTTGGAGACCGCTGCTCTACCAGCTGAGCTATACCCCTTCATATCATCATCTGTATTCGAATGTAAAAAGCACTGTCACTGGCTTTTTCGATACAAGACAATCTTAATCGTTTGATTTTGGTGGGCCTTCAGGGACTTGAACCCGGGACCGACCGGTTATGAGCCGGCTGCTCTAACCAACTGAGCTAAAGGCCCATAAACATCTTTTTGATAGAAAACTTGCCGCCACGCTTTGTAGCGGCAAGTTCTGTTTGGCTCCTCAAGTTGGACTCGAACCAACGACCCTGCGGTTAACAGCCGCATGCTCTACCAACTGAGCTATTGAGGAATATTTAGTGTTTCTTCATTTACGAAACATGTGCTCTGCACATGGCATGCTCATCTCCGGTCTAAGTGCCGCCTACGGCGGTTGACCTCCGAAACACCACTCTGCGAAGTGGCGTACCAACTGAGCTATTGAGGAATATTTAGTGTTTGTTTATCCTAGAATATTTATCACCTAGAAATGTTAAAGAAAAAAGAGACCGCGTATTATGCGATCTCTTTCGTGTGCGCATCGTGTTATTTTCCCGGGCCGTTGCCAGCCAAGTATTTTCACCGTAAACGAGCTTAACTACTGTGTTCGGAATGGGAACAGGTGTACCCTCGTCACCAAAAACACGCACTTTCTCTTCAATATCTCGCAAACTGCTTTGCTATGATACCATATATACAAGCACTTTGTCAAGTGTTTGTTTCTTTTTTATTGCTGGTGACCCGTAGGAGAATCGAACTCCTGTTTGCGGCGTGAGAGGCCGCCGTCTTAACCGCTTGACCAACGGGCCGTTCCTTCGCTGCTCTTTCCTCTTTTCAAAGGAAGTGGTGCACCATCGGGGACTCGAACCCAGGACCCACTGATTAAGAGTCAGTTGCTCTACCATCTGAGCTAATGGTGCACATACTTTTCTTTTCACGAAAAAAGAAAAGTATGCAAAAGAAAACCGAACCATTCTGCTTCTTTTGTGCTTTCTCTTTCGCTCAAGAAACCTGCTCTTGTGAAGATGCCTTCTCTTGTTCTATGCTTCGTATAAAACATTCTATTACACCCTCAAAACTGAACAATACTTACTCGCAAAGCTTATTTTCGAGATTCAACCCAATATAATTAGGTCAAGCCCTCGTCCGATTAGTATCAGTCCGCTACATGTGTTACCACACTTCCACTCCTGACCTATCAACCTCGTAGTCTACAAGGGGACTTACTCCCGAAGGATGGGAATACTTATCTCAAGGAGAGTTTCACGCTTAGATGCCTTCAGCGTTTATCTCGTCCGTACTTAGCTACCCGGCTATGCTCCTGGCGGAACAACCGGTGCACCAGCGGTACGTCCATCCCGGTCCTCTCGTACTAAGGACAGCTCCTCTCAATATTCCTACGCCCGCAACAGATAGGGACCGAACTGTCTCACGACGTTCTGAACCCAGCTCGCGTACCGCTTTAATTGGCGAACAGCCAAACCCTTGGGACCGAATTCAGCCCCAGGATGCGATGAGCCGACATCGAGGTGCCAAACCTCCCCGTCGATGTGGACTCTTGGGGGAGATCAGCCTGTTATCCCCAGGGTAGCTTTTATCCGTTGAGCGACGGCATTTCCATTCACATACCGCCGGATCACTAACTCCAACTTTCGTTACTGCTCGAACCGTCATTCTCGCAGTTAGGCTCGCTTATGCGTTTACACTCACCGCACGATTTCCAGCCGTGCTGAGCGAACCTTTGAGCGCCTCCGTTACTCTTTAGGAGGCGACCGCCCCAGTCAAACTGCCCACCTGACAGTGTCCCCCGACCCGATTCAGGGCCGCAGGTTAGAATTCCAATACTCCAAGGGTGGTATCCCAAGGTTGCCTCCAGTAAAGCTTGCGCTCTACCTTCCTAGGCTCCCACCTATCCTGTACATGAAGTACCGAAATCCAATATCAAGCTACAGTGAAGCTCCATGGGGTCTTTCCGTCTAGTTGCGGGAAACCGGCATCTTCACCGGTACTACAATTTCGCCGGGCGGGCTGTTGAGACAGTGCCCAAATCGTTACGCCATTCGTGCGGGTCAGAACTTACCTGACAAGGAATTTCGCTACCTTAGGACCGTTATAGTTACGGCCGCCGTTTACTGGGGCTTAAGTTCGTACCTTCGCTTGCGCTAAGCACTCCCCTTAACCTTCCAGCACCGGGCAGGCGTCACCCCCTATACGTCATCTTTCGATTTAGCAGAGAGCTGTGTTTTTGCTAAACAGTCGCTTGGGCCTTTTCACTGCGGCCTGCATTGCTGCAGGCACCCCTTCTCCCGAAGTTACGGGGTTAATTTGCCGAGTTCCTTAACAACCCTTCTCCCGTTGGCCTTAGAATTCTCATCCCATCTACCTGTGTCGGTTTGCGGTACGGGCACCTGAGCAATTCGCCAGACTTTTCTCGTCTCTCACGCCATCGACTTCCCTACTAAAATTTCGGTCCCTTACGCCCGGGGCAACCATCGCCCGGGTTCGACTTAATGAAAGCGTCCTCTGGTTTAACACTTTTGGTGGTTACGGAATTTCAACCGTATGTGCATCGACTACGCCGTTAGGCCTCGCCTTAGCTCCCGACTAACCTTGGGCGGACGAACCTTCCCCAAGAAACCTTAGATTTTCGGCCATTATGATTCTCACATAATTCTCGCTACTTATTCCGGCATTCTCACTTGTATGCAGTCCACCAGTCCTTACGATCTGACTTCACCCCGCATACAACGCTCCCCTACCCAATGTCCTTACGGACAATGCCTAAGCTTCGGTTAGATACTTAGCCCCGTTACATTTTCTGCGCAAAACCACTCGACCAGTGAGCTATTACGCACTCTTTGAATGAGTGGCTGCTTCTAAGCCAACATCCTGGTTGTTTTCGCAGTTTCACATCATTTTCCACTTAGTATCTATTTGGGACCTTAGCTGTAGATCTGGGCTGTTTCCCTTTTGACCATGAGACTTATCTCACACAGTCTGACTGCTAACCATCAATTCTCCGGCATTCTTAGTTTGATAGAGTTCAGTAACCTTATCGGCCCCTAGCTCATTCAGTGCTTTACCTCCGGGAATCTAAGTTAACGCTAGCCCTAAAGCTATTTCGGGGAGAACCAGCTATCTCCGAGTTCGATTGGAATTTCTCCGCTATCCACAAGTCATCCCCGGCTTTTTCAACAGACGTGGGTTCGGCCCTCCATTGCGTCTTACCGCAACTTCAGCCTGCTCATGGATAGGTCACCCGGTTTCGGGTCTAATACACGTAACTTCATTCGCCCTATTCAGACTCGCTTTCGCTACGGCTCCATGACTCCAGTCACTTAACCTTGCTACGTACATTAACTCGCCGGACCGTTCTACAAAA